>CAXPQP010000070.1:0-16714 GCA_964219495.1 Leeuwenhoekiella sp. | reverse complement strand
CAACGCTTCATATAATGTTTGAAGACTGAATTCTTCAAATTTTAAAACTTTAATTTCCATCAAAAAAATTAGTGTTGTACAATCATCTTCTTATCATCCTCCTTTTCAAATTCTGGCTGAATATTGATATGATTGATTCCAAATTCGTGCGCAAGATGTTCTATTTTATCGAGAATACTGTCAAATTCACTAATTGTAATATTTGCTTCTAAATCAATATGAGCTTCCAGGTGTGTTTGCTTTTCATTTAATTGCCAAACATGTATATGATGCATATTTTTTATCTGTGAAATTTCTTTAACCTTATCGACCAGGCCTTCTAAATGAATTTCCTGTGGGCTGAATAACATCAAAACTTTTAAAGAAGACTTTAAAAGGCCATAACCCATTACGATTAGGTAGATACTTATAGCCAATGTTAATAAGCTATCAATCCAGTACAATTCAAAAAGACTCATCAAAATTCCTCCCACAAGAACTGCAACAGAAGCCATCATATCGGTAAGTAAATGTAAATAAGCAGACTTCATATTCATATTAGAATCGCTGTCTTTCTTTATTAACAATACACTAAAACCATTTGCAACAATACCAAGAATTGCAAGCCAAATTACCAGGTTAGATTCAATAGGTTGAGGCTCGAAATAACGAACTACAGCTTCCTTAATAAGTAGAAGCGCAACCACAATAAGTGTAGCAGCGTTTATAAATGCAGCTACGATTTCAGCGCGTTTATAACCAAAAGTTTTATCAATAGAAGCCTGACGTTTAGATAGAACCCGCGCGATATAACTTACAACAAGCGATAACACATCGCTTAGATTATGTGCAGCATCAGATAGCAATGACAAACTACCAGAAATGATTCCACCAATAGCCTGAGCCAGCGTAATCAGTATATTTAAAAATATGCTTATAAGTAAATTACGTCCGCTTAAATCAGATCCATGGTCGTGATGATGGCCGTGAGCGTGGTTATGATTATGTCCCATAATGCATTTTTGAGCAAGTTTGTAGATCATTTCTACTTATTCACAAAGATAGAGTTAAGCTTAGCACAGTATAGAAATACAATTTTCCATTTTAGCTGATTTCAAACCAGTTAACATTTAGTTAACATGACTGTTCATAAGTTGTCATCAAAAAAACAAAATGAAAATTGCTTTTTAAACGAAAAAATTCAAAGCAACGTTTACCCCATACGAGTCAAGAAAAATGTTTTCTTTTTTATTGAAAAGTTATGAGACAAATCAATCTTCATTTTTAATAAATGTTAGTAAGATTTTATCAATAAAAAGATGCTGATTTTGGTTTTCAACAATTGTTGATAGCGAATTATAAAAGCTTAAAAATCAAGTATTTTTTGTGCTGAAAAACTCTTTATAAAACGTTCATAAATGTCAATAAGAAAAATTCCAAGTTTTTATGAGCCTAAGTTATACCGCTCTTAACAAGCTATTATAAGCATCATCTTTATTTTAAAATTTCAAAAAAGAAAAATGATAATAGTATTAGTTGTTGATAACAACATGTTTTGAAAACTGATTGAGTGAAAGCAAAAAAAAAGACCCTAAAAATTAGAGTCTTGATTCTTACTAAAAAGTTCCGTTTAAAAGATTGAATTAACATAGGAAATAACCCCTAGAAATCCGAGAATAAAAATGGATACAAAAAGAATTACTACCGAATAACGTTTGATTTGAATTGCTTTCATAACACTATTTTTGGCAACTTACTTAAGACAAAATTAATAAAACTTTAACAATTACAGTTGTTTTCTATGTAAATTCTATGTCAAGTTTGAGTTAGGATTTAATTGAATGCTCTTTTGAAGCTAACATTAACTAAATGTTTACGTTCTAGATAATTATACTAAAGTATTTAAACTTAATTTTGCTGATGTTAACACGCACTTAGGAGTTACGTAAAATTTCCTGTACCTTAGGAGATTCTCGGTTTGAATCCTGATCTTGAAGATATCTAGATTATTGGATTCACCTCTTTCCAGATAAAGAATTAAATACAAAGCATTTAATGCCAAACAAAAAAAGAAGAAGATCAAGTCCAGAAATTGGTGATCTTACCCAAAAAATATTAAAAATACTTAAACGGGAACCTGGTAAATCATTTAATCATAAACAGATAGCTGCTAAACTAAATGTTGATGATCCTAATAGCCGTAACCAGATTGTAAAAAATCTATCTCAATTACAGGCTAAAAAGCATATTGAAGAGACCGATCGCGGTAAATACACGTTTAATCCTACTACACATTATCACACAGGTACCTTAGATAGTACCACAAAAGGAGATGGGTATGTAGTTGTAGAAGGAATGGAGCAGGACATCTACATTCCTAAAAACAATATGAATAAAGCTTTACATGGTGATACCGTTAAAGTTTACGTTTATAAGCAACGTCGAAGTAAAAAGCATGAAGGTGAAATTGTAGAAATACTGGAGCGTAAAACTGATGAATTTGTTGGAGTAGTGCAGATGCAAAAGAATTTTGCCTTTGTTAATACTTCGGCTGAAGGTAAGATGCGAACCGATGTTTTTGTCCCTAAGAATAAGCTTAATGGTGCACAGGATGGTGAAAAGGTATTGGTTAAAATTGACGATTGGCCAGAAAAGGCAGATTCACCATTTGGAACTATCATAAAAGTTCTGGGTATGCCTGGTGAGCACAATACAGAAATTCATTCTATTCTGGCTCAGTATGGTTTGCCTCACGATTTCCCTGAAGAGATTGAAGCGTTTGCCAATAAACTGGATACCAGTATTAAGGAAGATGAGATCGTAAAACGTCGTGATATGCGTGATGTGTTGACATTTACTATAGATCCTAAAGATGCGAAAGATTTTGATGATGCCTTAAGTTTTCAGGTACTTGAAAATGGAAATTATGAAGTAGGAATTCACATTGCAGATGTTTCTCATTATGTAATTCCCGGAAGTATTCTCGATGAAGAAGCTTATGAGCGTGCGACTTCAGTGTATTTGGTAGATCGAGTAGTGCCTATGTTACCAGAGATTTTATCGAATAATGCATGTTCCCTTCGGCCTAATGAAGAAAAATATACCTTCTCAGCAGTTTTTGAATTAGATAAATCTTCTGGTAAGTTTAAGAATCAATGGTTTGGACGAACAGTTACGTACAGTGATGCTCGTTTTGCCTATGAAGAAGCTCAGCATATAATTGAAACACGCAGTGGGATTATACCTGCAGATATTTCACTTACAGGAAGCGAGTATACTGCAGACATGAATATTGTAAATGCTACTCTTGAACTTGATCGTATTGCTAAAATCATGCGCAGACAGCGTATGAAAGATGGTGCTATTTCATTTGATAAGGTTGAAGTAAAATTCAATCTTGATGAAGACAATGATCCTGTTGGTGTTTACTTTAAATCTTCAAAAGATGCCAATAAACTTATTGAAGAATTTATGCTTCTGGCGAATAAAAAAGTAGCTGAATTTATAGGCAAACAAACACCTAAAAAGACTTTTGTTTACCGTATTCACGATGAACCAGATGATGAAAAACTGGCTGCATTACAAAGTATTGCTGGTCGTTTTGGTTATAAGATGAATCTTAAAGACCGTAAATCTACCACCGCTTCTTTGAATACCTTGTTGAGTGATGTTTCGGGTAAAAAGGAGCAAAATCTTATTGATACTCTGGCAATACGTACGATGAGTAAAGCGGTTTACAGTACAGATAATATTGGCCATTATGGTCTGGCATTTGACTACTACACACACTTTACTTCACCTATACGTCGTTATCCAGATGTGATGGTACATCGCTTATTACAGCATTATCTCGATCAGGGTAAATCTGCAAATGAAGAAGAATACGAGCAAAAATGTAAGCATAGTAGTGAGATGGAATATTTAGCTACCAGCGCTGAGCGTGATTCTATCAAGTATATGCAGGTTAAATTTATGCAGGATCATAAAGATGAGACCTTCCTGGGTGTAATTTCTGGAGTTACCGAATGGGGAATATATGTGGAAATCATTGATAACAAATGCGAGGGAATGATTCGTTTACGGGATATTAAGGGCGATCATTTTGACTTTGACCGTGATCAATATGCTGTGGTAGGTCGTAAAACCAAGCAGGTTATCACGCTTGGTGATGAGGTTTATGTGAAAGTGAAAGAAGCAGATCTTGTTAAAAAACATCTTGATTTTGATCTGGTTGGTATAAAATCTGCAATTGAAGATTAATGCAGGTGTAACAAAACCTGAATGCTTTTGTCTTTAAAACAGAAAGAAAAACACAACATTATGAGAAATCAACTTATTGCACTTTTAATACTAGTTACTGCTGCGCTCCAGGCACAGGAAAAAGTAGAAGATATAGGAGATTTTACCGAAGTAAAGGTTTTTGACCGTATGCGGGTAAACCTTATCAAATCAACTAAAAATAAGGTTGTTTTAAAAGGAAAGGATACCGATGATATTGAACTTATCAATAAAGATGGGATTCTTAAGATTCGTATGGATATCGATAAGATTTTTGATGGTAATGAGACTTTTGTAGAAGTTTATTTTACCGATTTGAAAGTTATCGATGGAAATGAAGGTGCCGAAATAAATATGAATGAACTCCTGGAACAAGATGCTATTGAAATTAGAGTTCAGGAAGGAGCTAGAGTTTTGGCTGGTATCAATGTAAAAACAGCTGAACTTAGAGCAGTAACAGGTGGTATCATACGAGTTAGTGGTAGTGCTAAAACTCAAAGTGTAGAAATAAATACCGGTGGTATTTACAATGGTAAAGAATTAGAAACTACAGATACACAATTACGTATTCAGGCTGGTGGAGAGGCAGAAATTTTTGCCAGAAGAACTGCAGATATAAAACTGAGAGCGGGTGGAGATGTTTATGTTTATGGTAATCCTACAGAATTAATTAAAGATAAATTTATAGGTGGTCGCGTCAAGTTGATGAATGACTAATCAAACCCACAGGTATCAAAAAAGGTAGTTTTCGGGCTTTTTAATTATTTTTGCAGGTAGCTACCTAAAATCTTTTAGGTTTTAAACAAATAATCAAGGTTGTTTTCCTAATTTGACAATTGTTAACGCCGCACTCGCGGAAAGATTTTGATACTCCTAAATGTTACAAGACCTTTCAACAGCTATTCCTCTGGGTTTTTTACTCGCTTTCTTAGTTGGTCCTGTATTTTTTGTATTATTAGAAACTGCTGCTTTAAAAGGATTTAGAGCGGCTTTTGTTTTTGATATAGGCGTTGTTTGCGCCGATACTATTTTTATTCTCATAGCTTATTTCAGTACCAATCAGTTACTTGATAAGCTTAAAGATGATCCTGCTTTGTTTGTATTTGGTGGGATGTTATTATCTGTTTACGGGGTGATTTCATTTTTACGGGTACGTAAAAATAAGCTTGATGATGATGAGCATCCTACGGTAATAATGAGTAAACGTAATTATCTCGGACTTTTTGTAAAGGGATTTTTACTCAACTTTATAAATATTGGAGTTCTGGGTTTTTGGCTGGTAATCCTTATATCTGCCGGCCCCGCGCTCGATATGGATGGTGATCGATTATTGTTATTTTTCAGTGTAATTCTCGGGACTTACCTGTTGATAGATGTAGTAAAAATTCTTCTGGCTAAAAAATTACGCAGTAAGCTTACACCATTTCGTATTGCTCGAATTAAGCAGGTTATTAGTATTCTGATGTTATTGTTTGGACTGCTGTTAATATCTAAGGGAATTTTTCCTTCTGAAGTTCAACAGCTCGAGAAACGTATTGAAGAAATAACGCCTGAGAACCAGTTCGGAATAGATAGTTTGAATCTGTAAATAACGAATTCAACTTTAAACATATCTAAAAACCCTCCTTTTAAAAAGTGTTTGCAGAGATGCCGAGCGTCCCAAAGTTTCGGGAGAACCGCTTACGTATTTACATTCAATACTATTAAAACAAAAAAAGACCCTTCCATTTAGAAGGGTCTTTGTAGAGGTGTCGAGCGGATTCGAACCGCTGTACGTGGTGTTGCAGACCACTGCCTAGCCACTCGGCCACGACACCCTTTTTATTCAGGACTGCAAATTTATGTTTTTTCTTTAGATATTAAAGAGATTATCGCTTTTTAGTAAGTGTAACCCCAACTGATGCTACATCACCACCTATGGGAGGATTGATTTTACGTACAGTTACAGTAGCTTTTTCGAGTTCAGGAATTTCTGCAAAAGCCCGGTCTAGTATGCGTTTACAGACGTGCTCGAGTAATTTTGAACGTTCTGCCATCTCTTCTTTGATTATTTTATTGAGATGCACATAATCTACAGTATCCATTAATTCATCACTCAGGGAAGCTTTCACAAGATTGGATTTTACTTTCAAATCTACCAGATAGTCAGAACCTATTTGACCTTCTTCAATAAGACAGCCGTGATAGGCATAAACTTTTACTTTATTGAGCTTTATTATTCCCATTTTATTCATTTGATTAACTATTCAACCATTTTAGGTAGTCGTTGATGGACAAAGATATTACATAAGATAGTTAGCTTCTGTTTTAAATACTCCTTGCAAGCCTAAAGCAGTGTGATTTTTACTAATTTTACCCACTTTACAGGCAGGGAAATCTGCAATTGTAGTTATCATAAAATAGATATGGCAGAAGAATATGTAGCGCTCAATTTTTTAGAGCAAATCGTAGAAGAAGATATTAAGAATGGTTTTCCGGAGTCTAAATTGAGATTTCGATTTCCACCAGAACCTAATGGTTATTTGCACATAGGTCATTGTAAGGCAATATGCATCAGTTTTGGTTTGGGTGAGAAGTATCAGGCTCCTGTAAATTTGAGATTTGATGATACCAATCCGTCTAAGGAAGAGCAGGAATATGTAGATGCTATTCAGGAAGATATCAAATGGCTTGGTTTTAAATGGGATCAGGTTTGCTATTCTTCAGATTACTTTCAGCAGTTATATGACTGGGCGATTCAGCTTATAAAAGAAGGAAAGGCTTACGTAGATTCTCAGACTAGCGAAGCTATGGCCGAGCAAAAAGGAACTCCAACAGAACCTGGAACTAACAGTCCATATCGCAATCGTTCGGTTGAAGAAAACCTGGAACTGTTTGAGCAAATGAAAAATGGTGAATTCCCGGAAGGAGTTCATGTATTGCGTGCTAAAATTGATATGACTTCGCCAAATATGCTGTTACGTGACCCAATTATGTATCGGGTTGTAAATAAAGCGCATCATCGTACGGGTACAACCTGGCATATATATCCTATGTATGACTGGGCTCACGGTGAGAGTGATTATTTAGAGCATATTTCCCACAGTTTATGTTCGCTAGAATTTAAGCCTCACAGACCTTTGTATGAATGGTTTGTTGATAATGTTTACACTGATGGTGTAAAGCCAAAACAACGCGAATTTGCACGTCTTAATCTAAGTTATACTATAATGAGTAAGCGTAAGCTGCTTAGGCTGGTAGAAGAGGGGATTGTAAGCGGCTGGGATGACCCGCGTATGCCTACAATTTCGGGATTACGTCGCAGAGGATACACTCCAGATTCAATCAAGAATTTTATTGATACTGTGGGTGTTGCCAAGCGTGATAATGTGATAGATGTTTCATTACTAGAATTTAATGTACGTGAAGATCTAAATAAAACTGCGCCGCGCGTAATGGCCGTTTTAGATCCGGTAAAATTGATAATAGATAATTATCCTGAGGATAAGGTAGAATGGCTTGAGGCTGAAAATAATCCGGAAGATGAAAGTGCCGGTTTTAGAAAAGTACCGTTTTCTAAAGAACTGTATATTGAGCGTGATGACTTTAAAGAGCAGGCAAATAGTAAATACTTCAGACTTTCATTAGGCAAAGAAGTACGTCTTAAAAATGCTTATATCATTAAAGGGGAATCTGTTGTAAAAGATGAAACCGGAAAAATAACGGAGATTCACTGTACTTACGATGCAGATTCCCAAAGTGGAAGCGGTACAGAAGCCAGTTTACGTAAGGTTAAAGGTACTTTGCATTGGGTATCTGTGGCACATGCCATTAAAGCAGAAGTACGTCTTTACGATCGACTATTTAACAACGAATCTCCAGATGGTGATAAGGAAGTAGATTTTATGGAGCATCTTAATCCAAAATCTTTAGAAGTTATCACAGGTTATTTGGAGCCTGGTTTAGCGGAAGCAAAGCCTTATGAGAGTTTTCAGTTTCAGCGTATAGGTTATTTTAATGTTGATAAAGAAAGTACTTCAGATCAGCTTATTTTCAATCGTACGGTAGGTTTAAGAGATACCTGGGCAAAGGTTGAATCTAAAACAGAGCCTGAAAAGAAACCTGCTGCTCAACCTAAAAAGAATATCCCTCAAATTCCTGCACTTAATGAGATTAAAAAAGTAGGTAAGAAGCTGGCTCAGATTCCTGATGAAAAAAGGGTTAAAGCGATTACGCGTATACGTGAGTTGGCAAAAGATGTTGATTTTAAAGAATTGAAAGATCTTTTTAATACTTCCGCTAAAAAGATAGGTACGCGACTTGCAGTTTTAGAGACTTTAATTGTTCTTATAAAGCTCGGAAAAGCAGATAGCAATGATGCCGATGTGGCTAATTATCTGGAAGAAATGAAAACATCTGGAGAACACTTATTGGAAGAATCTGTAAAAGGAATCTAAAAGGTCTAATAAAATAATAATGAAAAAGGGTCCTCGAGACTCTTTTTTAGCATTCCTTTAAGGTTAATAGTCAATTTATTAACCGGTTATTAACGGAGAATGGCAGCGTTCAACAGTACCTTTGAATTGAACAAAAAACCTAATTATCATGTCAAAAACAGGAAATACAATTTTAGCTTTAGTAACCGGTGCAGCAATTGGCGCAGGTCTTGGATTACTTTATGCGCCAGAGAGTGGAGATAAAACCAGAAAGAAAATTGCTAAAAATGCTAAAGAAGCCAAGAAAAAGCTTGAACAACAGATTAATGAAACTTCAGAGCATCTTTCAGCTTCTGCTAAACAAGCAAAAAAATCATTTGATTCTAAACTAGAAGATACTCTTAAGACAGCAAGTTCTAAGGCAGATGATATCTTAGTAACTATGGAACGCAAGCTAGAAGAATTACGTAAAAAGAATGCTAAAGCTTCTCAGGAAGTGGTTAATGATGTGCAAGATATCGACGTGCCAACTGCTAAAGCATAAGGTTCATGTCTATATTTAATTTTTCTGAACATATAAACAAGGTTTCTGAAGATGCTAAAAAATATTTCAGTAGTAGTCTGGAATATTATAAGTTAGATAGCTTTAAGAAAATGATGGATGGTGCAGTTTCATTAGTTAATCTAATGGTAAGTGGCAGTATTTTCATCGTTTTTATACTCTTTATGTCTGTAGGTGTTGCTATAACAATTGGTGATGCATTAGGCAGTTTGAGTTATGGTTATTTTATTGTAGCAGGAATTTACCTTGGTATTTTCATAATTTATAAAATCGTTGGTAAACCGATTATTACAGAGATTGTATTGAAAAAGTATTCCAAAATATTTTTTAACGATTCAACTCAAAAAAAGGTTCTAGATGACGAGTTTAAAAAACTAGAAGAATAATTATGAAAGTATATAAATCCTTTGAACAGATAGAACACGATTTAAAAATACTGAAGCTTCAGCAACAGATTGATGAAGAGCAGCTTAAGCTGAGTATTAATGATAGTAAAGCCGCATTTTCTCCAGTAAGTTTAATTGCTGGGACCTTTGGTGCTATTGTACAGAAAGCTGTGGTTCTCAAAGCTGTGAATAAAATACTGGGAATTAAGAAAGTCAAGGTTAAAAATATAGACGAGAACAAAGATTAAATAGACTGTCCATAAGTTTTAAATACTTGGATTGTAAATATAAAAAAGCCGGGAACTTCCCGGCTTTTTTATTGGTTTAACTAAAATCTTCAGGATTATCCAGATCCTCGGTATAACCAGATTTTGGTTTTTGACGTTTTGGTTTTTTAGGTTTAGCTTCAATACCTAATTCGGCATTACGTTTTTTCATTTCTTCACCTATTTGATTTGAAGCTACAAAACTTGCGATCATATTGTTAAGCATATCACTACCTGCCTGTGGTGAATTTGGTAACAGAATCAAATTACTGTTAGTCTCTTCTCCAATAGATTGCAGCGTATCATAATGTTGTGTTACAACAATCAGCGCAGAAGCTTCCTGTGAGTTGATACCCACATTATTTAAAACCTCTACAGACTCCTCCAGACCGCGTGCAATCTCTCTACGCTGGTCTGCTATACCCTGACCCTGTAAACGCTTACTCTCGGCCTCTGCACGCGCTTTAGCAACGATTTTAATACGTTCTGCCTCTGCCTCGTACTCGGCAGCTACTTTTTCACGCTCTGAAGCGTTAATACGGTTCATTGCGATTTTTACTTGCTGGTCAGGATCAATATCGGTTACAAGCGTTTTAATGATGTCATAACCATAATCGGTCATTGCCTGATTTAATTCACTTTTTACTGCAATTGCAATATCATCCTTACGTTCAAAAACATCATCAAGCTTCATCTTTGGAACTTCAGAACGTACCACGTCAAAAACATAAGAAGTGATTTGATTTTGAGGATCTTCAAGCTTATAAAATGCATCGTATACATTCGATTTTACTACCTGAAATTGTACAGAAATCTTTAAGCGTACAAAAACATCATCTTTGGTTTTTGTTTCAACAATAACATCTAATTGTTGAATACGCAGGTTAACGCGACCAGCAATTTTATCTATAAAAGGAATTTTAAATTGAAGACCTGAGTTGCGAATGCTGGTAAATTTTCCAAAGCGTTCTATGATTGCAGCGGTTTGCTGTTTTACCATAAAGATGCTTGAAATTAAAAGTAATAAACCGACAAAGAGAATTGCTGGTACGAAATAAGTCATAAGTATTGATTTTTGAATTATTAAAGATGAGTAGGAGCGTACCTATCAAAAATACAATAGATTTGTCGCAATTTTGAAAATTTCGTAACAGCTTGAGATCACTTATTTTAATTTCCGCACTACTTCTAGGTTTTTCACTTCACGCGCAGCGTTCTAAAACAATTTATAACCGAATAGGTTTACAAGGCGTTTATGCTCAAAGCAATTTGCAAACAAATTCATTTACGACTCTAAAGTCAGATGGTTTTCTTGCTGGTTTATCAACTCGTGGAGCGTTCTACAATAATTTTGATCTTATTTACGGAGTAGATTTTATTCAAACCGGTATTGAAATTCAGGGTAGGGAAGAGGCATTGGCTTACACGCTGAGTGGGGCTCAGGTAAAGTTTTTAGCCAGTTATTTAATCGCTGGTGAACATCTTAGTATAGAGTTTGGTCCCATTTTACAAATTAATGGAGCTTTAAAACTAGATGATCAAAACCAGGAAAATCAATTTGTTGAAGGATATACCTTATTGCAGGCAGGTGACCTGGAAGAAATTACACGTGTCAATGGAGTAGTAACTGCCGGAATTACGGGTGGTTTGGAGTGGGTACGGTTAACAGCTGCTTATCAATATGGGTTTACTAATATCCTGAATAGATTGAATGCAGAAGACCTTCAATTGAAAGATCCTGCAGCAACAAACTTCAAAGGCAATCTAGGGCTTATTACTGCAGGTATCATTATTTATTTATAAGCTTTCTATCGCAAAGCGAATGCGTTCTAGCGTTCTCTCTTTGCCTATAGTTGCTGCAATATCAAAAACATCTGGCCCAGACATAGAACCTACCAGACTAAGACGTAAGGGTTGCATCACTTTACCAAAACCAAGGTTTTCTGAAGTGATCCATCCTTTTACATTTGCTGAAAGCGTTTGTGCATCAAAAGGTTCGGTTTCATTGATGATTTTTGAGAGATGTGTCATCAAATCACCGGTATCTTCTTTCCAGGCTTTTTTGGCAGCTTTCTCATCGTATTCCTTAGGACGTTCAAAAAAGAAATAACCTTGTTCCCAGAGATCTTCGATGAAAATAGCACGCTCTTTAACCATCGCGATGACTTTTTCAACAAAAGCATTATCATAATCGTGATGCTTTGTTTTTAAAATTTCTTGAAAAGTCTCTACAAGTTCTGCTTCTGGTGTTTGATGCAAATGTTGCTGTTGAAACCATTTTGTTTTTTCAGGATCAAATTTTGCACCCGATTTATGAACACGTTCCAGATCAAAGTCAGCAATTAGTTCTTCTAGACTGTAGATTTCTTTTTCAGTACCAGGATTCCATCCTAAAAATGCAAGCATATTAACAACTGCTTCAGGTAGGTATCCATCTTCACGATATCCTGCCGAAATTTCAGAGGTTTTAGGATCTTTCCATTCTAATGGGAATACCGGGAATCCCATTTTATCTCCATCACGTTTACTCAATTTACCTTTACCTACAGGTTTCATAATGAGCGGTAAATGCGCAAATTGTGGAGCTTCCCAGCCAAATGCACGATACAGCATTACGTGTAATGCCATTGAAGGTAGCCACTCTTCACCACGTATTACGTGTGTAATTTCCATCAAATGATCATCAACAATGTTGGCAAGGTGATACGTAGGCATACCATCTGCTTTAAACAGAACCTTATCATCAAGAAGGCTGGTATCTACTTCTACGCTACCGCGAATGATATCTTCAAGTTCTAATAGTCCACTCTCAGGAGATTTAAAACGAATTACATAATCTTCACCGGCATCAATGCGTCGCTGTGTTTCTTCTGCAGAAAGATTAAGGGAGTTATCCAGTTTATTACGATTGTGCCAATTGTAAATAAATGTTTTGCCTTTCTCTTCGTGATCTTTACGATGCGCATCTAAGGCTTCAGATGTGTCAAATGCATAGTAAGCATCTCCCGAAGCAATAAGTTTTTCAGCAAATGCAAAATACTTTTCTTTACGTTCGCTTTGACGATAGGGGCCAAAACCTTGTTCTTTTCCCGGACCTTCGTCAAATGGGATTCCGCACCAATTAAGTGCTTCCACAATATAATCTTCCGCACCTTCAACATATCTGTTTTGATCGGTGTCTTCAATACGCAAAATGAAGGTACCCTTATGCTTTTTAGCAAAGAGATAATTGTATAAAGCGGTACGTACTCCGCCTATGTGCAATGGGCCGGTAGGACTGGGTGCAAAACGCACTCTCACATTTTGATGCATAGTCAAATTTTAGAGCGCAAAGGTACTCAATCTGCAAGATTAAGACACGGGACGATTGTCTGGTTTTAACTTCTATTGCATTGAATTGATATCTAAGGCTGTTTTATATGGCTTAACTTGTTTATTTTATAGGCATCAGCTATACTATAAAATTGTAGTTTTAGTTATTTGAATGTAAGGAGTGTTATTAGGTTTGTATTGTGATGGCGTTAGAGGAAAAATTAGAGGCATTTATCAGCAAATACTACAAAAATGAAATTCTGAAAGGTATTTTGTTTTTTGTAGCCATAGGGCTTACCTATGTCTTGCTGGTTTTAAGTGTTGAGTATTTTTTATGGCTGGGTAAACTGGGTAGGGGATTGCTATTTTGGTCCTTTGTGGGACTGGAGTTGGTTTTACTTTTCCGTTTTATTGGGCTGCCTTTATTTCGACTATTCAGACTTTCTAAAGGGATTGATTATTCAAAAGCTTCTCAACTTATAGGAAATCATTTTCCAGAGGTACGTGATAAACTCATCAACACCCTTCAGCTTAAATCAAGCAATTCACAATCTGATTTACTCGCTGCAAGTATTGCTCAAAAAACCAAAGAATTAGAATCGGTTCCGTTTTCGCTGGCAATTGATTATAAATCAAATTCCAGATATATTAAATATGCTCTAATACCTGTTTTGATTTTTGGAGCAGTGAGTTTAAGCAAGGGGACTTCATTTTTTAGTCAGAGTGCAGAACGTGTATGGGATTATAAAAATGAGTATTTACCACCGGCTCCTTTTAGTTTTGAATTGGTATCTAAATCAGATTTTGCAATAGAAGGGCAGAGCTATCAAATTGAAGCACTAATTACCGGAAACCAATTACCTGAAGAAGTACAAATCGATCTTAATGGTGAAGCCTATTATATGAATAACCGCGGAGGCGGAAGATTTGTGTTTGAAGTAGATCAGGCACGTGAAGATTTGAAATTTCAGTTTGAAGGAAATGGTGTGCGTTCGGTTAAGTATAAAATTGGTCTTGTTCAAACTCCGGTTTTGACTTCTTTTGAAGTTGATCTTGATTATCCCACTTATTTGGGTAAAGGAAATGAAACCCTTGTAAATACAGGAACATTTACAATACCTGAAGGAACGCAAGTGCGTTGGAGACTCGCAACTCGTAATACATCTGAATTAGAATTTATTTCTGATACGGTTATTCCTTTTCAGAAAAGTAATAATCAGTTTGAATTGGAGCGTCAGTTTAATAAATCTTCAACGTATAGTATTGCAACGAGTAATGACGTTCTAAAGCGTTTTGAAGAGTTAAATTATCGTATTGATGTCGTACGTGATGAATATCCAGAACTGAGTCTGGAGCGTAAAGAAGATTTATTAGGATCTGAACAGGTATTTTATAAAGGAAGCCTAAGTGATGATCATGGACTACATAGTCTTAAATTGGTTTATTATATTGAAAATCAAGAAGATAACAAGGAATATGTTGATATTCCGGTGTCTAAATCTACTGTAGATGTATTTTATTCAGCATTTCCAGGGAAATTGAATTTAGAAGCTGGTAAAGCTTACACTTATTTTTTCGAGCTACGTGATAATGATGCGTTACACGGCTACAAAGTGACTCGTTCAACTCCTGAATCTTATAATGTGTTGACAGCTGATGTTGCTTTGGATAAGCAATTAGAATTGCAAGAGAAGACTTTAAAAGATTTGGATAAGTCTGTTTCTAAAATGCAAGAGCGCGAGCAGGATTTGAAAGAATTACAAGATCTACAGCGGGAGAAGAATCAGCTTGATTTTAATGACCGTAAAAAAATGCAGTCTTTCTTTGAGCGTCAAAAAGCTCAGGAAGAAATGATGAAGAATTATTCTGAAACTCTGAAGAAGAGCCTGGAGCGTATGGAAGATTTAATGGATGTTCCTTCACCTACAAATGAACTTCTTAAGAAACGGTTGGAAAAGAATGAAGAGCAACTCAAAGAACAGGAAAAGTTAATGGAAGAAATGTCCAAACTTCAGGAGTTGATGGATGATGAGGAACTGGAGAAACGTCTTGACGAATTGGCTAAAAATAACAAGAATTCTACCCGTAGTATGCAGCAGTTGCTTGAGTTGACGAAGCGATTTTTTGTACAAACCAAAGGGGAACGTCTCGGTAGAGAATTAGAGAATTTAGGTAAGGAGCAGACTAAAGAAGCTTCCCCAAATACAGTTTCAGTACTTGAGAAACAAAGGGAATTAAGTAAATCTTTTGATGAATTGAAGAAGGAAGTTGATGAGTTACGTAAGGAGAATGCTAATCTTCAAAAGCCTTTAGATATGCCAGAGTCTGCTCCATTAGAAAATATTGACAAAGAGCAGAAGGATGCCGAAAAGTCTTTAGGAAATAATGGAGATGGTGAAGAACAGAATCCTTCGTCTGATAGCCAACAACAGGGAAAGAAATCACAGAAGAAAGCAGGTGAACAAATGCAGAAGTCTGGTAAACAGATGATGCAAAGTATGTCTTCTGGTGGAGGTGGGGATACCCAGCAACTGGAAGAAGATATTGAAATGCTCCGTCAAATTCTGGATAACTTAATTGTTTTCTCTTTTGACCAGGAGTCTCTGAAAGATGATTTTTCCGGGCTTGCAAATTCAAATCCTATGTTCTCAAATTATCTTGTAAAGCAGAATACGCTAAAGGAGAATTTTCAGCATATAGATGATAGTTTGTTTGTTTTGGCTTTACGTAATCCGTTTCTAGAAGAGGATATAAATAGTGAACTTACTGAGATAGCTTATGGTCTTGATCAGGCTTTAGAGCGTTTTGCTGAAAATGAAATTGACAAAGGAGTTGCTAGCCAACAATACGTTTTCAAAGGTGCGAATACTTTGGCAGATATGCTTTCTGATATTTTAGATAATATGCAAGGTCAATTGTCTATGAGTATGGGTAGTGGAAGTAGTGGTAGTCCAATACCTTCTCCGGGTAAGGGATCTGGCAAACAACTGAGTGATATTATTATGTCCCAAGAGGAATTGGCTAAGAAACTTGGCGAGGGTAAGAAGCCTGGAGGCAATGAGTCGAATGGTTCTGATGTCGAGAAGTCTTTTGGAGAGGAAGGCAAAAATGGTGAGAAGGAAGGCGGTTCTAAGTCGGGCTCTCAAGGCGAAGGAGATTCAAGAGAGGGGGGTAATTCGGGAGAAGGAGTCGAAGCTGAACTAGCGAGGCAATATGAAATCTACAAACAACAGGAGGAGTTACGTAACAGGTTACAGGATTTAATTGAGTCTGGCAGTTTAGATGAAAGTGCAAGGCAGTTATTGAAGCAGATGGAGCAGGTTGAAGAGACTTTGTTGTCTGGTGATTCTAATAAAGCTAAGAAGAAGATGGATGATATTATTCAACAATTCTTAAAACTAGAGGATGCTGAGCAGGATAAGGAGCGTAAATCGGAACGAGAATCTAATTCTAATTCCAAGAGTTTTGTAAATGACGTACAGAATGAATTTCCTGAACTTCGTCAGTATTTCAATA
>CAXPQP010000069.1:0-33011 GCA_964219495.1 Leeuwenhoekiella sp. | reverse complement strand
AAATATACATTATTTATAAAACAAGTATACACTATTTTACACTATTCTCAACAGCTGCAGTTTCCTTTGCAGCATTTTTTTTCGAATCGCGACGTCTTTTCAATCGATACATTGTGGCGTTGAGTTCAAAACCCAAAAGAAGCAAGTTAGAGTTTAACCAGATGTAAACCATTAAAATCAATAAAGCTCCCAACGAACCGTATAACTGGTTGTAAGTAGAAAAGTTGTTGATATAAATACCAAATAAATAAGTAGTAGTAATGAACAAGACTGTAGTTACTGTGGCTCCTATTGAAAAGAAGTTCCAATTCTTTCCTTCTTTAGTGCCAAAATAATAAAGCGTCGCTACCACTCCGTAGATCAGAATCATCAATCCTAAAAAACTACCCAGCTGTGAAATTAACGTCAAAGAACTTTCGGAAACTAAATCCCGGTTTTTCAATTCCTGTACAGAGAATTGGAAATAAAGTATTCCTATCACAACAAGTAACAACAACAATGCCAATATGATAGAAACACCCAGAGCTACACCATATTGTTTAAAAACATCCCGTTTAACTACTGTATGAAAACTGTATTCAAAGCCTGTGAAGATAGCGTTTACCCCATTTGCCATTAGAAAAATCGCAAAAACCAGCGTAAACGAAAGAAGTCCAGCTCTAGGGTTGGCTGCAATATCCAGCAAGATAGGTTCAAAAAATTCCTGTGTTTGAGGCGGAAGTAATTTGTCTATAAAACCTAATAGTTCGGTTTGGAAGCCATCAATTGGTACATAAGGAATTAAATTCAGGATAAACAGAAAAAACGGAAACAGCGCCATAAAGAAGCTATAAGCTATGGCACTGGCGCGAGTAGCAAAAGTTCCCTGAAGAATTCCTACGGCGTAAAGCTCCCAGAAGTCATAGAGCGATAATCCCTCAAATCCCGGAATTATTACCGTTTTTGCCCATTTTACTACAGGCAGTAAAAATTTAATAGTGATCAGTTTATCATCAAACTCATCGCTCATCTAAACAGCTTTTAGACTTAAATCCATATTATAAACTGAATGTGTAAGTGCTCCACTAGAGATATAATCAACTCCGCACTTGGCATACTCTACAAGGGTTTCTTCATTAATACCACCACTTGATTCTGTATAGCATTGGTCACCGATAAGCTCAACAGCTGTTTTTGTATCGGCATAATTAAAATTATCAAGAAGAATGCGATATACACCTCCAGCGTCTAAAATTTCCTGTACTTCGTTCAAATCTCTGGCTTCAACAATAATCTTTAAGTCCATTTGATTTTCTGAAAGATACTGCTGTGTTTTGTGAATTGCCTTTGTAATTCCTCCTGCAAAATCAATATGATTATCCTTTAACATTACCATATCATATAGAGCAAAACGGTGATTCTCACCTCCACCCAATTTTACAGCCATTTTTTCTAAAGCTCTAAAACCGGGAGTGGTCTTACGCGTATCCAGAATTTTGGTATCTGTACCTTTAAGCAGATTTGTGTAATGTTTCGTTTTAGTAGCAATAGCACTCATACGTTGCATAGCATTTAAAACTAAACGTTCCGCTTTTAGGATACTTTGAGAGCTTCCGCTCACATAAAACACAACATCACCAACTTTAACTTCACTACCATCTTCAATGCAAATTTCTGTTTGTAGATCTGCATCTACATACGCAAAAACCTGAAGCGCAAAGGATACACCAGCTATGATTCCATCTTCTTTTACCAATAGCTTAGCCTTTCCTGTAGCATCTTTTGGAATACAGGCCAGCGAACTATAATCACCGGGACCTACATCTTCACGGATGGCATTTTCTATTATAAGATCGATTTCCTTTTTAAGCTGAGCTTCTGTAATCATTGTGAATTTTATAGTTGTGCTAAGTTATGTAAACAAGACTTCAATTTACAACTCCACTTTATAAAATAGACTCAACTCATCGATTTTCTAAGAGTTCAAAAACTATAAAATGATATTTTTGTCTTATGAATATAAAACTGCTTTGCATTGGCAAAACTGATGATCGGAATCTGGATACACTTATAGAAGTATATACCAAACGACTTAAGCATTACGTGAATTTTGAGTTGGAGATCATTCCAGATTTGAAAAAAACAAAAAACCTTTCTGAAGATCAACAAAAGGAAAAGGAAGGCGAACTTATTCTGGGTAAACTAAGTTCACAGGACGATTTGATTTTACTTGATGAAAACGGAAAGGATTTTAGCAGTGTTAAATTTGCAGATTACCTGCAGAAAAAAATGAACAGTGGCATTAAAACACTGGTATTTGTAATTGGCGGACCCTATGGTTTCTCGCCAGCAGTCTATTCAGCCTCTAAAGGAAAAGTATCTCTGTCTAAAATGACTTTTTCGCATCAAATGATACGATTATTTATGACTGAACAAGTTTACAGAGCTTTTACCATCTTACGCAATGAACCTTACCATCATCGATAAATGTTATTTGTTAATGGTTAATGATAGCAGTCACAGTTGATAGATGTAGTGGGTAGTTAGTACTCTTTGTGAGAATTAGCAAAAATCAGATTCCAGTGGTTAAATCTTAATATAACTCAATAATCAAAACCCCATAAACAATTCACTTATAACACCTCTCACCTTTTACGCTCAACAGGAACCCAGATTTCCTCTTCAGAATCGGGATGTTCTGGACCGTAGTACTTTTCACCCAGGCGTTCAAAATGCGCGCGATCGTCAAGCTGGTAACCCGATTGTGGAAACCAGGTACCATAGATATAGTTTGAAGTATTAACGAAATCCTTTACCGGCCCCACATGTGTAAAAACTGCATAAAGTCCGCCTTCTAAGTTAGTTGCCCTCATTCCTTCGGGAATGTGGTTGTGCGAACTCACTTCTACAGCTGCCCAACGTTTAAAGGAAGTTTCAGGAGTAAACTCACTCATTTTCATACCATCAGGATACACTTGCATAGAATAAAATCCAGAATCAATTCGATTGACAATTTCCTTATGTTTGCTCATAAATTCTTTCCACAATTGGATTGAATCATCAAGCGAAATTGTGGTCTCAACATATTGCCCAACTAATTTTCGGGGTTCAATCTCTACAAATCTAGGAATGGGTTTATTTAGTGCTTTTGTCATTCTAGTAAAATACAAAATCTATAATTCCTTGCTCAGTAGTTCATTGCACTACAAAACCTTAGCCTTTCTTTAACCTAAAAGCAGACTGCAAATCCCTAACATTGAATAACTAATCAAGAAATTATGGAAGGTCGCAGACTTATTAAACGTTTTTTCCTTTTTACCACTGCAATGCAAGTAGGTTATTATGGTGTAATCTATGCCGATAAAAACAAAGAGTCACTAAAAAGGCAGTACAAAAAATGGAAGGCTCGCAAAGCATAATTACCTTTTCTTAAGTCCGTTTGCGAGTACTTCTTTGATTCCCTCCAGATTCTCAGAAAACTGCATCATTTGGGCTAAAACCTGTGCCATCTCATTGGCATTGCCAAAGCCTTTGAGTTTGTTATTCTTTTGAAAGGTTTCCTTTATAGAATTCCAACGTTGCAATTCTGTTTCGGACAGATCACCAATCAATTCTTTATATTTCAATAAATTAGCCTCTGCTGAAGCTGTTAGCGTTTGTGATTCACTCTCATAATGAGATAATAAAAGTGTTTGCAATTCTTTCTCATTCATAATAGGAACCACTTTGGCAACCAGCTTATTCATATCCCTGTAAGAACCCTGTAATTTAAAAGCTGGCTCTGTTCGATAAGCATCTTCCATCGCAGCAGATTTGATATAGGCCGTATTTACTTTCAAAACAGTATCTCGAATTTTAAATACTTTGTTTAGGATTGAAGTATACTCCTCCAATTCTCTGTTACTGTGATTACCTTTTAATTGTAATTCTTCATTACCCGTTTCAACGCGTTCCAAAAGAGTATAAACATCATCAAAATTCTTACTGCTTAATTGATGTAAAACAGGATTTGCAGTAAGTGAATTCTCGATCAAACTAAGCTTAAATAAAGCTTCAGTATCACCAATTATATCTCCCAAATTGTAGATATCGGCCCGATTAGCTAACATATCTGGTATCTGAAATTTTGCTCCACTTTCCGTATACGGGTTACCCGCCATGATTACACAAAACTTCTTTCCGCGTAAATCGTAAGTTTTGGGCTTTTGATTATAAACACCTTCGATCTTACGGGTACCATCAGATAACGAAATAAATTTCTGCAGAAATTCAGGGTTACAATGCTGAATATCATCGAGATACAACATTACATTGTTACCCATTTCAAAAGCTAAATTCAACTTTTTCAATTCTTCTCGAGTAGCAGAATTGGTTGCCGAAGCAGGATCAACCGAAGTAACTTCGTGCCCGATCGCCGGACCGTTAATTTTCATAAAAACAAGACCCAGACGGTTCGCGATATATTCCATCAAGGTAGTCTTACCATATCCCGGTGGCGAAATGAGCAACAGCATACCCATTCTATCGGTTCGTGTGGTATCGCCTACGGTTCCCAATTGCTTAGCCAAATTATCTCCAAAGAGTGGAAAATAAACCTGATCGATGAGTTTATTACGTACAAATGAAGTTAGAACTTTGGGTTTAAATTCTTCGAGTTTCAGCTCTTCTTTAAGTTGCTCGGTAACTTCGTGTTTAGCCTTTCTAAAGTTCTCAAATGCAACCACATCTTCAGAACTGAAACTTTCGAGCGTGGAGGTAAACTGATGAAAATCAAAGTCAAACTTCCCTTCTTTAATTTTATCATGATCTCCCTTTAAACCAGAGATTAATTCTGTTGCAGCAATAGCATTCACCTTAGATACCGAATCATCTTCAAAAAGAATTAAACAAACAACCTCATCGAGATAGTTCATCATTCGATCTAGAGTCATTTCACTCTTTTCACTATATATTGATCTCAAAAAGGCTTTTACCCATTGTCGTACAAGAGCAATCTGAGACTCATAATCGGGTTGATTCTCAAGACTACCCTTAAACCGAAGATCGGCCTGCTTTGATTTTAAATCCTTTAAAAACTCATCTTTAAGATTTACTGCAATTTCACTTCGGGTAAACACATCATCACTTTGTAATTCTGCAAATAAGTAAGAAGCTATTGCAGGATTTTCCTGAATATCAAATAAGTAAGTGTTTTCAGCAAAAGTGTTCAGTTCTTTTTCTAAAAATGAAACCACGAAATCTGCCTCAGAATCCTCTGGAAAATACTGTAGAACCTCGCCGGAAGCCTTTAATTTAAGATTGATTGTTTTTTTAGATTCTAGATTGAGACTATTCCAAAAGAACTGGGCATTAGCTCGTATTTGAGGGTTGAAAGTCAACAAACTTAAATCGACATGTTTTTGAACGAGTACTTTTAAAATTTGAGCCGCATCTTCATCATGCACACCTTTTACATAACCCTCATTATAATTAGTATTGCTTTCTTCCTGAACAAGTTTTAAAAGAGCCTTTTCTTCAAGATTATGAAGTTTATTAAGTGGATTGGATTTATAAATTTTATACGCCAAATAAGCTGCACGATACACGGTTTCGTTTTCAGAAACATATTCCTGATCCCATATCTGGCGAGAGTTGAGCAAAACAGGATTATCCAGTTGCTGGTAAAAGTCGGTACCCGTAAGGTGATAGGCTAAAATCCCATCTTTGAGAACTATGGTAAGATCTAACGGCTGCCGGTTTACGCCAAATTTGTGTTTCCCCAGCTTGATAACATTCTCGCCATCCTCATATAAATCGAGTTTGTCTTTAAGTTTGCGCAACGCATCTTCACGAGCAACTTTAAGAGCTGTTTCTATTTCTTCAGCCTTACCGCTATCTTCTAACTCAACCAATTGAGATATGATATCTCGCACCTTATTAATCATTAAGTCGGAAGCGAAATATCCATTAATCTCATCAACAGACCCCAGGCTTTGAGCTCTCTTGGTTACTCCTTTCAATATACGTTCTGACGCATTTTGAAGAGCGAGCGCTTTCTTATTACGTTTTTCAACCAAAGCATTTTTCTGGGCTTCAAAAGCGGCATAAACCTCTTCGCGTTTTTCAATAATGAGCGAAATAAACTCTTCGAAATCAGCAAATTTCCCTTCAAGCTCTTCAAGCTGAATGGAAATTTTATTCTGAAACTCGTCACATTTCTCGGGAGTATTAGCAATATCCAGGTAATTAATGATACTTTGATCAATCAACTTTAGCTGTGCGGCAAAATCAGCTTGAGCTTCAGCTGTACCTAAACTTTTCCTTTTTGATTTTAAAGCAGCTTTAAGCTGATTAAGTGTAGCAAAAATCAGGGAGATGTTATCTATAATTTGTGTGGCGTGCGCCGTATCTTCAATCTCCAGATTTGTGACAATATCAATAAGCAACTCAAGATCTGCCGCAATCTGGTTTACTTCATCTTCCAGATTTTTGGCCTCGATCACCTTTTTAATGCCATCGAGCTTTTGCTGTTTTTCTTTAACCTGATCGTGATAAGGCTGCAAGGCTTTATCATCCAGTAAAAACTGAACACAACGCCGCGAAATTTTCTGGGTTTGCTCGCCGATTTCGGTTTCCAGGGTATTGAGAAAATCGAGATCTACGTAACGCACCTCCCGTAAACTGATCACCTTACCGCGCAAACTGCGCAACTGGGTAAGTAAGGCCACAAACTCGTTGATCGATTTAAACGAAGTGCTCTTGATTTTACCAAATAAAGCTTCGGCCTCCTTCTTGATTTCTTCAGTCTGTTTTGCGGCATGACGGCGTAGTTCAGTCACTTTTTGAAACTCGTCTATAGCAGAATTTGCAGCATTGTTTATTTCGCGTAGCGGAATATCTAACTGCTCTGTTTCTTTCTCAGATAACCAGTAATAAGCATCCTGAATGTCTTTTGCAGCTTTGGCGATATCTGCATACAGACCGTCGTAATTATCTTCTTTATTTAAGAGCGTAATTAGTGCCTGAGATTCGGCCATTGCTTTTACGATATCCTTATTACCTATTTTGTAAAGAAGTGTATCGGTATGTTGAGACGGCATAAAATCACCTTGCAAAAATGGAGTTTGCCAGATCTGAACTACGTGATGCTTGGTCTGGTTTTCTTCAGCTGTAAAATAACAGAGTTCGCCATTTTCCAATAATGTAAAACCACTACAAACAATGGGAGTTTTAATTTCCTGACTTATGATATTGTACGACATGAGTTTGTAAAGCCCTTTGGCCGACTCATAAAAAACGTACATATAATCTTCTCCATTAGGCGAACTTATCTTTTCCTGAAATTTCAGCTGAGGTAAGCCATCATCAAAGACTTTATGCTCACCGGTTTGCAGGTAATATCCATCAGGAAAAATAATACCCTGATCGTCTGGCAATAAAACCGCTGCGACACCAATACTCTGAATTTTATGAACCGCTTTTATCTTGTGATTATAAACAAAATAACGAGGGGACTCCTGAAATGGCTTGATTTCAATTACAATTAGGTTACCCAGGTTGGCATATCTGTATTGACCATCGTCAAGAGTTTGATCTGTATGTTCTACAGGTTCTGAAAAAATTCCCTTCCCCTCATCGGTATTATCTTCAATCTTGATAGTAAGATCTCCACCTATAGTTTCAACAAAAACACGATCTAAAATGGAAACATGGGAATGCACTCCATAGCGATGCATATCACGGCTTACATCAATCCATTTAAATTCGTGCTGTGCAGGAAAGCGATACTCGTGATCGCTGCGGTTATCTACATATTCTAATTCGTTGTCTTTAATAAGCCACTTGAAGGTTTTTATATCGCTTACACTTTCGCTAAGCTGAAAAACCATATGCAGATAGTTACCCATAATCGCAAAGCGCGAGAAAATCGTATTGCGATAATACTTATAGAGGTTTGCGAAATCGGTTTTAAAGGTATCGTCCTCAAGCAACTCGAGGCTTATGGGCTCAAAGCGATTTTCAGTAAATGTGTACATACTGAAAACGTCTGAAAGTTTGATCTCTGTACGCAGGCCAAAATGCACATTGTACCCAAAAATACAGGTGTTCCCCAGGGATACTATATCTCTGGCAATACAGTTATTTTCTGTATTGATTCGATCATTAGCAATAAGTTGCGTTTCTAAAGAACCAAAGACTGTTTTACGAGATTCGTTTAATGCAGAAAGCTTAGTCTGTAATTCCTCCTTTTGCTTTTGCAAACGCCCTCTAATGATAGCGTAAGTGCCGCCATCTAAGGTGTCCTGTGCAGGATTGTCTTTAGGATTAATATTCGTTTTTTGTGACTCTGATGCCATGTATTTTGTTCTGGAAGTAATGCAGGTTAAAGCGATTTCTAGTCTGATTAAGAATCAGACCGAAGTAAAATGGTACCGTGAGAAAAGAAAGCCTGCCTCTGACAAAGCAGAAGCAAGCTTTAAAATTCTAACAGTTATTTAATTTTCTTGGTATCAATACCAAGTCCTTTGGCAAGATTAAAGAGATTGCTGAAAAGTGTTTGCTCTTCACTATCATTTGAACGCTCTTTAAGGTGCATTAATAAATTGGCTATCGTCAGGTTTTTGATATCTTCGGAAGAAACGCCGTATTTATCAGCAAACTCCTTGACTTTTTCAAGAAGATTACCCTGCACATCTTCACTACCTAAAATAGCATTTTTTACATCCTGAATATTGGTACTATTGGCTACTAATCGATCATAACCTTTAGCACGAGTAATCTGACCAATGATTTGATCGAAGAACATGGTCTCACCACCTACAATGTCAATTTTCGCAGCTTTAAGAGCGTCTCCAATTACCATTGCCTGAGCATCGGCAATATCTTTCTGAATGTTGATGTGTGCTAAATCTACCTGAAGTTCTTTATCCAGACGCAGTTTGAACTCTTCGTGTTCTTTACCTACGCCATCCAGTTTTTTCATTGCGTTAGCTTTCTCTTCGATACCCGCTGCATCAGCCATTGCTTTCTCTTTAATTACCGCTGCTTCAGCAAGACCGTCTTTACGTTTTGCGTCGGCTTTAGCCTCCATACCTGCAGCTTCAGCCTTCATTTTCTTCTCGATGATTGAAGCTTCTACAATTCCCTGGCGCTCGTTAGCATCTGCCTTAGCGTGCATTACCTGTGCTTCAGACATACCTACTGTAGCTTCTTCTTTCGCCTGTGCTTCGGCTAAAATCTTACGGGCCTGAGCTTCTTTTTCTGAAGCTTCTTTATGAGCAAGTGCTTCAATATTGATCTCTTCGGCTTTCTGCTTCGCAGCTTCTTTTTGCGCTTCAGCGGCTTTAATAGTTTTGATCAAATCTTCCTGAGCATTGGCTTCGGCAATCGTGATTTTAACCTGCTTCTCCCGGTCTGCGGTCTTAAACGCCTGAATATCTTTCATACTCTCCTGCTCTTCTACCACGCCTTTTTCGAGCATTACACGGTCCCGAATCACATCCTGAATATTTTTCTTCTCAACTTCTACTACTTTCTCCTTCTCAATCTGGGCAAGAGTTACGACGCGCTCTCTTTCGGTAGCCTCAAGTAAACGGTCTTTTTCAACACGTTCGGTTTCAACAGCATCGGTACGTTGCTTATTCTTTGCAGCTACAATAACCTGGCGCTCCATATTTTCCTCAGCAACCTTAACTTTCTCAAGCGTAGCAATACGTGCAGTTTCAGACTTTAAACGTTCTTCTTCAGCTACTTTCAGCGTTTCAGCCTCTTCACGAGCTTTGATGTTGGCAATCTCTCGTTTTTGCTGTTCTTCTTTTTCAGCCAATTGCTTATCGAGCTCTAAAATGGCTTCGCGCGCTTCCACATCCTGCTTGCGAATGGTTTTCTCTTCATCGCGCTTAATCAGGTTTGCTTTTACATTCTGAGCTGCGGTGAGTTCTGTAATTTTCTTGATCCCTTCCGCATCCAGAATATTATCGGGTTTTAGATGGGTGACCGGTGTTTGCTCCAGGAAGTCGATCGCACAATCTTCTAGAGTATAGCCGTTAAGATCTGTACCAATGATATCAACGATCTCATCTCGAAATTCACGGCGGGCCTCATACAATTCAATAAACTGAAACTTTTTACCTACCGTTTTCAGCGCTTCGGAAAATTTAGCTTCAAAAAGATCTTCAAGGGTTTCTATACGCGAAGCACGGGCCACACCAATGGTCTGTGCCACTTTTTTGATATAGGCCACATCGTTATTAACACGAACGAAAAACGCCACCTTGATATCTGCCCGCATATTGTCTTTACAAATAAGACCTTCCACGCCCAGCCGTTCAATCTGTATTTTCTTGACCGAAACGTCCATTATTTCCACTCTGTGAAAAACCGGAACCACGTAGAGTCCTTTGTCTGTAGCCACTTTAGTACCTCCAAAACCGGTACGAATAAGGGCCTGACCCTGATGCACTTTTTTGTAAAACATCGCGATGATCGCGAAATAAACGATGACCAGGAACAAGAGTATTCCTAATCCAATTCCAATAATTGGTAAAACTTGATTCATTTTTGATTGATTTATTTAGTCGTTATAATTCTCTACTAGGTAATAATTATGATCTGCAGATTGTTTGATGATCAACACCGTGCTGCCGTAAGTGAGCGGTTCGCCGGTAAGGGATTTTACGTAAACGGACATTGCGTTACCGTCTGCCAGTACTTCGGCATTGCCCATTTTTTCACCTGCAATTGAGGAAAGCAATGTGGCTTTTCGGCCTAAAAAGTCTATCGCCACATCACCATCTTTATTTAAATGCCTGAAGAAGCCCTTAAATGGAGTGGTAAAAAGTTTGTTGACGATTAATGCCGGAAACAAAGCCACAAGCATAATGACAAAGCCAAATACATTGTCATACGTAAAGGTAAGAGCGGTCGTCAACGTGGTCATTAACCACCAGATGAAAATCCAACAGGTGAAGGTGAACATAAACGGAAGCCCTACAAAGTTGAAGTAGATCAGAAAAATCTGCCAGGCTTTTAAAGGCTTGCGGCGTTTTCCTACTACTTGCTCTTTGTTTACTTCGACATTTGAAACATCTTCAAAGTCCATATTGCCTCCTTCCAGACCGGTATCAACGTCGACATCGGCATCAAAGTCGACATCCACATCAATATCGAGGTCAAAGTCGATACCGCCTATCATCGTGACAATCCAGTACAGGATCAAAATGATGAGTAAGATGGTGAGGACGATATTTACCTCCGAAAAAAGTACTTCTGTAAGCGTTGCGTTCACGGTTATCCCTGTTTTTCTGAGTCGTTAAGACCCAATTGTGCATTTAATTTTTCGAGCTCGTCTTCAGCTTTTGCCGTGCTGGTATCAGCCGCCTTGTCTAACTCATCATCTATTGACTTGGAAGCATTTGCAATATCGCCGTAAGCTTCGGCAAGTGCTTCTTCCTGTGCGACTTTTTCCTTCATACGCTCCAGCATCGAAACAGTCCCGGTGCTATCCAACTCTGCCATTTGCTTATTCAGGCTTTTAGTAGCGTTGCTCACTTTTACCCGAGCCTTAAGCGTTTTAAGCTCATTTTCCCATTTGCTGATGTTTGCTTTGATATTCTGAATGTTCTTCTGCAACTGAGCCACATTGTTGTCAAATTTCTCCGATTCGGTTTTAGCCTGAGCAACCTGTTTTTCAGCTTCCTCCTTCTTAAGTAAGGCTTCCTTTGCTAAACGATCTGCTTCGCCAGCATCCATCTGCTTATTGTGCGCCTTTTTAAGAATCACAATGGCTTTGCTTTGATAATCTTCGGCCTTGTTTTGAAATTCTTCCTGGTCGTTTTTGGCACGTATGGCCAAAGCCTTCACCTGAGCCAAAGCCTCCAGGCTTTTATCGAGGTCGTGCTTCATATCGCGAATACCCTGTTCGGTTAATTTGATCGGGTCTTCCATATTATCAATTGCAGCATTGGCTTCGGCCTCTCCTATTTTAAATAAGCGTCTAAAAATGTTCATGAGTTCTAGGTTTTAATATTTTGAAAATTCAATGATTTTATCTGAGTATTCACTCATAAGCAGACTTAAGGAGTTTAGCGAACCTTCGAGTTCATTCAAATCCATATTTTCAATCTGTAAGGTGTCTCTAAAGATGACTTTTTCGCCCGTCTCGTTGAGCACAAAAGCCCCGTGAATAACGTCCCTATTCTTTTGAAGCAGACTTTTAAAAATTTTTTCCGACAGGTTGTTGATCTTAAAGATGAACTGTTCCATAATTAAAATGGGCGGAGCAACACCCAATATGAGATTTTTGATACCCGAAGATTCTTTCTGTACGACCAGAATACCATCCTGCGGATTCTCGAATGTTATATTAAAGTCCAACTCCAGTAAAAAGTTCTTGGTAATTGAAAAATGATCTTTCATCGGCTTTTGGTTAGCGAGGTGTTAAAATTTTCTAAAGGTTAATAATACAAAATCTAAACATTAAATGTTTAAAGTACAGGAATTATTAGTGTTAATAATGAATGAATTAGTACAACCATATTTTTTCGTTTTTTAATTGATGTTAATTAGAAATAGGACATGTGATCAAGATGTCTACTAAAAAAATTAGCCGAATACAATCTGTTTCGCTAATTTTGTTAGATAAATTTACAAATAAAAATTACAATTGCAAATAATATTAGCAAAATATGTCATTTTTCGGAAAAAATATTAGAAAGATTCGTAGTGTGAAGACACTAAGTCAGCAGGCATTTGCAGAGCTATTTGACTTAAAACGAGGTACTTTAGGTGCTTACGAAGAAGGTAGAAGCGAACCCAAAATTGAAACCATAATTACCATTGCTAATTATTTTAGCATACCTATAGACGATTTGCTAACTCGAGAGCTTACTGTGAATGAACTCCTTAAATTCAAAAGTTCACTTTCTGAGCAATTTGATGTAGAGCAAAAAGAGCACTTTCCGCAAATCCCCTGTATAACCGAATTAAATACTAAGGAGTACCTTGAATTTTGTAATAAAGAATCTTTTATAAAGGATATGCCGGTTCTGTCATTACCTATTGAATCGGAAACAGATCTACGAGCATATCGTATTCAAAGCCTTGAAATGAGTAATCAGGATAATGGATTGTTCCCTAAAGATTTGGTCATTGGTGAGCGGGTTGCATCAAACAAGATCAACAAATTAAATTACGGTGAGATGGTGCTGGTGGTAACTAAAGATCAGCTTATTCTAAGACGATTGTATTTGAATAATGATCAACTTTTACTTCGAGCAGACCACAAGAATGTACCAGAAGTTAGACTTACAAAAAGTGATCTCTGTGAAGTATGGCGTATAATAGCGGTATTTCAAAACCGCGTACCCGATTTTAGTAATGGAATTGAAGAAAAATTACAAAAATTGGAAGACGAATTTGCCCGTTTAAGAGGCAGGATTTCATAAATCACTCAGCCAACTCCCATTCTAGTTTTTCCAAATTTTGCTCCTCTCGCAGCAATTTTCTTTGCTGTTTTATGGTAAGTGTACTCCCGTCATGACTCCAACCTGGAGGACCAAAAATGTACATCCATTTATCCTTTAAGCTTGAAGATTTTTTAGTATCATTCCAAATGTCCTTATACTCGTGGGTGAGAATAATTAAAGGATTATAACTATTTGGAGCGTGTGTAACTCCATATTCAATATCAATCTCCTCATCAAGTTCTTTAAATGTCCCAAACAAACGATCAAATATATTGAGGAATCCTCCGTGATTTTTGTCCATGTACTCCAAATTTCGTGCGTGATGCACCTGATGCATCGTATGTGTATTAAAAACTTTATCAATAATACCCAGTTTTGGTACAAATTGCGAATGCAACTGAAACTGCCACAATGCTTCGATACCCAGGCAAACCACTAACATTTCGGGAGGAAAACCCATTGCGACAATCCACACATAAAATAGAGGTTTGTAAAAAATGGTAAACCAGCCGTTACGCACGGCGGTTCCTAAATTGAAATTATCTGAAGAATGGTGTACGATATGTGCTGCCCAAAAAAAACGAACCATATGGTTCTGCCGGTGAAACCAGTAATAGGAAAAGTCGTCTGCAAGTTGACAGAGAATCCATACATACCAGGCATAACCAAAAGATTCCCAACCCATAATATTTTGCCGAACCCCATCAACCATTGGGTTGAACAATTCATACACCCAGTTAAAAAGCAGAATAACCGTTATGGTTTTTATGAGAGGAGCAATAAGTGTTGATCCTATTCCCATAGTAAGGCTGGCGGCAAGATCCTTCCAGTTGTATATATGGTCATGATCGCTGTGCTTACTATAAGTAAGTTCTACCAATATTAAACCTAAAAAACAGGGGACTCCGTAAATTAACGGGTTTGTGAAATCCATAAAGTGGGCTTAGGTGCTAAACATACCGAAACCATATTAGAATACCATCTAATTTCCCCTAAATCTTAAAATTTTGTGAATATTAAAGCAGTTTTGCCTCTTCCCAGAAAACATCCATTTCTGCAAGAGTCATATCTTTCAAACTTTTGTTGTTTTCTTTAGCTTTTGACTCTAGATATTGAAAGCGTTTAATGAATTTTTTATTGGTACGCTCCAAAGCACTCTCAGCATCTACATTTAAAAAACGAGCATAATTAATCATAGAGAAAAGTACGTCGCCAAATTCTGCTTCTATCTGTTCCTGATTTTGCGCAGTTACCTCTTCCTGAAGTTCGGCTAGTTCTTCCTGTAACTTTTCAAATACCTGCTGTGGTTCTTCCCAATCAAATCCTACTCCGGCCACTTTATCCTGAATACGACTGGCCTTTACCAGAGCTGGTAACGATTTTGGCACGCCTTCAAGCACCGATTTTTTTCCTTCTTTCAGTTTTAAATTTTCCCAGTTACGCTTTACGTCTTCCTCATTTTCAACCTCAACATCCCCGTAAATATGCGGATGCCTTGAGATGAGTTTTTCACAGATTCCATTGGCAACATCTGCGATATCAAAATCGCCGGTCTCACTTCCAATTTTTGCATAAAAAACTATATGCAACAGCAAATCACCCAACTCCTTTTTAACCTCATCAATATCATTCTCCAGAATTGCATCTCCCAACTCGTAGGTTTCTTCAATAGTGAGATGCCTTAAAGTCTGCATCGTTTGCTTACGATCCCAGGGGCATTGTTCGCGCAATTCGTTCATAATCGTTAGTAAACGATCTATTGCTTGTAATTGATCTTTTCTGGAATTCATAGTGGAATTTTAATAGGAATTAATATAGAATCGAAAGCTTAGTAAAATTAAAAAACCTACCGCTTTATACTGCTTAATATCGAAATGAATAGGCCTTAAATTTCATTCAAAAAAAAAACCACAATCTGAAAATTCAAATTGTGGCTATTGCTATCGCTTTATCAAGCTTATTTTTTACGGGCTTCTGTACTTTTTGCAGTTGCTCCTTTTTTAGATGAAGATTTGGGAGCAGCTTTAGCAGCTGATGGCTTTGCCTTTTCAGTCTTGGCAGAAGTTTTAGCCGCAGCTTTTTCCTTTGGCGCTTCAGCCTCTTCAGTTTCTTCCAGTTGAGAGGGAAGCAAATTGTTTTCCTGTAGAAGGTTATACCATTGTATTACTTTCTTAATATCGCTGGCATACACGCGATCTTCATCAAAATTTGGAAGAATTTCGAAGAAATAAGCTTCTAATTCGTCTTTAGATGATTTATGGTCTAAAGCCTTACCTCCGTTTTCTTTTTCAGCTATTGTTGCAAAAACTTCACGTAATGGAGTTTCACCATCTAAAGTATAAATAGAAATTTCTGAAAGTACACTCACATTATGACGCAATCCTACAGGCATTTTCTTTCCATCTGTAAGTGACTCTGCGATGAAACCTGTGCGGGTTTGCGCACGTAAATGAAATAAACCAGGTTTTCCAGAAATTGAAACAATCTTATCTAAACTCATATTCTTTTTTTAACCGTAAATAACGGAATTAGTGTGTTTGTGCTATTTTGAATAAGGGGGCAAATATCTAGGGTCTTTTTTAATTTTCAAAATAAATAAAGTACCCCTGCCCTATTTTAACTATCGCATTTTAATATCTGGGAATCGCATACGATAATCAGCATTGATTTTACCTTTACTAATATTACCCAGTTTATTCTTGATTATGCGTTTTTTAAGGCTACTTAATTTATCTGTAAACAACACACCTTCAATATGGTCGTACTCGTGTTGAATAACCCGTGCAAGCAAGCCATCAAACTCCTCAACGTGTTCTTTAAAATCAGCATCCTGATATTTTATCTTAACGTTTGAACATCTAAAAACGTCTTCATTCACTCCAGGTATACTTAAACAACCTTCGTTAAATGCCCATTCATCACCCGTTTCTTCGATAATCTCAGAATTTATAAAGGCTTTTTTGAAGCTTTTTAAGCGCGATTGTTCAGCTTCAGTTAAATCTTCATCATCAGAAAAAGGGGTCGCATCTACCACAAATAAACGGATAGATTTACCTATTTGTGGTGCTGCAAGACCAACTCCGCTAGCCCCATACATCGTCTCAAACATATTTTCAATAAGTTCGTCAAGACCAGGATAATCTGAAGATATTGGCGTTGCTTTCTTTCTTAAAACGGGATCGCCGTATGCTACTATTGGTAAAATCATGGGTTATTAATTTTTACGCTCTTAAATCAGTATAAATACGATTGCAAAATGAGCGTGGCGCTTATTTCATCTAAAAGCGCTTTATTTTTACGTTGTTTTTTCTTGAGGCCACCATCTAACATAGTTTGAGCTGCTATTTTTGAAGTAAAGCGCTCGTCAATGCGTTTAATAGGAATGCTTGTGATTTTAGTTAAGCTTTCGCGAAATTTTTCAATCTCTACCTCCACATCAGAAGCTACATTATTCAATCGCTTGGGTTCGCCAATTAGAATTAACTCTACTTCCTCCTTTTCAAAATAGTCTTTTAAAAAAGGAAGCAATTCTTTGGTATCTACAGTCGTCAAACCAGAAGCGATGAGTTTTAACTCATCGGTCACAGCTATACCCGTGCGTTTAGTACCGTAATCTATTGCCAGAATTCGAGCCATGTAACTTTTTGGCAAAAGTAAGGTTTTCGGTTAAGATGCACCAAAAACTGTCTTATTATGAATTAAAATTAAAAACATTGTTGCCTGTGGTCTTAAAGTCTTCAAACTTATACGCCCTATTTTGGGTTTTTCAAAACGGCTGGGTTATCTTTAGCCCGCAAAAAATAAAGCTAAAAATTAAACCGACCTTAAAAATGCAACAGGTAAAAAATCTTATTGAAGCAGCGTGGGAAGATCGCTCGTTATTACAGGACAAAGTAACTCAGGACGCCATTCGTGAAGTGATCGAACTTTTAGATAGCGGTACCCTGCGTGTTGCAGAACCCGATGGTGAAGACTGGAAGGTGAATGAATGGGTAAAGAAAGCGGTAGTGCTTTATTTCCCTATTCAAAAAATGGAAAAATTGGAAGTGGGTATTTTTGAATACCACGATAAAATGCCCCTTAAACGCGGTTATCAGGATAAAGGCATTCGCGTGGTACCACATGCTGTAGCCCGTCACTGAGCATACATCTCAAAAGGTGTTATTATGATGCCAAGTTATGTAAACATTGGTGCCTATGTAGATGAAGGTACTATGGTTGATACGTGGGCGACTGTAGGTAGTTGTGCTCAAATTGGTAAAAATGTTCACCTTTCTGGTGGTGTAGGTATTGGTGGTGTTCTAGAACCGCTACAGGCCGCTCCAGTAATTATCGGCGACAATGCTTTTGTAGGTTCACGTTGTATTGTTGTGGAAGGGGTACGCGTAGGTAAAGAGGCTGTATTGGGCGCCAATGTGGTGCTTACTGCTTCTACTAAAATTATTGACGTTACCGGCGACGAACCAAAAGAAACCAAAGGTTATGTGCCACCACGTTCGGTTGTAATTCCAGGAAGTTATACCAAAAAATTTGCTGCAGGAGAATATCAAGTTCCTTGTGCGCTAATTATCGGAACTCGTAAAGAAAGTACAGATAAGAAAACTTCACTTAACGATGCATTACGTGAGTATGATGTTGCTGTATAGTCTACTTTTCTAGAAAATCTTTCTAAAACGCTGCTTGCAGCGTTTTTTTTTGATCTTTTTTCGCTGAAATCTTCGGCTTGATTCTAATAAAAGTTTTTCGGTGAGTTCTGGAGAAGCTCCATAAAGAGCAGCATATTCCTTAGCCATAATTCGAATCATTGTCTTTGAAAGCCAAAGTCTTCTAAAGTTGTTCAAACGCTCTTTTAGATTGAGCTTTTTGAACTGCATACGATTCAAATCGATAAGGTAAAAACTATAGGCACCCGGAGCTTCCTTAACTATTAGCGTATTTCCCGGAGAGTGATCTTGAAACACAATAGCATGCTCGTGAAGCTGGTAGGTAAATGCAGTCATTTGCTTAAGGATCATCTCACGTTCTGGCCATTTTGGATTGTGAATCAAATCCCGAAAATCAAAGTCATAATCTAGATGTAGCGATATATAAAAGCTTTCCGCAAGACCTGCTGCCAGCTCTTCATAATAAGCAACCGGAGTTGGAGTTTTCAACCCGCTTTTAATGAGATATTGACCATATTCATAAGACCTTTTGGCTTTACCAGCTCTTAGATATTTATAAACAAATGCGTTGAATGCTGATGGCTTTTTAAATTGCTTGATGTTAAAGGTAACATCGACAACAACCACCTTTTTTATCGTATTACGCTTCCCTTTAACAAGATAAGAGCCTTGATTTTCAAAATCATCAAGCACAGCAAGAAGCTGTTTGCGATAGGCTTCAAATTCGGTATTCAGGACAAAATTGATGCGCATGTAAATTTTAATAACTCTTAAAAAAGAAATACTTTGCGAAGGTAATGCAAGCAACTAACATACTCATCATTCAGAATAAAAGAATAGGCGATGCCCTGCTCACCTCGGTGATTGCAAACAACATCAAAACTATTTTTCCAGAAAGCAAAGTGACCTTTTTTGCCTATGACTATACTTCTGGAGTTTTAGAAAACAATCCTAATATTGACACCTTATGGTTGGTCAACGAAAAAGACCTTAAAAATCAGGCATACTTTTTCAAAGTTCTAAAGCAGGTTCGCAAAAACAAATACGATCTCATTTTTGATCCGTATGCAAAGTTCCAAAGCAAAATGATGTGCTTATTTAGCGGCTCTCCCATGCGTTTAGGTTTTAAGCGAAAAAATAAGAAATTAAAACTTCCCTTTTATACTAAAGCTATTGACTTCAAGGAAAAAGCAACCTTACCCTGCGGAAGAGCTATTGAAGATCGTGTAAATATGGTAGAAGCTGCATTTTCATTACCAAGTCCTAATTATCATCCAAAAATATTCTTAAGTGAAGAGGAGTTAAAACGAAACTTCAATGGGATTGGTAAAAAACCGGTTGTAATGTTTGGCGTTTTAGGCAGTGTACCTAAAAAATCGATGCCTAAGGAATACATAGCCCAACTTGTAGATTATGTAGCTTCCAATTACGATGTAACCGTGCTTTTTAATTACGCGCCACATCAAAAGGCAGATGCTCTTGCGATCTATGATCTTTGCAAAAACCAGGATTCTATAAATCTTGATATATATGCCCAATCCATACGTGACTTTGCTGTTTTAATGAATCAATGCGATATGCTAATCGCTAATGAAGGTGGAAGCGTGCACATAACAAAAGCTTTAAATAAACCCACATTTACCATTTACTCACCCTACATCGATAAAGATGCATGGAATAGTTTTGAGGATGGAACGATGCACCAATCGGTACATCTTAAAGAAGAGAAACCCGAACTATACCATAGCTTCGATAGGGAATCGACCAAGAAAATTGAAAAGAATCCTGAATTCCTCTATCAACAACTCACACCAGAGATTATTTTAGGTAAGCTCGAGTCTTATCTAAAAAATCATTTGGAATCTCAAAAAATCAATTAGAGACTTCGTTGACGATTCCATAGGGAGTGCGAACTACTTTTTGATCGCGTGTATGTTTGCGAATGGCTTTATTTTTAGCTATTGATTCTTCGTTTTTATACCCCCGCGGATGGTCTAAGTGAATAACCACCGCATTATAGCGTATCTGTTTGCTCTTTATTCCCAAATTGAATAAACGCTCACCCAGCTCACGATCCTGACCTCCATACTGCATACGTTCATCAAAACCATTTACCGCAACAATATCCTTTTTCCAACCACTCGAATTATGACCATTCCAACTGGCATTTGTTGGAGTTATAAAATTGAGAAAAGAGGCTTTTAATCCACTTGCTGTGAGCTTATTATTTTTAAAGCTGCTGTCGAGCCCATGATCTTTTAACCATTTCAGATCAAAGCAGGCTTCACTAAAAATAGTGTCTTTAGATATGGCTTTAGATATGTCAAGCGGCAACATAAAATAGCCCCCAGATAAGAAATAACCTTCTTCACGAAATTTCACATGTTGCTCAACAAAATCTTTACGCGGAATACAATCTCCGTCACTCATAATAATATATTCCGTAGAACAGGCTTCGATAGCTTTATTCAAAATCTTCGATTTCTGAAAACCATCATCTTCATGCCAAACGTGTACAATGGGATAAAAAACCTCTTGTTGCATACGTTCTAACAGAGCTTTTGTACGCTCATCAGAGCCGTCATCTGCAATTACAATTTCAAACTGCCGATAGGTTTGATTATCATAACCATATAAAACCTTTTCCAACCAGTCGGTAGAATTATAGGTACTAATGATGATAGAAGTATCTCGTGCGTTCATAAGCGCAAAGATAAGTTTTTGTAGATTTGCGCGATGTCAACACTTTCGGTAATTATCCCCACATTTAACGAGGAAGCCTACCTCACAGATGCTCTAAAATCGGTTGATTTTGCAGATGAAATTATTGTTGTTGACAGCAATAGTACAGATGCTACAGCTGCAATTGCTAAAGAATTTGGAGCCCAGGTTCTTTATCGAGAGTTTGACAATTTTTCGGCCCAAAAAAATTTCGCTTTACAACACGCTACATCAGAATGGATTTTATTCTTGGATGCAGATGAGCGTATCACCCATTCTCTCAAACTAGAATTGCTTGAAACCCTTAGAAGAGGTGAATATGACGGACTCAAATTAAGCTTCCCTCACTTTTATATGAATCGCTTCCTGTATCATCACAGCGATTCGGTTTTGCGGGTTACCCGACGTGAGCAAGCTCGTTTTGAAGGTCAGGTTCACGAAAAGTTAGTAGTTGAGGGTAAGGTTAAAACCTTGAAGAATCCGGTGTTGCATTACACCTATAAAGGCCTGCAGTCCTACATAGCAAAAAAAGATTCTTATGCCTGGTTTCAGGCAAGACAGCGGTTTGCAAAAAATGAAAAGGTTTCCATTTTTAAACTGAGTATCAAACCTGCTTTTCGCTTTTTCTCGTCTGCAATTTTAAAAGGTGGGTTGCGCGATGGTGTCCCCGGTTTTGCGGTGGCAAGCGTTAATGCTTACGGAGTTTTTCAACGCTACGTAAAACTTCTTCTTATAAAAAAAGGATATCCAGAAGAAAATCAGATTGACTCTAAAAACAATAGTAATTTTAGTCTGGATGAAACTTACGAGGTTTATTTAAAAAATCTTCACCAAAGCAGTCTTGATAAAGGTTTAGCGCTCTATAACAAAGGCTTTAAACCTGATTTTATAGACTTTATGTTGAAACCCTTTGGACACTTCTGGTTTCAATTTCTTGTAAAATGTTTGATTTTTAAAGGTAAAAAAGGATATATTCAGGCCTATTTACTTGCTTTTGCAGAGGTTGAAAAATTTTTAAAAGTCTGGTTACTGCAACGGCACATTAAGTAAACTCACATAAATTTCCATTTTTAATCCTGAAGCCTGGTGCTTCGTAAGTTCAATTCTATAACGTGTGAAGCATATATTTTTAGAATCGCATAATATTAAGAATCCCTATTTTGGATTTGGGCAATTTAATTACCATCTCATCAAAGCCTTTGCCGAAATTAATGATCCGGAATTGCGCTTTACGCTTCACGCTAAATATATTGACCGACTCAAAGATGAGTTTGGTACTGTTTTCGACTATCGAAAGTATCGCTCAATTACAAAATATCCACTATTCCGTATTCGTAAAAAATATGATATCTGGCACAGCCTTAATCAAAACATCAAAATTGAACCAGCAAGGGACTTACCTTACGTGCTTACCGTTCACGACATTCATTTTGCCAAGGAAAGAGATCAAAATCCTGAAGTCATTCAACGTTTTGAAGACAAACTTAAACGAAGTGCTGCTATTGTTTACATTTCTGAATTTGCAAAAAAGGATACTCATTCATTTTTTAAGGTCCCCAAAGTTCCTGAATATGTGATTTACAATGGCAACACCATTTTAAACACGGTTCTTCCTGGTGATTTTAAACCCAAATACGTTCCTAAACATCCATTTTTCTTCAGCATTGGTGAATTTACACAGCGCAAGAATTTTGGTGTTTTAGTATCCATGCTTAAGCACCTGCCTAACTTTGACCTGGTTTTGGCTGGTAATACAGACCGGCCATACCATCAGGAACTCCTAAAACTTATAAGTGATCTTAATCTGGAAGAACGCGTACATATTGTGGGTAAAATTGATGAAGACACCAAACGCTATTACCTGAGTCATTGTGAAGCGCTGGTATTCCCTTCTCTGAGGGAAGGTTTTGGCATTCCTCCTATTGAAGCCATGACCTTTGGAAAACCTGTATTCCTCTCTAACAACACTTCCCTACCTGAAATTGGAGGCTCTGATGCATTTTACTGGGATCATTATGAACCAGAATATATGGCGAAAGTAGTAAGCGAAGGACTTCAAAAAGTCAAAAATGACCACAATTATGCTCAACGCGTGAAAGAACACGCAGCAAGCTTTAACTGGATTGAAACCGCTAAAAAATACATCCAGGTTTACAAAGCTTTATAACCTAAACAACTAACCATGTTTAAAAAACTTAAGTATTTCATCAAACGAAAAAAGTTTGAACACAGGCGTAAAAAATTTGCACCATACACCAGAGGTATTATCTATAACACCGAAAATGGAATTATAGCTATGTCTCACGAGGATATGATGATTGGTAAAAGTTTGGGTCGCAAAGGTTCATGGAATGCTAAAGAAATCAACTCCTTAAAAAAGATTGTTCAAGCCAATGATGTCATTTACTTTATAGGGACTCACGTAGGTACTTTATTGATACCAATTGCTCAACAATGTAAAGAAGTTATTGGCTATGAAGCAAACCCAGATACTTTTTGGTTTTTAAACAAAAATGTCATATTTAACGAACTGCAAAACGTTACTTTATTCAATTTAGCAGTTGGTGATTCTTCAAAAAAAATGTGTTTTATTCAAAATCGAATGAATACCGGTGGTAGTAAAGTAAAACCCATTATCAATGATTACAGGTATAAATTTGACAATCCTGAAGAAATTGAAGTTGATATGATCGCTCTTGATGCACATCAAAACGAGCACAAACTACCATTTGCCGATGGGATTGTGATGGATATTGAAGGGGCAGAATATTTCGCACTTCAGGGAATGTCCTCAACGCTTGAAAAAACCCGTTTTTTATATATGGAATATGTTCCTCATCATTTAAGAAACGTTTCCAATATTAAAAACACACAACTCCTGGACCTGGTTGTACCTCATTTTAAAACAGCAGTATCTCAAGCTACTGGTAAAGAATTCAGGTTAGATCAATCAAATGAAGATCTTATATCATTTCTAGATTACCTGGATAAAAACGAAAAATCGGACGATTTTCTCTTCAGTAAAAATTAAACTATGTTTTCTAAAATCAGAAAATCCTGGCATCGCAAAACCACAAGAGCCAAGGCACAACGCATACTTACAAATCATTCCATTCAAAATGATGGTGTGGTTAATTTGCATTGTGTGGATACCGATAATGTAGGAGATCTTTTTTGTGCGCCTCATAACTATTTTGAAAAGCTAAAAAATACCGGTGTTGATTTAAGAGATTATTACGTCACAAACAACAATCGCAACGAAGAGTATATTAATGATCTTCTCCAAAAACAACTCATTATTGGTGGTGGAGGATTACTTAACCGCAACGCCTTTCAATTTGCGATGGATTTGTTTGAAAACCTTGCAGAACGGGGAAAGAAAACCGTGCTTTGGGGACTAGGGCACAATTCAAAAAACCCTTCTGAATTTGGCAAAATAACTTCCTATACAACAGATGTTTCAAAATTTGGTCTTGTGGGAACACGGGATTATTCAATGCCTGGCGAATATCTACCCTGTGTGAGTTGTATGCACGAGGTATTTGACAAAGATTATTCAATACAGGATGAATTGGGTATCATTTTTCACAGAGACACCTTTCAAAAGAATGATTTGGTAAATCAGTTTGACGCATTTCCTTGTACTTCAAATACAACTGATTTAGAAGAATTGATTCAGTTTATAGGATCAAAAGATTCTGTAATTACAGATAGTTATCACGCTATGTATTGGAGCATGTTGCTGGGAAAGAAAGTTGCTGTCGTTCCTAATAGTTCAAAATTCTACGACTTTAAATACAAACCGGTCTTCACCAATTTTGAAAATGCACTAACAGACATAAAAAAAGCAGACTCTTATAGCGGAATTTTGGAAGAATGCAGAACTTTGAACACTGCATTTTATGAAAAGGCAGCAGATTATCTAAATCTATAGTTTATGTCAATTAAAAAATACGATCAACGCATTATTGATGAGGTAAACGAGTCTCTGGCTGTTTTAAAACGAGGCGGACTATTACTTTACCCTACAGATACAGTTTGGGGAATAGGTTGTGACGCGACAAATGCTGATGCGGTTGACAAAATTTATGCGCTCAAAAACAGACCCGAAAGCAAAGCGCTTATCTGCCTGGTTAGTGATCTGAAAATGCTAAGACAGTATGTGGAAGAGATTCCTGAAGTTGCCTATAATATCTTAAAATATGCTGACCAGCCTACTACGGTTGTTTACGACAATCCGATACGTATTGCTGAAAATCTGGTAGCTTCAGACAATACTTTAGGTATTCGAATTGTACAGGATGAATTTTGCAAGACTCTTATACGCAAATTGGGTAAACCATTGGTTTCTACTTCAGCAAATATAAGTGGTGAGCCTACACCAATGCGCTATCCTGAAATAAGTCCGGCTGTTTTGGAAGGAGTGGACTATGTCGTAAATTTGCAGCGCAAACACAAATCGACTAAATCTTCAACGGTGATACGCCTAAGTAGCGATGGTCAGGTGAAGATTTTACGCAAATAAGACTACATGGCCCTTTTGAAATTTCCGGAAGCTTTAGACTTAAAAATCTTTGAGGTAATTGCTCAGGCTGCGGAAGAATTAAATCTAGAATCCTATGTCATTGGCGGTTACGTACGCGATTTTTTATTAAAACGTGGCGAGGCTAAAGATATTGATGTGGTAGCAATTGGTAGCGGGATCGAACTGGCTAAAAAAGTAGCTTCCCTCCTTCCACACAAACCCAAAGTACAGGTTTTTAAAACCTATGGGACTGCAATGCTGCGGGATGGTGATGTTGAGATTGAATTTGTAGGTGCCCGTAAAGAATCGTATTCAGAAGACAGCCGTAACCCTACCGTAGAAAATGGTAGTTTGGCAGACGACCAAAATCGCAGGGATTTTACTATCAATGCGTTGGCACTTAGCTTAAATAAAGAATCTTTTGGTAACCTGCTTGACCCTTTTAATGGTATTGTAGATCTGGAACGGGAAATCATTAGAACTCCATTAGATCCAGACATTACCTATAGTGACGACCCGTTGCGGATGATGCGCGCCATACGTTTTGCTACCCAACTTGATTTTACAATAGAGCGCAAATCTCTCGAGGCAATAACTGCAAATAAAGAACGTATCAAAATCATCACGCACGAGCGAATTGTAGATGAACTGAATAAAATTATGCTGAGTCCGAAACCTTCTAAAGGATTTTTACTTTTAGAAAAAACCGGACTACTCAGTTATATTTTACCAGAGCTCACGGCTTTAAAGGGTATTGAAGAAAAGGAAGGACAAAAACATAAAGATAACTTTTACCACACCCTTGAGGTTGTTGATAATATCTCTGAAAACACCGATGATGTTTGGTTACGCTGGGCTGCCTTATTACACGATATAGGTAAAGCACCAACCAAGCGTTTCGATAAAAAAATCGGGTGGACGTTTCACGGCCACGAATTTGTAGGCTCCAAAATGGTTTTTAAACTGTTTAAAAGACTGAAAATGCCATTGAACGAAAAAATGAAATTCGTTCAAAAAATGGTGTTGATGAGTTCACGTCCTATCGTGATTGCTGAAGATTTTGTGACCGATAGTGCTGTACGCCGACTTATTTTTGATTCAGGAGATTATCTGGAAGATTTAATGACGCTGTGTGAGGCAGATATCACCACAAAAAATCCGAAGCGTTACCGCAGGTATCATAATAATTTCAAAACCGTGCGTCAAAAAATTGAAGAAGTTGAAGAACGTGACCACGTACGTAACTTTCAGCCTCCTGTAAGTGGTGAAGAAATAATGGAAACCTTTAGTTTAGAGCCATCTCGCGAAATAGGTATCATTAAAGAAGCAATTAAAGAAGCAATTTTGGAGGGAGAGATACCCAATGAGTATGAAGCTGCTCGCAATTTTATGCTTGAAAAAGGTGCAGAATTAGGCTTAATGATTAGAAGTTAACCTATAGAAACAAACAATTGTAATAATAGTAAACCAGTGTATAAGAAATCAATTTTCATCTCGCTTGTTTTGGTTTATCTGGTTATCATAGCCGGAGCGGTTGTACGTATGACCGGAAGTGGAATGGGTTGCCCAGACTGGCCAAAATGTTTCGGTTATATTATACCTCCTACCAGTGAGGCTGAATTGATTTGGACTCCTGAAAAAGCTTATGAAAAAGGTCAGGTAATTATTGTTGATGAAAGCCTGCGTATTGCTAAAACAAATTTTACCTCTGGAGAAGATTTCAATCCTCAAAATTGGAATGGCTATACCAAGCACGATTATGCCATTTTCAACCCCTGGCATACCTGGATAGAATATATAAACCGTCTTTTTGGGGCCCTGGCAGGACTTGCTTTCCTTATAACATTAGGTATTGCTCTATTTAAAGAACGTAAGTTTAAACGCATATTCCTGTCGTTAATGGCAGTACTGCTTATTGGTTTTCAGGGATGGATTGGCGCTACAGTTGTTTATTCCGTTTTATCACCCGTACGCATAACTATACATATGGTGATCGCACTACTTATTGTAGCTCTGCTAATCTATATGTATATCGAAGCCAGCGCCTATAATAAGAGCTTTAAATTTGACAAGCCTTTCAAAACCGGAATGCTTGTGGCTGTGATCTTTACGCTTGTTCAAATTGTATTGGGAACACAGGTAAGACAATATATCGATGAAACCGTAGATCTTGTTGGTTATGAAGCCAAAGATCTTTGGTTACAAAAGCCAGAAGTTACATTTTACATTCACCGTTCCTTTTCGATTGTTATTTTGTTATTAAATGCCTGGTTGATTATTCGAAACAAAAGACTTATTCTGGGGCACAAAAATTTAAAATGGGTTCTGGCTCTTATTTTGATTGAAATATTCACAGGTGTACTGATGAATTATTTCGAATTTCCATTTTTAACACAACCGCTGCATTTGGTTATTGCATCTTTACTGTTTGGTTTTCAGTTCTATATATTGCTTACAGCATTTAAAGAAAAAGCAGCGCTCTCAAGCACTTCTTTGCAGTAAATTGTATCTTTGACCGCCTAAAAATTGAGACAATGATTTACCGTTTTCGTGTCATATTAGACACCCAGGAAGATATTTTCAGAGACATCGAGATTGAGCAAACTGCTACTTGCGAAGATTTTCACAATACCATTACTCAAAGTTTTGGATTTGACGGCACCGAAATGGCATCTTTTTACATCAGCGATGATGAATGGCGCCAGGGAGAAGAAATCGCTTTGTTCGACATGAGTGAATCTGAAAATCCGCTTCGGGCGATGAGTGATACCTTGCTTGAAGATGTACTTTCAGAAGATCAAACGCGAATGATTTATGTATATGATTTCTTTAATCTGTGGACGTTTTTTGTAGAACTTGCAGAAATAACAGAAGCTCAGGACGGACAATCCTATCCAAACCTGATGTTTGCATTTGGGCAAATCCCGGCACAGGCTCCTGAAGCCGATTTTTCAGGAGATGAGTCTGATTTCAATGACGACCCATTTGCAGATGATGAGGACGACTACGACATCGAAGATTATGAAGGTCTCGATTTTGACGAAAACTGGAATTAAATAGATTTTAGACATTAGATCTAAGATTTTAGACTTAATCTTAGATCTCCCGTCTCACATCTAAAATCTCAAATCTTACATCTAAACCATGATCAACTTATATTCGGCTCAAATTGAGTCACTTTCTATACACCGCGTAGGGAACAAAAGTCGTTCTGAAGGTGCTTTTTTATCAAAAGAACGCTACCAGCTTAACGATGAGATTACCCCACTTATTAAAGAGTTTTTCTTTAAGCCTTTTCGTGATAAAGAAGAAAATTACTACCAATTTGTACACGAGAGCGATCTGGAGTTTCACGAGTTATCCAATTATGTGAAATCAATTTTTGAAAACCCATCGCGCTCCCACGAGGTTTCTGTCGATATCGCAAAGTTGCTTTATGAGCAGTCAGAACATCCACATATTAAACCAGGTGAAGTTTATGTGGCTCATATTGAAAATGTGATGCTCGACAATGAAAAAGTAGATGCTGTTGGAGTTTTTAAATCAGAATTGAAACAGGATTTCTTACAGTTTCAGGAAGGTGAGAGCAACCTAAAAATGCAATTGGAGCAAGGAGTAAGTCTGAACAAACTGGACAAAGGTTGCCTGATCTTTAATAAGAATGCAGAAGAAGGTTACAAAATTCTTTCTATCGATTCGAACCGCTATGATGCTAAATATTGGCTGGATAGCTTCCTGGGTGTAGATATCTTAGCTGATGAGAATTTCCATACTAAGAAGTATTTAAAATTCTGTCAGGACTTCGCAAAAGAAGTTGTTCTTCCTGCAGAAGACAAAAAAGAAGAAGTAATGTTTATGAATCGCGCGGTAAACCACTTTGCGAAAAATGACGAATTCATAGAGCAAAACTTTATGAATGAAGTGATGGAAAATCCGGCATTAATCCCAGAATTCAACAATTACAAGCTGGAAAAAGCTCCTAAATATAAAATTGAAGACCTTACCTCCTTCCCTATTTCAAATACAGCGGTTTCTGCTGCTCGCAAGAAAATTAAAAGTGTAATTGAATTGGATACTAACATTCAGATAAAACTGGATTTTATTAATCCCGAGAGCGCCGAAAAATTTGTTGAAAAAGGCTGGGATGAAGAGCGCCAGATGTATTATTATCTGGTGTATTTTAATAAAGAGCAAAAATCTTAAAATTAAAAAGCCGAATCTTTCATTCGGCTTTTTTTGTGTTTAAAATCAGTTCTTCAGAAGGTTCAAAATCAGAATGAATAAGCGGGCAAAAATGAAGGTTACCAACCCAAAAACAGTAGTTAGAAATGCTATTTTAAGTCCGCCAGCCATCATTCCTTGAGAAACTTCGCCTAAACCTTCAACAGCATCAAAGGCTTCTATAAGACCTATGACACTCCCCAAAATCCCCCAGCTCAGTATAAACAGGCTGATGTTGCTGATTAATACAATGGTTTGGGCTTTATCTGCCTTGCTGAGTAACTGACGCGCAAACAGCGCGACAATCACAATAAATACAATTACGATAGGCCACATAAAAAAAGGGCCTCCTTCCTGAATTCTGTCTAGTAACATAGTTTTAGTTTTTAAATGAATACCCTACAAAACTATCAGAATTAAAGATCGCTAAAATTTATTTGCGACAGCTAACCGGTTTTTAAAGGGATTCAACAGTATCGATTACCCGGTCAAAACCCACTCAAAAACAGTCATTCGTCTCAAAAGTAACCTAGATTTGCTGCATTTTTAGCATCTTGCAGCTATGGATTTGCTTAAGTTTAACCAGACTAAACTCTTTGCCTCGCACTTTTTATTGTGGATAGGTGTATGGTTTTTCTTTGTCTATTTCTTTAGCTATAATACAACCAATACGCTTTACGTAACCTGGTTTTCAAGCATTCTACTACCATTGACAATGCTCACCACTTACGCCACAGTCTATTACTTAATTCCTCGATATCTGATGTTGCGTCGCTATGGGCTGTTTGTGCTGTATTCGGTTTACATTTTAATATTCACTGCGTTTCTCACTACGGTGACGATGATAGGGAGTTTTATTTTTATCTCTAATCTTCAGGTCGAAAATACACCTGTGATGAGCCGCAACCTGGTGTTTATCCTGATATTGATTTATCTGGTCGTGGGTTTGGTAAGCTTTGTTTACATCCTCAACCACAATTTCAATACCCTCTCAAGAAATAAAAATCTGGAGAATAAAATCCTCGATGCGCAGCTGCATCTTAAAGATCAGGAACTGCACTACCTGAAAAAGCAAATCCACCCCCATTTTTTATTTAATGCACTGAATACCATTTACGGTTTTGCCCTTAAACAATCTTTACAAACCCCTGATATCATTCTAAAGCTGTCAAATCTGCTCGATTACATCCTGTATCAGGTAACCGCGAATGAAGTGTTTCTAAAACAGGAACTCGATCATATCGAAGAATATATCAGTCTGGAGCAAATACGTTTTCAGGATACGCTAGAAGTATCTATTGCTATGAATGATTTTGACGAAAGCATAAAAGCGCCACCAATGATTTTTCTTCCATTTGTGGAAAATGCTTTTAAGCACGGTGCTATTATGGACGGAAAGCTTAAAGTTTCAATGGAATTTAACATCAGTAAGGATCATTTATTTTTTAGAATAAAAAATACAGCCCGAATTGAATCTACTCCTACTGAAGAATTACGAGTAGGTTTACCTAACATCCAAAAACGACTTGATTTGCTTTTTCCTGAACGCTATAAATTACAGGTTGAAACTCCTGACACTAGTTATGTAGTCACTTTAAACATTCAACTTAATGACTAAAAAATTGAATGTGATACTTGTAGATGATGAACCTGCTGCACGCGAAATCCTGCGAACGCATCTCAATCGTATACCTGGAGTCATTATACAAGATGAATTTAAAAATGCGATTGATGCCCTTTCCTATCTCAAAGATCATCTTGCAGATCTGGTTTTTCTTGACATCAATATGCCAGAAGTCAGCGGACTTTCATTTGCCAAATTAGTTCAAAAAGATATTCAAATCGTGTTTACAACGGCACACCGGGAATATGCCGTAGAAGGTTTTGAGTTGCAGGCAGTAGATTATTTACTCAAGCCCATTTCCTTTGAGCGCTTGTTACAGGCAATTCATAAATGTTCTGGAAACCTCGAGAAAACTCAACATATAGTAAAGCCTTTAGATCTCGAAAAAGCTACAAATCCCTTTGTGTTTATTCGTGCCGACCGAAAAATGATCAAAATTGATTTTGACGAACTCGTTTATGTTGAAAGTCTTAGTGATTACATAAAGATTCACACACAGTCAGAAACTCACGTTACCCGGGAAACGATTTCTAATTTTGAATCTAAATTACCTCCCGATCGGTTTTTACGCATTCACCGCTCTTTTATAGTTGCTGCTTCAGCTATCAAAGCCTATACTGCAGAACATATTGAAATCGAAAATGAGACTTTGCCTATAAGCCGCAGTTACCGCGACACGGTGGTTCAATTTTTAGCCAAATACGAATAGATAAAAAACCTCACATGCCTAAAAGAATTGTGAGGTTTAGAAAACTATATAAATTCTTTGGTTATAGATTAGGTCAATTCTTTTACCTGTTCCTGATAGGATTTTATACGATCACGTAGCTTGGCAGCTTCCATAAAGTCAAGCTCTTTCGCTGCAGCTTCCATTTGTTTACGGGTATCACGTATGAGTTTTTCAAGATTTGGCTTGCTCATATAAGCAGTATCTGGCTCTGCTGCTGTTCGCGTCAACTCCTCTGCTTCAAATTTGAATTTCTCTTTTTTGGCCAAAGCGCTTTCCAGTGATTTTTTGATCGCCATAGGTTTCAAACCGTGCGCTTCGTTATATGCGATTTGCTTTTGACGCCGGTATTCAGAGGCATCAATGGTTTCCTGCATACTTTTTGTTATTGTATCGGCATACATAATCGCGAGTCCATTAATATTTCGCGCAGCGCGACCAATAGTCTGTGTTAGCGAACGGTTACTTCTCAAAAATCCTTCTTTGTCTGCATCCAGAATTGCTACAAGCGATACTTCCGGTAAATCCAGACCTTCACGTAATAGGTTCACACCTACCAGCACGTCAAATATACCTTTTCTAAGATCAGACATAATCTCCACACGCTCAAGTGTATCAACATCTGAGTGAATGTAGCGTGTTCTGATGTTTACTCGCGTCAGGTATTTCGTCAACTCTTCCGCCATACGCTTGGTTAAGGTCGTGACCAGCGTACGTTCATCTTTATCTACTCGCTTCTGAATTTCTTCAATCAAATCATCTATCTGATTAAGACTGGGACGAACCTCAACGATTGGATCTAATAATCCGGTAGGACGTATGATTTGCTCCACGTAGGTTCCTTCAGACTTTTGCAACTCGTAATCTGCCGGAGTCGCACTCACATAAATTACCTGATTTTGCAAAGCTTCAAATTCCTCGAACTTAAGCGGGCGGTTATCCATAGCGGCTGGTAATCTAAAACCGTATTCCACAAGATTTTCCTTTCGGCTTCGGTCACCGCCGTACATTGCGCTCACCTGAGACACGGTCACGTGACTTTCGTCTACAACCATCAAATAATCATCCGGAAAATAATCCAGTAAACAGAACGGTCTGGTACCGG
>CAXPQP010000068.1:0-92938 GCA_964219495.1 Leeuwenhoekiella sp. | reverse complement strand
TTAAACCGAATTTTAACAAAAATAATCCAAACTTTAACACTTTTCAGCAGTTATAAATGCACTTTATCGGTAATTGAACTTTCCGAAGTAAAACGTTTAATGTATAAATGTGTGTATTTCGTCGATTTATAGTGTATTAAAACGTTGTTTTTTGATACATAATCAAAAATGTAAGAAGTATGACTGGTTTTGAGGGCTAGAAATTCAGTACTTATTTACTTCAAAATTGCGTGCAAAAGCTTTCAGTTTATTCTAGCAACCTAATCTGTTATGCGATCTAAAAAAGGTAGTTTACCTTTACGACAATCCGTTTGAACTTTTTAGGCTCCAATTATTTCGCTATATGAATCGTATAACCGCACTACTTGTTCTGTTTACACTGGCTTTGCTTAGCAGCTGTCATAAGCAAAAGGAAGATGATAATATTTTTAAATTTAAAGAGTACATCGCCTTCAATACATTTGGGCGGGTTTCGGTCACAGACCCTATAAAAATTGAATTGGCAAAACCGGCTACGCAATTTGACACCAATCAGATTATCCCTTCAGAATATTTGGTTGTATATCCTAAAACCAGAGGCGAATTGCGCCTTCAAAACGGCACTTCACTCATTTTTGTACCCGAAGAAAATCTTAATCCCGACACAGAATATTCGGTTACGTTAAAACTTAATAGGTTCTTTCAGGATATCGCTCCCGAATATCAGAGTTATACCTTCAGCTTTAAAACCATAACGCCCAATTTTAAAATCAATCTGGGCAAACTACAATCCTATAGTAAAGAATGGCAATACCTCACCGGATCTGTAGAAACGGCAGATAAATCTACTATTAGCGAAGTGCGCCAACTTGTAGAAGCCACACAGGAGGGCAAAAAATTAAATATTGACTGGCCGGTAGATACTACGCACGCCTCATTTTTCAATTTTACCATAGATAGTATTCACCGCAAAAAGGAAAATTCTCAAATACGCATCAACTGGGACGGTAAGGCTATTGGCAGTAAAAATCAGGGTCAAAGTACGTTGAATATCCCCTCGCAATCCAGGTTTGCGGTAGTTGACATTACCACGGCACTTTCTCCAGAAACATCCATTAGCATCAACTTCTCCGACCCACTAGAAATGGAGCAGAATTTTGAAGGATTGGTTCAGCTAGACAGCCTTCAAAATATGCGTTATGAGGTTCAGGGAAATGTGTTAACCGTATATCCAGGCTTACAACTTAGCGGTCAGGTTGAGCTTACCTTAAATAAAGGGATACGCAATGCATATGGTTCTGTCTTACCCCAGAATACTATTCAGCAGGTATCTTTTGAGCAGCTCAAGCCACAGATACGTCTTATTTCAAACGGAAGTATTTTACCGGGCTCGATGAAAACGCCTCTTTACTTTGAAGCGGTAAATCTATCTGCAGTTGACGTGCGCATTATTAAAGTGTATCAAAACAATTTGCTTCAGTATTTGCAAACAGCTTCACTTAATAGCACCGAATCCTATGACCTTAATCGTGTTGGCCGACGCATAGCGAAAAAGACTATTCCGCTTATAGACAATAGCATTGCTCAAAACGGACTTTGGCGTGCATATGCATTAGACCTTTCCGAATTTTTCAAAGCAGACCCCGGGGCGTTGTACCGGGTAGAATTCAGTTTTGAAAAGGATTATAGCCTGTATCCCTGTCCTGATGCCGGAGATGCAGACGAACTTTCAAAGGAAGAAGCTTACCTCAAAGAATCTTATGAAGCCTATTACGATACGCAAACTGATAGCGACGTCAGAGAAATGGAATACTGGGATAATGAGCGTTATTCGTGGAGAAATCGGGTTTATAATTGGGAAGAAGAAGACAATCCCTGCCACCCGGCTTATTATAATGAAGACCGTTTTGCCAAGACCAATGTTTTAGGTTCAGACCTTGGACTTATCGTGAAGGAAAGTGAAAATAGCAATTATGATTTTGCTACCTCTAACCTCATCACTGCACAACCTGAGATGGGTGTCGAAATTAGACTCTACAATTACCAGCAACAGCTAGTAAAAAGTCTAAAAACAGACTTGGATGGTCTAGGTAACTTTACCAGCGACAAACAAATCGCCTATGCCATTGCTCAACAACGCAACAACTATGCATATGCCAATTTACAGGATGGAAACTCGCTTTCGCTAAGTAATTTTGACATCAGCGGTTCACGACTTGAAAAAGGTCTGCAGGGTTATATTTATACGGAACGTGGTGTACACAGACCCGGCGATAGCATACACCTAACATTTGTTTTAAATGATCTCGCAAATCCCTTGCCAGCAGAACATCCGGTTAAGCTTGAAGTAACCGATGCCCGAGGCAAACTGGTTTTGCGCAATGTGCTTAGCTCAACCTTATCAGATAATAGTACTCCCGGAGACCGAAACCACGGTTTTTACTACTTCCCCATTCCTACCCACAATTCTGACCCTACGGGTAACTGGACGGCTACTGTAACCGTAGGCGGAGTTAAATTCACAAAAAGGCTACGGGTTGCTACAGTAAAACCAAACCGCTTAAAAATAAAGCTGGATTTTGAAGAAGATTATCTAAAAACGTCTCAGCCAGTAAAAGGAAGCATTGGCGCCACCTGGTTACACGGTGCTCCTGCCCGCAATTTAAAGACAGATATTACCGCCACTTTGAGCAGTACTTCTGCAGATTTTAAAGACTTTAAAATCTATACGTTTACAGATCCTGTTCGCACATTTAATGAGGTTGAATTACCAATTCTGGAACAAAAAGATCTGAATACTCAAGGAAAACTCGATTTTTCTCAAAAACTGGAACTCAGCAACAAAGCTCCGGGAATGCTACAGGCTACCTTCTTAACCAAGGTCTATGAAGGCGGTGGCGATTTTTCAGTAGATGTGTTTTCTAAAAAGTTAGCCCCATACACCCATTTTGCAGGAATAAAAGCCCCCGTAACCCGGGAGTACGATTCTTATTTTACTGACGAACCAGTCAATTTTGATCTGGTAAGTGTAACCGAATCAGGCAAGCCGGTTGCCGGAAGGGTTTTACAGGTGCAACTCTTTAAGATCGAATGGCGCTGGTGGTTTAGCCGATCTTCAGACAATTTATCCCGATACGAAAACACCTCGGTGTATAAGCCCGTGCAAAATTTTGATGTTACCACAAACGCTTCAGGCAAAGCTGTCGCAAAAATCACAGTTCCCGAAGCTGAAGGTGGTCGCTATCTACTACGCGTGATTGATAAAGCATCTGGCCACGCCACCGGACTTACTACCTACTTCTTCCGCAATTGGAATGATATTCCGGCAGGAAATGGAGATAGTGCAAAGATGTTGGTTTTCTCTTCAGATAAAGACACTTATTCAGTAGGAGAAGAAGCCATTATTAAATTTCCGTCTCAAAAAGCTGGCAAAGCGCTTTTAAGCATTGAAAATGGAACTCAGGTACTTTCAAAAAAATGGGTGGACACTCAGGAAAAGGAAACTGTAGTGCGTATTCCTATCACCACCGCGATGGCGCCCAATGTTTATGTACACATTAGTCTTCTGCAACCTCACGCGCAAACTTTGAATGACAGACCTTTAAGACTTTACGGGATTATACCGCTTATGGTAGAAAATCCGGAAACCATTCTAAAACCAAAAATTCAAATGCCTTCAGAACTTAAGCCTGAACAGGATTTTACGGTAAAGGTGAGCGAAACTTCAGGTAAGGATATGACCTACACTCTGGCAGTTGTGGATGAAGGTTTACTTGATTTGACGCGTTTTTCTACTCCACAAATTCATCAGTCTTTCTATGCACGACAAGCCCTGGGCGTAAAAACTTTTGATATTTATGATGATGTAATCGGAGCCTTTTCGGGTAGTGTAGACAATATTTTTGCAATAGGTGGTGGTGATATGGCAGCGGGTGCAAAAAACCGAAAAGCAGATCGTTTTAAACCGGTGGTTAAATTCTTAGGTCCGTTTTATCTCAAAGCAGGCGCTACCGCAAGTCATAAAATCGAAATGCCTAATTATATAGGCTCTGTTCGTACGATGCTCGTTGCTGGAAACACTGAAACAGGAGCTTTTGGAAGCACAGAAACGACCACTCCGGTTCGCAAACCTCTTATGGTTCTGGCATCTTTACCCCGAAAACTATCACCTGGCGAAAAGGTTACTTTACCCGTTACTGTTTTTGCTATGGACAAGAAAGTGCGTGACGTTTCAGTTAACGTCAAAACATCTGAAGCGATTAAACCAATTTCCGGAAACTCTAAGAGCATACGTTTTACAGAAGTCGGTGAACAACTGGTAAATTTTGACTTCGATATTAAACGCAGTGACAAGATTCAAAAGTTTGAAATTACCGCAACTGGAGGTGGTGAGCGCGCGAGTTACACAGTTGAGATTGATGTTGAAAATCCAAATCCCATCTCGCAGCGCACCAAACATTATACTCTTGAACCTGGAGAAAGTCTGGATCTGACTTATGCTAATTTTGGACAGCCGGGAAGCAACAGTGCAGCTTTAGAATTGTCAACGCTCCCACAGATTGATTATACTAAACGTCTGCAATATCTCATTGGTTACCCATATGGCTGCGCAGAGCAGACGACTTCGAGCGGGTTCCCACAGCTTTACCTCAGCTCTATTTTTGACCTGAATAATACCGAACAAAAAGATACCCAACGTAATATCAAGGCAACGATAGATCGTCTGGGTATGCTACAAAGACCAGAAGGTGGTGTGAGTTATTGGCCGGGTGAACGCGAGGCCGATGCCTGGGTAACTTCGTATGCTGGTCATTTTATGCTTGAAGTACAAAATCAGGGTTATACCTTACCTATAACCTTTTTAACAAACTGGCTAAATTATCAAAAGAGTGCAGCGCGACAGTGGCGTAATGGGATCACATCTTATAACAGCAGTCTTACCCAGGCTTACCGACTGTATACATTGGCTCTTGCCGGTCAACCCGAACTGGCTGCAATGAATCGCCTGCGGGAATCAGGTGAATTGACTAACAGTTCGCGTTGGAGACTTGCAGCGGCATACGCCCTGGCTGGTAAAAAACAGGTCGCCACACAGTTGGCAGCAAAATCAGGACTTGAGTTTAACGATCGTCGCGAATTGCAATATTCTTATGGCTCTGTATTAAGAAATAAAGCTATGGCACTTGAAACTATGGTGCTTCTCGCTGACAAACGTCAGCAGGAAATGGCAGAATCTATTGCCAAAGAACTTTCGTCAGAGAGCTGGCACAGTACGCAAACCACTTCGTTTGCATTACTTAGCCTTAGCAAAATGCTAATTGCAAATGGAGGTAAAAGCATCAACGTACAGGCAGGGGATCAAAATCTAAATACTGAAAAAGGCTTTGTAAGAACTGATTTATCAGTTTCAAATCAGGAACAAAAGCTGAGTTTGAAAAACCTGAAGCAAAATCGGATTTATGTGAGCCTTATACAGCAAGGCAAACTACCTTTAGGTGAAGAACTCGCCGAGCAGCGCAACCTGGCGGTAAAAACCGATTTTACTGACAACGCTGGTAAAGTTCTAAATATAGAGCGCTTAAGACAGGGCACTGGTTTTAAAGCGCGAATCACGGTTACCAACACCTCCTTAAATCCGATCGATCATATTGCATTATCTCAGTTTATCCCCAGTGGATGGGAAATTGTAAATACCAGCTTCACAAGTCTTGGAGGAGGTGCGAATGGAAATGCGCGTTATAAAGATATTCGCGATGACCGGGTGTACTTTTATTTTGATTTAAAGTCGAAAGAATCGCGCACGTTTGAGATCGACCTCAACGCCTCTTATCTTGGTAATTATTATTTACCCGGCACACAGGCTGAAGCGATGTATGACAATGATTATTTTGCGCGAAACAAAGGAAATTGGATAAGCGTATTTCAATAATTAAAGACAGGTTTAAACCCAAATATCTTTGGTACACAGCATTCTTGCTACTGCTGGGACTTTGGCTTTTTTGCCTGCCCAGACCCCTTTTTAAAAGCCCCACAGCTACGGTTGTTAAAAGTAGCGATGGGAAATTGCTGGGTGCTCGTATAGCAGCTGATGGCCAATGGCGATTTCCGGCAGGAGACTCGGTGCCACACCGTTTTAAAACCGCAATTCTTCAGTTTGAAGATGCCTATTTTTATAAACATCCGGGATTTAACCCGATTTCAATGACCAAAGCTTTGTGGTCTAATCTCACTTCAGATAACCGTCGTGGGGGAAGTACGCTTACCCAGCAGGTTATTAGGCTATCGCGAAATAATCGCAGGCGCACCTATTTAGAAAAACTAAAGGAAACTTTTATGGCTACTCGCCTGGAAGCGGGCTATTCTAAAGACGAAATTTTAAATCTCTACGCTTCTTATGCTCCTTTTGGCGGAAACGTGGTTGGACTGGAAAGTGCTTCGTGGAGGTATTTTGGCATTCCTGCAAGTCAGCTTAGTTGGGGACAGGCTTCTGCGCTGGCAGTTTTACCCAATGCACCCGCTTTGGTTTTTCCGGGGCGAAATGAGGATGAATTCCGCAGAAAACGCGATGCGTTACTTTTAAAACTGAAAACTGAAAACTATATTGACGATACCACCTACCAGCTCGCCCTGGCTGAAACATTACCTGGTGCACCACAGGAACTTCCAGATCTCGCACCCCATTTTACCGAACGCCTTACCCGAGAACATCGCGGTAAAAACAGTATAAGCACGCTACAATACAACCTACAACAACGGCTCAACAGTATTGCAGCAGAAACACATTACAACTTGAGTCAGAACCAAATTCACAATCTGGCAATTCTGGTTGTGGATGTACAAACCCGTGAAGTTTTGGGCTATGTAGGAAATGCCTCCACCACGAGAGAGCATGCAAGTTATGTAGATTTGGTTACCAGCAATCGCAGCACGGGCAGTACGCTCAAACCCTTTTTATACAGCAGTATGCTTTCTGCAGGTGAATTGCTTCCTCACGAACTCGTTGCCGATGTTCCCACAAGCATTAACGGTTACAATCCACAAAACTTTGATAAAACCCATCACGGTGCGGTACCCGCTTCGCAGGCACTGGCGCAATCGCTTAATGTACCCGCAGTAAACTTATTGCGCAGTCACGGCCTGAGTAGATTTTACAATATGTTACACAAAATGGGTTTTACAAGCATTAATAAGCCCGCAGATTATTATGGGCTTTCTCTCATTCTGGGTGGTGCAGAAAGCAGTCTTTGGCAACTCACCAATACCTACGCCGGTATGGCTGCTACCCTTAATTATTTCAATCAGACGTCGAGCGAGTATCCCGACCACGCTTTCCAGGAACCAGTATATCTAAAACATAAAACTTATAATCTGGGCGAAAAGAATCAGCAGCCGGAGCTGGTTGATGCAGGTGCCATCTACCAAACTCTTGAAACTCTACGAGAAGTCAACAGACCCGAGGGCTCAGAAAACTGGCAATTCTTTAGCGATGCACAACCTTTTGCATGGAAAACAGGTACCAGTTATGGCTTTAAAGATGCCTGGGCAGTAGGTGTTACCCCAAAATACGTCATCGGGGTTTGGGTGGGTAATGCAGATGGCGAAGGCAGACCAGGAATTACTGGTATTCAGGCAGCCGCGCCAGTACTTTTTGAGGTTTTAGATTTATTACCCGCTTCCGGTTGGTTTGAGATGCCTTATGACGAACTTGTAAAGGCTGAAATTTGTAAGCAAAGCGGAAAGCTAGCCGGATTGTACTGTCCAGAAATCCTTCAGCAATGGATTCCTAAAAAAGGAAATCGCACTCAAGCCTGCACGTTTCACCAGCAGGTATTTCTAAATGCTGAAAAAACACATCAGGTAACCAGCGACTGTTATCCTTTAGGACGTATGGTTTCCCAGTCCTGGTTTAGTTTGCCACCCCTCTGGGAATTTTACTATGCTCCACTTCATCCCGAATACAAAACCCTTCCCGATTATTTGCCGGGATGTTTTCGCGAAGGTGAAAAACCAATGGAATTTATTTATCCGAAACCGGGCGAAACGATTCTAATACCTAGGGATTTTGAAGGCGAAGAGCAGGAAACCGTATTAAAACTTGCGCACCGGGATAGCAATACAACTATTTATTGGTATCTAGACAATACCTTTGTAGGGCAGTCTACTACCTTTCACGAACTCAGTTTGACTCTAAAACCGGGCACCTATACACTTAGTGTTACCGACAGCAAGGGAACCAATCTTAGCAGAAGACTTGTGATCGAATACGCTTCAGAACGCTAAGACTGCGAAAACGTTACCTGACATTTAACAAAGCATTAAGTTTTTTTAGTTCGGTTAATTCCGAACTAAACCGAAATTTGCAGGTTCAAAACGAGGCTATGTCAGGTACAATTGAAGAACATCGTGAAAATCTAGTTGAAAAGCTGGGTGTTTTTCTGGAGCAAAAAGACCAGATGGCACCTCTTGCAGCTCGTATAGTTGCTACCCTTATCCTTACCGGAAAAAAAGGCTGCACCTTTGACGATCTGGTAACCAGCTTACAAGCTAGTAAAAGTACAATATCTACACACCTCAACTCGCTTCAACAAGTTGAGCGCATTACTTACTATACCATTTGTGGAGATCGCAAAAAGTATTTTGTCACCAACCCAAAAAGTTTATTAATCAACCTTGATGAGCGTTTAAAAACCTGGGAAAAGGAGCGTTTATTACATATTGAGGTGATGAATTACAAGAGTGAATACAACACCCTGCACTGTCAGGAACCGGGTGAAGTTTTTGACCTAGAGTTTCACATTGATTATATCAACTATCTGGAGCAGGCTCAAGATTCCATTAAAAAAATACGTGAGAAAGTCACCGAAAAGCTTAAAATCGAATAATTCCCTATGAAAAAGATTACCTATTACTTGTTCAATGCTGTACTTATAGTACTTGTGATCGCAACCCTAAGCTCTTGTGGAGAAAGTAAAGCAGATCAACAGGCAGGTGCAGGTCAAGCCCCTTCCCTTCCGGTAATTGAGCTTCCTGTAAAAACCCTTACAGGATTTCAATCCTACCCGGCGCGTATAGAAGGTGTAGTCAATGCCGAAGTTTATGCAAAAATTTCAGGCTATATAACCGATGTTGCTGTAGATGAAGGTCAGAAAGTACGCAGAGGGCAGGTACTTTTCAGACTTGAAACGCAATCCCTAAATCAGGATGCAGCAGCAGCACAAGCCAATGTTAATGCTGCTCAGGTAGAAGTTGATAAGCTGAAACCTTTAGTAGAGAAAAACATCATTAGCGAAGTACAACTCGAGACTGCAAAAGCCAGATTAAAACAGGCACAAAGTAGCTATAATAGTATTGCAGCAAACATCAGTTATGGCACAATCAAGAGTCCGGTAGATGGTTATGTAGGTGCAATTAATCTGAGAGCAGGATCATTGGTTAGTCCGTCGAGTCAAACACCCTTAACCACAGTTTCTGAAATAGATAAAGTGTACGCCTATTTTGCAATGAATGAAAAAGAATATCTCGATTTTATTATGGCTGCTGAAGGGGGCGTTAGAGACGAGAAAATTAAGAATCTGCCTAAAGTAAGCCTCATTCTTGCCAATGGTGAAGAATATGCACAGGAAGGCACGATCGAAACCGTGAACTCACAGGTAAATCAAAATACCGGTAGTGTAAACTTTAGAGCTGTGTTTGACAATCCACAACGTTTACTCACCAATGGAAACAGCGCCACACTTAAAATTCCAAAAACATATACTGATGTGGTAGTTGTACCAATTGAAGCTACAACAGAGCGCCAGGGTACAACTTATGTGTATAAACTCAATGAGGATAACGCAGCAGTTGCTACGGCAATTAGGGTTAAGGATGAGATTGGCAACCTGTACATCGTAACAGAGGGTATCGAGCAGGGCGATCGCATTGTTGCCAAAGGCATTCAAAACCTAAAAGGTACTACCACCATCAATCCGCAGGAAACTTCGTTTGACAGTATCGCGGCACCTATTCAAACATCATTCAGATAAAGAAAAAGCAGTATGCTTAAATTATTTATAGACAGACCCGTACTTTCTACGGTTATCTCCGTCATTATTGTAATCCTGGGAGTTTTAGGACTTTCCCAGCTTCCTATTACTCAATATCCAGATATCGCACCGCCTACAATTAGTGTTAGCGCCTCCTATCCTGGTGCAAATGCTGAAACTATTCTGGAAAGTGTGATTATCCCTATCGAAGAGCAAATTAACGGGGTTGAAGGGATGACCTACATTACTTCAACCGCCAACAACAATGGTACTGCAGAGATCACTGTATTTTTTAATCAGGATGTTGATCCTGATATTGCAGCTGTAAACGTACAAAACCGCGTTGCCCGGGCAAATTCACTTCTGCCACAGGCTGTTATACAAACCGGGGTTACTACCCAGAAGCAACAGACCAGCGCCTTGATGTATATGTCATTTTACAGTGAGAATCCTGATTATGATGATACGTTTATACAGAACTACCTCAAAATAAATGTAATCCCGTCGCTTCAACGGGTTGATGGAGTTGGAGCAGTGAATGTTTTTGGCGGAAAAGATTATGCAATGCGAATCTGGTTGAATCCTGCTAAACTTGCTGCTTACAACCTGATTCCTTCAGATGTGTCAGCAGCGTTAAGTGAACAAAGTTTAGAAGCCGCAGCAGGTTCGTTAGGAGAAAATGACGGGGAAGCTTTTAGTTATGTAATTAAGTATGGCGGGCGATTTAAAACTGAAGAGCAATACAGCGACATTGTCATCAAAGCTTTGGGCAACGGTCAATACCTGCGTCTAAGCGATGTCGCCGATATTGAACTTGGAGCACAATCGTATTCCGGAAGCTCTATTACAGCCGGAAAACCAGCCGTAAACCTGGGTATATTTCAGACTAAAGGTTCAAATGCACGAGATATCATTAATGAGATCGAACAGCGTCTTGAAGAAGTACGTGCAGACCTGCCAGACGGAATCAAAACCTTTATACCATACAACACCAACAGTTTCCTGAATGCTTCCATAGAAAAGGTAATACACACCCTGATTGAAGCCTTTATTTTGGTATTTATTGTTGTGTTTATTTTCCTTCAGGATTTTAGATCAACCCTTATACCGGCTATCGCAGTACCTGTTTCTATCGTAGGTACATTCTTTTTCTTAAACGTTTTTGGCTATTCGGTTAACTTATTAACGCTCTTTGCCCTCGTACTGGCAATTGGTATTGTAGTAGATGATGCGATTGTGGTGGTTGAGGCTGTACACGCCAAGATTGATGAAGGTGAACGCAATGTGCGCAATGCAACGGTAAATGCCATGAGCGAAATTTCGGGTGCGATCATCTCTATCACACTGGTGATGGCAGCAGTATTTATTCCCGTGACTTTTGTAACAGGGCCTACCGGAGTTTTCTATGAGCAATTTGGGGTGACACTTATCGTTGCGATTATAATTTCAGCAATAAACGCACTAACACTGAGTCCTGCGCTTTGTGCCCTGTTCTTGAAAACACACGACGCGCACGATGGTGAAAAGAAAGGCAATTACCTGCAACGCTTTTTTGCGGCATTCAACCGTGGTTTTAAAGCGACTATTAATAAATACGGAAAATCTATTGGCTTTTTATATCGCAATAAATGGGTCACAGCCGCTCTCATGATTGTTGCCGTAATTGGGATCTGGTGGTCATCATCACAGGTAAAAACCGGTTTTGTACCTGATGAAGACCGTGGTATTGTGTTTTTGAACATTCAATTACCTCCGGGATCATCACTTGACCGTACCGAAGAAATTAATAAAGAAGTTTACGATAAAATCACACAGATTCCTGGAGTTCAGGAAGGATCTGTTGTAAGTGGCCGAAGCTTTTTGGGTGGTGCCGGAAGCAATAACAGTTTAGGATTTATACGTCTTGATGATTGGGAAGATCGCGATGCAGATTCCCTTTCTATCGAAGCGATTACCGGTAAAATGTTTGGGGTTGCAGCCCAGTTTCCTGGAGCGCAGATTGTATTTTTTGCTCCACCAAGTATACCTGGTTTTGGTAGTTCGGCAGGGGTTGAGGTAAACTTGCTCGATCGCTCTGGAGGTAGTTTTATTGATCTTGATAATGTGAATCAGGAGTTTATTGGTAAACTTTCGCAGCGACCCGAAATTCAATATGCTCAATCCTCATTCAATACCAATTATCCACAGTATAAACTGGATGTAAACGTACCGCTCGCAAAAGAAATGGGTGTGCCTATTTCCAGTATTTTCTCTACGCTACAGGGATATATAGGAGGAATTTTTGCGGCAGATTTTTCGCGTTTTGGTAAACAATACCGAGTGTATTTACAATCCTTACCAGAAGATCGAGCTAACAAGGAAGATTTGAGTGAATTGTATGTGCGTACCGGTTCTGGTGAGATGACACCTATTACCCAATTTGTAAATCTCGATCGCGTTTATGGGCCTCAATCTGTTACCCGATTTAATTTGTTTAACTCAACAAAGATCACAGCAGCTACTAATCCCGGTTATTCTACCGGTGATGCCATTGCAGCTGTAGAAGAAGTTGCTAAAACATTACCTGCAAATTACAGTACGGCTTACAGCGGTCTTACCAGAGAAGAAGTTAATGCCGGTGATCAGACAACTATAATTTTCATCCTGTCACTGGTATTTGTATACTTCTTACTTTCGGCTCAGTATGAAAGTTATCTGTTGCCTTTAAGTGTTGTGTTCTCGCTGCCTTTTGGGGTATTTGGAGCCTATTTCACAACACAGTTATTTGGTTTACAAAACAATATATACTTCCAGATTGCGCTCATAATGCTATTAGGTTTGCTGGCAAAAAATGCGATTCTTATTGTGGAATTTGCCCTGCAGCGCAGACGAGCTGGAGAGTCTTTGCTTAAATCGGCAATTGATGGAGCTGAGTCGAGACTTAGACCCATTCTTATGACCTCTTTCGCATTTATTATGGGACTTCTACCTCTGGTTTTTGCAAGTGGAGTAGGAGCTGCCGGAAACCGCTCCATCGGTACCGGTGCTGTGGGAGGCTTGCTCATAGGTACGATCATAGGAGTATTTGTAATCCCTATTTTATTTATGCTTTTCCAGTGGCTACAGGAAAAAATTTCTGGAGCTCCCGAAGCAAAATCTCAAGAATCGCTCTAAATATGAAACGAATATATAGTTACAGAATTTTAGTATTGTTTGCTGCTTCGGCTCTGTTGGTGTCGTGTTTTGCAGCAAAAGAATACGAGCGTCCAGAATCGGCTACCGAAGCATTGAATTACCGCACAGATAATTTACCCGTTGACAGTACCAATGTTGCTTTGATAAGTTGGGACGAACTTTTTACCGATCCTTTGCTTAAAGACTTAATTGCTGAAGGACTTGAAGAAAATATAGACATTCGCGTTGCATTAGAGAATATCAATGCTGCTGAAGCCTATTTTAAACAAGGCAAGCTTGCTTATTTCCCTACACTGAATGGAAATGCGCAATATACGAGACAAGAGCTTTCATCAAACAGTCAGTTTGGCGGGCAGTTTTCTTCTCTTGATGTGTATCAGGTAAATGCTGGTTTATCCTGGGAAGCAGATATTTGGGGAAAAATACGTAGTAACAAGCGCGCCTTTGCTGCTTCGTATTTACAAACGGTGGAAGCACATCGTGCAGTAAAAACACAGTTGATCGCTTCTATTGCTTCAGGATATTTTCAGCTTTTAACCTTAGATGAACAACTACGTGTAACGCAGTCAACAATAGAAAACCGAAGCAATAGCCTCGAGACCACAAAAGCTTTAAAAGAAGCGGGTAATGTTACCGAAGTTGGTGTTCAACAAACCGAAGCGCAACTATACACCGCTCAGGCTTTAAAACTTGATATACTGAAACAAATACGGCTTCAGGAGAACAGTCTTTCTATTCTTTTGGGACGACAACCCGGCTCGATTGCTCGTGGAGATCTCTTAGAACAAACCCTAAGCACACCCCTTAAAGCAGGTGTTCCTGCACAATTGTTGAGTAACAGGCCCGATGTACGTGCGGCTGAATTTGGTTTAATCAATGCTTTTGAACTTACCAATGTAGCTCGCAGCAATTTCTATCCTTCACTTACGCTTAGCGCTACTGGAGGTTATCAAAGTCTTGACTTTTCAAAATTATTTGACTCGAGTTCGCTTTTTGCAACTATCGTAGGCGGACTCACTCAGCCTATTTTTAATGGCCGAAAAATACGCACACAATATGAAGTTGCCGAGGCACAACAGGAGCAGGCAAAACTCAATTTTAGAAAGGCACTTTTAAATGCAACCCGTGAAGTTTCAGATGCTTTATACAGTTATGAGATCGCTACTGAAAAACTAGAGGTTAAACAGAACGAATTAAATGCATACGACCTTGCTACAGGCTATTCTGAAGAATTGTTAGACAATGGTCTTGCAAATTATCTGGAAGTACTTACAGCACGTGAAAATGCATTAAACTCCAGCCTAAACCTCATCAATACCCGCTTCGATCAATTACAATCTGTTGTTGATCTGTACACCGCTCTTGGTGGTGGCTGGCAGTAATCTAATTCAGGATTGAAAAGCTTTAGCGGTGATTCTAAAATTATTTTGAAAGCATCATGATCAATTCGGGTCCTGATGCTTTTATATTCAATACATTTCCTTTAGTATCCTTCTCAATAACTGCATCTCCCTTTTCAATGTTGAGTTGAGCAGATGCTGTAGCAGGAAGTTGAATGTGTAATTTCCAATCGGGTTTGGATTGTTTGATCGCTAAACGAATTCCATTTGCATCTTCCTGATACGTCATAGAAAGTTGGTTATCGGCAATTCGCAGATTTTCTAAAGCAACATTATCCCAGCTGGAAGGCATTTGAGGTTTAATCACAATTGTTTTTTCACCTGCTTTGGGATTTACCCCAAAGAATTGTTTTACAATCGGGATTGCATATCCATAAATCGTCCAGGCCTGAGTAATCATTCCGTAATCTGGAGATACCTCATACATACTTCCGGGAAAAGCATAGCTAAACGAGCGAGTCATACGTTTAATGTAATCTAAAGCTTTATCGGGGTTGCCATAGTTATTTTCGGCAATAGCAAGTACGCTTGTAGGTAAGGTCATCACAGCGCCGGTATAGGAAAAGCTAGAACTTCCTTTAAAGGATCCTTCATCAGATCCTGAAGTTTCATCGCGGTCGATACCTGTAACAAAAACACCAAACGGATTTACAAACTTTTCCGCTGTTTTAAGTGCTCGCTGAGCCAAAGCAGTATCCGCAAGCCCCACTTCCATCGGGGTATTTACTACCCAATTGTGATGTAAAACGAAGGGTCGTGATTCAGAAGAAGGATTTGCTTTTAGATATTCTTTAGTTTGTCGAAGTTCGGCGACAGCCCAGGGTTTATCTAAGGTATCTGCCCGCACAATGGCGTCATCAATGAGTCGCAATGCCTGCTTATCGGTCCCAATAAAATCTGCATACGAGTTGGATTCTTCAGACCAGAATTCGGTATTTATTTTATCTTTCAGCAGATCTGCCTGATCTTGATAGGATTTAGCTAACTCAGTTTCCCCAAAAACCAAAGCGATCTGAGCCGCATCTTTAAATGCTTTCTGAGAATAGGCCGCAACATCAATCATCTCGCTGTCCATCCCGTGAATTTCCATCATTCCAAAACCATCTGGGAACTGATTATTGTTAGAATCATTTTCATCCATCAACCAGGCTAAGCCTTTTTTTATAGTTGGGAAATAGCTTTCTAAAACTCTTTTATCACCCGTCCAGTTATAAATTTCCCAGATAAGACTGGCAAATTGGGGTGTCTCGTTGATATTGCCTTTATTAAAAACAACACCATTAGTTGACATCTCGTGTATGATGCGCCCATTGCCATTAACCACATTACTCATACTATCAAGTAATTTTACCGTGCTTATAACCGGATCATACTGACCAATGGCGAGGTAGCCTTGCAAGGCATACTCACTATCAACACCAAACCACCAGGGATAATCTGGAATACCGGCGACAATACCGGTACCAATTTCAGGAACTTCCTGCACCAGCCAATTGCTGTTATACTTTAACCAGGTAAATGCCTGTTGAACATCAGCATCTGGAATTCTAAGAACAGTCCTGTTTTTAAGGTCTGTATACAATTCCTGTTTTGACTTGTAGAGTTGGTCTTTATCCTCCTTGAGTTTTAAATAAGTAGCCTGCGCGGCTTCAAGACTTTTATAAGAACCTGAGACGTAAAATGTAATCGGTTTGGCCTCGCCAGCTTTCAGATTGAGATTAAGAGAAAGGGTTCCGGTTGTACCATTTCCTTTATAGCTAGAAGCAGCCGAAGTGGTATTTGAAACATGCATATTGGCGCCTACAATTGAGAACCAGGGATTGATCGAATCATTTGCAACGAAGTACTGAGAGACATCATCCCATTTCAATTGATCTTTTCCATCGGTAATTCCCTTTTCTTCAGCCAGCCAGGTGGGTCTTAAATCAAAAGAAGGTTTAAAAGCAAATTCTAAATCTACAGCTTCCGAAGAAATATTTTTCAGCCTATAGGTAACGATTAATCCTTCCAGATTTTCGGGAACAAACTGTTCTCGAACGACCTTTAAACCTATTTTATTAAAGGTATAGAGGTGCTCACTTTTATATGGATAGCTTAAAAATTTAGTGGCTTTGTCCAACTTTACACGTTCTGAATTCAGCGTTAGTTCTGCTTCAAAACCATCCAGTAATTTTATGGGTTGGTCCCATAAACCACCCATCTCGTCTTTGATGTGCCAACCCAATTCGGGAAAGCTCCCGTCTTGATGACCTACCAAATACAAGCGCTTTCCACTTGTGACAAAAGGGGAAGTGAGATATTCTTCTTTCCCTGCGATAAACTCCACTTCTACTTGTTGTTCCTGAGCTACAGGTTTTTTTTCATCCTGACATGCTGAAAGAATCCCCAAACCTGCAAGAAGCGCAATCTTAAAATTTCTCATAGCTCCTTTTATCTCAACGGAAATCCCTTAGCTGCCCACCACGGGTGAAGTTCTATTTGCAGTCTGCCTGCCTGTACCATAGGATCCATATTTGCCAGACTGTCTGCCATTTTTAAGGTTGGCGTATTGTAAATCGTGATACCGCGTATGTCTCCATCATCCCCAAAAGGACCAGAAATATCGGCGTAACCCAACTCATACATACGACCTAAATGGGCTAAATGTAATTTTTGAAGGCTATCTGCAACTTCCTGAGATTGATCTCGATTAGGGCCTCTTTTTAGAAACGCGATAAAATACTGTTGCATAATTACCGTGTCTTTGGTCTCTTCATCAACGTAGTTGAAAGTCATATAACCGGCTTTTTTAAGTTCGGCTTCAATTTCAGATGCTAGCTTTTTATTCGGCACTTCTTCATCAATAACAACAGGTTTTTCACTGGCTTCTTCCTGTTTACAGCTTAGACAGGTAATTAAAACAAATAGGGCAAGTGTAATTAATCGTTCCATGTTTTATACGGGTTTTTGCTTAGCTGAGAATTGTAATACCGGTTGTCGCCGGTCACTTCCTCTCCCAGCCAGCTTGGTTTATCAAAATGTTGATCTGCAGATTCTAATTCAATTTCGGCTAAAATGAGCCCGTCATTTTCTCCATAAAATTCATCAACCTCATAGGTATGTTCGCCAGCCTTCACATAATACCGGGTTTTATGTATACTGCCCGGTTCACACAATTTAAACAATTCCTGAGCTTCTGAAAGCTCTAAAGTTTTCTCCCATTCAAATCGGGTTGTACCCCCTTCATCTGAAGCTCCTTTTATGGTTAAATATGCCTCATCATCTGTAATTCGTATTCGTACCGCCCGTGCAGGATTGCTACTTAAATACCCCTGTTTTATTTCGCTTTGCGAAAAAGCTTCAGACTTAAAGGCATCATCTTTAACCAGGAATTTACGTTCGATTTCAAGCAGTGCCATGGGCTAGTTCTTTTATTTTATCAGATTCAATTCGGGCGTCGGGATACGTGTTTATGGCTAGCTTTTTCATAGCTATCACGAGCGTTTCTGGTTTTATACTTTGAAATTTTTTGAGCGGACCAACCAAAAACCAGTTTAAAACCTTGAAAGCTTTAATCGCTATTTGTTCTGCTGTGCGTTTTTCATCACGGTCTGCAGCCAGCAGTGAAGGTTCTAGAAAGTAAGCTTCCGGAAGGTTTAAGGCTAAAATATCACGCTCCATTTCGCCTTTCAACCTGTTATAAAAAACACGACTATTGGGGTCTGCACCTAGAGCCGAAATCACAATAAGCTTTTTTATAGCATTTTGCTTAGCCAATTTTGCAGCCGCAAGGGAAATACCATAATCTATTGCTTTATACTGCTCTTTATCTTCGGTTTTGGATTGTGTAGTGCCTATACAGCAAAAAACAACATCTGCATTAAATTGAGCTGCGTGATCTTCAAGTTTAAATAAATCTACTACGTGCTCTTTAAGTTTAGGATGTTCAAGACCAGATTGTCTTCTGTGAAAGCTGATGAGTTTATCGTAACTGGCATCTGCAAGTATAGATTCTGCCAGGAGTTTACCGGTTACACCGGTTATACCAAGAATAATTGCTGTTTTTCCCACGCTGCATATTTTAGTCTAAAATACAACAAGCATATTAAACCTCAACTTGTACGTATTTTTGTAATGCTATGGAAGACTTCCCCGCAGATCGAAAAATCATACACGTTGATATGGATGCGTTTTACGCATCGGTAGAGCAACTCGACAATCCCGAATTACGAGGAAAACCAGTTGCTGTAGGTGGTGGTTCAGAGCGCGGAGTTATTAGTGCTGCCAGTTATGAGGCTCGAAAATTTGGTGTGCGAAGTGCTATGGCTGGTGGTCTCGCACGCAGATTGTGCCCGGAGCTGATTTTTGTCAAAACACGTTTTGATCGATACCGGGAAATCAGTCATCAAATACGGGAAATCTTTTATGAGTATACCGATTTGGTTGAACCCCTTTCGCTAGACGAAGCCTATTTAGATGTAACCGAAAATAAAAAGGGAATTCCCAGCGCTACCAAACTTGCACGGGAAATACGTGCTAAAATCAAAGAAAAAACCGGTTTGAATGCTAGTGCAGGTATCTCGATAAATAAGTTTATCGCCAAAGTTGCCAGCGACATCAACAAACCTAATGGTCAAAAAACCATTCCGCCAGAAGAAGTTATTTCCTTTTTGGAAGAACTCGACATTCGCAAATTTTATGGGGTGGGTAAGGTAACTGCAGAAAAAATGTATCAACTAGGCATTTTTACCGGTGCAGATTTAAAGAAAAAGTCGGTTGAATACCTTGCGGAACATTTCGGTAAAAGTGGTGCGCATTATTATAATGTAGTTCGGGGGATTCATCGAAGTGCTGTAAAGCCAGATCGTATACGTAAGTCGCTGGGCGCAGAGCGAACCTTCAGTGAGAATATCTCTTCTGAAATCTTTATGCTCGAAAGGCTTAATAATATTGCTGAAGAAATAGAACGCCGGCTCAAAAAGTCTGATGTTGCGGGTAAAACCATTACGCTTAAAATTAAGTATAGCGATTTCACTTTAAAAACTCGTAGTAAAACCCTGCCCTACTTTGTACGATCTAAAGATGTGATTCTGGAAACAGCCAAAGAACTCCTATTTCAGGAGAAAATGGAAAATAGCGTGCGATTACTAGGCATTACCCTTGCCAATCTCAATACCGAAGATAAAAAGCAGGAAACCCAAAAAAAGGAAGAGATAGCCGTACAGCTCAAATTTGACTTTTAGTAAACGACTTCAGGCTATTAACACTTTAGAGATGCCAATAAAAAAAGCCATTCAGAAATCTGAATGGCTTTTCCTATAATTTGAGCTAAATCTTAGTTCCCTGAGATCTCGCGTACACGTAAGGTGTTAACCATACCTTTTTCACTGATAGGCATAGCTGCAAGGCTAATTACCATATCACCGTTGTTAAGGTATCCGCTATCACGGGCTATACGGTTGATATCTCTTACGGTCTCGTCTGTAGAAACAAACTTGTCGTAGTAGAATGCTTTTACTCCCCAAAGCAGGTTTAACTGACTTAAAATAACTCGGTTTGAAGTAAACACTAGAATATGTGAGTTAGGTCTCCAGGCCGAAATTTGAAATGCTGTATAACCAGAATTGGTTAAAGTTGTAATTGCAGTCGCATCAATCTCATTTGCCATAAGCGCTGCGTGGTAGCAGATCGCTTTAGTTATATAGCGTCTGGTACGAATGTGTGGAGGCGTATGAGGCACGGTAATAAGCTTAGAATCTTCTACTTTTTTACAGATAGAAGCCATACGCTCAATAACCTGAACCGGATATTTACCCACAGAAGTCTCGCCACTCAACATAACAGCATCTGCACCATCCATAACCGAATTTGCAACGTCATTAACCTCAGCACGCGTTGGCGTAAGGCTATCGATCATTGTTTCCATCATTTGAGTTGCGATGATAACCGGGATACGAGCTTTCTTGGCAGCAAGTACCAATTCTTTTTGAATAAGAGGTACCTCTTCAGCAGGGATTTCAACACCTAAATCACCACGAGCTACCATCAAACCATCACTGTAAGCAACTATTTTATCTATGTTCTTAACAGCTTCAGGCTTTTCAATCTTAGAAATGATCGGGATTTTATACTCTGAATGCTCTTTAATCAAATCCTGAAGTTGTATAAGATCTCCTTCATGTCTTACAAAAGAAAGAGCAATCCAATCTACTTTTTGACTTATTGCAAAAATGGCATCTTCAATATCTTTTTCGGTTAGTGCCGGAAGCGAAATGTTGGTGTTAGGCAGGTTAACTCCTTTTCTCGATTTAAGCGGACCTCCCTGTATTACAACGGTTTCTACTTCGTTCTCATTATCTGTTTTTAAAACTTCAAAAATAAGTTTTCCGTCATCGAGTAGAATACGCTCCCCTTTATTTACATCTCTTGGAAAATGCTGATAATTCATATAGACACGCTCTTTTGTGCCTTCAAATTCTTCTTTGGTAGAAAAGATAATCTTATCGCCTGGTTGTACGACAACTTCGTCCTTCATCACACCCACGCGAAGTTTTGGTCCCTGTAAGTCTGCAAGAATTGCCGTGTTGTAACCAAACTCTTCGCTCAGCCCTCTAATCATCCCGATGCGCTCTTTTACGGCATCATAATCTGCGTGAGAAAAGTTAATACGAAATACATTTACCCCTGCCTTAATCATATCGTGTAAAACTTCACGTTTACTGGTAGCAGGGCCTAATGTGGCAACAATTTTAGTCTTTTTAGTGTCTGACATTATTCAAAAATTAAATTCTGTTTAGATTTTAAAGCGCTTACTTCTATCTGGTAAGCGGTAATTATATGGGGAATTCTATTCAATTGCCCCAAAAGCTTTGTACACGGCGCATTATCGTCATCGCTTTCAATTTTAAGCAGATAATCTGCGCTTTTAACCTCGGGAACCAGATTAAAGGTCCTTGAATGCTCCGATTCTGCAAAAAGTCCATTCTCTTTAAGCATCTGCGAATATCTTAATTTAAAATGATTTGAGATCAAGGTATAATTAAGATAATTTTTAGAATCCTCGTAGCGCATAGTACCAAAGCTGTACTTCAGTTTTCTGGCATAAAAGCTTACATCGTCTGAACTTGCAAGGCGCAGGCCGGCATATTTATTTATCAAAAATGCGAGTCTATACTGCTCTATTGAACAGTGAATTGCGACTAGTTTAAAGTCAAAATCAAAGGCGTCGTCCAGCAAAAGTTTGTAAGATCCCATAGGTGACGTTAAAGATAAGCTAACTGTTTCCGAATTAAAACGATTTTGCTTTACCAAACTGTAAACCTTCCTTAATTAAGGGGTTTAATTAAACTGTTGCAAATCTATTTTGTTTTGAAAGACGTAATACGCTCGTTTGGCCGCCTTTTCTTCTGCTTTTTTCTTTGAGGTCGCCCGTGCTTTAGCAACCTGCTTCCCGTCGATACTCAACTTAACTGAAAAATGCCTTATCGTGTCTTGCCCTGAATCTTCATAGGTATTAAAGTTGAAGGTTTTCTTCTCTTTCTGGCACCACTCGATCAATAAACTTTTATAGCTTATAACCCGTCCTTCTAGCTTTTCAATATCTACATAGGGGTCAATCACTCGAGTATCTATAAACTTTCGGGCATATTTATAACCGCGATCTTTGTAAATCGCTCCTACCAAAGCTTCAAATAAGTTTCCATGAATATTGACTCCAAAATTCTCTTTGGGAATAGCTGCCCGAATGAGGTTTAGCAGACCCAAATCGCGCCCTAGCTCATTTAAGTGCTCGCGACTAACGACTTTGGACCGCATTTTCGTTAAATAGCCTTCATCACCACGACCTACCTCATCAAACAAATACGCGGCAATAACTGCTCCCAACATCGCATCTCCTAAAAATTCAAGACGTTCGTAATTAAAAGGATGTCCCTTTTTATTTTGTAATCCCAGAGACCTGTGTGTAAAGGCCTCTTCGTAGCATTTTAAACTCTTTGGTTTAAAGCCCGTTATTTTTTGGATAACTCCAAAAAAATTCCCGTCCTTTTCAGAACGGGAAGTAAATATGTTACTAATAACACCCATTGGTGATTAGTCGCTTATCTTTTTAAATAAGATACAAGCATTGTGACCTCCAAAACCAAAAGTATTACTCATCGCTACATTAACCTCACGCTTTTGCGCCTGATTAAGAGTAAGATTGAGTGAGGCATCAATGTTTTCATCAACCGTCGTATGGTTTATCGTAGGAGGAACCAAACCGTGTTGCATCGCTAAAATAGATGCAATGGCTTCAATGGCTCCAGCCGCTCCCAGTAAATGACCGGTCATAGACTTGGTTGAATTGATATTGATGTCTTTAGCATGATCACCAAACACTTTGGTAATCGCTTTTAGTTCTGCAACGTCCCCCAGTGGAGTTGATGTACCGTGTGTATTGATTGCGTCTACTTCCTCCGGTTTGATATTTGCATCGCGCAGGCAGTTTAGCATCACACGCTCTACCCCAATACCATCGGGATGAGGTGCCGTCATGTGATAAGCATCACTAGACATACCTCCACCTACAACTTCTGCATATATCTTGGCGCCACGTGCTTTTGCATGCTCATATTCTTCAAGAATTAGAGCACCAGCACCTTCTCCTAATACAAATCCATCACGAGTAGCATCAAATGGCCTTGACGCAGTATCAGGATTGTCATTACGGGTAGAAAGGGCGTGCATCGCATTAAAACCACCCATACCCGCTTTGGTTACTGCAGCTTCGCTACCGCCGGTAACAATAATATCACAATGCCCTAATCTAATATAATTAAGCGCATCTATCATTGCATTGGCAGATGAAGCACAGGCAGAAACCGTGGTATAGTTAGGCCCCATAAAACCGTGCTTGATAGAGATATTACCTGGGGCAATATCTGCAATCATCTTGGGTATGAAAAATGGGTTGAAGCGAGGAGTACCATCACCTTCAGCGAAGTTGATCACTTCATCCTGAAAAGTTTCCAGACCTCCAATACCTGCTCCCCAGATTACACCTACTCTAAATTTATCAACCTGATCCAAATCAATCCCGGCATCTGTTATAGCCTGATCTGAAGACACAAGCGCGTATTGCGCGAATCGATCTAATTTACGGGCTTCTTTTCTGTCGAAATAGTCGAGGGGGTTGAAGTTTTTGAGCTCACAAGCGAATTTTGTTTTAAACTTCTCTGTGTCAAAATACGTAATAGGGGCACAGCCACTCTTACCCGTACTCAATCCTTCCCAATATTCTTCAATATTGTTCCCGATTGGGGTAAGCGCACCAAGACCTGTTACAACGACTCGCTTTAACTCCATAAGGTAATTTGCTTTCTTCTTATTTTGCTTCTTCTATATAGGAAATAGCTTGACCTACAGTAGCTATATTTTCTGCCTGGTCGTCTGGAATCTGAATGTCAAATTCTTTTTCAAACTCCATAATTAGCTCAACTGTATCTAATGAGTCTGCTCCTAGATCGTTAGTGAAGCTTGCTTCAGCTACAACCTCGTTCTCATCAACGCCTAATTTATCTACGATGATAGCTTTTACTCTTGATGCAATGTCTGACATAATATTTAATTTTAAATTTTAATTAGGAGGCAAAAATAGCAAACTTTACGGTTTTACCACATTACCAGTCTAAAATGTGACGTTAATTTAAGTATTTAGTTTTTAAGAATAAGACAAAAGTGCCTAATTAAAAGAATAATTATGCGTTGTTTTGCAGTCTTGCAACACCTCTTTTCCTATGAAACGAATTGTAATATTTGCCTCAGGCAGTGGCACTAATGCACAACGAATCATTGAATATTTCAAGGATCGTGACGATGCAGAAGTCACATTAGTACTTAGTAATAAGACAACTGCTCAAGTTCTGGATCGCGCTTCAAAACTCAAGGTAAGTGCATTCAGTTTTAACCGTACAGCTTTTTACGAAACCAGTCAGGTTTTAAATTTATTGCATAGTAACAAACCAGACCTTATTGTACTCGCAGGCTTTTTATGGTTGATGCCTAAAGAGATTATCTCTGCATTTTCAGGAAAAATAATCAATATTCACCCAGCCTTGCTTCCTGCTTATGGTGGTAAAGGTATGTATGGATCACATGTTCATAAGGCTGTAGTTGCCGCTGGCGAAAAAGAATCGGGCATTACCATTCATCAGGTTACTGAAGAATATGATAAGGGTAGTATCCTCTTTCAGGCAAAAACGCAACTTACGGCTGAAGAAACTCCTGAAAGTCTGGCTGCAAAAATTCATGAACTGGAATACGAGCATTTTCCGCAAGTGATCGCAAAATTTTTAAATAAATAGTAAAACAGTGAATTTGAGATTTCCGCCTTCTCGGAAATGAAAAAAAGTCTAATGGGTAAAAAAGAAAAGTTCTACGTGGTTTGGCAGGGCAAAAAACCGGGTATCTATACCTCCTGGAAAGACTGCAAGGCTATGATAGATGGTTTTGCCGGAGCACAATACAAGTCATTTCCAACTTTTCCGGAAGCTAAAGCCGCATACAATAAAGATTATAAGGACGTAAAAGGAAGTAGCAAAACCAAAAAAGTACTTTCTGAAGCCGAAAAAGCAAAATTTGGAGAGCCCAACCTCTACTCTATTGCTGTTGATGCTGCCAGCTCTGGTAATCCCGGCAAGATGGAATACCGTGGGGTAGATACGCAAACCGGCAAGCAACTTTTTCATCAGGGTCCATTTTTACAAGGCACCAATAATATAGGAGAATTTTTAGCATTGGTACACGGCCTCGCCTATTTGAAAAAAAAGAATAGCGATCGCATTATTTATTCAGACTCTAGGATTGCTATAGGTTGGGTTAAAAAGAAAAGTTGTAATACCAAACTCACTGAAAACTCCAAGAATAAAGATGTTTATGAACTTGTGCGCCGTGCAGAAGTTTGGCTACAAAACAACACATATACAACGACAATTGTCAAGTGGGAAACTAAAGCCTGGGGTGAAATCCCGGCAGATTTTGGACGTAAATAATTGATATTTTTAAAAAACACACTCATTTATAGCACAATAAACTTGCGACGTACTATACCAATCCTACTGTTTTAAAAGGCTGGTAAGTTTATTGGCTATCTACCGACCATTGTTTACAAAAGCGCTAGCAAAACTGTATATTTGCAAAAAATTTTTTTGAATGCAAAAAATGGTAATTGTAGGCACCTGTGCCTTTGATGAGATTGAATCCCCATTTGGAAAAACCGGAAAAATCCTAGGCGGAGCTGGTACTTTTATAGGACTGGCTGCTTCTAATTTTGAGGTAGACCAGGCAATAGTTTCAGTTGTTGGGTCAGATTTTCCAAAGGAATATATCGATCTATTAAAAGACAAAGGGATTAATATGGAAGGTCTTGAAGTGGTTAAAGACGGAAAGACTTTTTTCTGGAAAGGCCGTTATCATAATGATCTCAACTCTCGAGACACATTAATTACAGAGCTCAATACACTTGCAGATTTTAACCCTATAGTTCCAGAAGCTTACCGTGATGCGGAAGTGGTTGTTTTAGGCAACTTACATCCGCTGGTTCAGATTTGGGTTTTAGATCAAATGAATCAAAAACCTAAGCTTTCCATTCTCGACACGATGAATTTCTGGATGGATAGTGCTCTGGAAGATCTTAAGAAAGTTATTGCTCGTGTAGATGTCATTACAATAAATGACGAAGAAGCGCGCCAACTTAGTGGTGAATACTCACTGGTTGTGGCTGCTCAAAAAATTTCAGCGATGGGACCTAAGTATGTAGTTATTAAAAAAGGAGAGCATGGCGCTTTACTTTTTGAAGGTCAGAAGATATTTTTTGCTCCGGCGCTTCCATTAGAAGAAGTTTTTGATCCTACAGGTGCAGGAGATACTTTTGCCGGTGGTTTTGCTGGTTACCTGGCAAGCACTGGAGATTATTCTTTTGAAAATATGAAGCGTGCAATCATTCACGGCTCCAATCTGGCTTCGTTCTGTGTTGAGAAATTTGGCACCGAGCGTATGCAGCAGCTTTCGCCAGACGAGATCGAAACGCGACTGCATAAATTTAAAGCTTTAACGCAATTTAATTTAGACCTATAAAAAAACCCGCGCCCTCTTCTTAACTGAAGGGGGCGCAAACATTACAACAAGCTATGAGTGATGCCATTAAGCATGAATGCGGAATTTCATTAATACGCCTCCTAAAACCCCTGGAATATTACAAGGAGAAATACGGAAGTGCATTTTATGGTGTAAATAAAATGTACCTGATGATGGAAAAGCAGCACAACCGGGGTCAGGATGGTGCTGGTTTTGCCAGTATCAAATTAAATATGGAGCCTGGTGAGCGCTACATTAGCAGACAACGTTCTGTTGCCCAGCAGCCTATTCAAGACATTTTTGCGCAAATAAACAGTCGTATTAATGAGACTATGCGTGATAATCCTGAGTATGCAGATGACGTTGCCTTGCAAAAAAGACACGTACCTTATATTGGCGAATTGCTTTTAGGTCACGTACGCTACGGCACTTTTGGCAAAAATAGTGTAGAAAGTGTACACCCATTTTTAAGACAGAACAACTGGATGCACCGTAACCTTATCGTTGCCGGTAACTTTAATATGACCAATGTTTTTCAGCTATTTAACAAGCTAGTAGAATTGGGTCAACATCCTAAAGAAAAAGCTGATACCATCACCGTGATGGAAAAAATAGGTCACTTTCTGGATGACGCGGTTGCAAAAGTTTATAAGAAACTCAAGAAAGAAGGTTATTCAAAATTTGAAGCCTCTCCTTTAATCGCTGAGCGACTTAATGTTGCTAAAATTTTAAAGAAAGCTTCAAGAGACTGGGATGGCGGTTATGCTATGGCCGGACTTCTAGGTCATGGGGATTCTTTCGTTTTGCGTGATCCTTCAGGAATTCGACCAGCCTATTATTATAAAGATGACGAGGTAGTTGTAATTGCATCAGAGCGTCCTGTAATTCAAACCGTTTTCAATGCAAAATTTGAAGACGTTCATGAACTAGATCCTGGTCACGCAATGATCATCAAAAAAAGTGGATCAACTGCCATTCATAAAATTCAGGAACCACACGAGCGTAAAGCCTGTTCATTTGAGCGCATCTATTTCTCGAGAGGAAGTGATGCCGAAATATACCAGGAGCGTAAAGAGCTAGGTCGTCTTCTGATGCCCGAAGTATTGAAACATATTGATCACGATACTCAGAATACGGTTTTTAGCTACATTCCTAATACCGCTGAAACTTCATTTTACGGTATGGTTGAGGCTGCACAGGCTGAACTTGACAAACAAAAAGCTGAAGAAATTCTGACTCGTCGAAACGAATTGGATAAAGACGGACTGCAAGAAATTCTTTCTAAGAAATTACGTACCGAGAAGATTGCGATTAAGGATGTGAAGCTTCGCACGTTTATTACTGAAGACAGCAGCCGGGATGATCTGGTGGCTCACGTTTATGATGTGACCTATGGCGTGGTCAAAAGTTCAGACAATCTGGTTATCATAGACGACAGTATTGTACGTGGTACTACTTTGAAAAAGAGTATCATAAAAATGCTTTCACGACTCAATCCGAAGAAGATTGTGGTTGTATCATCTGCACCGCAGATTCGCTATCCAGATTGTTACGGGATTGACATGGCAAAACTTCAGGACTTTATTGCCTTTAGAGCTGCCGTAGATTTATTAAAAGAAAATGGTAAAGAAGGTATCATTCAGGATGTTTATCAAAAATGCCTTAGTCAGGTAGATTTCGCAGATAAGGATGTGATAAACTACGTTAAAGAAGTTTATGAGCCTTTTACCGACGAACAGATTTCTGAAAAAATCGCTCAATTGTTAAAAGACGAAACCATCAAACCAGAGGTTAGTGTTATCTATCAAAAAGTAGATAATCTACACAAAGCCTGCCCTAAAAACCTGGGTGACTGGTACTTTACAGGTGACTATCCTACTGCCGGAGGTAACCGGGTAGTAAACCGTGCTTTTATCAATTATGTGGAAGGAAATTTAAAAAGAGCCTATTAAAAACACGCTTTAACTGATAATCTAGCATTTGGTCTAAAAGTTTTGGTTGCTAGATAGTCATTGTAATACTTTAGCATCTGCCATAACATAAGTAGGTTAAGTTCATGGTAGATTTGGGGCAAAAAAGGTGGATTTCTTCCACCTTTTTTATTTGCACCAAATTGGGGGTGGCGAGCAAAACGAAATTTTAATACATCCACTCAATCTTTCTCCAAATAAAGATCAAGACGGATAATCCTAATAACAGCGAGCCGTTCCCAAATCCTGTGTTCTTCCACCTTTTTTATTTAGACCAAATTGGCGTGGTGTGCACAATACTGTTCTTAATATTCTATAGTCCTCGGCTAAAAAATCAATCCAATTAAATATATCCTGAGCTGTACCTCTTTCCTATAGGTTACTTCAATCTTTTCCATATAGAAGAATTTAGATTACATCAACTTGATAAAGTTAGATTTAGAGATGTATTCACATTTTGCGAGAAGGATAGTAGTGAAAAGCCCACAGCACCAAGTTTCTGGGGCGCGGACTTGTAACGGATAGCCTGACCCGAAGGGCTCGCCCAAAACAAAAAATTAAAGTATAAAAAAACCCGGCCTGAAGCCGGGTTTTCAAATTCAATTATAAAACTGATTATTTATTTTGAGCATATCTGCTAGAAACTTCTTTCCAGTTGATCACGTTGAAAAATGCATCAACATATTCTGGACGCTTGTTTTGGTATTTCAAGTAGTAAGCGTGTTCCCAAACATCAAGACCAAGAATTGGAGTACCACCACAACCTACACCAGGCATAAGTGGATTATCTTGATTTGGAGTAGAGCATACTTCTACTTTACCACCCTCATGAACACATAACCAGGCCCATCCTGAACCAAACTGTCCACCAGCTGCAGAAGAGAATTTATCTTTAAATGCTTCAAATGATCCAAAAGCTGCGTTGATTGCATCAGCTAGTTCGCCACTTGGCTCACCACCACCATCTGGAGATAACACATCCCAAAAAAGACTGTGATTGTAGAAACCACCACCATTGTTACGCACTGCGCTATTAGACATATCTAAGTTGATAAGAATATTTTCGATGGTTTTACCTTCAAGGTCTGTACCTTCTATCGCAGCATTTAATTTACTGGTATAACCAGCGTGGTGTTTATCGTGGTGAATTTCCATGGTTTGAGCATCAATATGAGGCTCTAATGCATCATTAGCATATTTTAATTTCGGAAGTTGAAATGACATATCTATGATTTTTTCGTTAATATTTAGTTCTTTATCAAAGATAGCAATAACCACAGGGTATTTAAAGCTTAGGGTGTTATAATACTCTTAAGTTTTCTGTAGGTGTAAGGTTTAATATACAAACTTGGGTTGCTTTAAAGAATTAGTATCTTCATCTTATGGAACAGGAAGCAGCCTTTTTAGTTTATAATGCTTCGGCCGGAGCCGGAAAAACGTTTACACTCGTTAAAAATTATCTGGTTATTCTCTTTAGAAGTTCTAACGAGTATAAATACCGCCGCATTTTAGCAATCACTTTTACAAACAAGGCTGTGGCCGAAATGAAGACCCGTATTGTAGAAAGTCTTCAGGAATTTACCAAGGAATCCATTTTTGAAAATCCGCCTTCTCTTTTACTGGCAGTAGAAGCTGAAACAGGACTCGATCGCAAATTTATTCAGCTTAAAGCGCAACGCATACTAAAAAATATAGTTCAGGATTTTGCCTCATTTGATGTAGTTACTATAGACACCTTTACCCACCGCATCATTCGAACCTTTGCATATGATTTAAGAATCCCACAAAATTTTGAAGTAGAGCTAAACACCCAGGAAGTACTGGAGCAAGCAGTAGACCGCCTCATCGATAAGACCGGTACAGATGAGGAAATCACCAAAATTCTTATTGACTATGCACTTGAGAAAACCGATGATGACCGAAGCTGGGACATAACACACGATTTTTATGAAATAAGCAAATTACTGCTTCGCGAAAATGACACCAATTATCTGAAACTCCTTCAATACAAAAGCCTTGAAGATTTTGCTGTTTTAAAGAAAAATATCAATAAAAAGTTAGCCATATTCGTAGAGGAAATAAGCACCCTTGCCCAGGAGTTACTCAATTTTATATACTCTAATGGTCTGGAAGATTCCCATTTTACCAGAAAATCTCTTCCTAACGCATTAAAAAAATATGCCGCCGGTGATTTGTCTGTAAACCTAACAACCAATTGGGTTGAAAATTTGGGCACCGAACCGATGTACACTAAGAGTCAAAAAGATGCTATAAAGTCTATAATAGATGACATTAGTGATCAAATCACCTTGCGATTTGACTCAATAAAAAAGCTCGTGTACAAACACGACTTAAGCACAGAGATTTACAAAAAAATCACCCAGCTTTCAGTTTTACAAGCGATTAATAAAGAAGTTCAATTAATAAAGGATGAAAATAACCTGGTCTTAATTTCAGACTTTAATCAACTGATTAACGGTCAGATTGTAAATCAACCGACTCCATTTATATATGAACGTCTTGGAGAGCGCTATGAGAATTACTTTATAGATGAGTTTCAGGATACCTCACGCTTACAATGGCAAAATTTAGTCCCCCTTGTAGATAATGCGCTCAGCTCTTTTCAGGAAGATAGCTTGAATAGTTTAATGCTTGTAGGAGATCCCAAGCAGGCAATTTACAGGTGGAGAGGCGGTGATGCAGATCAATTTATTGGTTTGGCTCACGATGAAAATCCGTTCCAAAATAAAAACAAATCCGTATTAAATCTACCTCGTAATTACCGCAGTTATTCTGAAATCATTTCATTCAACAATGCCTTTTTTAGTCAGGTAGCTTCTGTTTTTGAAAACCCCTATTATGCGTCGATTTACAAAACAGGTAATGCTCAGGAATTAAATTCACGAACAGGAGGTTTTGTTTCAATTTCATTTATTGAAAATGGAACAATAACTGAAACAACACCCCTCTACCTCGATGAAGTGGTTAAAACCATTAATAATTGTCTGGAAAATGGCTTTCAACTTCAGGAGTTGTGTATACTGATACGTCGTAATAAAGAGGGCGTTGCTATTGCACAGAGACTTCAGGAAGAACAAATTCCTGTAATCTCCAGCGAAAGCCTGTTGCTCGCAAAATCTCCACAGGTTTCTTTCATTGCAGACCTACTTCATTTTAGTATTGAGCCAGAATCAAATGCAATTGCGATTAAAATATTAGAATATATTGCTAAGGATCATCTCGAACTTAATGATCCACATCATTTTTTTTCGAAAAATATTAATTACAAGGCTCAACAATTATTTGACAACGCATTACCTGAAGAACTAAACTTTGATCTGGCTTATTGTGGCTCATTGCCCATATATGAATCGGTAGAATATATAGTAAGAACATTTAATTTGCATCTTGAAGGTGGAGCTTATATTCAATTTTTTCTGGATGCTGTTTTTGATTTTTCACAGAAACATCTTGGTGGCCTGTCTGAATTTCTACATTGGTGGGATCAAAAGAAAGAACGCTTAAGTATAAGTACTCCTTCGCAAGCTGAAGCTGTGCAAATTATGACAATCCACAAATCAAAAGGTCTCGAATTTCCTGTTGTAATTTACCCATTTGCAGATACCGACATATATCCACGAAATTCAGATAACTACAATTGGTATTTGCCTGATGAAAGTGAATTTGATGGTTTTAGAGCTTTACTTATCAATCAAAATAAAAAACTGAAGGATATCAATGAGCAAACCGCAGAATTGTATGCATTAAAACGCAGCGAACAGCAATTGGATAGTTTAAACATATTATATGTTGCCCTTACGCGAAGTGTAGAGCAATTACATATAATTACTACAGAAAGTAAAAACCCTCCAGAACCTTCAACATTTTCAGATTTGTTATTTGCATATGCCTCTGCGCACATGCAATTTGATCCTGAAAATAATAATCTAGCCGTAGGTTCAGCGCAAAGATTTTCAAAACTCGAAGTTCAACACGATACTTCTATTGAATTACAATTAATATCTTCTGCTAAAGAAGAGCATAATATAGCAATGGTAATTGAAGATTCTGATCTTAGAGATTCAAATCGTGCAGCGGCTATAGATTATGGTAATGTGATTCATAATCTATTGGCAGAATTGATTAAGCCAAAAGATCTGGAAAAAAGCTTAAAAAAGGCGCAGTTAAAAGGAATTATACCCTCAGAAGAGGTTGCATATTTGAATAAAACCATAATTCATTTGATTCAAACACTTCAAATTGAAGGTTATTTTAATCCTAATCATCAGGTTTTAAACGAGCGAGATATACAACTGAATGATCAAATTATAAGACCTGATCGTATTGAAATTAGTGCCGATAACGAATTGTATTTATTGGACTACAAAACAGGACTTCCAGATGACACCCACCGTCAACAAATTGCGTTTTACAGTAAAAGTTTGGAGAAATTAGGATATAAAGTGGTGAAAAAAGCGCTTTACTACCTGGGAGATGAACCCAAGTTAGTTATAATTTAACAGAGTATTAATTCTAATAATAGAAGTGATGAAAAAGCTTTATAAAGACTCAAAAAAACTATAAAACATTGATTTAAAGTATTTTAAATACGTGTATTTTAATTATAAAACTGGGTTATTTTAAATCATTTACCTGCTTGGAAGCCTAAATTTGGATGAAATGTTTAATAAAACTTTATCAAAACCGGTTTTGCTGTGTTTTGTTAACAAACTACTTTTACCCTGAACTAACCTTACTACTATGATGAAAAACAGTTTGTATTTAATTGCAATTATTGCAACTTTTTTCTCTTCAGATACTTTACTCGCTCAAGATAAAAACAATCCCTGGTATTTAAGCCTTGGTGTCAATGCAGTTGACACTTATCCTGTAGGTGAAGATAATAGACCTTTAACTGGTGGTTTTCCTAACGAAATGTATAACGTTGAAGATCACTGGAATATTCTTCCTTCACTTTCAACACTATATGTAGGTCATTATATAGGAAGCGGTTTTAGTCTCGGGGTTCGAGGTTCTTTAAATAAGATTGATAAATTAGGCGATGTGTCTGCAGATGATCTAGCTTATTACGCTATAGACGGAATGTTTACGTATAGTTTTCGCAAAAATGATAGTTGGTTTGATCCCTACTTAGGATTAGGTGGTGGTTACACTTTTGTGGGTGATCAACCAAGTTTTGGTACTGCAAATGGTACTGTTGGATTGAAAATTTGGTTAGGTGACTTTGTAAACCTTAATCTTTCATCAACATACAAACACGCCTTTGAAGATCACTATGTTAAACATATGCAGCATACTGCAGGTCTAGGTATCGTCTTCGGCGGTAGTGATAGAGATGGAGATGGAATTTTTGACAAAAATGATGAATGTCCAGATACTCCAGGTCTTGAAGAATTTAATGGTTGTCCAGATTCTGACGGTGACGGTATCCAAGATAGTGAAGATGCTTGTCCAGACGTAGCTGGTTTACCAGAATTTAATGGTTGCCCAGATACAGATGGTGATGGGATTGCAGATCCTAATGATGAGTGCCCAGATGTAGCGGGTATAGCTGCCTTAAATGGTTGTCCTGATTCTGACGGAGATGGTGTAAAAGATTCTATGGATAAATGTCCAAACGAAGCTGGTCCTGCTGAAAATGATGGTTGCCCATACAAAGATCAAGATAATGATGGCGTTTTAGATAAAGATGATGAATGTCCTACAATTTCTGGTAGTGTTGCAAACAATGGTTGCCCTGAAGTGACAGTTGCAATTCTTGAAGAAATCAACGTTCAGGTGCGAACAGTATTATTTGATCTCGATAAAGCTACTATTCGTAAAGAATCTTACGAAACCTTAAATGCGGTTGCAGAGACGATGAAAGAATATTCTAATACGCAATTCCTGATTGAGGGTCACACCGACAGTCAAGGTTCAGATGCATACAATATGAATCTTTCAAAGGAGCGTGCAGCTTCTGTAAAAGACTATTTAATTAGTCAGGGATTACCTGCAAGTAGACTTTCATCAGAAGGTTTTGGTGAAACAAGACCTGTTGCTACAAATGCTACAGCAGCAGGAAGACAGAAAAACAGAAGGGTAGAAATATCCTTAATTGATTAAAAACATTTAAAGTATTGAGCAGCAATGTCAAAAAACAAAAGAATTATTTTAACACTCTTAAACGAATTTTATTAGTTTTGCCTTTGCTGCTTAATTTTAACAAATTACATTTGCTTTGATTAACACTTAATTTTACTTACTTAACATGAAAACTCTTACTAAATTATTTCTTTTTGCGGCTTTTGCTCTGGCGAGCTTAAGTACTGCAAATGCACAAGACAAGAACAATCCTTGGGGTGTTCGTATTGGGGTTAACGCTGTGGATACGTATCCAGTAAACCCAAATAACAGACCACTTACCGGTGGTTTCATCAATGAATTCTTCAACCAAAGAGATCACTGGAATATCCTTCCTTCTGTATCTAGCTTGTATGTAGGTCGTTACATTGGTGGTGGTTTCGCACTTGGTGTACAAGGTTCTATCAACAAAATTGATAAATTCGGTGATGTTCCTGCTGATGACCTAGCTTACTACGCTATTGACGGTATGTTTAGCTACAGCCTTCGTGATGCTATCAATGGTGAAGGTGGTTGGTTTGATCCTTATTTAGGTGTTGGTGGTGGTTACGTGTTTGTTGGTGATATGCCAAGTCACGGTACTGCAAACGGTACTTTAGGTATCAAATTTTGGTTAAGCGATAACATTAACCTTGATTTTTCTTCAACTTACAAACACGCATTTGAAGATCATTACACTAAGCACATGCAACACTTAGTTGGTGTTGGTTTCGTATTTGGTGGTACTGATACTGATGGTGATGGTATCTATGACAAAGACGATGAGTGCCCAGAAACTCCAGGTCTTGCTGAATTTAACGGATGTCCTGATACTGATGGTGATGGTATCAAAGATTCTGAAGATGCTTGCCCAGAAGTAGCTGGTCTTCCAGAATTTAATGGATGCCCTGATACTGACGGTGATGGTATTCCTGACAATGAAGATGCTTGTCCAGATGTTGCTGGTCCTGCTGCTACAAACGGATGTCCTGATACTGATGGTGACGGTGTAATTGACTCAGAAGATCAGTGCCCTAACGAAGCTGGTCCTGCTTCTAACAACGGATGTCCTTTCTCTGATAGAGATGGTGACGGTGTTGCTGATAAAGATGACAAATGTCCAGACGTAGCTGGTCCTGCTTCTAACGACGGATGTCCAGAAGTTGACGCTGCTGTTCTAGAAACTCTTAACGGTGAAGCTGGTCGTATCTTATTTGATACAGATAAAGCAACTATCAGAAAGAGCTCTTACGAAACCTTAACTCGTATTGCTAACATCGTTAAAGAATATCCTGGTGCTTCTTTTGAAGTTGAAGGACACGCTGATAGCCGCGCAAGTAACGCTTACAACATGGATCTTTCTGAAAGAAGAGCTCAATCTGTTGTAGATTACTTAACAAGTAAAGAAGGTGTTAACGGTGCTCAATTATCAATTAAAGCTTACGGTGAAGAGCAACCAATCGCTCCAAACACTACAGCTGCTGGTATGCAACTTAACAGACGTGTAAAACTTACTTTAAAGTAAGAAACACTCAGATTTAAAATCTGAATTAATAAATATGGAAAACGCCCTGATATATCAGGGCGTTTTTTATTTTAGACCTATGACAACATTTATAGATGAGGTTATTTCAGACTTTTTGGAGAAACACAGTCCAAATCTGGTAAATACCGTTATTGTTCTACCTTCTAAAAGAGCAGGTGCATTTTTTAATAAGAAGCTTCGCAAACTCCTCACAGGGACCTATACATTTCTTCCGAAAATATTAAGTATCGAAGAACTTATTGAAGATGTATCAGGATTAACCGCTGCAAACACAACTCAGCTTCAGGTAGAATTGTATCAGGTATATCTGAATGAATGTCCAGAAAATGAGCCTGAAAGCTTTCTGAATTTTTTAGGGTGGGCACAAACCTTAATTGGTGATTTTAATGAAATTGACCGCCATCTTATAGAACAAGATTCCTTTTTTGACTATTTAAGTGCTGTAAAAGAATTAAACCAATGGTCTGCAGAGCAACCCACTGAGCTTATATCAAACTATCTCAATTTCTGGAAATCTGTAAAAATTTATTACAATGTATTCTCAAAACAACTCAAGGAAAAAGGCATTGGATACCAGGGTATGCTTTATCGGGAATCAATTGCTCATCTTGATCACTATTTAGCACAAGATCCTAATACCTATATATTTTGTGGTTTTAATGCCTTAAATAAGGCGGAACAACAAATAATACGCAAATTCCTGGAAAGACCAGACACCCACATATATTGGGATCTAGATCCTTACTTTACGGCAGAATCAAAACATATAACAACAAAATTCATATCGAGCTATCTTAAAGAATGGCCAGAGCTAAAATCCAATAGTTCAATTTTCCCTAAGGAAAAAAGTAATTTCAATTCCGCAAAGACTATCCAGGTTACCGGAATTTCCCAAAATATTGGCCAGGTTAAATATGTTGGCCAGATTCTTTCAACCTTAACAACTGAAGAATTAAGCGAAACTGCAGTGGTTCTTGGAGATGAAACTTTGCTCCTACCGTTGCTCAATTCGCTCCCATCTCAGGTCAAAGCTGCCAACGTTACGATGGGTCTATCATTGGATCAAATTTCACAGGCATCCTTTTTTGAGAATTGGTTTCAATTGCAAGTAAACAAACGCGATAGTGACTATTATTATAAAGATGTTCTTGCGCTGCTCGATCAACCTTACTCGATTACACTTTTAGGAACTGCACGAACTCATTTAAAGACTGAAATCATTTCAAAGAATTTAATCTACTTAAATCCCTGCGAATTGATTGAATCTTCAGATGCCTTAAATCTACTGTTCAATGACTGGAAAGATTCTTCTGAAATTGCTTTAAAAAATTGCTTAGCACTTCTTAAGCATTTAAAGCATTTGATGGAAGGTGAAGAAAAATGGCTTGAGCTGGAGTTTCTAGAGGCTTTTGAAAGGCTTTTCAACCAACTTAAGGACTTGAATGAAAAGTATCCCTATTTCAATTCGATTAAGACCTTGAGACAGTTTTATAGAGATTTACTCCAAAAAGAAACTCTGGATTTTAAAGGAGATCCTTATCAAGGCTTACAAATTATGGGGGTTTTAGAGTCACGGGTAATCGACTTTAAAAACATTATTATCACGTCTCTTAATGAAGGTACCTTACCTTCCGGTAAAAGTCAGAATAGCTTTATACCTTTTGATTTAAAAATTGAAAAAGGTTTACCTACTTACCGGGAAAAAGACGCTATTTATGCCTATCACTTTTTTAGGCTGCTTCAAAGAGCTGAGACAGCCAATCTCCTGTTTAATAATGAAGCTTCCGGACTCAATAGCGGCGAAAAGAGTAGATTTCTACTACAACTAGCTCTAGATTCAAAAGCAGTTTACAACTACAAGGAAAATACAGCTTCGGCATCCGTTAAATTAAAACCGCCTCAACTTAAAACTGTAGCCAAAACTTCAGATTTAATAGAATCTTTAAAAAAACACGCGAGGTCAGGATTTTCGCCTTCGGCACTCACAACCTACATTCGTAATCCCATAGATTTTTACTATAAATACGTACTGGGAATTCAGGAACTTGACGAAGTAGAAGACACTATTGCGCATAATACTTTGGGGACCATAGTCCACGAAAGTCTAGAACAATTGTATAAACCTTATCTAAACGAGTTACTTTCTACTGAAATTCTAAAAACCCTGCTCAAAATCTGTGATGAAGAGGTTGCTCGCCAGTTTGAGCTTTGTTATAACAGTGTCAATATCAAAACAGGAAAAAACCTCATCATATATAATGTTGCAAAACAGTTTGTGCGCAATTTTCTACAAGCCGAACTATCACAATTAAAAAATGGTGATGAAATTATTATAAAAGGACTTGAACTAAAATTTGAGTCTCAAATAAGACCTGATGTTAAACTTAAAGGAACTGTTGACCGCTTAGATCTGGTAAATGGCACTCTACGTATTCTTGATTATAAAACAGGAAAGGTTGTGGGCACTGAACTGGTTATCAAGGATTGGGAAGTGTTGATAACAGACTATAAAAAACAATCCAAAGCATTTCAGGTATTGTGTTATGCACTAATGCTTTCTAAGGAAAATGGACTTCCCGATCAGGCTGAAGCTGGTATTATTTCATTTAAAAACCTTGGAGCAGGATTTCTTAAACTATCTGAAAATAAGAACTCACAGCTCACAAAAGAACTTTTGGACACCTTTGAAGTATACCTCAATAAATTAATTGATGAACTCCTAGACATCAACGTTCCATTTACTGAAAAAGAAGTCTAAAGTAATTTCTGAATATTGCAACTGTAACGTTAAGCTCAATCAACTTACTAATAGTTTAAATTTCAAATAAGTAAACCATGGAAAATCAGCCAAATAATTTAAACACCTTAAAGATCCTTTTTATAATTAAAGCAATCTTCAATCTGTTTGGAGCTTTATTTTTTGCAGGTTATGGCTTTTTTATAAGTTTCATATTCTCAGATATGGTTCACGGCGCAGAAGAAATGCCATTTGACATCGCAACATTCGTAGGTGTCTTTGCAGGTGTAGGCGCTGTAATTTCACTAGTACTAGCAATCTTGACTTTTCTAGCTGCTAAATACCTTGGCGAAACACGCAATCATACCTTTATTCTGGTAGTTTCTATACTTAATTTCTTTACAGGAATTCTAGGCATTTTATTAGGAGTTTTTACGCTGATCGAAATAAACAAGCCCAATGTAAAGCCACTTTTTGAAAAGCAATCTTTTTAGTCGTATCTTTTTAGGAGGAATTAAGATTTTTCAAAGTGGTCGTTTTTCGGTACATTATTTGAAAATTGCTTGTCCTAAAACAACAGGACTATGGTTCTCTATACTCCTGGTCTAAAGTAAATTGCAATGAAAAAATTTCTCTTAAGTCTAGCATTTATCGTTCTGGCTTTAAACGTTTCACTGGCACAAGAATGGCAAACTGATTTTGGCAAAGCCAAAGCACTCGCTACAAAAGAAAACAAACCTATAATTCTGGTATTTCAAGGTTCTGACTGGTGTGCTCCCTGCATTAAACTTGATAAAGAAATCTGGCAAAGTGCGGAATTCAAATCCTATGCAGAAAAGCATTTTATAATGCTAAAAGCAGATTTTCCGCGAAAAGCTAAAAATGCCTTGCCAGCAGCGCAACAAGAGGCAAATAATAAGCTAGCCGAAACCTATAATCAAAATGGATATTTCCCGCTTGTGGTAGTTTTGGATGAGAAAGGCACCGTTCTGGGAAGAGCTGGATATGAAAAGACAGATCCTAAAGTCTACATTTCCCGTCTTAATGTTTTCGTAAAATAAGCCTTTTGGAAAAATTTCTTCTTTCCCTGATTATTGGTATCTCTGCCATTAGCTGCGTTAGCGCTCAGGAAATATATAAGCGTACTCTAAAATTAATGGGAAGTCGCTTTGATATAACGGTTGTGGCCAAAGATGAAATTGAAGGTAATAGATATATCGATCTTGCGGTTGATGAAATAACCCGTATTGAACGCATGATCTCTTCCTGGGATCCAAATTCGCAAACTTCTGCAATCAACTTGGCTGCTGGTAAAAATCCGGTAAAAGTGGACCCTGAACTAGTACAGCTTATTAGACGTGCTCAGTCAATTTCAAAACTTACAGATGGAGCATTCGACATTAGTTATGCTTCAATGGATAAAATATGGCAATTTGATGGAAGTATGACTCAAATACCTTCTGAACAGGCTATTAAAGCTTCAATTGCTAAAGTTGGTTTTCAAAATATAGTACTTGACGAATTAAACAATACCGTTTTCCTTAAACAGGAAGGGATGAAAATTGGTTTTGGTGCCATTGGCAAAGGATATGCTGCCGATCGTGCTAAATCTCTTTTGATGGAAAAAGGCGTTTCTGCGGGAATTATCAATGCTTCAGGAGATATGAATACCTGGGGATTTCAACCCAATGGCAATCCGTGGAAAGTGGCAATTACCAATCCTTTAGACAAAAATAAGGTCTTTGCATTACTGCCTGTGGTAAATAGTGCTGTAGTTACCTCTGGAAACTATGAAAAATTTGTTATCTTCAATAACACTAAGTATACGCACATAATAGATCCACGTAGTGGGTATCCCGCAAGTGGTATAATAAGCGCTACTGTTTTTGCTCCAAAAGCAGAATTAGCAGATGCGCTTGCGACTTCAGTATTTGTGATGGGAATTGAAGTAGGCTTAAATCGCATCAATCAATTGCCTCAGATAGAATGCATAATTATCGATGAAAATGGCAAAATTTATACGTCAGATCATCTGGAAATTGAAAAACCATGATTCAAAAACTTTGCCTCCTAGCGCTATTGACTTGTTTCTTCACTAGTTGTGTGGCGGTGAAGGAATATGAAAAGGTTAATATCAATGATCCCGATATGGCATTGGCAGAAAAAGCTGCTGATCGCAATGTCTCGACTTTTCATTCGTATCGCGAGGCAGCTGTTGGGGCAAACGGAGGTAAAACTGGCGGCGGTTGCGGCTGTAATTAAACTAATGGTCGTTTTGAAAAAAAGAATACTTCTTAGCGCACTGATTTTAGTAATCTCGCTTAGCCAGGCCTGGTCTCAGGAATCGCAAGCTACTGGGACTTATAAAAAACGGGTTTTAGAAACTACAGAAATTGATTTTTTAAGCAGTTATTACAATCAGGATGGTCAAAATGCTGCGGTCACAGGAGGTATTGGTACTGAAGAACTCACCGATGCAACAGCAACGGTTGTTGTTGCCATACCCTTAAATGCAGATGATATTCTTACAATTGATGCCGGAGTTTCTGCCTACACCTCAGCTTCATCGTCTAATGTAAATCCATTTGATGGCGGTAATAGTGCTGATGCCTACCAGGCTTCATCTGGAGCTTCTAGTGGAGATACCTGGACAAATATTACCGGGAATTTCACGCACAGCTCAGATGATCGCAATAAAATCTGGTCTGCAAAAGCATCTGTATCATCCGAATATGACTATTTCTCAATAGGATTTGGAGGAAGTTATACCTGGCTTTTTAATGAGAAAAATACCGAATTAAGTATTTCGGGAAATGCCTATTTGGATAGTTGGAAGACGATTTATCCTGTAGAATTGAGACCTGGTGCTGCTTATGGCGACTCCAACTACAATCCACAATTTACAGCTTTTGACAAGACGGGGAGAAATTCGTATTCCCTTGGTTTTGGGTTTTCTCAAATCCTTTCAAAAAAACTGCAAGGGTCTTTAGCTCTAGATCTGGTACAACAACAGGGATTGCTATCCACACCTTTTCAACGAGTATATTTCAGTGATATACCAGATTCCTATTTTGAAAATTTTCAACTTGCTGACGATGTAGAACGCTTACCCGATACGCGATTTAAAATAGCCGTAGGTGGAAGGTTGAATTATTACATCAATTCAATTTTTGTATTCAGATCCTACTACAGATATTATACCGATGATTGGGGAATCACTTCTCATACTGCAAGTTTGGAAGTACCCGTTAAGCTCGGAGATAAATTTACCCTGTATCCTTCCTATCGTTTTTACAATCAAAGTGCGGCAGATCAATTTGCAGCTTACGAGCAGCATCTTTCAACCCAGAAATTTTACACATCAGATTTCGACTTGTCTAAGTACTACGCAAATCAGTTTGGCTTCGGAATCAATTACACCGATATTTTCACCAAATTCCGCCTACTCCAATTTGGTTTGAAGAGTATAGATCTGAAGTTTTACAACTATAAACGTAATACCGGACTAAGCTCAAACATCCTAACTGCCGGATTTAAATTTGTTCAGGATTAAATTGAAAGAATCTTCAAAGGCTACTTAAGGTTATTAAACCCTTTTGTACCACCAATAAAAAAACCTGATACATCAAGCATCAGGTTTTAATTTGTGGAGAAGATCGGGCTCGAACCGACGACCTTTTGACTGCCAGTCAAACGCTCTAGCCAACTGAGCTACATCCCCTTTAAGTGCGGCAAATATAACTAAAGTTAGTATAAAAAAGATATTGTTTCCATATTTTGAAAACAACTCATATCCCTTGAATTGAAACTACAACTTCTTCTGAATAATAGTTTTTGTATTCCCATAAATCCAAAAGCTGGTATCAGTCAGCTTTAGTGATAGACGTCTTACCTTTACAGCTTTAAATAGGACAAATGCTTGAAGCAAATGATTAAAAAGGCAACCCATTCACAACTTGACGAAATTTTAAATCTTTCCAAAGCCTGTGCAAAACATATGATAAGCAAAGGCATTTATCAATGGAATGAGCACTACCCTTCTCGATCGGCATTTGAAGAAGATTTAAAGCGCGACGAACTCTATACTTATACACAGTTAGATGCAATTGCGGGTACGATAGTCATTTCAGATCTTAAAGATGATATTTATGAGCCGGTAACCTGGCTCACTCCTGCAGATGCCAGGTGCATTTATATACACCGCCTGGCAGTTCATCCTGATTTTCAGGGACAGGGTATTGCTCAGCAAATGATGAATTATGCGGAAGAATTCGCTCGTAAAAACGGTTTTGTTTCTGTACGCCTGGATACTTTCAGTCAAAATTCAAGGAATAATCAATTCTATCAGAAAAGAGGGTATCAAAAACTTGAAGAAATTTATTTCCCTAAACAGAGTGAGCATCCATTCTATTGCTATGAACTCGTTTTATAATTACTACAGAGCAATAGCGTATTTTCGCTAGAGAGATCTCAAAAGTATGCAGGCAACAAACCCGCTTTCATTTATAAATATTAATCGCCTTGCTGTCCCTGCTTTATTAGCTGGTATTGCAGAGCCTGTGCTATCTGCTACCGATGCGGCAGTTGTGGGTAATATTCCGGTAAATGCCACCGAGGTACTTGCAGCAGTGGGAATCGTTGGCTCCTTCCTTTCAGCTTTAATATGGATTTTGGGACAAACGCGTAGCGCTCTACAAGCAATTATTGCTCAGTATTACGGTGCAGAGAAAATCGATGAGATAAGTACATTACCCGCTCAGGCAATTTATTTTAACATCCTACTGAGTGTAGTAATTCTGGGATCTACACTTCTATTTATAGAAGGTATCTTTTCATTATATAACGCTTCGGGATTGATTTTGGAGTATTGCGTTCAATACTATTCAATACGGGTTTGGGGTTTTCCTCTTACGCTATTCACCTTTGCGGTTTTTGGCATTTTCAGAGGTCTTCAAAATACGTATTGGCCAATGGTTATAGCACTTATTGGTGCAGGAGTAAACATTATTCTTGACTTTGTTTTGGTTTACGGGATCGAGGGCTACATCCCGGCTCTTGAACTTGAAGGAGCCGCATATGCAAGCCTGGGAGCACAGGCACTTATGGCGATATTATCATTAATTCTGGTCCTGATCAAAACCAACGTAAGCCTAAGGCTTAAATTCCCCATCCATCCGGAATTGTGGAGACTGGTAGGAATGGCGCTTAATCTATTTGTTAGAACTATCGCGCTCAATGTAGCCTTGTATCTGGCAAACTTTTTTGCAACCGACTATGGAGCTTCCTACATCGCTGCACAAACCATTTTAATCAATATATGGCTCTTTTCAGCCTTTTTTATTGATGGCTATGCAGCTGCCGGAAATATACTTGCAGGTCGCTTTTTAGGAGCTAAAGATTATAAAAGTCTGTGGGAACTCAGTAAAAAACTCAGCATTTACAGCCTTATTATTGCCGGGGGATTAATGCTCCTTTCAAGTCTGCTTTATACCGATTTAGGTTTACTGTTCAGCAAAGAACCCGAGGTTATAGCACGTTTTACAGCCTTGTTTTTTGTGGTAATTTTAATGCAACCGCTCAACGCACTTGCTTTTATTTTTGATGGAATTTATAAAGGAATGGGCGAGATGAAATACCTGCGTAATGTGCTTATGATCGCTACCTTTTTGGGGTTTGTACCCGCTATTTTTATCGGAGATTACTTTGGATTAAAATTATATGCCGTCTGGATCGCCTTTAGCATCTGGATGCTTATACGTAGCGGAGCCCTGATTCTAAATTTCAGAAAGCGTTTTCAACCGAAAGTAGCGAATGGCTAATCTCTAATTAATGCCTTTGCAAACTGTTTAGCGTGTCTTTAACCAACCGGTAATACTTAAGCGCTCTGAAGCCAGAACTGGTTTTACTTCGTGTTCAAGCACCTGGCTTTCAAATATCACTACACGCCCCGGTCTTGGGATGATATCCAAAACCTCTTCCCCATTTTCATTGGGTAGATAAATGGTGAGTTCGCCTCCATTATTAGCAACCCAACTATCATCATTGAGATAACAAACTATAGATAGCTTGCGGCGGTCATCGTTTTGAAAAGTATCGAGATGACGTTTGTAAAAAGTACCTGTTGGATAAACGGCATAGTGGAATTCTTTCTGTAAAATCCCCAAAAAACAGGTGCGGTTCAGGTAAGCAACCAGATCATTGATTTTGGCAAAAAACCGACGTTCCACCGCTCTTCCTTCGGCTTCATTAATCCAATAAATAAAATCGCCACGTATTTTTTTGTCAATTTCTTCATTCAGTTTATTTCCTATCGCTGCCTTTTTGAAGCAATCAGCGTCATAAACTGTCTTAAGAGAATCACGAAGTTCCGCGATTTCTTCAGCATCAAAAAAGTCATCAATGATGCTGTAATTTTGTTCAAGCAAATCAGTAATTGCCCGTTCATAAACGGGATTTTCCTTAAACTCTATTTGCTCAAAAAGCTGTGTTTCCATAGGCGCAAAATAACTGAAAATATAAATAGCAAATTCATAAATATTCTCCTTACCTATAACGCAGCATCACGGGTAGAGATTTCCTATTTTTGTGCTTTAATTTTATATAAATGGAAATTTTACAATTTTTAAGCGGTACCGGCATCTATTTAATTTTTGCCGTTGTGTTAATCGGAGTGGTTTTGTACCGAAAATTTAAAGGCTAATTATGAGCAACATTCGTATCACCAAGCAATTTTCATTTGAAACCGGCCATGCGCTTTATGGTTATGACGGTAAGTGTCGCAATGTACACGGTCATAGCTATAAACTTTCGGTAACAGTTATTGGTACGCCTATTTCGCAAAGCGAAAATGTAAAATTTGGAATGGTTATCGACTTTGGTGATTTAAAAAAAATCGTGAAAACCGAGATTGTTGATGTTTTTGATCACGCTACTGTGTTTAATAAGAATACGCCACACGTGGAGTTGGCTAAAGAACTTTCAGATCGCGGGCATAATGTTTTGTTGGTAGATTACCAGCCTACCAGTGAAATGATGGTTATAGATTTTGCTAAAAAGATTCAAAAGCATTTACCCGAAGAGATCAAGTTGTTTTCGCTAAAACTTCAGGAAACCGATACCAGCTTTGCAGAATGGTATGCTTCAGATAATGCGGCCGATTTATCTTAAATTGAAACTATGATGCAACCGGTGGTTCAGCTAACGATTCAGCAAGGAAAAAAGGTTTATTTCTCCAGTGATAATCATCTGGGTGCACCTACGGCAGAAGCTAGTAAACCCCGAGAGCTTAAGTTTATTTCCTGGTTAAATCAAATTGAAGCAGATGCGGCTGCCATTTTCTTGCTCGGTGATCTTTTTGACTTCTGGTTTGAATATAAAACGGTAGTTCCTAAAGGTTTTGTAAGGGTTCTTGGGAAACTGGCTCAACTGCGCGATAAAGGTATTCCTATTTATTTTTTTGTGGGTAACCACGACTTGTGGATGAACGATTATTTTGAAACCGAACTCAACATCCCCGTTTACCACAAACCTCAACTTTTTGAATTAAACAGTAAACGCTTTTTTATAGGTCACGGTGATGGACTTGGCCCAGGAGATAAGGGCTACAAACGCATGAAAAAGGTGTTTACCTCTCCCTTTTTTCAATGGTTATTCCGCTGGGTGCATCCAGATATAGGAATTCGAGTCGCGCAATATATGTCTGTCAAAAACAAATTGATTTCTGGTGATGAGGATCATAAGTTTTTAGGAGAAGACAACGAATGGCTTGTAGCTTACGCAAAGCGAAAACTAGAACAAGCGCATTACGATTACTTTATTTTTGGCCACAGACATTTGCCAATGCAAATTAAAGTAGGTGATAATTCTACTTATTACAATCTGGGCGACTGGATTGTACATTACACCTACGGGGTTTTTGATGGTAGTGATTTTGAACTGAAAAAATGGGAAGTTTAATTCAAGGCTGTTTCCATAAAACGTTGGGTTTCGATCTTCAAAATAGTTTGATCTAATAAATCCTGAAGTCCATCTAATTCTTCTCTGCTTACCGCCAGATCTACCTCCTCAACAGGTGTCTTTAATAATAACGACCTACAGGATGCAGGAGCCGGACAATCTTTACAGGCTATCTGCTTTTGAGTTTCTAGCGTATTACCAGCAAAGGTTTTCAACTGATCAAGGGTAAAATAAAAGCCCGTGTCTCTAAAAATCAATTGAGTTTTAATGGTTTCCTGAGTTACAGATTTCCAATAAAAAGTAATGCCAGTATCGTTTCTATAGATAATATTAATATGCTTCATAAACCCGGTTTTACACAAATATAAAACCTTGTTTAGAATAAATCTAAATAGAAGTTAAATTATTCCTGAATATCACGCAACTTTAACTGAATACTTACGGAGCCATTCCACTCATTTAAATCGAGTGAATAAGCAGCTTTGAAACGCTTTTTGTGCGTAATCAACTCACATTTAGAACCAAGATTAAAACCTATAGCTCCTATTTGAGTTTCTGAACCGGTTTGCATTACTGTGGCTTTTAAATGCAGATCGTCTGCACCTACACACTTTCCATAGCCCGTATCAACTAGATTCTTACTCATAAATACCGGAGTCATATTCCCTGGCCCAAAAGGAGCAAACTGACGTAGAATACGATAAAATTTGGGAGTTATATCATCAAGATCCAACTCAGCGTCAACAGTGATTTCAGGAATAAGTAAGCGCTCATCAATAGTTGAGCTAACAACTTCCTCGAATTTAGCCTTAAAATCAGCATATTGATGCTCTTCCAAAGTAAGACCAGCAGCATATTTGTGTCCACCAAATTGTTCAATGTGTTCACTACAGGCTTCGAGTGCCTCGTACACATCAAATCCTTTAACAGAGCGAGCACTGGCGGCCAGTTTTTCCCCGCTTTTGGTAAATACCAACGTAGGTCGGTAATACGTTTCGGTAAGTCGCGAAGCCACAATACCTATAACTCCTTTATGCCAATTTTCCTGAAATACAACGGTGGTCTTTCTCGATTCTTCCTGATTACTCAGAATTTGATTTAAGGCTTCCTGAGTGATGGTCTTATCGAGATCTTTCCGCTCTGCGTTAAACGATTCTATTGCTGCTGCCATTTGCTGCGCCTGCTCCTTATTTTGCTCGGTTAATAACTCGACAGCGTGTAATCCGTGTTTAATACGACCAGCAGCATTAATACGTGGAGCGATAATAAAAACTACATCAGTAATCGTAAGGGTTTCCTTTTTTACATTTTCAATCAATGCCTGAATACCGGTACGTGGTAATGTATTGATGACTTCAAGACCAAAGTAAGCCAGAATTCGGTTTTCACCAGTAATTGGAACAATATCTGCTCCTATTGCGGTAGCAACTAGATCCAGATAAGGCACCAGGGTTTTTACGGGAAGTCCTTTTTGCTGCTCCATCGCCTGAATAAGCTTAAATCCTACACCGCAACCACACAATTCATCGTATGGATACGTACAATCTTCTCGTTTAGTGTCTAAAACAGCTACTGCATCTGGAATTTCAGGACCTGGACGGTGGTGATCGCATATGATAAAATCGATACCCAGCTTCTTGGCATAAGCTACTTTTTCAATAGCTTTTACTCCGCAGTCCAGTGCTATTATAAGTGTGATGTCATTATCGTGAGCATAATCTATACCTGTATAAGAAACGCCATAGCCTTCAGCATATCTGTCAGGAATGTAAGTAGCAACCTGAGGATACTGACTCAACAAATAGCTACTCATTAAGGCAACACTGGTGGTACCATCTACATCATAATCTCCATAAACCAGAATATTTTCGCCCTGCTGCATAGCCAGATTAATACGTGCCACAGCTTTATCCATATCCTTCATTAAAAAAGGATCGTGCAAATCTTCTAGTGAGGGCCTAAAAAACGTTTTGGCTTTTTCATAAGTATCAACACCCCTTTGTAGTAAGAGTGCAGCGATTTTAGGGGGAATTTGAAGTTGAGTGGCAAAGTCATTTATCTGTACTTCACCATGAGTGGGTTTAAGCGTCCAGCGCATGTTAATCGATATTTACTTTAAGAATCCAGGCATCTTCAAGATCTTTCATTTTTCTATATCCCTGAAGTCTGCTATAAAGCGCGTCAGGGTCCTGACTAAAATCAATATAAATGTAATGATAACCGTTTTCAGGATTTACAATATTCTTGGGTGCAAAACCAATATTTTCCATTTTACGTGCCCATCTGGAGGCGTTTACAGCATTTGCAAACACGTGATTAACTATATAATAACCTTCAATCTGTGCTGCAACTTTAATTGACGGTGCCTGAAGCATTTTTTCAAGATCAGGATCACGATCTTCAGATTTAGCAGTATCGGCATCGCTAATAGTCTTTTCGCTTGACACACCATCCTTTTCAAAAACCACATTAGGTTTTGCTTCTGATCTAATAGGTTTTTTGCTGCTTACGGGTAAGATATCTTCTTTCCCTTCTACCACTACCCGCTGATAGTAGTCTGAACTAATTTCAGTTTGAAAGGCGGTAAAGAAAACAAAAAGCCGATCTTCTTCAGTTTTAAACCTAAGCGTTACACCGGTAGCATCGTTATCTATGAGGCTATTGTTTTCATTTGGAATCTGAAGTTTTGCCAAATCAAAACCAAGAGTGTTGGTACTAGCCGGGTTACGCGTTAAGTATTTATGATCATCAAGTGTTATGCTGCTGTTGAAGAAGTTATTTGCATATCGCACTCTGGTTTTTAATGAAACATATTCTTTAGACTTTTCTCCATAAATGAAAACAGCATCTTTGGCCAACATCAGATCGCCTTCTAAGGCTGCTAGTGTCAGAGATGCTTTAACCTCACCTTCTTCAGGAACTCTAAAGTTGGAGAAACGCAATTCTTCGGGAACGTCAAGACTTATATATCTAAAACCCTGATAACTGGTCATATATTGCAAAGGTGCCTCAGCCTGCTCATAAACGAGATACAGCATCCACCCGGCAGAACTCCCGCCGTACATAATGCCTTCAAGAGCAGGTACATTTGCAAGCGTATAAGTTCCTGAACCAACCGTGTTAGAAACTAGTAAGTCGGTTACGTTGCTAAAGCAAACATAGGGCGCGGCATTTTTAAGATCTGTAGCAGCATCTAGCATTCCGTCATAAACGAGTTCGCCAGTTATATCTACATAGGTATCTGTGCCGGGTAGCTTGAGTTTAACCGTTTCAAAAGTTTTATCTCGCTTCTTTTTTACATTATAAACCAGTGTATTACTGCGAACTTTTTGTTTTCCCAAAGCTCCCGGGTAAGTTGCTGCCCAGTAAAGACCGGCATAAACGATTTTTGCATCTGCGGGAATATCTAGATCTGCGCTACTTGAACTAAACGTATCTGAATCATCATCGATATCTACAAAAACCATCTCGGTGCGGTCGTTTAGAGATTTTGGCCTGTTATTTATTCGACTGGGATGATCTCCTAAAATGGAATTACCAATTACCCGTGTATCACCGTGAATGTAGAATTCTTTGTTTTTCTGAAAAGTTACACCACCCTGACCATATATAAAACCAGAGACAAAAAAAGTAAGTAAAAACAGAAAGTGAATGTTGCGCATACCTGAACGATTTAGGGGTTGAAATTATATAGGGGTAATCCCAATTTACTAATTAGGATTCATTTCTATTCTATTCTATTCTGAACAAAATCAGCAAGATATATTACAATATCCGATTTTAATCTTTAGGTTTTCCCGCTACGACAACCACCAACTCTCCTTTGGGTGGCTTTTTTTCAAAATGCTCCAATACCTCAGCGGCAGTGCCACGTACGGTTTCTTCGTGTAGTTTTGAAATTTCACGGGAAACGGAAACCTTCCGCTCTGCGCCAAAAAATTCCACCATATTTTTTAAAGTCTTCAACAACTTGTGCGGACTTTCATAAAAGATCATGGTTCGATCTTCTTCTGCTAAAATCTGAAAACGGGTTTGACGCCCCTTCTTTACGGGAAGAAATCCTTCAAAAACAAATTTGTCATTAGGTAAACCGCTATTTACAAGGGCTGGAACAAAGGCTGTAGCTCCCGGCAAACAGTCTACCTCAAGACCGGCATCTACACAGGCACGGGTAAGCAAAAAACCCGGATCTGAAATAGCGGGAGTACCGGCATCACTTATCAATGCGATAGTTTGACCATTTTTAATGCGATCAACCAGACCTTCAACAGTTTTATGCTCATTATGCATATGATGGGCGTGCATCTGGGTAGTGATCTCAAAATGTTTAAGGAGTTTACCGCTGGTTCGGGTATCTTCAGCAAGAATTAGGTCTGCTTCCTGCAATACCTTTATCGCCCTAAAGGTCATATCTTCTAAATTTCCTATAGGCGTAGGTACCAGATACAATTTACCCATAATGCTTAGTCAAATTTACGAGAAACATGTTCTTTAAAGCGGTTTTCATAAGCCTCTTTTCCTTCCCAATTGTTATAGTCGGGTTTTACCATTTGATCAATCAGATTAAAAGCTTCTTCTTGATTTTTTGCGGTATTCAGTTGAGATAACACCCGGTTGTAATCTGCCGTAGAACCTCCAAATAAATGCTTTATGAATACAATACGATCATTAAGACCAAAGGAAAGTCCGCGTGACACCCGATCATTTAAAGTTTTGGGCTTATCTGCAGCAGGCTTTTCCTGCTCTTCAAACTCTGCAAGACGACCATACTCTCCTATATCGTCTTGATCATTTTTAAGAGGCTTTGGCTTACTGGTAATTTGTTTAAACATCTCGTCAATTGCATCTGCCTCAGCAGGCATTTGAGCAACGATATCTTTTATTTTTTCCATAACAGGCTCGTGCAAAGAAGCCTGGTTTATTTTTTCTTCCGGTTGAGTTGGTTTTTCTTGTGAAGAAGTGGGTTGTGATGTGGATTCAGATTTACGCAGACGTTCAAAAAGCTCCTGATTTTGAGCAGCAATACGTGCAATACGTTCTAAATCTGTTTCTGGAGCAGGTTTTTCAGCAACAGGTTCTGGAGTTATGATAACTTCTTCAGGCTCTTGCTTGGGAACATCCAGTAATTTTTGAGGCTCAGGCGTTACAACTTCTGGAGTTTCATCTGCAGATTCATAGCTAGCCTCAACGTAAGCCATTACCGCAAGCGCCTCATATATCTTCTGAGCTTTTAATTTTAACGCGGTATAATCGCTATCAGAATCAAGGTTTAAAATCTGGTTAGCAAGACGTTCAAGGTCAGATTTTAATTTCTTCTTCATAAGTTTTTAGTTTGCCCTGTTTAATGCCGGGCGTTTTTAATAAATTTGCTCAGCCCTCAAAATAGCGCAGCTTTGCCCTTTAAGAGGTTGAAAAGTACAAAATGTTTCTCGAAAATACCGTAAATCATAAAGAGCAATTTGGATGGATCGAGGTGATCTGCGGTTCTATGTTCTCAGGAAAAACTGAAGAACTCATACGTCGTTTGAAGCGTGCCAAATTTGCAAAGCAAAAGGTTGAAATCTTTAAACCTTCAATAGACACGCGGTATGATGACGAACTAGTGATCTCTCACGATGCAAACGAGATACGCTCTACACCAGTACCTGCCGCAGCAAATATTCCTATCCTGGCTGATGGTTGCGATGTAGTGGGAATTGACGAAGCTCAATTTTTTGATAATGAGATTGTCAAGGTTTGTAATGACCTTGCTAATCGTGGAATACGAGTAATTGTAGCAGGTTTAGATATGGATTTTAAAGGAAATCCGTTTGGCCCAATGCCTGCACTTATGGCAACAGCCGAATATGTGACTAAAGTTCATGCCGTTTGTACCCGAACTGGTAATCTGGCGCAATTCAGTTATCGTAAAGCCACCAGTGATGATCTGGTATTGCTGGGAGAGACCGAAGAATATGAACCTCTTAGCCGCGGAGCTTATTACAAAGCTATGCTTAGAGAACGTCTAAAATCTATGGACGTTAAAGAACCCGAAGAAATTAAAACCCCCAAAAAAAACGAATAATATTCATGTCACATACCGTTCTTGAAATAGACCTTAACGCACTAGAGCATAACTACAACTACCTGAGGTCTAAGTTAAGTCCTGGAGTAAAGATGCTGGCAGTTGTAAAAGCATATGCCTATGGAAGCGATTCTGTAGCCGTTGCGAACAAATTAGAAAGTCTGGGAGTAGCCTATTTCGCAGTCGCCTATGCTTCAGAAGGTATTACCCTGCGCGAGGCAGGTATCAAAACACCAATTTTGGTATTACATCCTCAGGTTGAAAGCTTTTCAAAAATCATCGAATACTGTCTGGAACCCAGTCTCTATAGTTTCCGGGTTTTGAAGGCGTTTATAGAAATTGCCAATACTCAAAAACTTACCGATTATCCGGTGCATCTTAAATTTAATACTGGCTTAAACAGATTGGGTTTTAAAGATGTCAATGAAGCTGAAATTCTTCAGTATTTAAACGCAACTCAGGCGATAAAGGTTAAATCGCTCTTCTCGCATTTGGTAGCTAGTGAAGACCTCAATGAAAACAGGTTTACCCTGCAACAGATTGAAGACTTTAAATTGAATGCCAGACATATGACTGAAGGATTGGGTTATAAACCCTGGTTGCATCAAAGCAATACTTCAGCAATAATCAATTATCCGGAAGCACAATTTGATATGGTGCGCAGTGGAATTGGCCTGTACGGATACGGTAATACGCAGGAAGAAGATCTAAAACTAAAGCCTGTAGCCACCTTAAAAACTATTATTTCTCAAATACATGAGATCGCTGTTGGCGAAACTGTGGGCTATAATCGCGCTCATACCGCCGCACGAAAAGAACGTACAGCAACACTTCCTCTTGGTCACGCTGATGGTATCTCACGTGCATACGGAAACGGGCGTGGTTATGTAATGATTAAAGGGAAAAAAGCACCTATAATTGGAAATGTTTGTATGGATATGGTGATGGTAGATGTAAGCAAAATAGACTGTCAGGAGGGTGATGAAGTGATCGTATTTGGGAAAGGAGCCTCTGCAGTTGCACTTTCGGCACGTATAAAAAGTATTCCTTACGAATTAATCACTGCTGTTTCTCAGCGTGTTGCCCGTAAAATCATAGATCAACAAGAAACCACAACTTAATTAAAAGAGAATTTAATTATCTTAGTCAGGCATTAACCTTAAACCAACTAACTCATGGGATTTTTAAAAGATTTTAAAGCCTTTTTAATGAAAGGCGACATTATTGCTTTAGCTACTGCTGTTATCATAGGTGGGGCATTTAACAAAATTGTGGGCTCTCTTGTAAAAGATGTTATCATGCCGGTGATTGGTGTGATAATGGGAGGTAAAAACGTAAATAACCTGTTTTTCTCACTTGACGGCGGAGAATACGCCACCGTAGAAGAAGCAATAGAAGCAGGTGGTGCCATCCTGACCTATGGTAACTTTCTACAGGCAATTATAGATTTTATCATCATTGGTTTTGTGATCTTTTGGTTGCTTAAAGGCTACGAAAAAACCAAAAAGAAGAAAGAAGAAGCTCCTGCTGCTCCAAAAGGACCAACTCAGGAAGAATTGCTTATCGAGATTCGCGACGAGTTAAGAAAGAAATAAAGATTTATGTGCGAGAGCACAGACCGCTGCACTGCAGATTTCTATTAACTAAACCCTCAGAAAATCCTGAGGGTTCTTTTTTGTTATATATAAAACATATTGTTCTAAATAAACACAAAATGTCACTTTTTAAACAAATGTGTACAATTTTAATAAGAACATCTGCTTTTTAATAAAGTGTTGCTACTTTTGGCGTCCGCAAGCTAGAAGGCTTGGGAGTAGCTGATTTTCAGCAAACAATTAAAAACTATTCTCAGATTATTTGAGATTGAAATACGCTTAAAGAATAATATTATGAAAGTAGCTGTTGTAGGCGCTACCGGTATGGTAGGTCATGTTATGTTGCAGGTTTTAGAAGAACGCAATTTCCCAATCACCGAATTAATTCCCGTTGCGAGTGAGCGCTCTGTTGGGAAAACAGTGTCATATAGAGGAAAGGATTATACCATTACCTCGATGGAAGATGCGATTGCAGCTCGTCCTGATATAGCAATCTTTTCAGCTGGTGGTGGTACTTCACTAGAGTTTGCTCCTAAGTTTGCTGAAGTTGGAACAACCGTAGTAGATAACTCTTCTGCCTGGAGAATGGATCCAGACAAGAAACTTGTGGTTCCAGAAATCAATGCTTCTATTTTAACAAGTGAGGATAAAATTATTGCAAACCCTAACTGCTCTACCATTCAAATGGTTTTGGCATTAGCTCCTTTACATAAGAAATACAAAATTAAGAGACTGGTAATTTCAACCTATCAGTCAATAACAGGAACGGGAGTTAAGGCGGTTCAGCAGTTAGAAAATGAGTACAATGGTGAGCAGGGAGAAATGGCTTACCACTACCCTATTCACCGTAACGCGATCCCGGCCTGTGATGTGTTTACAGAAAATGGGTACACCAAAGAAGAAATGAAATTGGTAAACGAAACCCAGAAAATTCTAGGAGATAAAACCATAGCAGTTACCGCTACCGCAGTACGTATCCCTGTTGTAGGTGGCCACTCAGAAGCTATAAACGTACAGTTTGAGAACGACTTTGATCTTGCTGAAGTTCGTAATTTGCTTCAGGCACAGGATGGCGTTACGGTACAGGATAACCCAGATACCAATACTTACCCAATGCCTATTTACGCGGAAGGTAAAAATGATGTATTTGTAGGTCGTATTCGACGTGACTACTCACAGGAAAACACCTTAAATATGTGGGTTGTTGCAGATAACCTGAGAAAAGGTGCTGCTACAAATGCCGTACAGATCGCTGAATATTTAGCAGCAAAAGAACTGGTTTAAAGCAGCACGGGGATAAAAATCTTTCAAAACTATACAAGACCTCTGATTCCCGATGTTTCAGAGGTTTTTTTATTGAGTATCTTTGAGGAAACTCAATCCGCATCAAATGAAAAAATTAGCTTATCTAGGCGCCTTTACTGTACTTTTCAGCGCCTGCGAAAATCACGAAAAACAAGAATCTGAGATGGCAATGACCTATCCGCAAACTAAAAAGGTTGACACCGTAGACACCTATTTTGGCACCGAAGTTCCTGATCCTTACCGCTGGCTGGAAGATGACCGTAGCGCTGAGACTGAAGCCTGGGTAAAAGCTGAAAACGCAGTTACACAGGATTACCTGGCAAAGATTCCGTTTAAAAACGCGATAAAAGAAAAACTTGAAAAAATCTGGAATTATGAGAAAATTGGTGCTCCCTTCAAAGAAGGAGATTACACCTATTTTTACAAAAATGACGGACTACAAAACCAATATGTAATTTACCGCTACAAAACAGGAGAAGATCCTGCTACCGCTGAGGTCTTTTTAGATCCCAATACCTTTTCAGACGACGGTACTATTTCCCTTGGAGGACTTAGCTTTTCAGACAATGGGAAATTAGCAGCATATAGCATTTCTGAAGGTGGAAGCGACTGGCGTAAAGTGCTGGTAATGGATGCGGAAACCAAAGAGATTACGGAAGATACCCTGGTTGACATCAAGTTTAGCGGAATTTCCTGGAGAGAAAATGACGGCTTTTACTACTCAAGTTATGATAAGCCTGAGGGAAGTGTACTTTCAGCAAAAACAGACCAGCATAAAGTATATTTTCACAAATTAAATACTCCACAAAAAAGCGATGAGCTCATATTTGGTGATACCCCAGAGCAAAAGCACCGTTATATAGGTGCAGGAACTACTGAAGATAACAAGTACCTGATCTTAAGTGCCAGCAATGCTACTTCGGGTAATAAGCTTTACATCAAAGACCTGTCTAAACCAAACGGAAAATTTGTTGCAATTGTAGCTAATGAAGAAACCAATACTTCAGTTATAGAAAATGTGGGTTCTAAACTCTTTATCGTGACAGACAAGGATGCACCTAATCGCAAGATTATAACGGTAGATGCTGCAAATCCATCTTCAGAAAACTGGGTAGATTTTATCCCAGAAACCGAAAATGTACTACAGCCATCAACTGCAGGTGGTTATTTCTTTGCAGAATATATGGTAGATGCCGTTTCGCAAATAAAACAATACGATTATCAGGGTAAGCTGGTACGCGAGGTAGAACTTCCTGGTGTAGGAAGCGCAGGTGGTTTTGGAGCTAAAAATGAGGATAAAGAACTCTATTACAGTTTTACTAACTATACCACGCCGGGTAGTATTTACAAATACGATATTGCTTCAGGCAAATCAGAATTATTTAGAAAACCTGCAATCAACTTCAATCCAGAAGATTATGAGAGCAAACAGGTTTTTTACAATTCAAAAGACGGTACCAAAGTACCTATGATCATTACCTATAAAAAAGGTCTTGAGCTTAATGGTAAAAACCCTACCATTCTTTATGGCTATGGTGGCTTTAATATTTCACTTACGCCTTCATTCAGTATCACCAATGCGATTTGGATGGAAATGGGTGGTGTATATGCAGTGCCTAACCTGCGTGGTGGCGGTGAGTATGGTAAGGAATGGCACGATGCCGGAACTAAAATGCAAAATCAAAATGTATTTGATGATTTCATTGCTGCAGCAGAGTATTTAATTGCTGAAAAATATACTTCAAGTGATTACCTGGCCATTCGTGGTGGTTCAAATGGTGGTTTGCTTGTAGGTGCTACGATGACTCAAAGACCAGACTTGATGAAAGTGGCTTTACCAGCAGTTGGCGTGATGGATATGTTGCGTTATCACACCTTTACAGCTGGAGCAGGATGGTCTTACGATTATGGTATTTCAGAAGACAGCAAAGAAATGTTTGAGTACATTAAAGGTTATTCGCCTGTACACAACGTAAAGGCAGGAACAAAATATCCTGCAACTTTAGTAACCACTAGTGATCACGACGATCGTGTGGTGCCCGCACACAGCTTTAAATTTGCTGCTGAATTACAGGAAAAACAAGCCGGAGACGCTCCTGTCTTGATTCGTATCGAGACAGATGCAGGTCACGGCGCAGGAACTCCAGTAAGCAAGCAAATAGATCAAACAGCAGACATTTTTGCTTTTACTCTCTATAATATGGGATTTGACGTGCTTCCAGAAAAAACGAAGGAGCAAATTAAAGGTTAAGCTTGTTAACTACCGAATCTGTTTTTTAAAATTAAATAGGACCTCACAGGTATTCAATACCCGTGAGGTCTTTATCTTTACTAGATAATCGCAATTAAAAAATGCTGCACGTAAAAATTGATTCCTTTGCCTACTCCGATAAAACAGTTTTAAAAGAACTTGATTTTAATATCGAAGTAGGGCAGCATATTTCTATTTTGGGTGAAAGCGGTTGTGGTAAAAGCACACTTCTACAGATTATATACGGCTTATTGCACGTAGAAAACGGCAGGATTTTCTGGAAAAATGAGGAGTTACGAGGTCCCAATTTTAATCTTGTACCCGGCGAACCTTTCATTAAATACCTTGCGCAGGATTTTGACCTGATGCCTTATATTTCAGTTGCAGATAATATTGGTAAGCATCTTTCCCGAAGGTTTATGCAACAAAGACAGAAGCGAATTGATGAATTGCTTGAGGTAGTAGATATGACTGCGTTTGCAAATCAGCATGTGAAAAATCTGAGCGGTGGTCAAAAACAACGCGTTGCTTTAGCCCGAGCAATTGCTAAAGAACCAGAGTTATTATTGCTTGATGAACCCTTTAGTCATATAGATAATTTTAGGCGGAATGCTTTAAGGCGAAAACTATATACCTATTTAAAAAAAGAAGGCATTACGTGTATTACGGCTACACATGATAGCGAAGAGGCACTTTCATTTTCTGACGAGATTAAAATGATGAGAAAAGGTACTTTTATTCAAAACGACACGCCTGAAGCCTTATTTAAAAATCCTAAAGATGCCTATGTCGCTTCGTTTTTTGGTGATGTAAATGAGCTTTGTGTTGAAGGTGAAACCAAACTTCTTATGCCTCATCAACTCGAGGTTTCTAAATCTCAAACCGAGTTAAAAGCCACTGTATATAAATCGTACTTTAAGGGAAGCTATTATTTGATTGAAGCTTTTTCTGACAAACAGCATATATTTTTCAATCATATCACGAAACTACAGGCAAATACAACGGTTTTCTTAAAAACAGGCTATGTTATCTATAAGTAGTTGTTTGAATTTTATTATTTTTAATGTTTAAGTTATTGTTGATCAATATACATGGAGCTTATTCACAAATCTCAATTTCTAACCATACATCTAGATGATGGAATAATGATCCAACAATGGACTACTTATCCACTTAACGAAACCAATTTCAAGCAGGAGTTAAAAAACTTTCTTCAGAAATTTAAAACTATCAAACCTCGCGGTGCGCTATGGGATTTAGAAAATCTTGAATTAGAAATCTCTGAAGATTTATACAATTGGGTTGAAAAGAATATTCTTAAACCCTTATATAAAGCCGGTCTTCGAAAACTACCCACTACCGTGCCCAAAGAGAAGTTCATTTACCTGTCTATTATCAATTCTGTTCAAAAAGTGGGTTTAGTATTAAAACCTCACTTTTTTACGTGCCGTAAAAAGGCTTTAGAATATATAAACGATCCTGTTAATGCTGAGCAGCAATCGGTGAATTATCACGTAAATCAAACCGAAAATACTAGCGAGATTGTATTGGACTTGGGTTACGAGCAATTGCCAGAAGTATTAAAGCAACTTGAAAAACTCAATATTCAATTAAAATTTAATGAAACCAATCAGGATAATTTTCATCTTTTGAGTTTTAGAGAAATTGAAATTTTTAAAAATATAACTCAGGGAAAATCAAATAAAGAAATCGCTGATAAATTGTTTCTATCCGAAAATACTATTGCCACGCACCGCAAGTCGATTATTAAGAAACTCAATATAAAATCAACAAAAGATTGGCAACGTTATGCCGACGCCTTTTTATAAGCTAGTTTTCTAAAAGTAAGGCAAGCTCCTTCCCTACCAGACTTCCAATTGCGATACCCATTCCGCCCAGACGTACTCCACAAAAGACATTATTTGATAACGCCTTTAGAATTGGTCGCTTTTGATTTCCAACACCTAGAATTCCACTCCAACTGTAATCAATTTCTGCATTTTGATTGGGTAATATGGTATGATTTAAAATGTGTTTGAGGTAGTTTTGAATAGCTGTTGTCGTTCCAAATTCATCCGTTTGTTCGCCATCTAAATCCAGATTACGACCACCCCCCAGAAGAATGCGACTGTTTATGGTTCTAAAATACGTATATCCTTCATCTAGATGATAGGTGCCTTTGAAGTGTAGGTTTTCAATAGGTTTTGTAATCACAACCTGATTACGCGCAGGAATTACATTGGTAATGCCCAATTTACTTGCAAAACCATTGGTTGCTACAAATAATTTTTTAGTCTGAAATTCTGCTATTGAAGATTTTACTAACACGTGCGAACCCGTCTCTTCAAAATGTTCGACAGCGCAATTATTAAGAATCGTGATATAATTTTGATGTGCCAAATCTACAAGACCTTGCATCATCAAAGCAGTATCTATCTCACCTTCTTTGTTATTAAAAATCAGCTTCGACTGAATGTTTTGGAAGCCCTGCGAATTATTCTGAATGCTAAAGATTGAACTTTTGAATAAAGGTTTAAGTAATTTGTTGAAATGATCTACGGAATCAATACAGTTGGTAAATAACTCTTCCTGATTTTTAAAGAAAAGTTCATAACCCCCATCCTTTTTAAATCCAATTGCAGCAGCTCCCAGTCGGTTTTTGAGAACTTCAAGCCCTGTTTTACGCATGGAAACGAGATTGAGGAGTTCTTCTTCAGAATGCGTCTTTAAGTCCGCCAAAAGTTCTGAAACACTTCCAAAACAAGCAAAGCCGGCATTCTTGGTACTTGCACCCTGGGGCATAGGTCCACGCTCGAGAATGAGTATTTTTGCTTTAGGATATCTGGATCGTAACTCAAGAGCACAACTTAAACCCGTAATACCACTGCCAACAATGGTAAAGTCAATGTTAGAAAACCAGTATTTATATTCCCAATAGGATAGCGTCACCTTTTAAATTTTAGAAGCTTTAATTCAAATATAGGTTAAAGCATTCTAGCATCTAATTACAAATGCATTAGGGATAGCAGTGAAAATCCTGACCCACCAGTAGCGGGGCAGATTGTAACGAATAGCCCGACCTCACTTTTGCGAGGAAATGCCCTAAAAAAAGAAAAGCCCTAAACGCAATGCTTAAGGCTTTAAAAAATGTATGTGTTTGTTACTCTTCTTCAGGAGCATTCATAACAAAGTCGTTCATAAATGCTGTGGTGTAATTACCAGCTATATAGTCTGGATTATCCATCAACTGTCTATGAAAGGGAATTGTCGTTTTAATACCTTCAATTACAAACTCATCAAGAGCACGCTTCATTTTATTGATCGCTTCCTCACGTGTTTGTGCGGTTGTAATCAATTTGGCAATCATCGAGTCGTAGTTAGGCACGATAGAATACCCGCTGTAAACGTGAGTATCTATACGTACCCCGTGACCTCCTGGTGCGTGTAAGTTGGTTATCTTACCTGGCGATGGTCTGAAGTTATTGTAAGGATCTTCTGCATTAATACGACACTCAATTGAATGCAATTGCGGATAGTAGTTTTTACCTGAAATGGCTACTCCTGCAGCTACAAGAATTTGCTCTCGAATCAAGTCATAATCTACTACCTGCTCTGTGATAGGATGCTCCACCTGAATACGGGTGTTCATCTCCATAAAGTAGAAATTGCGGTGTTTGTCTACCAAAAATTCTACGGTGCCGGCACCTTCATATTTGATGAATTCGGCGGCACGTACGGCGGCAGCACCCATTTTTTCACGAAGTTCATCGGTCATAAATGGTGAAGGCGTTTCTTCGGTAAGTTTTTGGTGACGTCTTTGCACAGAACAGTCACGCTCTGAAAGGTGACAGGCTTTACCGTTGCTATCGCCTACAATTTGTATCTCGATATGGCGAGGCTCTTCAATAAGCTTCTCCATATACATGGCATCATTTCCAAATGAAGCTGAAGCCTCCTGACGCGCAGATTCCCAGGCTTTTTGAAGATCTTCTTCTTTCCAAACGGCACGCATTCCTTTACCACCACCTCCGGCAGAAGCTTTAAGCATAACCGGGTAACCGGTTTCTTTTGCAATGCGCTTGCACTCTTCAAAATCTTTGATGATCCCATCACTACCTGGAACACAAGGTACACCTGCAGCTTTCATAGTCGCCTTTGCAGTTGCCTTATCTCCCATTTTTTGGATCATTTCTGGAGAAGCACCAATAAACTTAATACCGTGCTCTTCGCAGATTCTTGAAAACTTGGCGTTTTCTGAAAGGAAACCATATCCCGGGTGAATAGCGTCTGCATTTGTAATTTCTGCAGCGGCCATAATATTTGACATCTTGAGATAAGACTCGCTACTGGGTGCAGGACCAATGCAAACAGCTTCATCTGCAAAACGCACGTGAAGACTTTCTGCATCTGCTGTAGAATATACAGCAACAGTTTTAATGCCCATCTCTCTACAGGTTCTAATTACGCGTAATGCGATCTCTCCCCTGTTTGCTATAAGTATCTTTTTAAACATATCTCTGGTAAATTACTGGCAAACTAAGTTGCCTAGAGAATTCTGGAAGTTTAAAACAGGAAAGTTTAAAATGCTTTCCGGCTTTAATTACTTATGAAGGATCAACCAGGAATAACGGTTGGTCAAATTCTACTGGTGAAGAATCGTCAACAAGAACTTTAACGATCTTTCCTTTTACTTCGCTTTCAATCTCATTGAAAAGCTTCATCGCTTCAATCACACAAAGTACATCTCCTTCTTTAACAGTAGAACCTACCTCAACAAAAACAGGTTTGTCTGGTGCTGGTTTACGGTAGAATGTACCAATTATAGGTGATTTAACGGTGATGTATTTATCACTACTATCTGTAGCTGCAGGTGCTGCTGCCGACTCTGCTGGCTGAGGTGCTGCTGCTGCTGGTTGAGCCGGCATAGCTTGCTGAGGCATTGCACTACCCATCATAGGTACTTGCTGTACAATAGTGGTTTCACCCTTACCTTCTTCGGTTGTTTTGATGGTGATTTTAAAATCGTCCATCTCAAGCTTAACCTCACTTGCGCCAGACTTGGCAACAAACTTGATAAGGTTTTGAATTTCTTTTAAATCCATAATTAATAACGTTAGTTAGATTAAAAATTAAGCATTGTAGGCCCATTTCAGGTATATGGAGCCCCAAGTAAAGCCGCCACCGAATGCGGCAAATATTAAATTATCCCCTTTTTTAAATTCTTTTTCAAAATCATTTAAAAGAAGAGGAAGTGTGGCAGACGTTGTATTACCATACCGCTGAATATTCATAAGCACTTTACTGTCGTCAAGTTGCATACGTCTTGCGGTGGCATCTATAATACGCTTATTAGCCTGATGTGCTACAAGCCAACTAACGTCGTCATGTGTAAGATTGTTGCGCTGCATAATGCGCTCACTTACATCTGCCATATTTGAAACTGCAAATTTGAATACTGTTTTACCGTCCTGATAAACAAAATGTTTTTTGTTAGCAACGGTCTCCTCAGATGCTGGCATCAAAGAGCCACCAGCTTCGATACGTAAAAAGTCACGTCCTATACCATCAGATCTTAAGAATTCATCCTGTAATCCAAGACCTTCTTCATTAGGCTCAAACAATACAGCACCACCACCATCTCCAAAAATAATACAGGTCGTACGATCTGTATAATCTATTATTGAAGACATCTTATCTGCTCCTATAAGTAAAACCTTTTTGTATCTGCCCGAAGCAATATATGCTGCTGCAGTTGACATCCCATATAAAAAGCTTGAGCAAGCTGCCTGTAAATCGTATGAAAAAGCGTTAACAGCACCTATTGAGGTAGCAACATAGGCAGCAGTTGATGCTACCGGAAGATCTGGAGTAGCCGTGGCCATTATGAGCATGTCTATTTCAGAAGGATCCACTCCACTTTTGGCAATTAAATCTTCAGCGGCTTGGATAGCTAAAAAAGAAGTTCCTTTCTCAGGATCCTTTAAAATACGACGTTCTTTTATTCCTGTTCTGGTTGTGATCCATTCATCATTGGTCTCAACCATGGTCTCCAAAATTTCGTTGGTAAGCACATATTCTGGCACATAAGCGCCAACAGCAGTTATGGCTGCAGTGATTTTACTCATATAAATCTGGTTTCTGCGAAAAATCAACGTTTTCGCTTAAAAATGGAAGGAAAAGTACTAAAAATCGATTAATTACGGTCTATAATTAACTTTTTTTGATACTCCTGAAAAATAAAAAAACTCCCGAATAGTCGGGAGTTTGTTTGGTTTTACAAGCTGCCGTTAAGCTACTTCTTCGTTAGAAGTTGCATCGATCACAACCTGACCTCTGTAATAGAGTTTACCTTCGTGCCAGTGAGCACGGTGGTATAAGTGTGCTTCGCCAGTAGTAGCGTCTACACCAATTTTTGGCATTGCAGCTTTGTAATGCGTTCTTCTCTTATCTCTTCTCGTTTTTGAGGTTTTTCTCTTAGGATGTGCCATTACCGTATTCTATTTATCTGTTAAAAAATCTTTTAGTTTGTCCCAACGGGGATCTGTTTCTTTAGGCTTCTGATCTTCAATCTCGTCAACCTCTTTGTTCTTTATACTTAATTCTTCAAGTTTATCGAGTATGTCTGACTTGAGACTACCATCCTCAACTCCAGGATGAATTCTTTTGAGAGGCATAGCCAATACGATTAGCTCATAAATATACTGAGCAATATTTACCTCATATTCACCGTGAGGTAAAATTAAAATATCGTCAATCTCATCGTTGTATTCCTGACCAAATTTTACTACAAGCTTATAATCTGCTTCAAGAGGCTGATCATAAGGCTCATTAGTTATGTCACAATTTACATTTACGTGACCGTCTGCCTCAAAGAAAAACTCCATTAAGGTAGACTTCTTACTCAGGATTACCTTTAAATCTATATCTATAGAATTAAAGTCATCATACTCAAAATGCTCAAAGAACTTATTATCAATCTTGTATTGAAAATCGTGCTCCCCTTGTTTTAAACCAACAAACTGGATGGTATACGTTTTCAAATGCTTCATTACCTTCTCTTTCCTTATTCAAATCTTTCCGCAAAAGGCGGGTGCAAAGATATAAATTTTTATTTAGCTGTTAATTAAGTGTGGATAAATTTTTTATCTAGCGCTCTTTCTGGCGTGAGCGACCACCTGATTGCTTTTTTCTGGGTTGTTTTTTGAGTACATTTTGAGTCAATTCGGCATATTCTGCCCTCTTTCTATATATATCTAGAGCCATAAAAACAGCTTCTTTAAATGATCCTGTATCTGCAATACCTTTACCCGCTATTTCAAAAGCGGTACCATGATCTGGAGAAGTGCGTACTTTATTGAGTCCAGCGGTATCATTTACTCCTCTTCCAAAAGCTAATGTTTTAAAAGGTATAAGTCCCTGATCGTGATAAGCGGCAATAATCGCATCAAAATTTTTGTAATTCCCACTTCCAAAAAAACTATCCGCAGCATACGGGCCATACGTTATCTTGCCTTTTGAGCGCAGATCTTCTAAAGTTGGTATCAAAACGGAATCATCTTCTTTCCCTATAACTCCATTATCTCCAACGTGTGGATTAATTCCCAAAAAAGCAATTTTTGGCTTTTCAACTCCAAAATCCTGAATCAAACTCTGGTGTATCGTTTCAAGCTTCTTTCGAATGAGATCAGCAGTTATGGTAACAGACACATCACTTACCGGAACATGATCAGTAAGCAGACCTACTTTGAGCTCTTCAGTTACCATAAACATAAGGCTATTGCCTTCCAGCTCCTGATTTAAATAATCTGTATGTCCTGGGAACTTAAAATCTTCTGCCTGTATAGATGACTTATTAATAGGTGCCGTTACCAATGTATCGATATCCCCATTTTTTAAAGCTGCAACTGCTGCTTTAAGTGATTTAATAGCATAGGCACCTGCTTCAGGTTCTTCTTTCCCAAAATGAATCATTGGGTTTTCACTCCAAACATTAACCACATTGATTTTACCTTCAATTGCTTGAGATGCGTGCTTAACTCCTTGAAAATTAATATCAAGTTCAAAGTGTTTGAGAATATAGCTTACTGTTTTTGCCGAAGCGAAAATAACAGGTGTACAAAAATCTAACATTAGGGGATCTGCAAAAGTTCGGAACACAATCTCACCGCCAATTCCATTTAAATCCCCTATACTGATACCTAATTTTATACTTTGTTCTTTCATAGTAAACCCTTTTTTGGTTTTCCTTTGTAATCAAATTGTAAAAGTAGTCAAGTAAACATCCACCTGACACATTCGCATTAATTTTATTTATACAGTCGTAAATTCAATACTACTAAATCCATTCAGTTTAAAAAAATAATACAAATGTTTACCGGAATAATTGAGAACCTTGGAATTGTAAAGTCCTTAGTACGTGAAGAGGGAAATCTACACATTACTGTAGAAAGTCATCTAACACCAGAATTAAAGATTGACCAAAGCGTAGCTCACAATGGGGTATGCCTTACAGTTGTTGAACTAAATGGAGATTCCTATACTGTTACGGCGATTGATGAAACTCTAAAGAAAACCAATCTTGACCAACTTAAAGAAGGTGATTTTGTAAATCTCGAACGTGCAATGATATTAGGTTCGCGTTTAGACGGTCATATTGTTCAGGGCCATGTTGACCAGACGGCAACGTGCATTTCCGTTGAAGAAGAAGAGGGTAGTTGGATTTTTACCTTTGAATATGATTCTAGTCTTCAAAATGTAACCATTGAAAAGGGATCAATAACTATTAATGGTGTAAGCCTGACAGTAGTAAACTCAAAGCTCAATCAATTCAGTGTAGCAATTATACCTTATACTTACAACCACACTACATTTAAAACCTTTAAAAAAAGAACTGTAGTAAATCTTGAGTTTGATGTAATAGGCAAATACGTTAAGCGTCTGCTGGAGATTCGCTCTTAGAATTTTCAAGGTGGCCTAGAAAACAAACACCCAGAACAAGACCGATAGGAATCAAATAAGGAACGTAATCATCAATTGGAAGAGGAAGACCTACTGGTGGACTATCATCTTTGGTAGGTTGTGGGGGCTCCTTTTGAGCAAAAGCCGCACTAACATATAAAAATGCGAATAGCAGAAATAGGATAATTCTGATTTTCATAGCTAATTGACGTGGGACTTCTAGTTAACTCGCGACGAAAATACTAAAAGTTATCAACTTTTGCGGCATATTTCACGCATATAATCGAATAAATATTATTCTTTAAAGATATTTTTATCGGAAATATTTTATCCTAATCGAATGATCCACTCGTAATTAGCTGTATTTACAAGGCATTCGAAATATACAATGTAGCTTAATTCTTACTGTGTTAATAATTTTACTAAAAGATGCTAGCGGCAAAAAGCTTACAGAAAGTATGTTATTTGCTTCATTTAATTAAAATAGTTTACTTTAAAATAAACGACAGGAAAAATCTAATTACGGCATAAACAACACCTCCAGAATAAAAAAACCCCTACAAACGTACTGTTTATAGGGGTTTACAAGGTTCAAATGTGGTCCCACCTGAACCCCCTGTACTTTGCTGATATTTTATCGAGTTTTATCGTATTTACTAGGCTTAACCCTTATTTTAGGGTACTTTTCACGCTCTCCCAACTTAACCTTTATAAAGCCAAATTAAAATTATTCGTCCCCTCATTCGTCCCCTAAGCCTAATTTAGATATATATTTGGGGTATGGGAAAAGCAAAATTTGTACTTAAAGAACCTAAAGCTAAAGAAGAGACTTTAGTATATCTCTTTTATAATTATCAATATAAGAGATTCAAGTATTCAACAGGTGAAAAAATTAATCCTAAATATTGGAATCCCAATTCGCAACGGGCTAAAGAATCTAAACAATTTATCGAACATCCTGAATTTAATACCCGCTTAGATAATTACGAAAGGGGTATAAATAGCGCGTTTAGAAAATTATTAAATTATGGTGTACAGCCTAATAACACTTTATTAAAAAAAGAATTAGAAGCTGTATTGTCAGGAAATATCCTACAACCTAATAAATTAAACTTTTTTGATTTTATTGAAAGATTTATTGAAGAAAGTAAACTGGTTAAAAGAGAGGGAACAATCAAGGTTTATAAAACTTCATTTAAGTATTTACAAAAATTTGCTTCTCAATTAAGAACTAGTGTTGATTTTGAAAGCATCACGTTAGACTTCTATAATCAGTACATACATTTTTTAAGCACCAAACACAATCTTTCAGCAAATACCATAGGAAAACATATAAAGACGCTTAAAACGTTTATGAGCGAAGCTACGGAGCGTGGATTGAATGATAATTTTGAGTTTAAAAAGAATAAGTTTAAAACTCTAAGAGAAGAAGCGGACACAGTTTATTTGAGTGTTCAGGAATTAAGTCAAATTGAAAAACTCGATTTAACGGCATCCCCTAGATTAGAAAAAGTGAAAGACTTATTTCTTATTGGTTGCTTTACAGGATTACGCTTTTCTGACTTCACACAAATTAAACCTGAAAATATTGTTGAAAGCAAATCCCTTATGCAAGTGAGAACCCAAAAAACTGGTGAGCGTGTTTCTATTCCTCTGCATCGGGTGGTTAAATCTATCTTGAAAAAATACGACGAAAATTTACCTAAAGCCTATTCTAATCAGGTTATGAATAGATATATAAAAGAGGTCTGTTGTATTGCCGGTATAAAAGAAGAATTAGAAACTACAATCACTAAGGGCGGTAAACTTGTAAAAACCCCAGAGAAGAAATTCAATCTAATTTCTACGCACACGGCAAGAAGAAGTTTTGCAACTAACTTATATTTGGCTGATGTTCCCTCAATTTCTATAATGAAAATTACAGGGCATAAATCAGAAAAATCATTTTTAAAATACATCAGAGTAACGCAAGAACAGAACGCTGATAAATTATTAAATCATCCATTCTTTAATTAATGAGTATAACATCCTTAGAAAGCTTTCAGGAACAATTTAATGCAGCATTAAATGAAGCAACTAACCCTGAATTATTCATAGAAAATGAAATTAAAGAAATAGAAATTTTCACTCCGAAAGGGGAACCAGCTTTCAATTATCGAGATGCTTTTAAAAATCGAAAATTAAAACGCAAAGATTACGGTGTGTTTGAGATTACGCTCAAATATTTTAATAAGCAGGTATTTGTTGAAGCGTTTCACAGCTTCCTAATAACAGGAGATTTTAAAATCAATCCTAAAACTTCACAGGAAGATGATTTATTTTATCAAACGAAGCTAATATCTATGCAACAGGCTAAAGAATTTTCTAAGTATTATTTATGGTTAAAAAATTTAAAACCTAGTGATAAAGTACAAAAACAGTCTTCTCTTTCCCACAAACAAAAAATGCTGGCTTTGCATTATTTAGGTCTTGATTTATCAAAATATGATAACACTAAATCTGCAAAAATTCTTTCTCTGATTTTAGACTTAGACGAAGGCAATACAAGAAAATACCTCTCTTATGTCTCTGCTGGCAAAAATGATGTTCGCACAAAAACTAATCTTTCTAAACTAAACGAAGTCTTTAAACATCAAGGTTTAGACGATATCGCATTCACTATAAAAAATGACTTAGATAAAATAAAATAAACGTTGTGGTTACCACAGCAATTACCACAGGGTAGCCCCTAAAGTAGTTTTACGCCATTATTAATCAAATAAAATTAAATAATGGCAAACGTAATGCTACACACATTTGAACTATCTGACTTTGAAAAAGTTGTTGAACAAGTTCTCGAAAGAAAATTAAAATCTTTCATTCCTCAAGAGCAAGAAAAACTTACTCTCTTATCTAGAAAAGATACTGCAAAGCTGCTTTGTATATCTCTTCCCACACTTCACGATTGGACTAAAACGGGCATTGTAAAAGCGCACCGTATTGGCAACAGAATTCTTTATAAACTAGAAGAAGTTAATCAGGCTTTAAACCAGATTCAAACTTCAACAAAGAGAGGAGGTCTGCGATGCTAAAAAAGAAAAATGATTATTCGGTTATTGTGTTTTTTGAAGACGGAATAAAGCCTAAAAAATGGCAGTATGTGCATAAGCTTAACGGCTTCTCAATGTTCCTTAAAAAACAGCATCCTACTTGGCAATATATGAATGTTTACAACAGACGTTCAGGTGGCTATATGCGTCGTTTTATGCGTGATAGTTTCATCCCTCCATTTATCACAGAGTAGTTTTCTTTTTTTTAACCTTTAAAAACCCGCACAGCTTTGAAACCTTTATTTAAAAACCTTTTAATGGTTTTAATTAATGTGCAACGATTCAGATTATGATAGTTAAGAATACATACGGAACAAGCGTGGCATTTTGTACAAAGATGTTTCACGTATTACCAAAAGATGAGTTTTCAGGCTCTGCACTACAACGCAAGAAACAAGAACCAAAGAAGAACTTGCCTAAGAAACCTAAAAAGTCAAAAACTGATGAGATTAAACTTCGTTCACTTTCTCGTCGCTCAAAGCAAAAAATCAGGAAAAAGATTACCTGCTTTGCTCGGTGTTATAAACGTCTAAGTTTTGTTACGCTCACGTTCTTGAATAAGGTCGAAGATGAACAGGCTGTTGATATTCTAAGAAAATTCTTAGATAATGCTAAAAAGCGAAGTAAAGACTTTCAATATGTCTGGGTAGCTGAACGGCAAACCCTAAATACAGAGTTTGTGGGTAATGTGCATTTTCACATCATCACTAACAAATACTGGAAAATTGAAAAATGGTGGAATTACTGGTTAGAACTTCAACTAAAGAACGGTATCAAGCCCAGAGAAGCAAATTTCAAGCCCTCTAGCGCATTTGATGTAAAACAGTTGAACTCTAGTAATATTAGGTCTATTGCTTCTTATGTGACAAAGTATGTGACTAAAAACAATGCAAAGTTTAAATGTCAGGCTTGGAACTGCTCCAGACGTGTTTCCGAACTGTACACAGACTTTTATACAAGTCAGGAATTTACAGACCACTTTCAAAGGCTTGGCGCAGTTCTCAAAGAATTTGAAGTTACCGACCACGGCAAAAAACCCTTTATGAATATAAAAATGATCAACCTAAACAGGCAAACTTTACCACTTTATAAACGATTAGACGATAAAAACAAAGCGATATGAAAGAATTAAAAATCAGATTAGATTACAGAGATACAGAAGGTATAAACTATAAAATTGATGCCTTATTAAGCATCGGTGTTTATCAAACTACCTCAATCCCGAATTTAAATCACAATTACAATTTACTGAAGTCAAAATTCAAAAATGATACAGGTCAAATTCTTAAACTTAAAGATGTCGTGATTGTTAGCGCTAAGGACAAAAGTGGAAAAAGAATTGACTTCTTAATTACTGAAGATGTCTGTTTTGAATCTCTAGACCTTATCTCAAGTCAGGGCTTTGATGGTCAATTTTATGATGAGTTTATTGAAGCTTTTGATATGCTAGAAACTGAACAGTATGATGATGAAGTATTTTATGATTAAATCAGTTTCTTCAAATCTTCAATACTCAAAGTATTAATTGATTTATGTAACATTCTGTGACAATTGGCACAGACTAAAGCAAGGTCAGAAAGCTTAGTTTCTATGTTTACTTAAATTATTTAAGGGGTTTATGGTAATGACATTCGATAAACCTCTTGAATAATTAAATTGTTGAACTTTAATATCTGAATCTTCACAGCTTTTAAAATCAAATAATGATTTAAATTCCAGTATAAATATTGAACTATTCTTGGAATCACTACTATCCCCTATAAAAATATATTTATCATTAAAATATAAAATGTCGTCTGATTGATGAGATAATTTTAATTGTTGGAATAGAGCGCATTCAATTAACTCAATATTATATAAGTTTTTAGGAAATACGTACGACTTTCTGAACTTATCAACCGCCGAGACTACGAAAACAAAACATCCTGCTAAAATTAATGGAACTAAAAAACTAGCTAAGGCTAATAAAATTGATTCTGCTTTTTTTCTAGCTCCAGAATCTTCATTAAGAATATTTTTTGCAAAGTCTAAAATTTCTTTGTGTCTGAAAAAGAAAAGACCTTTAGCAATATTTTTCATTGCGTGAATAAGTAAGCGAGACCAAAAAGAAAAATAAAATAAAATGAAAAATAGTTCTGATAAGCCAACACTATCACCAAATTGCATAACCTCAAATTGAAACAACGAATAGGTACTTATTATAAAAAGGATTATTCCTATAAAACCTTTTTTTATCAAACCTTTCATTTCCTCCCTTATAACAACGAGCTTTTCTTGGTTCTCAACAAATAACTTTTCAACATCTTCTATACTAGTATCCTCAGATTTATTTGTCTCTACAGTTTTAGAATTCTTTTCACTATCCGATTTAGAAAATAAGCCGCCAAGAACTAAAGCAAAATAAATAGTTAAAAGGACAAATATTATCAATATGCCATCTGAAACTAATTGACTAAAACTAAAAAACCGGATAAATGCCGTTGAAATACTTGATAACTCAAACACCTGCCACAACCCTCCTAAGAAAGTTGGAAGGAATAAAATTATTTTATAATTTTTTTTTATAAGATTATAATGCTTTGTAAAGAAGGACTTATACTTTTCCATTACTAAATTTATAGCTATTATTTATTAAAATGAAATAAATTTTTGTCCCCTGATTTGTCCCCTAAAAAGAAAAAACCCCTACAAACGTACTGTTTATAGGGGTTTAGAAGTGTAAAATGTGGTCCCACCTGGGCTCGAACCAGGGACCACCTGATTATGAGTCAGGTGCTCTAACCAACTGAGCTATAGGACCGGCATTTAATGTGTATTACACCTTAAAGCGGGCGCAAAAATAGTATTAATTTTTAATTGTTACAAGATTTTACTTTACTTCTACTATTAGCTCCGCTCCTGGCACAATTCAATCAAAACTCCATCTGTGCTTTTAGGGTGTAAAAACGCTACCCACTTGTTGTCTGCTCCCATTTTTGGCTCCTCATTTATAAGAGTAAAACCGGCTTCTTTTAAACGCTTCAATTCAGCTTTAATATCAGTTACTGCATAAGCGATATGATGTATTCCTTCTCCTTTTCTCTCAATAAACTTTGCAATTGCGCTATTTTCATTTGTAGCTTCAAGTAATTCTATCTTGCTTTCCCCCATTTTGAAGAAAGAAGTATTTACGCCCTCAGATTCTACAGTTTCCATTTTATAAGGTGGATTTCCAAATAAAGCTTCATAAAGTGTATTTGACTCTTCAAGATTTTTAACTGCAATACCTATATGTTCTATTTTATTCATTTTTCAGTAATAAAAATTTCAAGTAAAGTTCTAAAAATGTCCTAGCCCTGCACTATTATTTTTAAATCAAAAACTATTTTCTGTTGTTTGTACTTAAAGGTAATGCAATTTTATTAGCGTACTTTTGCACAATGGAAACGAATAGACAAAAGAAAGTAGCCGGTGTTTTGCAGCGTGATCTTGTTGATGTGCTTCAAAAGGCATTAATGCAGGCCGGTGTAAAAAATATTATTGTATCGGTAAGCAAAGTCAGCGTGACTACAGATTTGTCTCAGGCTAAAGTCTACATTAGTATTTTCCCTCATGCAGAGGCTTCAGCTATGCTTAAAGAAGTTAATGCGGTTAAACCGTTTATCAAGCATGAAATTGCACAACGTACCCGCCATCAATTACGTCGTATGCCAGAACTCCAATTTTACGTGGATGATTCTCTTGAATATATTGACGGAATTGACAAATCTTTAAAGGGAACAGAAGATCCTATTGAAAATCCTGACCTTCTTCCTCGCCGCAAAAAATCATAAACAACTTTGAAATTTTCAGTATTTATTGCAAAACGTTACCTGTTTACAAAAAGCAGTAATAATGCTATAAATATTATCACCATTATTTCTGCCCTGAGTATTGTAGCAGGGTCTGCTGCCCTATTCATAGTACTTTCAGGATTTTCAGGGCTGAAAGATTTTAGCCTTTCCTTTTCCTCACTTTTTGATCCCGATATTAAGGTGATGCCTGTACAAGGCAAAACCATTTCATTTACTGAGCAAACTGTTGAAGATTTAAGTGCTATTGAAAGTATAGAAGATGTTGCCGAAATTATTGAGGAGCGCGCTTTTCTTGAGTTTAGAGGAAAAAATCACATCGCTTACATCAAAGGTGTTGGCGAGAATTATCTGAAAGTTAATCCTATAGACAGTACATTGCTTTATAATAAATGGATTAATCAAAAAGAACCGGAAGCTGTAATAGGCTTTGGCATATCAAGAATTCTATCCTTAGGCGTAAACAACTATAATGATTTACTTCGTGTGATGGTGCCTAAACCGGGAAGTGGTCAAATAACAGATCCGTTGCAGGCATTCAATAGTTCGCAGCTGGTTGTTTCAGATATTTTTCAGGTAAATGAAGAGCTAGATCAAAAGTATGTTTTTGTAAATCTCAATTATGCCCGCCAATTACTGCGATATCCAGATACAACCTTAAGTGCTGTGGAAATTCGGTTAAAACCGGAAGCAGATCCCATACAAGCGCAAGAGGATATTCAAGGTGTTTTTGGCGAACAGGCAGAAGTAAAAACTCGTTTTCAGCTTAATGACAAACTCTATAAAATGCTGAATGCCGAAAATCTGGCAGTTTATCTCATTTTTACTTTAGTACTTATTATAGCGCTTTTTAATCTGGTTGGTAGCATTATAATGATCATCATCGATAAGAAGTCTAACATCAAAACCATGCATAGTATGGGTGCTTCTTTAAAGGAAATAAAAAGGATATTTTTCGTTCAGGGAGCAATGATGACTGTATTTGGTGGGATACTTGGTCTTGTTATAGGAAGTCTTGTTGTGGGTGCTCAGCTTTTGTTTCAGCTTAAAATGATAACACCTACACTACCCTACCCAATGGAATTTACAGCAATGAATTTTATTGCGGTATTTCTAACCATTAGCATACTGGGTATATTAGCTTCGTATCTGGCTTCATCAACCATCAGACCTAAGCTTCTGGAAGATTAAACCTAGATCATCGCCTGCGTTGCAAAGTCAAAATCTGCAAAACGCTCCTCTACCTCATCAAAAGCTGCAAAAACATCTACCGCGTCATCGCTGGTAACCATTTTCATACGATACGGCTTAAAATCGGGTATGCCTTTAAAGTAATTGGTATAATGACGTCGGGTTTCAAAAACACCTAGTTTCTCCCCTTTCCAGTCTATAGACATTTTGAGGTGTCTGCGGGCTGCATCTACACGCTCCTGCATGGTAGGTGGAGCCATATGATTTCCTGTTTTAAAAAAGTGTTTTACTTCTCTAAAAAACCAGGGATAACCAATGCTTGCACGGCCTATCATTGCCCCATCAAGACCATATTTATCCCGCATTTCTACTGCACGTTCTGGTGTGTCAACATCTCCATTTCCAAAAACCGGAATGTGCATACGCGGGTTGTTCTTTACCTCTGCAATCGGGCGCCAGTCGGCACTGCCTTTATACATTTGCGCACGGGTTCTTCCGTGAATAGAAATAGCTTTACAACCCACATCCTGTAAACGTTCAGCAACTTCTAAAATTCGAATTGAATCGTGGTCCCAGCCTAAACGGGTTTTCACAGTGATGGGAAGATTGGTGTGTTTAACCATAGCTTCCGTAAGGGAAACCATTAAATCGACATCCTTTAAAATTCCTGCTCCAGCTCCTTTAGAAACCACTTTCTTAACAGGACAGCCAAAGTTAATATCAATAATATCGGGCTTTGAAGCTTCTACAATTTCTACACTTTGCAGCATAGACTCCAGATTTGCTCCAAAAATCTGTATACCTACCGGACGTTCTTTCTCATAGATATCGAGTTTCATCACGCTTTTTGCAGCATCACGTATAAGTCCCTCGCTTGAGATAAACTCAGTAAAGACCACATCTGCACCTTGCTCCTTGCAAAGTGCGCGAAAAGGATGATCACTCACATCTTCCATCGGTGCTAAAAGCAACGGAAAGTCCCCAACTTCAATATCTCCAATTTTTGCCAAAACTCTGAATTTTAAGTTTCTACCCTTAAATCAATACTTAAGTTACGAAACTCGTTTGCCCGGCAAAATTAAGCAATGTTTAATGAAAAATACTAACGCCTATTTGAAATGAAAGCAACAGCGACTTAATCTAATCGCGTCTTTTCTTCAGCATCAATAGTTCTGCTGTTATCATTCAGCTTGAAGTTTCCAAATTTATAACGAAGACCTATGCGGAATTTTCGAGATTCTGGCATCGCAAAAAAGGAATTGTTCTGATTTAAATAACGCGAGCTAAGCGGAATATTGTTAGTATTAAAAATATCTTCTGCACTTAGATTTAGAGTCAACCTACCATCATAAAATGATTTCTGAATATCAAGATTTAATGCATACTGCGGGCGATCGTATTGATAAGAACCAGACAAAATATTGCTGGTAAACTCATTTGATAAGGTCGCTGACAAATGACCTTCCTGATCTATGATAAAATAGTTCTGAAGTTGTGCATAAACTCCGTTGATGCTTTGCTTTACATTTTGACCGCCACTTTCTAAGGCTACAAACTCATTTTCCATTTTAAAAGCTGAAGCATACAAACTCATCCACATAAAATTGGTTACAAACTCACTATATATGACATCAAGACTGTATTGCTGTTCGTAATTCAGGTTTGTGTTGAAGTTTCTAATAGTAAGATTGTCATTATCCTGAAAAGGCAATCTCGCCATCGCATTATCTATGCGATCATAATACAGGTTAAAAATCAGTTTGCTTTTATAAGAGTAGCTAAATTCAATTCGGTTTGCTATTGCAGGTTGAATGTTTGGATTTCCCTCCTGAAAATTATTTTCGTTTAGGAAATAGCGGTACGGATTTAAACTTTGAAAACGTGGTCTATCTATCCGGCGGCTGTAATTCAATCCAAATGAATGATTTTCAGAAGGATTGTTCATCAAATAAAAGGTGGGGAATAACTCTAAATATTCCTGAGTATTTACAATTCCCAAAGTTCGTGAGTTGCCATTGGCATCGGTATATTCACCTCGTAAACCTGCTTTTAAACTCCATTTTTCCCAATCTTTAGCAAAGCTGAAATAGGAAGCGTAAATACTTTCCGTATAATCAAAATTATCATTCAGAATTGCATCTCCAGCATTGATGTCACCATTTCCGCTTGTAAATTCCTGGCGACTGTTTGAATTTATACCGGAATATTTTGCTCCAGCTTCAAAAGACCAACTTCCTAAATTTCCCGTATAATCTAATTGACCGGTATAAATCTGAGAATCCTGGGTAGGTACGGTATTAAAAGAATTTGCATTTAAAAGGTTGCCTTGTGGCGAAAGATATCTTGTAGATACAGACTGTGACTGGTCGTTAGTAAAGTCTATAAAATTAGCATTAACCGCAAGTGCAGCTCCATTCTCACCAAGCTGCCGCTCATAGTTTAGGTTAAACAAATAATTATCTCTTTTATTTTCAAGAAAACTCGTTGTGGTATAAAGGGAATCGAGCTGTCTCTGAGCGTTATACATCTCTGTTCTACCCGTTATGTCTGAATTTGCCTTAGGTGTGTGCAGGATATTTGCACTTAGACTCAGCATATCTTTTTCGCTAAGCGTAAAATCTAAAATCGTATTAATACTGTGAGATTGGGTACGTGTATCTCGTGAAAACATATCATCCCAAAGCGATTTTGTGCTGCCATCTGGGTTGAAAAATTCTATGAATCCTTCATCTGTTTTCGTGTCTAAGCGAGAGTTAAATGTGTAACCCGCATAAGCATTAAGCCAGTCATTTTTATAATACTGACTGGTTCCTGCTGCATATTTAGGATAAATACCCACAGTTGCGGAAGCATCAACACTTCCTTTGTAACCAATAGAAATACTTTTTGAGGTTACAATATTTAAAATTGCTCCACCTTCAGCGTCGTATTTTGCTGGTGGATTAGTGATAACCTCAACCGATTTTATATTCACTCCGGCAAATCCTTCCAGCAATTGCTGTAATTCTTCATTGGTTAAATATACTTTTCGATCGTTAATATAAACCTGTGCTGGTCGATTACGAATTAAAATACTACCCTGGTTCACAATTACGCCGGGGGTTCTTCGCAAAATATCGAAAGTCGTTCCTGAAGAAACTACAGTATTTTCTACATTGTAAACAAGTCGGTCTACCTTACGTTGGATAATTGGTCTTCTACCAGTAACCGTAACCTGATCTAAAAACTCAGTACTTTCCGTTAAGGTTAAGGCAGGCAAATGTTTATCTTGATCAAGATTGAAAGTTGCACTAAACAAGTCGTTGTAGCCTACAAAGCTTACCTTGATTAGATAGTCTCCAGAATTGATCTTTTCAAACTCAAATACACCTTCATCATTACTAACCGAACCACTTACAAAAGTGGAATCGCTAGCTTTCAGAAGCAAAACATTTGTATAAGGAATAGGTTTTTGATTTACATCCTGAACGGAACCGTCCAGACTGAAATCCTGAGCAAAAATTGTTAAGGGGGCGAAAACAAATAATTTAAAAATAGAGTATCGCATAGAGCCTCAAATCTAAATTAAATTCTATGTTAATAAAATCTTAAGCCTATTTTTTCGACGAGTAACTCTTCTTTTTTGTAAAAAATGAATTCTTTAGAAAATGCATAAGCTAAACCGTATATTTGCAAGCTAAAGTTTGCTATATAACAAACACGACTAGAAAAGTTTATAAAAAAGCCCTATTGGGGTACTAAAATAATGGGTTTTACCTGTTAACTGCATTTAATTCAGTAATTGGTCGGCCAAATTTTATGATTACATGAAGAACATTCGCAATTTTTGTATAATCGCTCATATTGACCACGGTAAAAGTACCCTGGCAGACCGTTTGCTCGATTCAACAGGTTCGGTTACAGACCGTGAGAAACAAGAGCAGTTGCTAGATAATATGGATCTGGAGCGTGAGCGTGGTATTACCATCAAGTCGCACGCAATCCAGATGAATTATATACACAATGGTGAGCCCTATATATTAAATCTTATTGACACTCCGGGACACGTAGATTTCTCGTATGAAGTATCGCGTAGTATTGCCGCCTGTGAAGGTGCATTACTTGTAGTAGATGCTGCTCAGAGTATTCAGGCACAAACTATTTCTAACCTGTATTTAGCTTTAGAAAACGATTTGGAGATCATCCCTGTGTTGAATAAAGTTGACTTGCCTAGCGCAAATCCGGAAGAGGTTACTGATGATATTGTTGATTTATTGGGATGCGATGCCAGTGATGTAATCCCGGCAAGTGCAAAAACCGGTATTGGTATCAACGAAATTTTAACTGCGATTATCGAGCGCATTCCAGCTCCCAAGGGTAATCCAGACGAGCCACTTCAAGCATTGATATTTGACTCCGTTTACAACCCATTTAGAGGTGTTGAAACTTATTTTAGAGTATTGAATGGTGAAATTACTAAAGGTCAAAACATCAAGTTTATGGCTACCGGTAAAACCTATTTTGCAGACGAAGTAGGAACTTTAAACTTAAAACAAACACCGAAAAAAGTCATCAAAACCGGTGACGTAGGTTACCTGATTACAGGTATTAAAGAAGCTAAAGAAGTAAAGGTAGGAGATACCATTACCGATGCCAAGTCACCTACAACCAATATGATTGAAGGTTTTGAGGACGTAAAACCAATGGTATTTGCTGGTATTTATCCTGTTGATACTGAGGATTATGAAGATCTGAGATCTTCAATGGAAAAATTGCAGCTTAACGATGCTTCTCTTGTTTTTCAACCAGAAAGTTCTGCGGCGTTAGGTTTTGGTTTCCGTTGTGGGTTCCTGGGGATGTTGCACCTCGAGATTATTCAGGAGCGTTTAGAACGTGAGTTTGATATGACCGTGATTACTACCGTACCTAACGTATCGTATCACGCCTATACCATCAAAGACAAGCAAACGGCTATACTTGTAAATAACCCTTCCGACTTACCAGATCCTTCAGGAATGGATCGTGTTGAAGAGCCATTTATCAAAGCAAGTATCATTACCAAAGCCGACTTTGTGGGCCCGGTAATGTCGCTATGTATTGAAAAACGTGGGCAAATCACCAATCAAACGTATTTGACTCCAGAGCGTGTGGAGCTTTCATTCGATATGCCTTTGGCAGAAATTGTATTTGACTTCTACGACCGTCTTAAAACAGTTTCTAAAGGATATGCTTCGTTTGATTACTCACCAATTGGTATGCGTGCTTCACATCTGGTAAAAGTAGACGTGCTGCTAAACGGAAATACAGTTGATGCACTTTCTGCGCTGCTACACCGGGATAATGCTTACGACATAGGTAAAAAGATGTGTGAAAAGCTAAAGGAATTGATTCCACGTCAGCAGTTTGATATTCCTATACAGGCGGCTATTGGTGCTAAAATCATCGCTCGTGAGACCGTAAAAGCTTTACGTAAAGACGTTACCGCAAAATGTTATGGTGGTGATATTTCTCGTAAACGAAAACTACTCGAAAAGCAGAAAAAAGGTAAGAAACGTATGCGCCAGGTAGGTAATGTTGAAATCCCTCAGGAAGCATTTATGGCTGTACTGAAGCTTAACGACTAGCATGAAACGTATTCAATTAATAGGGCTTGGGCTCATCGTTCTTTGCGGAATTATCAGTCAATATACCAACGCCACACAAAATCAATTTTTAGTCTGGCTACTCGCTATTGGCGCAGTATCCGGTATCTTGATGGTAATCTCAGACTATTTCAGCCGAAAGTAAATCGATAAAAAAAGTAAAAAGCTTCCTGAAAATGGAAGCTTTTTTATTTGGTATTCATTTGAGCATCAATAATGTTCCAATTGAATGCGCTCGCTGTTGTTGTAGCCCGACTTTAGTGCGGCTTCTACAATTTGAATATCTCGTAATCCTTCAATGCCCGGTGCCAGCATCGGTTTGTCATTTAAAATAGAAAGTGCGTCATCATCCATCTGGAGTGCCTGTTGGTTGCAATTGCAAGGCTGTAATTGCTTTCCATCGCTAGTGCTTCCCTGAACTCCAGTGTAACTTTGAAAGGGACTCAGCTCGTAATTACCATTTTCGCAGGTTACTTTCAGGAAATTGACATTGTCTGCATACGTAACACGAGCAGAAGCTTGTAATCCTCCTGGGAATTCTACATCTAGCCAGGTGATTTCAGGAGCCTTATTGAGAAATAAATCAGTACGCTGCGTTTCGTGTTTAGCAGTTAAGGAAAGAGGTTCTAGTCCGGTTGCATATCGAAGTGCATTAATATTATAAACTCCCATATCGTAAATCGCTCCACCGCCCTTTGAGCCATCAAGACGCCATGCTCCACCGGGAGCAATGCGCCAGCCTACTTCCGTATCTACACGTTGAATGTTTCCGTAGGGCTTTGTTTTTGCCCACTTCATTATGGTTTGGGTATTTTCTTCGTGCTGCATACGATAGCCGATAGCTAATTTGACTCCGTTTTTATCGCATGCTTCCATAATTTCGCGGCATTCTTCAACCGTCATCGCCATCGGTTTTTCGCAGAAAACATGTTTACCTGCGTTAGCCGCCATAACGCTGTATTTTTTATGTAAAAAAGTAGGCGTTACGATATAGACCACATCAATATCGGGATTGTCTGCAATCTCCGGTAAGGTCTCATAGCTGTAGACGTTTTTATCTTTAATTCCGTACTTAGATTGCCATTTCGGGATTTTTTCCGGACTGCCTGTTATTATACCGCGCAATTCGATATGAGAAGTTTGTTGCAAGGCAGGAGCAAGATTATTTGTTGCATAACTACCCAAACCCAGTAATGCAACCCCAAGTTTCTTTTGAGGTTTTGAACACGCATAATAGGGTAGCTGAAGGGTAGAAGCTGCCAGAGCAATTCCTGATTGTTTTATAAAATTTCTACGGGTACTCATGAGATTTTTGTTTTGAAGTTAATGAATACCAGCACATTACAAGATCTACAAATTAAACCTTGTGAAAATTTTAAATCTCAGGTTCTTCTATTTTAGGCTTAACCGGCATTTTCTCGGGATCAAATGGTTTTCCTAAATACACCAATTTGGTATTTTCAAAACTGTCGATTTCAAGTTCGCTAATGTTCGATTTTAAAATCTCCAATTCTCCAGATTCGCGTTTCAAGAAAATCGGAACCATATTTTGATCTTCGCGGGTGCTCACCACCAGCTTTTCAAATTCTTCTCTGGTTGTAATATTTACTTCCTGAATCGTAGGATGTGCTCGCGCCACTTCAGTAAGTCTGATAAAATCATCAGTAGGAGAGAAGAGACCTTCGTTAGGTGCGTCTGGACCGCGCATTTCATCTGGAGTAATCAATCTAAACGATCCGTTTTCACCAAAAATATCTTTAAAACGCTTTATAGCATATTCATTAATATCTCCGTTACCCGTAAGTGCCATCAAATAACCCACATCATTCAACTCGATATTATTCATCAAACTGTCTGAATAGATACTATCTTCAATAGCCTCCAAACCACGTTCTTTGGCTTTCTCGATATTATAACTGTTGCTGTCAACAAGTACTACGTGTCGGCCATTTTTCATTAAATATTCACCAATGATGCGAGATGCTTTTGAAGCGCCAATGATTACAATACCCTTAGATTCCGTAAGGAAAACACCTACTATTTTTGCAAATAGGCGTGCTGTTGTAGCATTTAATAATACGGTACCCAGCACAATCATAAACACAAGTGGTGTGATGTATTCAGCACCTTCAACTCCTTCACTTACTAACTGTAAACCAAAAAGGGAAGCGATACCTGCAGCAACAATACCTCGAGGTCCTACCCAACTTACAAACAGCTTTTCATTGAATTTTAGTCCCGAACCTTTAGCACTTAAGAATACACCTATAGGTCTTAAAATAAATACCACTACTGCAAAAAGAAGTGCCGCTTTCCAGGTATAAATAAGATATAGATCCTGCATTTCTATGTTTGCCGAAAGCAAAATAAACAGCAAAGAGATAAGTAAAACACTCAAGGATTCTTTGAAGTAAAGCAGTTCTTTAATATTAGGTAACCTCATGTTACCCATAATGATTCCCATCACCACTACAGAAAGTAGTCCGCTCTCATGCGCGAAAAGATCAGACAAGACAAATACGCCAAGTACTGCTGCCAGTGTAAAAACATTAAGAAGATAGTGTGGTATAATATTGCGTTTGATTGCAAAAGCCAGGGAATGAGCAAAGGTAAAACCAAACGTAAAACCGAAAAGTACAATCTTCCCAAACTCTTCTAAGGCGGTAAGCGTAAATTCACTACCAGCGCCCACACTGATAAACTCAAATACCAATACTGCAACTAAAGCTCCAATTGGATCAATAAGAATTCCTTCCCATTTTAATATTGCAGAAATATCCTTTTTAAGTGGAATGTTTCTAAGAATAGGCGTGATAACTGTAGGTCCTGTAACGATGATTAATGCAGCAAACAAGAATGAAATTCTAAGACTGAGGTCAAAAATGAAATAGGCTGCAGCCCCGGCACCGAAAAAGGTTACGATCGAACCAATAATGATAAGTTTAGTAATTACCGGTCCCACATTTTTAATCTCGCTAAAGCGTAAGGTAAGACCACCCTCAAACAGGATAATCCCAATAGCCAAAGAGACAAAATTAAACAAGCGCTCACCGGGGAAGATTCCCACTTCACCGTCCCAGATGGGTTCTATCCATTTTGAACCATCATAAGTAAACAATGTGGATATGGGCCCTACAAAAAGCCCGATTAAAATAAGTGGTAAGATCGCAGGTATCTTGAATTTCCAGGCAACCCATTGTGCCAAAATACCTAAGATAATTATTCCGCCCAGTTCTAACATGAATTTTGATTTTTTGCTATGATACGGCTTTAAAAATTCATTTTAAAGCCAGTATTTGCTATTCTTTGTTAAATATAGCTTAATTCGCCGGGTGTTAAAATTTGATTTAACGCTGTTTTAGTAATTTGCACAACTTTGTTTTTTTGAAGCGATATGCAGAATTGCTTCCTGTAATTTTAAATTGACAGCCCTTTTATGATCATTCACCCTATTGAAGCCGGTAATTTTAAATTAGACGGAGGCGCTATGTTTGGTGTAGTACCAAAATCGCTTTGGACACGCACCAATCCGGCAGATTCAAACAATATGATCGATATCGCAGCACGGTGTATGTTAATAGAAGAAGGGAATCGGTTAATACTTATAGACACCGGGATGGGCGATAAGCAAAGTGATAAGTTTTTTGGCTTTTACTTTCCGTGGGGTGATGATACTTTAGAAAAGTCTATTCGGGCTAAAGGTTTTCATCCCGATGATATTACCGATGTTTTTTTAACCCATTTACATTTTGATCATAGTGGTGGTTGTATCAAGTGGGCCGCAGATGGTAAAACACCTGTACCGGTATTTAAAAATGCAAAGTACTGGAGTAATCAGGATCACTGGGAATGGGCCACAAAACCAAATGCTCGTGAGAAAGCTTCCTTTTTAAGCGAAAACATTTTACCAATTCAAGAAAGTGGTCAACTTCATTTTGTTGAAAAACCCGGAAACAGCTTCGTAGAAAATTCTGAGTTGGATTTTGGTATTTTATTTGTTGATGGTCATACCGATAAGCAAATGATTCCGCATATAACTTATAAGGATAAAACCATTGTTTTTGCAGCAGATTTGTTACCAACAGCAGGACATTTGCCACTTCCTTATGTTATGGGGTTTGACACCCGACCTTTGTTAACGCTAGGCGAAAAGGAAACATTTTTAAATAATGCTGCAGATAATAATTGGTATTTGTGGCTAGAACACGATGCTCACAATCCAATAATTACCGTAAAACATACTGAAAAAGGCGTTCGGCTTGATCAGAGTTTAAACCTGGAAGACGTACTGTAGTCGAACCTTAAATGAACCTCTAATAATTATAAATTCAAATAATGAAAAAAACCCTATTTACAGCATTGGCCGCTGCTATGCTTATAATTGGTTGCGATACACCAGCTAAATTAATAAGCGTTCCGGCAGAAAATGTTGACCAACTTCCCCATAAAATCGCTGATCTTGATGACGAACAGCTGAAAGATTGGCCTACAAAAGACATTAAAGAAGATACCATCCCGGGTATGAGCGTTGAAAAAACCTATGACGAGCTCATTAAAGGTATGGGAACTTCGGTAATCGTGGCGGTTATTGACAGTGGTGTTGATATCGATCACGAAGATCTGGATGGTGTTATCTGGACCAATGTTGATGAAATTCCTAATAACGGAATCGATGATGACAAAAACGGCTATGTAGATGATATTCACGGTTGGAATTTCCTTGGTGATATAGTTGAAGAACAATTGGAAAAAGCTCGAATAGTACAGAAATACAATGCGCAGTTCAAGGGTAAAACACTTGACCAGATTCCGGCAGCTCAAAAAGAATTATTCAAGACCTATAAGCGTGCTAATGATGAAATTATAAAAGAGCGCGAAGAGCTTGAAGAACAAATCACTCAGTATCAGGGATTACTGGCTGCTACAAAAACTGCACATACAGATGTTTCGCAAAAACTAAAGAAAGAAGATTATACCGCTGAAGAGTTGGCTGCACTTCCTGCTGAAACTCAAATGGAACAACGCAACAAAGCTATTCTTACCCAAATGCTTACTTATGCAGATACGGTACCTGAGTTCCTGGAAATGCTTGGTGAGGAAATGGAGGCTATGCAGGTTCGTCTCGATACCAACTACAATCTTAATGCAAATTACAGAAGTGTTTTAGGTGATGATCTTAATGACCTTAGCGATTCAAGCTACGGTAATAATAACGTAATTGGCCCCGATCCTGAAGCAGCACTTCACGGTACACACGTGGCGGGTATTATCGCCGCTGAGCGTAACAACGGTGTTGGTATGAATGGTGTAGCAAACAATGCAAAAATTATGGTTGTTCGCGCCGTACCAGATGGAGATGAGTATGATAAAGATATCGCCATGGCCATACGCTATGCAGTAGATAACGGAGCTAAAGTTATCAATACCAGTTTTGGTAAGTATTTTGCAACAAACCCGGAGTGGGTGTACGACGCTATAAAATATGCTGCTAAAAAAGATGTATTGATTGTCAATGCAGCAGGTAATGAAAGTATTGATTTGGATAGTGGGGATACCGTATATCCTAACGATCAGCTTGATAATGTCACCGAATTTGCAGACAATGTCATTACCATTGGTGCACTTAATTATGAGTATGGTGGTAAACTGGTTGCTAACTTTTCAAATTACGGAAAATCAAATGTTGACGTATTTGCGCCGGGGGTGAAAATCTATTCTACCGTTCCAGGTAATGAGTACGAGTTTTTACAGGGTACTTCAATGGCAGCTCCCAATGTAGCTGGTGTAGCAGCAATGCTTAGATCATATTACCCACAATTTTCTGCAAATCAGATTAAACAAATCATTATGCAGAGTGGCGTGACTAGCAATATTCAGGTTTCTGCCGGTGGTGATGCCGATATCGTGAAACCATTTTCAGCATTGTCTAAGTCTGGAGAAATGGTTAATATGTACAACGCCTTTAAAATGGCAGAGTTATCTACTAAAAATTAAATTTTATGAACCTAAAAAATGCAGCAAGCCTGGCTTGCCTAAGCACAATGAGTATGTTGAGCAGCTTGATACCAGGCAGATTACAGGCTCAAAACAACACTTCCTACTGGCAACAACATGTTGACTATAAGATGGAAGTTGATATGAATGTTGAAGATTACAATTATACAGGTAAGCAAGAATTAGTTTATACAAACAATTCACCAGATACTTTAAATCAGGTGTTTTACCATCTTTACTTTAATGCTTTCCAACCAGGAAGCGAGATGGATGTACGCTCACTTACCATTAAAGATCCAGACCGTCGTGTAATGGATCGTATTTCAAAACTCGCACCAGACGAAATAGGATTTTTAAAAGTAAATACGCTTACTCAGGATGGTACGCCACTTACTTATGAAGTTGCAGGTACTGTACTCGAAGTAAGTCTGGCGAAAGCTATCGCTCCTGGCGAAAGCACTACGTTTAAAATGGATTTTAACGGGCAGGTTCCGGTACAAATTCGTAGAAGTGGTCGTAACAACGCTGAAGGTGTAGCTTTATCTATGACGCAGTGGTATCCTAAATTAGCTGAATATGACTTTGAAGGCTGGCACGCAGATCCTTATATCGCTCGTGAATTTCATGGGGTTTGGGGAGATTTTGATGTGAAAATCAGCATCGATTCAGAATATACCATTGGTGGTACCGGTTATCTTCAAAATACCGAAATTGGTCATGGTTATGAAGAGCCTGGTCAAAAAATCGTAAAAGGCAAAAACGGAAAGCATACCTGGCATTTTGTAGCACCTAATGTGCACGATTTTACCTGGGCTGCAGATCCAGATTATATCCACGACAAGCTTACTGCTTCAGACGGTACCGTATTGCACTTTTTCTACAAAGACAATAAAGAAATCATTGAGAACTGGAAAAAATTACAGCCCAAAACTGCTGAACTTTTAGAGTTTTATAATGAGCACGTAGGTCCATATCCATACGATCAATACTCAGTAATTCAAGGTGGTGATGGCGGTATGGAGTATGCTATGTGTACCCTTATTACTGGTGAGCGTAGCTACGGCAGCCTGGTAGGTGTTACTGCACACGAATTTGCACATACCTGGTTTCAGTTTTTATTGGCATCAAACGAAGCTAAACATGAGTGGATGGATGAAGGTTTTACCAGTTACATTTCTGATGAAGCTATGAATGTGGTTATGGGTGAGAATAAACCCAATGCTCAGGCAGGTAACTATGCTTCTTACTTTAGGCTTGCTACCAGCGGTATTGAGCAACCTCAATCTACCTATGCAGACCGTTATGCTATGAATGCTGCATACGGAGCTTCTGCCTATTCTAAAGGCGCTGTTTTTCTAGCTCAGTTAGGATATATTATTGGAAAAGAGAATCTGGACGAAACCATCAAAACGTATTTTGATGAATTTAAATTTAAGCATCCGGTTCCTAATGATATTAAACGTGTAGCCGAAAAGGTAAGCGGTATGCAGTTAGACTGGTATCTGGTAGATTGGACTCAAACTACAAATACGATTGATTATGCGATTAAAAGTGTTGAGGAAGTAGATGATAAAACTCAGGTAACTCTGGAGCGCAAAGGACTTATGCCAATGCCTGTTGATTTCTACGTCAATTTTAAAGATGCTAACAATTCTGAAGGAGTAAATGAAGCTTATTATATTCCGTTGCGGATGATGCGTGCTGAAAAGGAAAATCCATTCCCTCAAATGACACGTAAGCAGTTAGAAGACTGGCCTTGGGCATACCCAACTTACACTTTTACAATAGACAAGCCACTTTCTGAAATCAATGCAATGACTATTGATGCACAACAATTGATGGCAGATATAGACCGAAGCAACAATAATTGGCCTCAGCCTACCGAATAAACTTATGGAATAATCTCAAAGTCTAAAGCCGTTTCAAATTTGAAACGGCTTTTTTTGGCGCCGCCAAAGCCATTAATTAACCAAGAGCTATTCTTTGTTAGTTCACTTTTCAGAATATAGCAAGAATTCCTATTAAAGTGTTCTCATAGGTTTGTTGTCTATCTTTACACCTAAATTTTTTCGCCTCTGGCTAAACTATGAAGCAAACTTTCCCTAAAAAAGAACACCTCAAAAGAAAAAAACTTATCGATGCCTTGTTTACTGAAGGGCAAAAAATAAGTTCCTATCCCTTGCTTTTGGTGTATAAAGCTTCTGTGCTTCCTGAAGAAAATATTGCCATACAAGCCGGTGTTTCGGTAGCTAAGCGCAATCATAAACTCGCTGTGACACGCAACCGCTTAAAACGCATTATGCGAGAGGTTTACCGAAAAAATAAAAGCAGCTTTCAAACAAATGAATTAACTTTTGCGTTCATGTTTATCTATACAGGCCGCGAAGTCATGACTTATGAACAACTTGAAAAAGCTATGCTCAAAATCATCACCAAATTTAACGCCGCTCAATACGAACTTGATGAATAATTTTTAAACCATTTATATATGAGATTTCTGGGTTTTTGTTTGAGTTTACTCCTTTTTGCAAGCAGTTGTAATGATTCATCAAGTAGAGTAGCAGATGCTGCATTTGAAGGAGATATGATGGAAATGGCTGCGATGGAAATGCCGCAGGATGATGAAGAGCAAGTTGATACCCAGCAAAAAATTATCAAAACCGGGAATCTCAGATTTGAAACTCAGGATTTAGCTGAAACTCGAGAGCGAATTCTAAAAGCTTTATCTGCGGCTAATGGATATATTGAAAATGAAAGCGCTGGCAAAGATTATCAGGGGAATTATCAGGATTTAAAACTGCGTATTCCTTCCGAAAATTTTCAGCAGGCACTAGATATGATATCAAAAGGCGTTGATTACTATGATGAAAAAACTATTAGTCAGCGCGATGTTACTGAAGAATTCATTGATATCGAAGCTCGTCTAAAAGCCAAACGCGAACTTGAAAATAGATATCTCGAGTTATTAAATAAGGCTTCGTCAGTAAAAGAAATCTTAGAAATTGAGCGTGAACTTTCATTAATTAGAGAGGAGATTGAGGCTAAAGAAGGAAGATTAAAATACCTTTCTAAACAGGTTTCATACAGCACTTTGAATGTTTTTTTCTACAAAACCAGTGTAGAAACCGGCGTTACAAAATCATATGGTTCTAAGATAATCCAGGCTCTAAAAGGAGGCTGGGAAGGTATTTCTACTTTTGTTTTGGGCTTGATCTATATCTGGCCATTTTTACTTCTGGTAATTCTTGCTATCTTCCTGATACGTCGTTGGCAGAAACGCAAAGCGCGAAATAACACGCCTTAATCATTATTGAAAATTGCTGTACCTATGAAAAAGAGAATATTAATCGCCGCAGGTTCACTTGTAATTTTATTTACAAGTGTAAGTTTCAAAAGCGACTTTTTTGAAATCGCCAAACAAATAGAAATATTTACCACCCTTTTTAAGGAACTCAATATGAACTATGTTGATGAGGTGAATCCCGGACAACTGATGGATAGCGCCATCGAGGGAATGCTGGCAGATCTTGATCCTTACACGACTTTTTGGACTGAGCAGGAAGTAGAAGATGCCCGCATCAGCAACTCGGGAGAATATACCGGTATTGGTGCATCTGTCTTATCTCGTGATAAGAAAATTACCATAATGGAGGTCTATGAAGACTATCCCGCAGATAAAGCTGGTTTGCGTGCGGGCGATGAACTCCTTAAAATAGGGGATATCACCATCGCCGATTTTGAAGATGATGCTGGCGACTTACTTCAGGGGGCACCGGGAACAAGCATTTCGATCAGTTTTAAACGTCAGGGAAAAACTCAAAACACCACACTTACACGAGAAGAAATTGATATTCCGGCAGTGCCTTTTTATTCACTTATAAAAGGAAATATAGGATATGTGGTACTTTCCAAATTCAATAAAAAGGCCTCTTCAGAAACCGCAGCAGCGGTAAAGGCACTTAAAGAACAAGGAGCAACTGCTATCATTTTAGATTTACGTGGAAATCCTGGTGGTCTATTAACTGAAGCGATAAACGTAAGTAATCTGTTTTTACCAAAAGGCAAATTGATAACCACTACCAAATCGGTTATTGAAAAATACAACCAGCAGTATTATACGCGCAATGAACCGCTTGATATAAACATTCCTGTTGCGGTATTAATCAACGGTCGCAGTGCATCTGCAAGTGAGATTGTTTCAGGCTCTTTGCAGGACTATGATCGTGCAGTTGTTGTTGGTGCTCGAAGTTTTGGTAAAGGTCTTGTACAACGTCCTAAAGAGCTTACGTATGGCACTCAGCTTAAGATTACCATATCTCGTTATTACACGCCAAGCGGCAGATGTATTCAGGCACTGGATTATTGGAATCGTGATGAAGAAGGAAATGCTGTTCGTACCAATGTTTCCGATTATAATGCGTTTAAAACCAGCACTGGTCGTACGGTTTATGATGGTGGTGGTGTACTGCCAGACCTAGTTGTTGAATCTGCCAAGATGAGTGCAATTACAGAAGCTTTATTGAAAGACCAGGCAATTTTTGATTTTGCCACTAACTACTTCTATTCGCATCAAATCGAAAAACTTAGTGATTTTAAATTCACACAGGCCGATTATTCAGCTTTTAAACAATTCCTAGAGAAACAGGGCTTTACTTATGAAACGAAGACTGAAAAAGAATTGGAAAAAGCCTTCCTAAATTCTGAAAAAGATGACTTACAAAATGCCATCAGCACAGAGTATGCAAATCTAATGAAGACTATAGATCAGGTTAAAAAGCAGGAATTAGATGCTAAGGAAGATGAAATTTCCAATCTAATTATTGACGAACTCGTTAAGCGTTACTTCTATCGTGAAGGTTTATACGAATATCAAATTGACAATAATGACGAAATTGCAGAAGCCGCTGCAGTAGTTACAGATGCCGACAGATACCGAAAAATACTAAATCAGAAATAATTGTATTTTAACCCTAACTCACGATTTACAATAATTATTTTACAATTACACACATAATACCTTCATTTTAACAGGATTATGTTCAGATTTAACCTAAATTTAAGAGAATTAGAAGTGTTATTGGTTATTATTTAGTATGATAACTTTAGACAAAGACACCGATAAGAATACACAGATTTTGGAACAGGCTATAGGATACCTGGAAGACCGCGGTTTTGAAAATATCAAAGCTGATATGGATGGCTTCGAAAGTCCTAAATCATACATCAAAAAGGGAAGTGAAGTAAGTATCACACCAGATATTGTAGCTGAACGTGATGGTGAAAAACACATTTTTGAACTCAGTTTAAAATCTAAAAAACCCAGATTGTTAAAATCAAAATGGCTTTTTCTTGATGTTTTGAGTTCGATGAAGAATTTCAAATTTAAAATTCTAACAACTCGTGGGCATTATAAATTTACCGATGAAACCTTAAGTAGCATCAGTCTTGATAAAACACCAATGAAAATCTAAAAATGTCTCAAAATACACTGAACCAATTGTAGAAAAATCCGCCTTGTGCGGATTTTTTTTAGCTTTTCAACATTCGAATGTGCGGAATATCATCTTCAAGATAGCCCTCTCCAAATTCTTTAAACCCTAAGTCATTATAAAATTTCTTGAGGTAAACCTGCGCTGAAATTTCAATCTCACTAGTTTGAAAATCCCTTTCCAAAACCGCAATAGAAACATTCATGATGTCTTTACCATAACCATACTTTCGGTAATTCTCTTTAACGATTACCCTGCCAATACTGGCTCTTTCAAAATAATCGCCAGGCTTAAACAAACGTGTATAAGCAACTAATATTGAATCATGATAGCCTAAAACGTGTAGTGCTTTTTGATCTTTACCATCAACATCCTGATAGGGACAATTTTGTTCTACTACAAAAACCTCAGCTCGCAGCTGCAACGCTTCATATAATGTTTGAAGACTGAATTCTTCAAATTTTAAAACTTTAATTTCCATCAAAAAAATTAGTGTTGTACAATCATCTTCTTATCATCCTCCTTTTCAAATTCTGGCTGAATATTGA
>CAXPQP010000067.1:0-52558 GCA_964219495.1 Leeuwenhoekiella sp. | reverse complement strand
CACTATAACTACAATTAATGTTATCATTTCCTACTTTGGAAATGATAACATTAATTGTAGTTATAGTGAGCACAATAAGGACCAAATATGCCCAATAGGAGTGTACAAATTGAATGGTAGTATACATGATTTAGTTTTTGGTCTTCAAAGATAACTTTTTGATAGAAATAGCCACCTTTTAAACAAAGCGGAAATAAAATACCCCTCCAATTATTGGAAGGGTATTTCAACTCTGTAAAATTCATCGAAGAAATTATTCCCAGGTATTTTCAGCTGGAGTTCCTCCCCAGATTAAGGTTACCAAATAAGGATTGTCAATAAATGGGTTTCGATTTCCCTGTGCTCCTTGAATTACGTTATTGCGCTGCTTTTCAAAAACCGAAACAGGATCTTCACGATTCCATTTCAGGAACAAATCAAGATTTCCTACCTCATTGTAGTCTTCACCGTAACGGATATTTAAATACAATACCATACGAGCCACATCACCTTTCCACTCATCACCAGGATACCAGCTGTTGCTATTAACCAGCTTATATGAACCACTACCGTCAACATAAGGATAGTTTAAACGCAGTGAATTGATAGCATCATCTGCAGATCTTAAATGGTGCAAATCTGTAACAGCATCTGCTGTGGTTAATTTTGATTGCGGAAAAATATGCTCGGTATTAAACGTCTGCGGAGTATGCGGATTGCTTCCTGAAGTATATTCTCTACGATCACGACTCTCACCAGTGTACATCAAAATTACGTTTGCAGAATTTGATGGGTCTGCATCTGCATCATACAAATACTCATGACGCTGGAAATAGGTCAAAATGGTTGTGTGCTTTTCTTGAGTAAACTGAGATAATTTTGTAAGAGTAAGGTCTGAATTCTCAAAGAAACTTGCGGTACTATAATATGCCTGAAGTTCAGCCGGGATATTAAAACTTAAAGTTGCAAAAACTTCAACAGTTACAGTTGCACTTACACAAGTAGCAGGTGTATCATTATCACAAATTGTATAGGTAAAACTATCCTCCCCAACAAAATCTGCAGCAGGAGTGTAACTTATAGTTCCGTTTGAGTTTAATACAACCTGACCTGTTGTTGAACTATCATCAACAGATGTAAGTTCTGCACCATCAACTAAGTCATCATTTGCTACTAAATCTGAAATTACAAGAACCTGATTTTTTGCAGTACCATATTCATCATCATTAGCTACAGGAGTTCCTGCATCTGCAACAGTGATAGTCACAGTTCCGGTTGAACAAATACTTGTATCTGAATTCAAGCAAAGCTGATAGGTAAACGAATCATTACCTACAAAATTAACTGGCGCTTTATAAGTATAAGAGCCATTACGATTATCTACAATTGACCCTCCTTCAACAGTAGTTGAAGTAACTGAAGTAATTCGAGCACCGTCAGCAAGATCATCATTATCTAACAGATTGCTTATAATTAAATCTTCATTTTCAACACCAGTTACAGCATCATTATTTGCCACAGGCGCCTCCGCTTCCGGCTCAGGTTCTGGAGTTGGATTTACTCCTGAGTCGTCAGAACCACTACAGGAAAATAAAACAACCGTTAAAATCCCTAAAAACCATTTTCTTCTCATTTCACATATTTTTTTAAACTAAAAACCTCCTGGCTATGTAGCCAGGAGGTTTAAACAATTTATTTAACGATTTATTGCATTACCCAACTTCCGCCTGTTTTAATAAGCATAAAAGTTTCAGTAGTATTAGAACCGTTATAGATATCAAAAGTCACTGCGTATTTCTGACCCTCTTCTGCACTTGGATCTAAATCATCCAATAGGATGTTAAGAGCTTCAAGAATCATCTCATCAGACCAGAATGCGTCATTACCTGTACGGCGATCCATATTTCCGTAACGTACCATACTTGCTGTCTGGCTTGGATATTTTGACTCTAGTTCACCAGCGATAAAATTATAATCACTGGTTGTTAAGCTATAAGCGATTGTATTATCTGGAATCCAGTCAGAACCGTCATTTCCAAATTGTAAAGTTTGCGAAACAACATTATTATACTCTACCCATTCAGAATTCAAATAAATGAAATTTTGAATATAACTGTAAGTGGTACGGTCTGTTGTACTTCCATCATTATCAACATCATCAACATCTGTAGTATACAATTTATACATTACAGATTTTACAGTACCATCTTCGATGTCATCATACTTAAATTTCTCCTTTAAGAAAATAGGAAGTTTACGCAATGCTTCATCCTCTGTGTTAAAGTTATTAAAACCCTGTCCTACAGCTGAATATTCAGCATTAGTAAGACCCAATGCAAATTGCCAACCTCCATTAACTCTTAGGAAACCATTGTTTAAAGTGCTGGTAGAACCATTGTAAAATTTATAAGTCAATGAAACTAATGTTCTGTTAGCAACATCTCCAAACTTGTCATCAAGGAAAGTATAAATCTGATCTTCATCATCAAAATTATTAAATTCTGCAGTATCAGGATATGAATCATAATCTGCAGTAGTAACAGTATAAACGATTAATGATCGCTCTGTTGAAACAGGTTGATACAGATCAAAAGTAACTGTTGCCAAAGAATTCAATCCTAACACAGGAAAATTCTCTTTTAATACTAAAGGAACAAGTTCTTTAGCTTCGTCAACATTACTGAAGTTAGGAAAATTCAGATCTAGAATATCTGTATAATCATCCTCGGTCAAAGTATAGTCAAAAACGTCAACTATACCTTCTTCATTCGCTGCTAGTTCAGCATTGATGTCCTCTACAGGATCACAACCCGTAGCTGCATAGCCCAAAACGGCTGCTGTGAATAAATAAAGTAATTTTTTCATTTCAATTTTTTATTAAAAATTAATCTTAGCTCCTACTGTATAGGTTCTACCAGCACCAAAGTAAACAAGTGCATTTTCAGCTACAGAATTATTACCATCCTGTGCGTCAGAAATATATTCTGTGTCTAAAACGTTAAATACGTTTGCATTAATCTGAGCATTAAAACCTCCAAACACGAAACGGTGCGTTAGACCAAGATCTAATAAACCGTAATCAGGCATTTTCCAGGTTTGTGGAAGACCAGGCTGTAAACGACCGGTTGGATCGTAGCTAGCATAGTAATCTGCAGCATAGTTAAATGATGCTCTCAATGTTGTTGAAGAAAGTACTGCATAATCAGCTCCTACTGCGAAAGTTGTTTGAGCCGAGTTACCTACTTTCACTCCATCTAAATATACATCAATTGGATCACCAATTGGATTTTGTTGATCATCAAAAACCTGAACGTTGTTGATGTCATTAGCAAATTGCCAATCTCCGATTGATGCCATACCTGTTAAAGTAAGTGTTTCTATAGGACGATATTGCATTTCTAATTCAATACCCTGGTGCAATTGGTTAAGACCTAAAATGTTAGCGATTTGTTGATTTCCTTCAGTATCTGTTCTTGAAATGGTATATGTTCTATCACTCCATTTTGTACGATACACATTTAAATCTGCTCTAAAGTTTTCACCTCTAAAACCATAACCAACTTCAGCACTGAAAATCTTTTGATTTTTAGCATCTGCATTCACGTCATTTTGAAAGTTTAGGAATACAGCATCATTAAATGGTGCTCTTTCAAAATAACCAATGTTAGCAAAAACGTTATTTACATCATCAAGTCTATAGTTCACACCTCCTTTAGTACTAAAAGCAGGGAAATCAATCCAGTCTGTCTCACGAGCAGGATCTGAATCAAGATAGTTGAAGTAATCTATACGCTTGTAATAAGTAGTGTTTGCAGCAACAGAAACGACTGCTGAAAGCGCATCTTTGTTATACTCTGCCTGACCAAAAAGACCAGCCCAATTTGTATAACCTGAATCGTAATAATTATATTTATCACCTACTCTTACAACCTTATTAGGATTGTTTTCGTCATTATTATCTAAATAGAAAGCTCCACCTAATAAATCTGTAAGCTCTGTATAGTGATCACCTTTATAAAAACGTACATCAACACCAGCAGTTAAATCAATATACTCAGACAATTCTGTGTTATACGTTGACAAAGCTCCGTACCAACGGTGGTTGTTACGTGATGCTCTTAAAACAGTCTCAGCGCTTGTAGCTGCACCTAAGGCTTTATTCTCTGCAACAATTTGATCGAAGTTTACAGGTGCGAAAGCTTGGTCTCTATAATCTGTATTGTATTTACCAAATTTGTTCACACCGGCAGTACCTCCACCACCTCCGGTACCAAATGAAGCATAAATCGAAGTTGTAAGTGAAGAAATATCATTGATTGTCCAGTAGTGGTTTAAAGACATCTGTGGCTTGTGGTAGAAGTTATCTTCATAGTTAACCAACTGACCATTTTTATAACCGTAGTCTGTGTTGGTACGAATACCACGCTCACTTCTTCTAAAGTCATCAATTAACAATCTGTTTTGACGCTGACCGTGACGTTGTGGAGCACCAAAAGCAGTAAACGATAATTCGTGATTATCACCTAATTTCTTAGCAACGTTTAAAAAGTATGAATACGCATCAATTGTAGTAGCGTCTACAAATTGCTCTCCGGTAGTTCTAGAAAGACTTACAGTTGCAGCCCAGTCATTTTCTAATAAACCAGTAGATAATGTGAAGCCGTATTTGGTATAACCATCGTTACCAGTGGTCATCATTACGTTTCCGCCTTTAGCAAGATCGGTAGATTTTGTTACGATGTTTACAGTACCACCAATAGAAGGCAATCCAATCATAGCAGCACCAAGACCTCTTTGTACCTGCATAGAGCTGGTTACGTCAGAAAGACCTGCCCAGTTACTCCAGTATACACGACCATTTTCCATATCGTTTACAGGAATACCGTTGATCATTACCGCAACGTTTTCAGAGTTAAAACCACGAATACGTAGTTCAGCATCTCCAAAACCACCACCACCACGAGTTACATAAACCCCTGGAGTTGTTTTAAGAATTTCAGGAAATTCCTGAGAACCTAATTCGTTTTCAATTGTTTCTGCTTTAATTGTAGAAACTGCAACCGGAGTCTTACGGTCAATAGCTAAAGAGTAAGCCTTAACAATTACTTCGTCAAGAGCATCTGAGTCCATAGCCAATTCGATTTTTCCTAAATCTAAAACTTTCTCACCCGAAAGATTGAAAGGAAGAAGTTGTGGAGCAAAGCCCACATAAGAAACTCGTAAAGATCCTGTGTTAGCAACTACCTGAATAGAAAAGTTACCATCAAAGTCTGTTGAAACCCCGTTTGTTGTTCCTTCAACAACGACGTTAACTCCGGGTAGAGGTGTACCATTTTCACCATCTACAACGGTTCCACGAATAGTTCCCTGTGCCTGCACGAATGCGACAGTCAAAAGAAACACAAGCGTAAGTAAACTTGTAATTTTTTTCATTGTGCTTGTTTAAGTTTAGAATTTGCGCAAAAGTCTTATAAAAGACAAAAATAAATATTAAGAGAACGTTAAGGATTATTTTCTCTTTTTTAACTTTTGCTAAAAATAACGCAACAAATAACTAACTAAAAGTCAGTTTGTTGAATTAAATCTAAAACTTATCAACAAGCGTTAATTAGCTCTTGAAATGCTTAATCAACTGCAAAGTAGAAGCATCATGGGCAGCAATTTGATCAGAATTCAGGTCGCTTAAAACATTTTTTGCAAGCTGCTTCCCTAGTTCAACACCCCACTGATCGTAACTATAAATATTCCAAAGAATTCCTTCTGTGAAGATTTTATGCTCGTAAAGAGCGATTAAAGCTCCCAGGCTTTTTGGAGTCAGTTTGTCAATCAGAATTGTAGTGGTAGGCTTATTCCCATCAAAAACTTTAAAAGGAACCAGTTTTTCAATTTCTTCAGGAGACATTCCAGATGACTGAAGTTCTTCGCGGGCTTCAGCTTCGGTTTTACCATTCATCAAGGCTTCAGTCTGAGCAAAAAAGTTTGCCATCAACTTATTATGATGATCAACATCACCGTGAAGCGAATCTTTGTAACCTATAAAATGTGTAGGGATGATTTTTGTTCCCTGGTGTATCAATTGGAAAAAGGCGTGTTGCGAATTGGTGCCTGGCTCACCCCAAACGATTTGACCTGTTTGATAGTCAACGTGCTTCCCATTGCGGTCTACACTTTTACCATTACTTTCCATAATTGCTTGTTGCAAATAGGCAGGAAAACGGTGTAAATATTGAGTATAAGGAATAATAGCCTCACTTTCGGCACCAAAAAAGTTATTGTACCAAAATGTGGTAAGCGCCATCATTACCGAAATATTTTCGTCTAAATCTGCATTTTTAAAATGCTCATCTGCAGCATGTGCTCCTGCAAGCATACTTTCAAAATTTGAATAGCCTACAGCTAGAGCAATAGACAATCCAACTGAGCTCCATAATGAGAAGCGGCCACCAACCCAATCCCACATTGTAAAAACATTATTAGGATCAATTCCAAAATCATTTACAGCCTGCTCATTTGTAGATACTGCCACAAAATGTTTTGCCACAGCTTCACCATCTGTCGCCGCTCCTGCTACTTTTTCTAAAAACCACTTACGAGCAGTAGTAGCATTTGACAGAGTTTCCTGAGTTGTAAAAGTCTTTGAAACGATTACAAAAAGTGTGGTTTCAGGATTTAAGGATTTTAAGGATTGGTGCACGTGATCTCCATCTACATTGGAAATAAAATGAACCTTGAGATGATTATGATAATAAGCTAAAGCTTCAGCAACCATCACCGGACCAAGGTCAGAACCTCCAATACCAATATTCACCACATCGGTAATTGCTTTACCTGTAAATCCTTTGTGTCCTCCACTAATTACCGTATCGCAAAACTGCTTTATCTTCTCTTTAACCTCATTAACTTCTGGGATTACATCTTCACCATCTATCTCAACCGATGCATTTTGTGGCTGGCGCAAAGCGGTATGCATAACAGCACGACCTTCGGTCTCATTGATTGCCGCTCCACCAAAATAAGCAGCACAAGCTTCCTTCAGTTTCATTTCTTCAGCCAAATCGAGTAGTAACGACTTGGTTTCTGTAGTCATTCTATTCTTGCTATAATCAACAAAAAAATCATCCCATTTTAAAGTAAAAGCTTCAGTGCGACCGGCATCCTCAAACAAATTTTTCATTTGAAGATCTTTTAAATTTTCAAAATGCGATTGAAGTGCCTTCCAGGCTTTAGTCTGAGTGGGATTGATTTTTTCCATTTTTAGGTTGATTTATCGAAGATTATTTCGTCTAGTTGGGCTCGCAACGGAGCAATATGTTCAAAAAATTCAGGCTGCAATTCTTTTGCTAGCGGCTCTGATGTTGGTAGGTCTATATTAAACGGATCGACTTGTTGGCCGTTTTTCCAAAAGCGATAACACACGTGAGGACCACTGGTATTACCCGTCATTCCTATATAGCCAATAACTTCCCCTTGTCTTACATACTCTCCTTTACTCACGGCACGCTTACTCATATGCAGATACTGGGTGTCGAAGGTTGAATTATGCCTAAGTTTCACATAATTCCCATTACCGCCACGATATTCTGAAGCGATCACGGTACCATCTGAAGTTGCCATAATTGGTGTACCTACCGGCGCCGCAAAATCGGTACCCTTATGAGGACGTACGCGATTACCATAATAAGCAATTCTTCTTTTTAGATTATAACGTGAAGATATACGACCAAATTTAAGCGGACTCTTTAAAAAAGCACGTCTTAAGTTGTCGGCCTGCTCATCATAAAAGTCTGGTTTGCCTTTTACCGTATCGCTTACAAAACCAAAGGCGTAAATAGGTTTGCCTTTATGCTCAAACCAGCTGGCTTTAATCTTACCAAAACCTGCCGGAATGGTATCATTAATATATTTTTCAGTATAAATTACCTTAAACTTATCTCCCGGCTGAAGCTTGAAGAAGTCAATGGTCCAGGCGTAGATGTCTGCCATTCCGTAAGCAACCAAAATATTAAGCCCCAGATCGTCAAAAGTGGTAGACAGGTTATCTTCAATTACTCCGTAAGCAATGCGCTCTTTAACGGTTACCGGTCTTTTTTTAGCAGTAGCCTGAACTACTTCATCTTTAAAATCGAGAACTATATAATCAATTTTATTTTGCTCATAAATAAACACCTGAGCCTGTGCTGTGGTGTCTTTACTTTTAAGCAAAGTATAAGGCTTACCAACTACAATTTTACGGGTATCAAAAACGGAAGCAACCGAGTCGGTAATCTGCTGGATCGTTCCATAATCAATACCATTTTCAAAAAGAATCTGGCCAAAACTATCCCCGGGTTGTATGGTGTCTGAAACAACCTCGTAGTCATCAAGTATATACCCAAATCGTTTGGTAATTGGTTTTTTTACTTCCTGAACTTCAGGTTCTTTTTCTTTGGTTTCATCGTCAGCGCAGCCTATAAGGGAAAGCATTGCCAATAGTATGAGACTTAATTTTTTCAATTTAGGGTTTTTGATACGTTAGGATAATTATTTATTCTCTTTTCCCCAATCTGCAAGCTCTTGTTCACTCCACAAATCAGGAAAAAATATACGTTTTTGATATTTGGGATGCATGTATTTTACCCAGTCACTGCCACCAGTGGCTTCAAGAGGTTCTTTACCCTGATTTAAATAATGCACCGCTGTAAGGTAATGCGACATCACCCATTTAATATTTACCGTATGGTCGTAATGACGCATCGCAGCTCTTAGCGTTGCATCATTTTGATCGGAAACAGGCAACATTTTAAACCTCGACCACAAATTTATGTTTTTGTAATCTTTTAAGAAACGTATAAATCGATCCTTATATTTTAGTTCAAAGTCGCTAAGGGTGTATGTTTTTTTTCCGGTAGTGTAATCTTTCCCTGCTGCCTGCCAGTATAAATGTTCAATAACCTCCTCATAATAGTTTGCATCGCTCTCATCTTTAGCTTTAAAGCTTTCGCGGAAGCGGGCATCTATAAGATTTATATGCTCTGTAGAAGCAAATTCTACTAAACGGTATTGTGCGCTTTGAAAACCACTTGCCGGACTTAAAGATCTGCGGAATTTAAGATATTGTTCCATCTGCATACCTTCTCTCATAATGGTGAATGAGGTGGTAAGCATATCAAAATACCTGCTGATGCGATCTAGTTTTTCTCGGAATAATTCTACAGTAAGGTCTTCTGCGCGAGCAACCTGTTCCTGCTCCCACAAAATCATTTTAAACAGCAACTCATTGATCTGATGATACATAATAAATACCATCTCGTCGGGAATGAGTGTACGTTGGTTTTGCAGACTTAGAAGCGTGTCAACCTGAATGTAATCCCAATAATTTACCGGCTTGCTGTGTAAAAAACCTTCAAGTTGATGATCAAGGTTTTGGCCCATCGCATCAAATTTTTCACTTAAGGCTTCTAATTGTTCTTGGGTTTCAGGACTGCCGGTACGAGTCATTAATTTTGGATGATATAAAATGGATGCTTCAGTCCTTTATAGGCGTCGATATCTGCTTTTAAAGAACCAACAGCTAAATCTGCTTTGATTTGCAAAGGTATTTTATTTTGATCATCACTAATCCAAACGGTAAGACTTTCTTTCTCTTTAAAAACACGACCGGCCTGAACATAAGGTCTAAAAACCAAGCTATTTACCTTTCCAAATTTGGTCTTGATCACCTCACGCCCTAAAAATTTAAGCTTAAACTTAAAATTCTCCTGATCAAAAAACATATTGATAACGGTCTCATCACCTTCTTTCAGGTTTTTAGAATCTATAGAATTACGCAGGTAATAAAAACTCGATACCATATCGTGGATGGAAGGTTCGGTTTTATAAGTTGTGGTTTTATCGTGCTTTTTATCATTTACCGTGGCAACTCGTGATTGTTGATCAAAATCGATGACTTTGTCTTTGGTATGGCCACCTTCATCTATTTTACGAATAAATCTATAAGGCAGCGTGGTTTGCTTATCTATATAAGTCTCGTAAAAATCTTCTACGCCAAAAAACAATTTAGTCATACCCGTAGTTACTCCGTGTCCCTTAACGTGATAAACCGGCTTACCCTTATAGGTGTCATTTACAACAGCAAGAGTTGCTTCTCCTGCTTTCCACCAACCACTATAGCTGATGCGAAAGCGAAACCACTCTCCATCTTCAAAAGCTTTTTCCTGAGCATAGGTAAAAGGAATTGCTGCAAGCAACATAATAAGTAAAAATATCTTTCTCATAGTATTTATTTGAAGCGTACACCTATACTTTTACAAGAGTTGTTCCAAAAGTAGCCAAAAGCGTGTTAATCATAGATTATGCTTACTTTAAATTGAAAATCCCTGCTTACACAACAGGGATTTTGCTTTATTAGTATAACCAAAACGAGTTATAAAGTTCCGCGCTGAGCCTGCTCACGTTCAATAGACTCAAATAACGCCTTAAAGTTACCAGCACCAAAGCCTTTTGCACCCATTCGCTGAATGATTTCAAAAAATAAGGTTGGGCGATCTTGTAAAGGTTTGGTAAAAATCTGAAGCAAATAACCTTCTTCATCGGCATCTACAAGGATAGAAAGTTCCTGCAATCTATTCAGGTCTTCTTTCATTGTATCCATATGTGCGCCAAGTCTGCGTGGGATATCGTCGTAGTAAGCTTGTGGTGGAGGCGGTAAAAATTCAACTCCACGGGCTTTTAAGGCTGAAACCGTTTTTACAATATCATCGGTAGCCACAGCTAAATGCTGTACTCCAGGACCTTCATAAAAGTCCAAATACTCTTCAATTTGAGATTTTTTAATTCCTTCTGCTGGCTCATTGATCGGGAATTTAATCCGACCGTTACCATTGCTCATCACCTTACTCATCAAAGCTGAATATTCGGTAGTGATTTGCTTGTCATCAAAGGTTAGGAAGTTTACAAACCCCATAACGTCTTCATACCACTTCACCCAGGTATTCATCTCTCCCCAGCCAACATTACCTACCATATGATCAATATATTTTAAACCGGTAGGCTCAGGATTGTAATCAGATTCCCATTTTCTATAACCGGGCAAAAATTGGCCCTTGTAGTTTTTACGTTCTACAAACATATGTACAGTTTCGCCATACGTGTAAATCCCGGAACGTACCACCTCACCAAATTCGTCAGTCTCTACTTTTGGCTCCATAAATGGCTTTGCTCCACGTTCTGTAGTTTCTTCAAAAGCACTTTTTGCGTCTTCAACCCAAAGCGCTACTACTTTAACCCCGTCCCCGTGCTTTACTATATGATCGTTTATAGGTGAATCACTGTTAAGTGGCGAAGTCAATACGAGACGGATTTTATCTTGTTTAAGCACATAGCTCACCCGATCTTTTTGACCAGTCTCCAGGCCGCTGTAAGCAAAAGACTGAAAGCCAAAAGCCGTCTTATAAAAGTGTGCAGTCTGCTTGGCATTACCCACATAAAATTCAACATAATCAGTTCCCAGAAGGGGCAAAAAGTCCTGTGCTCCCTCAAATATTTTCTCAAGACCGTAGTCTACAGATTTCAGTTCTTTACTCATAATATTTAATTAGTGGTCTAACCACGATTTATAATACGTTTCATCGGCGATAGGCATTGCATCTTCGCAGATTTGGAGCGGTTTGAAGGTATCAACCATTACCGCTAATTCTTCAGTTTCTGTTTTACCAATACTGCGCTCTGTCGCACCCGGATGTGGCCCGTGCGGGATTCCCGCAGGATGCAATGAGATATGACCTGCCTCGATATCGTTTCGGCTCATAAAATCGCCATCTACATAATACAACACCTCATCACTATCTATATTGCTATGATTGTAAGGAGCCGGGATACTTTCTGGATGATAGTCATATTTACGCGGACAAAAACTACATACCACAAATGCAGCTGTTTCAAAAGTTTGGTGCACCGGTGGCGGTTGATGAATGCGTCCCGTGATCGGCTCAAAATCGTGAATGGAAAAAGCGTACGGGTAGTTATAGCCATCATAACCAACCACATCAAAAGGATGCGAGGCATAGACCATTTCAAACAAATCATCCTGCTTTTTGATTTTCATCAGGAAATCACCAGTCTCATTGTTTGTTTCCAGTTCATAGGGCCTGCGCAAATCGCGTTCGCAGAAAGGAGAATGTTCAAGCAATTGTCCAAACCAGTTACGGTAGCGTTTTGGAGTATAAATAGGATGTCTTGACTCTACAATAAACAAACGGTTATCGCTATCGTCAAAATCCATTTTATAAATAGTACCTCGCGGAATTAACAGATAGTCCCCATATTTAAAATCAAGATTGCCCAGGTGACTGCGAAATTTACCACTACCTCGGTGCACAAAAATGAGTTCATCTGCATCACTATTTTTATAAAAGTAATCCTGAGTTTTATTTTGTGGAGCTGCAAGAATGATGGTACAATCACTGTTCGTTAAAACAGGTTTGCGACTTTCCAAATAATCTGCTTCTGGCTTAATCTGAAAACCTTTAAAACGATAGGATTGTATATGATTTGATTTGGCAATTTTGGGTTTTACGCTCTTACTCCCTTTGATTTCTTTTACCTGAGTTGGGCGCTGCTCGTGATACATATTGCAATACATACCATCAAAGCCAATGGTGCCAAAAAGTTGCTCATAATACAAACTCCCGTCAGGTTTTCTGAATTGAGTATGACGCTTATGCGGAATCTTACCGAGTTGGTGATAAAAAGGCATAGTTTATATTTTTCTTCGAAAACGTTATCGTTCTGTGCAAATATCGTAAAAAGCGACAGCCTTTGGGGCTAATTTTTTCTTAAAACCAAAAACCTAAACTGAAGTTCCAAAATACATGATCAATTTCTGGGGAGTACGACAGTTTGGTTTGCAAAGGTCCAATCAAGGTATCTAAACCATATCCCAGAAAATACCCGGTATTATTTGGTGTAGTAAGCCAATTTCCACTGGTAAACAAATCGTTCTCTATATTGGCAAAATTTGCTCCCAGATTGATATGGTTTTTGCGGTAGAAATTATAGTCAAGCAAAATTTCAGATTTAACAAGTCCGTCGCCAATTAAACTCACATAATCATATCCATAAAAGGGTACAATGTTGTTGACAAAATCATTGCCCCATCCTCCCAGTATGAAATCTAGAGTATTTGTATTTGAAGCTCCTATTTTAAAACCGCCCTCAACGCCCAATACAAAGGAAAATCTTGAACTTAAACTTGCAGCATATTTGAGTTGCGCTTTACCCATAGAAAATTCTTCAAAATCATTATTGTAATCTGAAGAAAACAAATAGAGATGAAAGTCTCCATTAAAATACCATCCAGATGTTGGAGAGTATTTATCATCCATAGTATCTAGCAATAGATTTCCGTAGGCACTGAAGTAGTTACTGTTTTCAAAAAAGACTTTGTTCTCAAGGTCCTCCTCCAGACGTAAACTTTCAGTATCTATCTGTAATAATTTATGCTCCAGACCTAACTTGAGCGCGAATTGTTTCTGAAATAAGGTTTGAAGAAACACCTGGTTGGTAAAGTCGGTATAATCAACAATTAGTGAATTAAAATTCTCTAGTGGAAGCTCACTTAAACGCTCTACAAAACGGGCATCAACATCGGTCTCAAAACTGTTGTATGAAGACTTTAAACCAAATCCCAGATAAAAACCATTATCACTGTAGTAATCGAAATTATAACGAATATTATCTCCCAGCGCTACGCTTAAGGAAGCCACATCGTTCTTAAACAATGCACGTTTCTTGGTAATATTTATGAGCGCAGCACTCTTATAGATATCATCATAATGCAAAGCTGCTTTTAAATAGGTAGTAGATTTACTTTCGGTCAGGTTTAATATCAGGTGATATTGACCACTATCGTACTTCTCCAATCTATGATTTATACGCTCAAAGTTATTGGTCGCTGCAAGATTATTGATCCCTTCAAATAATTTCTCATAGGTGATCTCTGCCGGCATCTTGAACTTAAGTTTACCTAGAATATAACTCCGGGTGTAATACGAATTGCCGTTTATTGCCACGCTGCGTATGCGAAGTGTATCTTCATGCTCTATTATAAGTGGTGGTTTATGATACAGTTCTCCCTGAAGCTGAGCTAGCTCTGTAAAATCACGAGCAAAATCTTTGGCACGCGTTTCACCTGCTGTTATAATCTCGGCTCCCTTCTCAAAATCTACTACCGAGTAGGATTCAATATCTGGCTTGATGTAAATATCTGTAAGCGCAGCCTTTTGCTTCATCGCTTCAATCGTACGGTAATTATTGATTTGCATGAGCATTTCTGGTGCACTTTGTAGCTCATCTTTACCCCGCAGACCATCCTGAACATCTACACCAATGATAAAATTAGCACCACGCTTTCTCAATTCTTCAACCGGGTAATTATTAACAACACCTCCATCTATAAGCAATTGGTCTTCTAAAATCACCGGGCTAAACAAGGATGGGAGTGCACCGCTTGCCGTTATCGCTTCAGGCAGGCAACCTTTATCGAGGATGATGGCTTCCCCTTTTTCAGCATCTGTTGCTACGCAAAAGAAAGGTGTATTTAGTTTCGCAAAATCGCTGGTTTCTTCAACGTGATGGGTAAGTTTAATAAATAAGTTGTAGACATTTTGACCTTTAGAAAGTGCCGAAGGAAATGAAACTTTAAAATTATCGAAAGGAAGGCTTAAAGCAAATTTCTCATCGTCGTGACGCTCATGAAAAGACTTGGCGCTACGCGGAATATCATCCTGAATTAGCTTTTCAAAATCAACCACATCAAATATTGAATCGAGCTGATGCGCATTGTAGCCGGAAGCATACAAACCACCCACAATCGCCCCCATACTGGTACCTCCAATGTAGTCAATTTTGATACCTGCTTCTTCAATTTGTTTAAGCACTCCTATATGTGCAAGACCTTTAGCGCCACCACCACTAAGTACAACACCCACCTTAAGTTTTTCACCTTTGGGAACATCACTAAAGTTTACGCCGGTACTGTCCTGAGCATAGGACGCCATAGACAACAACAGTACAAGGAGTAAAATTTTTTTCATTCAGTTTTTTGATAATGCTCGTAAATAATCTTTGCTTTTGCCGGACCAATAACTTCAGCCAAGGCTTCTTGTGTAGCGGCTTTAACCTTACTCACCGATCTAAAATGGCGTAACAACTCAACCACCGTTTTATCACCAATTCCCGCAATAGTTTCCAGTTCGGTATTGAATGCGTTGTTGCTTCGCTTATTACGGTGAAAAGTAATGCCAAAGCGGTGCGCTTCGTTACGTAACTGCTGGATTACTTTCAAGGTTTCACTTTTTTTATCTAAATAAAGCGGAATAGAATCTCCAGGATAAAATAACTCTTCCAACCTTTTTGCAATTCCTATTATAGCAACCTTTCCTCGTAAATCTAAACGCTCTAAAGCCTTAACCCCTGATGAAAGCTGACCTTTACCTCCGTCAACTAATATCAATTGGGGCAAGGGTTCGTTTTCATTTAACAGGCGTCTATACCGTCTAAAAACTACTTCTTCCATAGACGCGAAGTCATTAGGTCCCGTTACAGTCTTGATATTAAATTTACGATAATCTTTCTTGCTGGGTTTTCCGTCCTTAAAAACAACACAAGCCGCAACCGGATTAGTCCCTTGAATATTTGAGTTGTCAAAACACTCTATATGCCGTGGCTCTACAGACAGCCTTAAATCGGCTTTCATCTGCGCCATCAGTCGGTTTACATGCCGATCGGGATCAACAATTTTAGTCTGTTTAAAGCGCTCCATCCTAAAATATTTTGCATTGCGCTCGGATAGCTCAACAATACGCTTCTTATCTCCTAGTTTGGGCACAGTAACTTTGAACTTTTCGCCCAGATCTACTTCGAAAGGCGTGTAAATCTCCGGAGATTGAGAGTTAAAACGCTGCCTGATTTCTATAATGCCTATCTCGAGCAACTCGCGATCAGTCTCATCTAATTTTTTCTTCAGTTCAAGCGTATGGGAGCGTATGATTGCACCGTGTGAAATTTGCAGAAAGTTGACGTACCCATAACCCTCATCAGATACAATGCTAAACACATCTACGTTATTAATCGAAGGGTTCACAACTGTACTTTTGGCCTGATAACCTTCCAGAATATCAATTTTATCTTTGATGCGCTGGGCATCTTCAAACTCCATAGCCTCAGCGTGTGCTTTCATCCTGGATCGAAAACGATGCAGCGAGTCTTTAAAATTACCTTTCACAATATCGCGTATCGCATCAATATTATCGTGGTAGGTTTCAGCCGAAATCTTGTCTTCGCAGGGACCAAGACAGTTTCCAAGATGATACTCCAAACAGACTTTGTATTTACCTGAATCAATCTTATCTTTTGAAAGGTCGTAGTTACACGTGCGCAAAGGGTAAAGCCCTTTGATAAGATCGAGTAAGGTATGCACGGTTTTCATACTGGTGTAAGGCCCGTAGTATTCACTACCATCTTTAATTAAGCGTCGGGTAGGAAATACTCTGGGAAAGCGCTCGTTTTTAATACAAATCCACGGATAGCTCTTATCATCCTTAAGCATCACATTGTACTTAGGCTGATAATTTTTGATCATATTGTTTTCCAACAACAGAGCATCGGTCTCACTTTCTACAACGATATGCTTTATTTCTGCGATTTTGCGCACCAGCATATGCGTACGGGCATTGTCGTGCTTTTTATTGAAGTACGACGAGACGCGCTTTTTTAAATTTTTGGCTTTGCCAACATATAAGAGTTTACCCTTCTTGTCGTAGTATTGATATACGCCGGGGCTAGAAGGCAAGGTCTTAAGTTGTATTTCAAGATCGGGGGTTTCCATACCTCTCAAAATTACAGCTTATTTGGTCGCTAAAAAAAGAAATACCCCACACGCATCTACACATTTTAGCCAAGTTTTTCTTAAAAGCCCAGGCTAATTTTTGTATTGATTTAAAGCTGCATTCGAGTAAATGAATCATGCTTTTTGTATTTTGCAAGCCATGGAAAAAAAGGTAATAGGTCGTACCGATCAGGCAGATTTCCCAGCCCTGGGATTGTCGGATATCGATATTAAAATCGATACCGGTGCCTATACGTCTTCTATACACTGCAATCATATTCGCGAGGAAGACAACATCCTATGCTGTACATTTCTAGATCCTAAACATCCGGAATATAATGGTAAAGAAATGCGATTTGAATCTTATGACATTACAGCTGTAAAAAGTAGTAATGGTGAGATACAGTATCGGTATGTAGTGCAGAGCACTATCAGGCTTTTTAATAAAGTACATAAGATCTCACTTACACTAAGTTCCCGCGAAGACATGCGCTTTCCGGTTTTGATAGGTCGTAAATTTCTGACCAAAAAATTTGTGGTAGACACCGAGCTTACCGATGTCTCCTTCTCACAAAAACAATTATGAACATAAAAATTCTTTCCAGAAACTCTGGATTATACTCTACAGCCCGCCTTGTCGAGGCTGCCAAGAAACGCAAACACGATGTTGAGGTAATAGACCCTCTTAAATGTGATTTGATCATTGAAAAGAAAAAACCTTCGGTTTACTACAAAGGACGCTATCTTTCTGACACTGATGCAATTGTTCCCAGAATTGGTGCTTCAATTACTTATTACGGCACAGCCGTAGTGCGTCAATTTGAGATGATGGGTTGCTTTACCACTACCGAATCTCAGGCCTTAGTTCGCAGCCGTGACAAACTGCGCAGCTTACAGATACTTTCGCGAGCTCGACTTGGACTGCCAAAAACCGTATTTACCAACTACAGCAGAGATGTAGCCGAGGTTATAGATCACGTAGGAGGAGCCCCACTCATTATTAAACTTCTTGAAGGTACACAAGGGTTGGGAGTTGTTCTCGCAGAGACTAAAAATGCGGCTGAATCGGTAATCGAAGCCTTTAATGGTCTCGAAGCGCGCGTAATCGTTCAGGAGTTTATCAAAGAGGCAAAAGGCGCAGACATCAGAGCATTTGTTATTGATGGTCAGGTGGTTGGAGCTATGAAACGTCAGGGTAAAGAAGGTGAATTTCGTTCTAACCTGCACCGTGGTGGCACTGCCGAAGTAATTCAGCTAACAGACGACGAGGAAAATGCGGCTATAAAAGCTGCAAAAGCGATGGGTCTTGGTGTTGCAGGGGTTGATATGCTGCAAAGTGCGCGCGGACCTTTAATTCTCGAAGTGAATTCTTCTCCAGGGTTGGAAGGTATTGAGAAAGCTACTGGTAAGGATATTGCTAAAAGCGTAATTCGATATATAGAGCGAGGGGTATAGTAAATGACTGGTTTTGATGAGAATAATGTGCTGCATATTCTGGGCGAAAAAATTCCGCCTGGAGCAAAGCGCACGCTTAATTTCAACCTCGCTAAACTATACACTACTACTTCTGTTGAAGTGCCCATCATCATACAAAGGTCAAAAAAACCTGGACCGTGTATTCTTATAACTGCTGGTATTCATGGAGATGAAATCAATGGAGTTGAAATTGTACGTCAGGTTATTTCAAAGAAAATCAACAAACCCGCCAGAGGAACTATAGTGTGTATTCCGGTGATTAATGTGTTTGGTTTTTTGAATATGGACAGGGCATTTCCTGACGGAAGGGACTTAAACAGAATGTTCCCGGGAACGCGTAATGGTTCGCTGGCAAGTCGTTTTGCTTACCAGTTTACCAACAAAATATTACCCATTGCAGATTTTTGCCTGGACTTTCATACTGGAGGTGGAAGCCGTTTTAACGTAGCTCAAATTCGCGTAGATCCAGATAAAGAAGAACTATTGCAATACGCTCAGATATTTGGTGCGCCATTCATTGTTTATTCTAAAAATATATCGAAGTCCTATCGCTCAACATGCGAGAAGATGAATATCCCAATTCTTCTGTTTGAAGGTGGTAAATCGCAAATAAGTGATAAAGACATTGCCCGCACGGGAGTAAATGGTGTTATACGCATTCTGCATCACTTTAAAATGCTCTCCAAAGACCATCAGTTACCCGATTCAAATACCGCAAAAGTGGTAACTATAAAAACCAGCAATTGGTTGCGGGCCAAATACAGCGGTTTGCTGCATCTTAAAATTACATGCGGGGATTTCGTAGAAAAAAACGAAGTAATCGCAACCATTACAGATCCTTACGGTTTCTTCAGACACAAAGTTAAAGCACCTAATGATGGTTATATAATCAACACCAACGAAGCTTCTTTGGTCTATCAGGGAGATGCCATTTTCCACCTTTCAACTGCGCTTGTAGAGGATGAAGACTAAGGCCGAATATCGCTCTAAGTATAAAGCATTGCGTAAGCAACTTAATCCTGAAAATCTGGATGATGCCAGTTTACAGATCGCAAACCGTTTGCTTCAGCTTCCAGTTTGGGATTATCAATTTTATCATGTTTTCCTGCCTATTGAAAAACAATTAGAGGTCAATACCGAGTATCTGCTCAATATTTTAAACGGAAAAGACAAAAATGTAGTGTTATCCAAGAGTGATTTTGAGCAGGTATCAATGACGCATTATTTGCTTACTGATAATTTAAAAATTAAAACAAATAAATGGGGAATACCTGAGCCTATAGATGGCCTTGAGATTAAACCAGAGCAACTTGATGTGATTTTTATTCCGCTTTTGGCATTTGACAAACGCGGGAATCGACTGGGTTATGGCAAAGGATTTTACGATAGGTTTCTCTCACAATGCCGCCCAGATGCGCTCAAAATAGGTCTTAGTTTTTTTGAAGCAGAAGCAGAACTCCCACATACAGGCGAAGACATTCAATTAACCCACTGCATAACTCCTGAGACAAGCTATAGCTTTTAAGTAAAAGGAAGAGTATTTTTGTTATATTCATTTCAAATTCAAACAATAAAAGAGATGTCAAAGCAATCAAACTCTGGATTATTTTCTTTTCTGTCTAAGCCTGAAACCCAAACACAGGATGAAAAAACAGATAGTTTCTATTATGAGGAGGTAGCACGAGTTACTGGTTCTGGAGGATGGAAGATCGACTTTATTGAAAAGAAAACCTACTTTGACAAAGAACTTCATACCATTCTGGAAACTCCTGAAAACTATCAGCCTTCTTTAAAACACGGACTCCATTTCTTTGATATGGAATATCATGATTTGATTATCAAAACCTTTCAGGAAATGGCGGTTGGTGAAGGCGAATTTGATACCATTCTTAAAATGGTAACTTACACCAATAAAACCTTTTGGGCGCATGGAATTGCAAAACCCATTTTCAACTCCAGGGGTCGTGTTGTGGGTGCTAAAGGAGTTATGATCAATATCAATGAAAAAAAAGAACGCGAACTCATGCTTCAAAAGGCCATTGATGTGGTCGAAGCCAACAATTCGCGTTTATTCACCTTTGCTAATTATGTATCTCACAATATAAAATCACACGTAAACAATCTCGAGCTCACCAGTCAGCTGGTTGATACAACCAAATTACCTGCAGATCAAAAAGAGTTGATTGTTAACTATAAAGAGATTGCAGAAAGTCTAAATAAAACGGTTATGCGCCTCAATGAGGTTGTTTCTATTCAAAACAAAGCTTCCGAACCTTTAGTTACTATAAGTCTGGAAGAGGCGTTTGACAAGAGTAAAGAAGAATTACGCCCACTTATCGAACTTGAAGAAGCTTATCTGTATTCAGACTTTTCTGAAACCCCAGTTATAAAATACAATCCCGAGTTTTTACACAATATCTTCTGTACACTTATTAAAAACGGTATCGTTAATAAAAGTCCAGATCGTAAACCAGAGATTAAAGCGTATTGCCTTGAAAACAAAAAGAAACTTACACTCATTATTGAAGACAACGGCAAAGGCTATGACGTACAGGGTAGTGTTGACAAGATCTTTCAAATGTCAACTGCAGAAAGCAGCAATACTGATGGCAATCAAAATGTAGGCTTGTTTATAGCCAAAAATCAGGTGGAAGCTTTAGGTGGAAAAATTGAAGTAACCAGCAAACCCAGTTACGGCACCAAGTTTATCATTATGCTGTAGCCTCTTCGGTTTTAGGCTTTGCAAATGCACGCTTGTTAAATACAAGCAACAAACCTACGCCGGTACTTATTGCCATATCAGCAACATTAAATACGGCATTAAAAAATCTAAAAAATTTGCCCCCCCAGATTGGCAACCACTCTGGTAGATAACCTTCCCACATTGGGAAATAAAGCATATCTACAACCTTACCATAGAAAAATGGAGCATAACCCCCATCTTCAGGCATAAAGGTTGCTAATTGCCTTTCACTTCCGTCGAAAATTACTCCGTAGAAAACCGAATCAATGATGTTACCAAAAGCACCTGCGAAAATAAGTGCAATACCCGTTATTAATATTTTAGAAGCTCCTTTCTTAACACTATCATATAGCCAATAACCTATAAGCGGAAGAATACCAATTCTAAAGAGTGTCAAAATAATTTTACCGTAATTACCGGGAATTTGAGCACCCCAGGCCATTCCCTCATTTTCTACAAATAAAATACGGAACCAATCAAAAACAACAACTTCTTCTGAAAGTAGAAAATGGGTTTTAATGTATATTTTACTTATCTGGTCTATAAGTAAGATCACGACAATGATTCCAATAGCTTTTTTTAACGACATGTGTACTTTTTATAATTCCCTGCCTTTTCAACTTAGAAAGGAATTGATGAAGGCGGGTAAAAATACTTAAATTATTCAGATTGCCTTACGCTAATATCGCCGTCAATTGATTTAAGAATCAATGAACCATTTTCAGCGGCAACTTGTTCAAGGCTAACTTTTCCATTTCTACTTTGTGCAGAGACTTTCGTATTTAGTACTTCGGCAATTATATTACCGCGTAGCGTATTTACAATTCCATTACCATTAAATTCTTTCAGCGTACAACCTCCACCAGAAAGGTTTAAGTTAATCTGACTAAAACTACCCGTTAATTGAACAGAAGCCAGATTCGATTCTACCCAAACCTCTTTATTCTGTGGAATTTCAATAAACAAAACAACCGACAACACTTTATGAGCAGCCAACTTATCATCGATATTTCTAAACCCCAGACTACGGCCGGTTTCAATATGCCACAATCCATTTTTAACTTCGGTATTGAGCTTGAGCGTTTCAAAAGTTTCACCTTCTACTTCAGCAGAAACACTAAAATCACTGCTTTCTGTTGCCTTGACAAATACCTCAAAAACCTCATCTGAGTCTATAAAAATGCCTTTTACAGCCTCCGAATCGAGTGTGTTCAGGATTTGCTTTTGAGAAAAGCCTAAAAAGCCAGCAAGCAAACTAAGAGTTAAGAAAAATGTTTTCAATCGCATAAATCTGATTCTAACAAAAAACGCTCCAGAAGATTCTGAAGCGTTTTTGTTGTAAACGTAAACGTCTTATTTCTGCATATTTTTTGCCTCGATACTTAAAGTAGCGTGAGGTACTAATTTCAAACGCTCTTTATTGATGAGTTTTCCGGTTACGCGGCAAATCCCATAAGTTTTATTCTGAATACGGGTTAAAGCGTTTTTAAGATCACGGATAAATTTTTCCTGACGTATGGCCAAAGCAGAATTTGCTTCTTTACTCATGGTCTCGCTACCTTCCTCAAAAGCTTTAAATGTAGGTGAGGTATCATCAGTACCATTATTACCGTCATTCATATAAGCACTCTTAATAAGGTCAAGATCTTTTTGAGCCTTATCAATCTTTTGCTGAATCAATACTCTGAACTCTTCTAGTTCGGCATCGCTGTAACGTTCTTTAATGTCTGCCGCCATAATTGTTTACTGTTTTTTTATAGCCAATATTGTTTCTACATCATCAAAAGCAATGGCTATTCCGTTAGTAACCTGCTCTGCAACGTCGAGTTTTGCGGTGAGCGTTTCCATTTTTATATAGTCTAAGTTCTCGTTAACGGCTTTCTCGACCTTACCGTCACGCTGCAATTGTACTTCAATTTTATCGGTCACTTCAAAACCGCTATCCTTTCTAAGATTTTGAATGCGATTAACCAATTCGCGGGCGATCCCTTCATTTTTCAACTCATCGGTCAGGGTAACATCAAGAGCCACGGTAAGACCGCCACTGCTTGCAACTAACCAACCTTCAATGTCCTGCGAAGTTATTTCCACATCTTCGGGCGCCAAAGTAACACTTTTTCCATTAATCTGCACCTCGAATTCTCCCTCATTTTCAAGCTTTGAGATATCTACAGGTGACATCGCAGTTATCGCATTTGCAACCATCTTCATGTCTTTACCAAAACGCGGACCTAACACTTTAAAATTGGGCTTAATATTCTTTACCAAAATACCAGAAGCGTCATCAATAAGCTCAATCTCCTTGACATTTACTTCAGATTTTATCAAATCCTGTACCGAAAGTATTTCCTCACGCTGCTGCTCATCGAGCACAGGTATCATTATGCGTTGCAATGGCTGTCTTACTTTTATTTTTTCTTTTGCGCGAAGCGAAAGCGTCAACGACGAAATCGTCTGTGCTTTTTGCATTTTACGCTCCAGACTGCGGTCTATTTGCGAAGCATCACTCACCGGAAAATCAGCCAGATGTACACTTTCTGAAGTTTCACGCCCGGTAAGACCATTTAAATCTTTATACAAACGATCCATATAAAACGGAGCTACCGGAGCACCCAGTTTTGCAACGGTTACCAGACAGGTATACAGAGTTTGATATGCCGAAATCTTATCGTGAGCATACTCGCCTTTCCAATAACGGCGACGACTTAAACGTACAAACCAGTTACTCAGGTTTTCCTGTACAAAGTCTGAAATCGCTCGGGTTGCTTTGGTAGGCTCGTAATCTGCGTAAAATGCATCAACTTCAGCAATAAGAGTATTCAGTTCCGAAAGAATCCATCTATCGATCTCAGGGCGGTTTTTCCATTCAATTTCTTCTTCAGCAAAGCTGAATTGATCCAGATTGGCATAAAGTGAGAAGAATGAATAGGTGTTGTACAAGGTTCCGAAGAACTTACGTTGCACTTCAGTAATTCCGTCTAGATCAAACTTAAGGTTATCCCACGGGTTTGCATTACTGATCATATACCAGCGTGTCGCATCGGGACCAAAGGTATTAAGCGTCGTAAACGGATCTACCGCATTACCCAAACGCTTAGACATCTTCTGACCGTTCTTGTCTAAAACGAGTCCGTTTGAAACTACATTTTTATACGCAACGTCGTCAAAAGTCATCGTTGCAATGGCGTGCAATGTATAGAACCAACCGCGAGTCTGGTCAACACCTTCTGCGATAAAGTCGGCTTTACGCCAGGTTTCTTCAACCATTTCTTTATTCTCAAAAGGATAATGCCATTGCGCATACGGCATGCTTCCGCTATCAAACCATACGTCAATCAAATCTGCTTCACGACGCATAACTTTTCCGCTTGGCGAAACCAGTTTGATCTCATCCACAACATTTTTATGCAGGTCGATCAAATCATAATTTGCCTCGCTCATATCACCCGGTACAAAATCAGCAAATGGATCGCTCTCCATCACTCCCGCTTCAACAGCTTCTACTATTTTTTCTTTTAGTTCGGCAACCGAACCAATGATGATTTCCTCTTTTCCATCCCCGGTTCTCCAGATTGGCAATGGGATTCCCCAATATCGCGAGCGCGATAAATTCCAATCGTTGGCATTGGCCAGCCAGTTTCCAAAACGGCCTTCACCGGTTGCTTTTGGTTTCCAGTTGATAGCCAGATTCAACTCGTGCATACGATCACGCACATCAGTTACTTTGATGAACCAGGAATCTAATGGATAGTATAAAATAGGTTTATCGGTACGCCAGCAGTTTGGATAACTGTGCACATACTTTTCAACCTTAAAGGCTTTATTTTCTTCTTTGAGTTTGATCGCGATTTCGACATCAACGCTCTTTTCGGGAGCTTCGCCGTCGTCGTAATATTCGTTTTTCACGTACTTACCGCCAAATTCCTTCAGCTCAGGACGGAAACGCCCTTGCAAGTCTACAAGCGGCACCAAATTACCATTCTCATCTTTCACCAACATCGGCGGAATTTGAGGTTCGGCTTGTTTAGCCACCATCGCATCATCTGCACCAAAGGTAGGTGAGGTGTGTACGATACCGGTACCATCTTCGGTAGTTACGAAGTCTCCTGCGATCACGCGATATGCATCCTGCGGATTGTCGTGCGGCTGCACATAATCGATCAACGGCTCATATCGCAATTCTAGCAATTCGCTTCCTTTAAATTCGGTAAGGATCTGATACGGGATTTTTTTATCGGTCTCGCTGAAGTTTGCAAAATCTTCCTCACTTTCTGCAACAGCGAATTTCTTAGTAAACTGTTTTCCAACCAAAGCTTTCGCACAAACCACCTGAATAGGCTCAAACGTATATTGGTTGAAGGTTTTTACTAAAACATAGTCTATTTTCTTACCAACCGTCAAAGCCGTGTTTGAAGGCAAAGTCCACGGAGTGGTCGTCCACGCCATCAAATATTTTGTTCCGTCAAAAGCTGCAAGAGGAGAAGCTTTATAAGTCTCGTCTTCTATCACTTTAAATTGTGCGGTTACCGTAGTATCTGTCACATCCTGATAGGTGCCGGGCTGGTTGAGTTCGTGCGAACTTAAACCGGTACCTGCTTTTGGTGAATAGGGTTGTATCGTGTAGCCTTTATAAATAAGGCCTTGATTGTAAATATTTTTAAGCAGCCACCACACCGTTTCCATATACTTGGGTTTGTAGGTGATGTAGGGATCTTCAATATCTACCCAGTAGCCCATCTGCTCGGTGAGGTTGTTCCACACATCGGTGTAGCGCATCACCGCATTTTTACAGGCTTCGTTATATTCTGAAACGCTGATTTTAATACCAATATCTTCTTTGGTAATACCCAATTCTTTCTCCACACCAAGCTCAACCGGAAGTCCGTGGGTATCCCAACCGGCCTTACGTTTTACCTGCTTTCCTTTCTGGGTTTGAAAACGGCAAAAAATATCTTTGATCGCACGTGCCATCACGTGGTGAATACCAGGCATTCCGTTTGCTGAAGGAGGTCCTTCAAAAAAGATCTACGGCTCATTACCTTCGCGGGTTGAGATACTCTTTTCAAAGATGTTTTCTTCCTTCCAGTAACTTAAAATTTCTTCGGCCACTTTAGGGAGGTCAAGTCCTTTATATTCAGGAAACTTTGTGCTCATGATATGCGTTTTCTAATAAGTGTGCAAAATTAGGCAATTTTGGTTAGAAAATAGGCAGTGTAAGCTTTCCCAATACTTCGAATAATATTGAACAGCCTTTTAAAGAAATTAAAAACCTAATACGTGGAAAAACTATAAAAAACCCATAAATAAAAAGAATGCTGTCAAATAAACTTAACAATATTACTTCGATACATCCATTAAGAAACAATGTATATAACTGAAATTTAACAGTGTTTCCACTCTTCAATATTTCTGAATTTCATTCCAAAGCCCAAGTTAAATTTATTTTATTACTCCACGTGAAATATGGTTAGGACATTTTATTCTAGTAAAACACTTGGGAATTTAAATTGTTCTCAAGACGTGTATACTATTGAAAATGCATCTACAACTCCAATCTAACTAGAATATTCGCAAAAACTTAATTAGAAACCTCAAAATATGACTTGACAAAAACTGGCTGCCCACTTGAAGTAAAGCCTGAAACAACTACTTCAAACATTCCAGTAACATCAGATGTAAAACAATTAAAAAATATTGAATCATTTTGAAATGATACTACTGGCCTCCATAATAATTGATATCGATAGTCAGGTATTTTGGACTGGACCTGCTTTTGATCCTCGTAGTAATGTTGATTGAAGTAATTCTTATTAACAGCAATAGGGTTAATGGATTTAATATCTACAATATTAAGCATATACTGACTCTTGAAATCTGCATTGAATGAACGGACATCTATAATACCAGAGAAGCGTTGTGGACCTATATAATATTCCTCTTGTACTATCGTAACACTCTCTATATTCGTTGCCGGGTAATTATATAAAAAATTATTATTTGTAACGTGGATACCATCAACTAATAGCAACGTTGGATATTCTTCATTACCTTCAATGAAATTACTTGTTTCTACTTTAAAAAATGGCTCTCCATTTCGCATTCGAACTGCACCACCCAAAATTATTTCTGTAAAGGTCTCTTTCACAGAATTAAATCGAGTATAATCATCTAACAAAAAAGTTTTTTCTATACCACTATAGAAAGGAGTCTTTTTAAGAGTACTGATAACTGTATCAGGCTTAAATTGATAATAAGCATTTTCTATTTGATTTGCAACACTACGCCTTTCAATAACACCTTTTAGTGCCCTATTAATACTAACTAATTCGAAACTTAAACCCGAATAGTCTGGCTTGGGATCATCGTAAATTTTAAAATGATAACGATCTTTTAAATTTATAGCAGCCAAGCTAGCCTGCTGGCTAGTTGGTAATTCATCTAAAACCCAAGTAAATTCTCCGGCCTCATCTGTTAATGCAAATTCTGGCAACAAATCTTCTTCTAATAAAGAAAGGGACACTGTTATATTCTTTTTACTCTTTATATTTTCTTCAATTTCCAATTTTCCTGAAATTAAAGCCCCTCTTAATTCTGGCGCAATTAGACTATCAGAATTTAAATTTCGGTCAAAGTCCAATTGGATATCTTTAGAAGATTGGATTTCTAATAAAGCTAAACTATCAACTTTTTTTACGGAAAGAGTGTAACTTCCTCTTATTGCATCTTTACCTTTAGCCAATAAATTAATTGCCAAAGGCTTGCGAGTCTTTAAGATACTTTTCTCTAAATTAATAGATAGAAAAGGAGAATATTGTTTTTGATCTGAAAAATTTTCAAAATTCTTCGAACTGTCTGAATATGGAATGCCCGATTCATTAGTGCGATATGGATTTATCAGTATTAAATCCTTTTCAAAAAAGTGTTGCTTACCAAAATTAAGCATCCATCGAGTATACGCAATAAGTTTATAATGCCCTGTCTCTAGATTTGTACCCAAAAATATATCTCCGCTCCCTCGTCCATTATTCATTGCTATTTTTTGGGAAACCAACTCTTTACCCGAATTATCAATCAGAGTTACATATACAATTTTACTAAGTGATGAAGGTTGAGAAGACGATCCTAGAAAGGAGAATATACTTATATAAATAGTTTCACCAGAAAGAAAAACAGATCCGTTAGTTTGCAAATTTACTTCTTCTGACTCAAACCTATCAAAATCAACTTTTTCTTGTCCCATGAGAACCATACTCATAAAAATAAATACGAGTTTAAGTAATAATCTAAATGTTGTATTTGTTCTCATTCAGTCCAAAAGTCAGGTTTCTTATTGCTACCATAAATATTGCAATCCATACACCTTGTTGGTACCACTCTGTAAACCCCTCCGCCTTCAGGATGATTAGGTTCTGGCATAATCACGTCTTCTAAAAATTTTACAGTTCCCTCTTCAAGTAGCACAGCTAACAGTTCTGGTAATGGTCGGGTAGGGTCACAGTTTCTAGCTAAACTTCCTTTCAATTTCTCATCCTCTTGATTAGGAAAAAAATCCTCGTAATTAAAAAAAATACGTTTTCCTGCCACACTGGCTACGCTAAAAAAACCTATAGTCTTATTATCTTGATTTCCCAAACCATTCATATTACCCTCTAAAAAGCCTGGTTGGTTTTGTGCAAATACATTTGTCGTTTGGCTAAGCTCTTTTAAAGTAGAATAAAATTGATAAGTTGCATTACTAACTACGTATTGTCTCACCTTAATACTATACCGATGAGCTATAATCGGATCTTCTTGACTTAGGAAACGTACAGTGTAATCTTGAATCCTTTTATCTTGAAGCATTTCGGTAGAAGCAATTAATATCTCATTGCTTTCTATAGTGTTATAGCAAATACTCTCCTCTTTTTGTTTGGGAACCAGTTCAAAATAAAATGTGGTGTTGTCAATTTTTGTATATGTCAGATCCTCATCGGCATCATATGGAGAAATTATCTTATAGGTCTCAGTATATTTGTATAAATAAAAAGCGTTTTCTGCAGAACTACTCCCACTTAAACTAACAGCCACGCCTGGCTCTCCATTCCTATTTTGTACATTCTTAGACTCTAAACTTTCTATTTCTGAGGTACCTATGATTTCCTCTTCAGCAGATTGATATTGCTGTCCGTCTTGTGTTATTATATCTAGTATATATTTTACACCAGGTTGAGCGGAAAATGGCAAGTCGGAGAGGTAGGTGCCTTCAGAAACTTCGCTAAAACTATAGTTACTACCATCATCACCAAAAACTCTAACATCTGCATTCATCTCAGCTTCAGAGGTTCTTTGCTCCAAGGAAAAAGAACGAGTTAGTCTAACCTTCTGTTGTATAAATTCGTCAGTGATTATAGCCTCTACAACTAAAATGTCTTCTGTATTCTCTGCCTCCAGTGAAATCTCCTCAACACATCCTAACAACAAAATAATGAAAGCACCCAACAAATATTTAATATTATTAATTCTCATCTCCCCTATATTAAAATTTAAAATTATAGGTTATAGTTGGCACAGGAACTGCAAATATTGAACTCTGATAAGCCTTTACTTTACCCTCTTCTGTAAGAAAAAAAATGGAGTAAGGATTGTTCCGTCCTAGTACATTGTATATTGAAATGTTCACAAAACTATGTCCTACTTTATTTTTCTTATGGTTCCCTTCAATATTAACACCAAGGTCAAGACGATAATAATCTGGTATTCTATATTTATTGCGGTCGCTGTAAACTACATACTCCGCATTATTATAGATGTATTTTCCAATTGGAAAGGTTACAGGTCTACCCGTTTGATAAACCAAATTTCCAGAAAAGCTAAATCTTTTTGTCAACCTATAATTCGCAATGAGATTTACATCGTGAGGTTTATCATAATTTGACGGAAAATATTTACCCTGATTTATACGACTATCCCCAAAAGGGCTGTCAAACTGTTGTAAAGATCGTGAATACGTATAGCTAAGATAACCATTAAATTCTCCAACTTTCTTTCTTATTAAAAACTCGACACCATAAGATTTGCCGATTCCTTGCAATGCCTCTGTTTCGATAAATTCATTAAAAAACAAAGAGGCTCCGGTTTTAAAATCAACCTGATTTTTAGATGCTTTATAGTAACCTTCCAAACTCAATTCAATCTTAGGCGCATCAAAGTTTCTATAAAAACCTAATGACACCTGCTGAGATCGCTGCGGTTTAATATTTTTATCAGATAAAGTATAAATGTCAATTGGAGATGCAGCAGTGTTATTAGAAAGTGTATGTATGTATTGCAGGGTATTATTATAACTCGCCTTTATAGAAAATACAGGACTCATAAGATATCTTGAAGAAATACGTACCTCCGGCCCACCATAGGTATTTACAAAGTCTCCATTGCCATACTCGATAATATCAACTACAGTCTCATCGCTTTTTGGCAAATCTTTATCATAAATACGCTGTATTGCAGGCCCGACCAGATTAAATATACTAAAACGTAAACCTCCCTGTACCAGCAACTTTTCATTGATTTTCCAATCATCAGAAAAGTAGACTGCAGACTCAAGACCTTGTTTTTTCTTGAATTCAATAGGTTCTAAGTTGCTTCCATTTAGCGGATCTAATGTTCCTGGATTTATAGAATATAATTTAGTATCGAAGCCATAACTTAAATTATGTCTATTATTAACCTTTGAAATTAAATCGAATCGCAAAGCGCTTTCGGCTATATTATAATTCTGAGAAAATGCATTATGATTCTGAGAATCATAATCGATATCAAAATTGTAACGGCTGTGACTAAGAAGTATCCGACCTCGGCTTTCTTCATTAAGAAGAAACGCATAACTCACGTTTGCCATAGTATTCTGATAGGCATAAATTGAGTCAGAATTTATACTAAAGCGATCCTTGCTAGTATATGCAGAAACTTTCAATCGACCATCTTGTTTAATCTTATGATCATATTTGAGAAAAATATCATAAAAGGAAGCCGTACTATTATTTAGAGACTCTTCATTTAATGCACGAAGTATATAGTCAGAATAAGTGGCCCGGCCTCCGACCATTAATCCAGACTTTTCTTTAACAATTGGAGTTTGAAACATTAAACTACTTGTTACTGGTCCTATCGAAGCTTCTCCATTAAAGTCTGTCTTAGTAGGCGTTTTCGATTCAATATCAAAAACTGATGCCAATCTTCCTCCAAATCTAGCTGGCATATGCCCCTTGTAAATTTCAACACTTTCCGTTGTAAAAGGGTTAAGTGCAGAAAAAATACCAAAAAAATGAGAAGGATTGTAAATTACTCCACCATCCAATAAAAATAAATTTTGGTCGCTCCGGCTACCTCGTACATTATAGCCAGAGGTACTTTCTCCGACTGTTGAAATTCCCGGAAGCGTTGCGGCTATCTTAAGCACATCTCTTTCGCCTAACACTAAGGGAATGTTTTTAGTTTCTTCAACATTGTACTTTTCTGAGCCTGCTGTTGCATCCTCTACATTTGCATTAGCATCGGCGTTAAGCAACACCTCTCCTAATTGCTGGTAATTTTCGCGCAGTGATAAATTTAAGTTCCCATCACTATATACAATTACATTTATAAAGAGTGTTTCTAAACCTAGTAACCTTGCTTTAATTATATGTTCTCCAGGCGGAAGGGATATCTCATAATAACCATTCTCATTAGTAATTGAACCCAATTTGAGATCTTCAACAGAAATTGAGAGATCCTCTATTGCAAGACCACTATCCTCATTTACAGCTATACCAGAAATTGTATAAAACTCCTTAACTAATTCACGCCTCTCCTTACCAATTCTTACTGTGCTTTCATTTGACCTATCTTTTCCACTTAAACTCTCATAAAAATAAGGATCTGTTTGAGGTTTTTGCAAAGTCAAACGTTGAATACTATCTCCAGATTTTGAAAAAAACCCTCTGGGGAGTGAACCATAAATGAGATTATTTTTGGTAATTATGACCCTTTTTTCCTCCGTTAAGAAAAAATTAAGTAATGTATTCTCCAAAATTTCGGTTAGAACTTCTGTAAGGTTTCCTTCAAAAATACCGGTCATTCTTAAATCTTCGAGCCAAGAATCTGCATAAAAAAACGTTACATCAGTTTTAGATTCAATAGATTTGAAAATATCTTTAAGCGACACATCTTCGACTGAAATATAGATACTATCAGTACGAGTTTGTGCCTCAGCTTGTAGAAAAAAATTTATAATAAAAAGAAATATAAGATTCTTCATTTACGAGTTATTCAAAATATTCCTATAAATGATTTGGAGTAGGTAAGAAAAATAAGCCGTAATATCCTCTTCCAACAAATTTTGACTATCCTTATGTCCTTGAGCAATGGCTGCTCTTAGCTGGGGAAAAAGACGTTTTAAAATTTTGTGATTTTTCAGTTCATAATACTGTTGACCATATTTGATATAGTATATTGGATTTCTATCCTTAAATTCTGAATATTCATATATTTTATCATTTTTAACGTAACGATTTTTCCGGATTTTACTATACAGACCTAAATCTAAATCTTCGAATTGGAAATGTTGTAGGTAAAATCCTTCCAGCCCTTCTCTATTAATATTTACGAAAGTTTTATCATTTACACGGAAGATATCTACCTGATGTTGTATTGGTTTTACATACACATTATTACCTGGCAAAGGTAGCTCCATTAAAATGAGATCTTCATAAACATTATAATTGATCAACACTCCATAATACCATTGTTCATTGTAAAGTATAGATCCATTTTTAAAATCAAAATTAAGCAATGGTGTAAACTCGTTTATACATCTATATTTCGATGTGTAAACAGTGCCTTTAAAAAGGTCTGTATTTTCAGGACCAATTTCGGTATCAAAAAAATTGTAATAGCTGTTATCTAATGAAATACTTTGAGCTAAAATTTGTGTAACCTCAAAAAAAATCATGAATATTATTGAGCAATGAAGATTCAAAAAATTAAGTATTAAGTTATTTGTTAGATTAGAAATTTTAATCTATTATGGTATTTTAACAAAAAATATTTAAAAATAATACGATTTCATAATAAAAATAGTTCATTATCTTAGTGATACAACCAAAATGCCTAATTATTTTTAAAATCTATACTTCAGAGCCACGATAAAATTTCTTCCGGGAGCTGAGATTCCTGAAGAATACGGGCGGTAGCGCTGGTCCGTTATGTTTTCTAGAGCAGCGGTGGCTTTCCAGTTTTTGGCGATCTGGTATTCGCTGTACAGATTTAAAGTGTACCAACGCGGCGAATAGGGATTCCCATCTGCGTCTAGCGCGTATAAATAGGCATTGCCTACCTGTGATGGTGCGAGTTCGTCAAAATCAAACTGCCCGTTGTAAACAGCAGAAGCATCAAACTTCCAGCGCTTCATACGGTAAATGAGGTGGGTGTTGCCAAAAGTAGGCGCAGCGTGACGCAAAGGAGCATCGCTACCATCATCTTCTTCCTGACTACCCTCGGTAATAGTGATTTGCGAGGTAAGCTTCAGGTTTTTGGTAAATAGATATTCCAAACCAGCTTCGAGACCATAAACATCTGCACTTGCCGCATTTTGTATGGCTTGCACCGTGCTGGGCTCACCCTGATAATCAATCGTGGTTTCGCCATTGAGATTAAAATCACGACTCACCATGGCATTGTTTAATCTCGTGTAATAGGTTGATATATCTAAACGTAACTTTTCGCCCAAGCGTAAACCAGCACCAACCTCAGCGTTATACGCATATTCCGCTTTTAAATCGGGGTTGGGCACGACAACTGAACCGGGCTCGCTGTCAAAGATCTTTCCGATATCGTCAATATTGGGCGCACGAAAAGCAGAACCCAGATTCAGACGTAAATTCAGGGTTTCATTGGTTTGCCAGTTTAAGCCTGCCGAACCTGTTACATTCCCAAAATTTAAATCGGCTTCCTCAAACGGAAAATCATAAAACGCATCGTCGAAAGTAGCATTGAGTAAAATCTGGTTATAGCGCAGTCCGGTTTGTACGGTCAAATCTTCCGTCCATTTAAATTGCCCGCTCACGTATGCAGCAAGTGACTGCCAACTCGAATCATCGGGATATCTGCTCGCCGTAGGCGCTTTTTCTCCGGTAGTAATATCAGTTTGCATACCATAGGAGCCAATTTTGTTGTACACATATTCTGCCCCGTAAAACAGACGATGTTTCCGTAGTTTTTTAGTAAAATCGGCACTTAGCGAGTAGGCATTTACCTGTTCCTGCGTGGTGAACAAATCGGTTTTACCAAAATCGCGGTCGTTTCGGCTTTCTTCAAAATACTGAATGGCTGCATTCAATCTGGCTTCATCGTAAAACTCACCATTACCTTTTTTATCGACCTGAAAATTACCCATAAACCAGGTTTGTGGCCCATAATACCATTCCGCAGCCCGCAATTGATCGTTGCGCTTGCGTGTCAATCGATCATACCGCGCGTAATCTGAAGTAGTACTGTAATGCAATCCCAGATTGAAATCCCAAACCGCATTAGGCATAAAGCGCACTTTTTGAGTCAGGTTTAGCAAATCAAAACCGGTGGGTGTTTGCACTTGTGGATTATCATTTTCAACGACTTCATCCACACCGTTTCGGGTCACCACATATTCAGGTCTCAAATAATAGTCTGGACCGTGGCTTCCCATGAGCAAATCGTCAAAGTCAGAATAGCTTATGCCGCTTAAAAAAGCCCACTTTTTCTGACCAAAATTAAAACTCACATGGCCGGTCTTTTCGTTGTTTGCTGTGGAATAACGAGCTAATGCATTACCAGAAAATGACGCGCCTTCTTCAAAAGAAAAGGAAGGTTTTTGAGTATAAAAATTCATTACTCCGCCTACTGCATCACTCCCATAAATTACCGAACCAGGTCCCAGGATTACTTCGGTTTGGTCTACCGCAAACGGATCTATATTAATTACATTCTGAAGGTTTCCACTGCGAAAAATCGCTGTATTCATTCGAACCCCGTCAACCGTAATTAGCAACCTGTTGGTTGAAAAACCACGTATCATAGGACTACCACCACCCAACTGACTCTTTTGCATAAATACCTGTCCGCTTTGATCGAGCAGATCTGCTGCTGTTTGCGGATTTTTAAGCTCTACATCTTCAGCGTCTAGCGAAATTATTTTCTGCGCGATCTCACGCTCCTTTTGCTCAAATTTTGAAACCGAAAGCACAACCTCATTGAGTAAATTTTCATCATCAGCAAGATAGACCTTGTTTCCTGCAGCGATTAGCGCAGCTTTTGTAGTCTTTTTAAGCAAATGGGAGACGTGGGAAATAAAGATTGTTTCACTATTTGTAAAGTCTGAAACATCAACCAGACCCCCGGCATTTGAAATTGCATAATGGGATTTATCTGCATTATATAACGCTGCATTCTCAACGGGTTGACCGCTTTGTAAATCGAGCACACTAATTTCCTGAGCACATAACGTTGATGACAGGGAGCAAAAAAAGATAATCGTAAGTAGAATCCGCATATAGGATTTTTAAGTGAACAGGGCGCTTAAAACCGCAAGAGACCTGGGTTTTTTAAAGCCGTGCAAATGTAATTCATAATACGCCAGCAGCATATTTACAAAGGCTGTTCTTCGTTTTTGGTTTAGTTTAATCTCAGAAATTGCATCAAAATTTGTACCCAAGAGCGCCTTGAGTGTGTCTAAATTTTCTTCGGAAATACTGTATCTGCTTTCGGTGGGTTCAAAAATTCCGGTTTCCAGATTGAAATAGTCGTATTGTACCGTTGACGTATCGGGATAAAAGCCAAGATATTTGGTCAATTCCAGCAAAAATAACAGGTGAAAATTTGCGGAATGCTCATGCAAATCGAGCCATAAAAATGCATGTTCGAGAAAGGCAAACAATGGGTGGTTTGCCTCTTCTTCCTGAATGGAGTTGCGCAACATTTCAGACAAAAAGAGTATGATGCTCGACTTAAAAATATCGGTATGCAAACTTACGTAAGGCTGAATCACCTTTGCCTCGCGAATGCTCTCGAGAGTACCCTTATCTTTATGAACTGCAACAAGCTCAAGTTGCATAGCAGGCTGAAACATCGCGGTACGCAGTTTTCCTTTTTTCGATTTAAGAATACCTCGCAGCAAGTAGGATTTCAATCCGGCTTCTTCGGTATAGCATTTTACGATGAGATCTGCCTCTCCATATTTTAATGCCGAAATTACCAGAGCCCTTGTTGTTATCAGCATTAGCGTATGATCATCAGTTTTACCACTTTTGTCTCGATCGCATCTTCGCCGGTTATCAGAATAAAATACACTCCCGATGCTACTTTTGCCCCACCAAAAACAGTAGTGTCCCACTGTATACTACCGCCTTCTGAAACTTGCTCATAAACCAGATTCCCATTGAGATCTGTAATCTTCACATTAGCGCGGTCGGTCAATCCATCGATAGTGACCTGACCCGTAAACTGTGGCCTAACAGGATTGGGAAATACCCGTGCATTTTCTAAATTCTCACTGGCTTCTACAGCAAATCCAGAATAGGAAACCAGCCCCAGCGGAGTTGCAAAATAGACTTCACCTGATGCAGGATCGATACTGATATCCTGAATATCATTGGAAGGCAAAGGCGAATTTGTAGTGTCAAATTGTAATAAGGTTTCCTGACCATTTGCGCTGAAGTAAAACACTCCGCTGGATATAGTCCCAACCCATTTGTTGTTATTTCCATCTATGGCAATAGATCGAATCACCTGATCATTTAAGAGTTCTACCGCTATGCCATTCTCTTCGATAATTATTGGTCGTGCCTGCAATTCGGGATTTTCAAAGATCTGCGCTGGCGAAAAAACTACCCGTAACCCCTGTGCAGTCCCAATCCATAGCGTTCCATTTGCATCAACTTCCACCGCCTGAACGTTATTTGATGGGAGGTTTGACCGTTCTGCATCAAACCTGGCAAAACGATTGGCATCAGGATCGTATGCAATGAGTCCGCGATTTGAAGAACCGAAATAGACATTTTGTAAACGGCCAATCACCAGATCGGTGTATCCCTCAACCATTTGCCAATCGGGTATTAGATCTGCAATAGATATTCCCTGAATCTGGTCGCCAGTTTTTCGAGCAATTGCATTTTCAACCTGACTGTTATTCATCCAGAGCGTACCGTTGCGGTCAAAGGCAGCGCCATTGATACGCACATCGGTAGGGTTTACAGGAATATCACTTAAGCCTGAATTAACCTCATCATAAATCTGAATAGGAACTTCTTCTATCAACTCGAGCAAACCCTGATTATACGAACTCAAAAACACCTGAGTAGGGTCATCAGGATTTAAAGTAATATTTGTAATGTTATTGGCTCCTAATAATTGGTCGTACGGTAAGGAATACCAGCCGTTTTCAGCAGTTAAATGAGAGATACCACGCTGTTTTAAAGGGTATGGGTTGTAGTTCCCCGAGTAATCGCCATATACAACCCAAAGTTCATCACGAGAAGCTTCAATACTAAAGGGATCATTGCGCAAAGGACCATCTGGCACAATTTGAAGCGGAGATGAAGTGGTATTAGACCAAAGCAACATTCCGCTTTGCGAAGTACCTGCATAAACTTGTCCGTCTAGTGCGATACCTGAAGTATATAAACCCGGAAATTCTGCTAACAAGGGATAGGTTTGAATACGATTTAGGCTTTGGTTATAAATCAAAATACCATCTGCAAGCGTAATGACATAATCAGAATCACTACTCTGAAAATCTACAGGAACCGCAGGAAGAGTTTCAACAGTAGTAAAGCTAACCCCATTAAATTCCAGCAAACTTCGATCTGTTTTTACACCCACGAGTTGATCTTCCTGAGCAGCTAAGCCCAGCCAACCGGTAGCATCTAAAGTTTCCCAGTTTCTGTAATCAATCAAATTTGAATTTGTGGCAACTGCACGCAACAAACCGGCAGTTGGTGATGCAGCATAAATATAATTTTCAAAAACCAGGGTTTGTTCAATGGGAATACGAGAGCCATTGGGACCTATAAAATAAGAGTCATCAAACTCCAGCCGATTGAGGTCGAAAAGCGAAATCCCAAATCCTGAAGCTATGTAAAGTGTGTTTTCAAACTCGTAAAAACTATTTATAATTTTCTCCTGCGGAAGTATTACCGGTTTATCACGAATGGCTACCAGCGTTCGCACATTTCCGTCAGGTAAAACCAAATCTATAAGTCCGGAGGCATAGCCTACAAAGAGAATTCCTTGTTCTTCAGCATAGTGTAAAGCGGTTATTTGCTCACCGGTAAGCCCTTGAATAGTAGAAATGGTTTCCAGTTGATTGGTCTCAAGCTCGTAAGTAAAAACCGAGTTTTGGGCAGCTGCATACACCTTACCCTCACTTTGTGCCAAAGCTGAAATGGAGCGGTAACTGAAATATCCCGTCCATGAATCAGAATAATCCTGAGCACAGACTAAAGCCGTACAAGCGATAGTAAGGAATGTAAAAAGTTTCCGTTTCATAACCGGTTTTGAAGCAAGTTAAAAGTACAATTTCTGATATAAAAAAACCCCGGACTCAATCCGGGGCTAATTATATTGTTATATGAAAAGAATCTAGACGATTCCTTGTGCAAGCATAGCATCTGCAACTTTTACGAAACCAGCAATATTCGCTCCTTTCACATAGTCAACAAACCCATCTTCCTGCTTACCAAACTCCACACACGAATTGTGAATATCATACATAATCTCGTGAAGTTTTTTATCAACCTCTTCTGCAGACCAGTTGTAACGAATGCTGTTTTGAGACATTTCTAAACCTGAAGTTGCAACACCACCAGCATTTGAAGCTTTACCTGGAGAGAATAAAATCTTTTCTCTTAAGAAAACCTCAACAGCTTCTGGAGTACATGGCATGTTTGCTCCTTCGCCTACACTCATCACGCCATTTTTAACTAAAAGCTCAGCATCTTCTTTACCTAACTCATTTTGAGTGGCACAAGGCAATGCTATATCACACTTAATTCCCCATGGCGTCTTACCTTCATGGTACTCAGCTTCCGGATATTTTTCAACATATTCTTTGATACGACCGCGACGCTCATTTTTGATTTCCATCACAAAAGCCAGTTTTTCTTTGTTGATACCAGCTTCGTCATAAATAAATCCGTCAGAATCTGAAAGCGTCACAACTTTAGCATCAAGCTGAGTTGCTTTTTCTGCTGCATATTGTGCAACGTTTCCAGAACCAGAAATTACGATGGTTTTACCTGAAATCTTTTCTCCAATATTATTAAGCATATACTTGGTGAAATATACGTTACCATAACCGGTAGCTTCAGGACGTATTTTTGAACCTCCATAAGCCAGCCCTTTTCCAGTTAAAACACCGGTAAATTCGTTACGAATACGCTTATATTGCCCAAACATATACCCGATCTCACGACCACCAACACCTATATCTCCGGCAGGAACGTCGGTATTAGGACCAATGTGTCTGTATAATTCAGTCATAAAGCTTTGGCAAAAACGCATTACTTCTGCATCGCTTTTTCCTCTAGGGTTAAAGTCTGAACCTCCTTTACCACCACCCATTGGAAGTGAAGTAAGGCTGTTTTTGAAAACCTGCTCAAAACCAAGGAATTTTAGAATACTCAGGTTTACAGATGGGTGAAAACGCAATCCACCTTTATAGGGACCAATCGCCGAGTTAAACTCAATACGATATCCCTTATTTACCTGAATTTCACCATTATCATCTTCCCAAGGCACTCTAAATAAGATAGCGCGCTCCGGTTCTACCATGCGCTCTAAAAGCTTTTTACCTTGATATTTAGGATTATTTTCTATGAATGGAATTACCGTTTCTGCAACTTCACGTACCGCCTGAATGAACTCAGGCTCGTTAGGATTTCCCTTTTCAACAGAGTCTACAAATTTTTTAATGCTATCTGTCATTATTAGGTTTTTTTAGAATTTATAATTTTTTAGGCGCTTAACGCGTGCAAATATATGATATCATCAAATTTAAAGCCTATATTTTTGCATATTCTTAATATTGAAAATTCATTTTTATTAAATTTCAAATAAAAATATAGACCATCAACACAATTTTAGGTTAAATTGCCAGTTTTACTATATTTGTGGCTGTTTATTTCCCCAAACCTAATGAATACCAAAATCTTACTTGTGGTATTGTGCTGCTGGCTTCTGGCACCTTTCTCCCTTAAAGCTCAGCTTGGCTTCTCAAACGAGGTGGGAATAATCGCCGGACCCTTACTTTTTCAATCTGATTTTGGACTGCGTAATGATTACGATACCAACATCAACAATCAGGGTTTTGGGATTGGAATCGTTCATTATATGAACTTTGCATACCGGGCAGAATGTAATTGTTACTCCAGAGACACCTATTTTAACGACCACTTTAAACTGAGATCTGAGGCAGATCTACACTACACAAAACTTACTCACGAAGGTTACGAGTCAGAAAGGCCTACACTAGGAGGCTTACAATTGCGCTCGCATACCGGTAGTTCATTGGTTTTTGAATTGGGTATGCAGCTCGAATATTTTCCTAAGAGTATTCGCGATTTTCAGGCGGGAGCTTATAGAGTAGCGCCTTATATTTCAGTGGGTGCGCATTATGTGGGTTACCAACCTAAATATGAATCCAGTCTGGACACTCCCGGAGCATTACCCGAAGATATCTACTTCAATCCTTTTCTGGTAGGAGATGGTGAATTGGGAGGAATAGATGACAGTCCCGGCAATACTTGGGCTTTAACAAGTAGCGTAGGTATCCGATACAAGTTAAGTGTATTGAGCGACCTCAACCTGGAGTTGCGCTACCACCGTTATTTTTCAAACTGGGTAGATGGTCTTAATCCCGACCAAGAATTTTATCCACCTAATAAATACGATGACTCCATCGTTTGGTTAAACGTAGGATATATTTATTACCTCAATTTCTAAACGGATTTTAATCCAAAGCCTGCTTTAAATCTTCCAGAAGGTCTTCTATGTCTTCGATACCCACACTCAGTCTGATTAGAGAATCTTTAATACCTGTTTTTTGACGTTCCTCCTTAGGAATACTGGCGTGTGTCATTGTTGCCGGATGACCGGCAAGACTCTCCACACCACCAAGACTTTCGGCAAGAGTAAATACTTTTAATTTTTCAACTACCTCAACAGCTCCCTGAAGCGAATCGTTTTTTGTTGTAAACGAAACCATCCCTCCAAAATCTTTCATTTGTGCCTTAGCGATAGTGTGGTTGGGATGTTCCTCAAAACCTGGCCAATAAACCTGATCTACTTTAGGATGCTCTTTTAGAAAATGAGCAACCGCTTTACCATTCTCACAATGTCTTTGCATTCTTACGTGCAAGGTTTTAATTCCGCGTAGCGCTAAAAAGCTATCCTGCGGTCCACAAACTGCTCCACTTGCATTTTGAATAAAATACAATTTATCTGCAAGCTCTTTATCCTTCACAATGAGACCACCCATAACTAAATCGCTGTGCCCGCCAAGGTATTTGGTTACACTATGCATCACAATATCTGCACCCAGATCAAGAGGTTGTTGCAGATAAGGAGTAGCAAACGTATTATCTACTGCAAGCAGCAAATGGTGTGCTTTAGCAACCTTAGAAACCGCTTCAATATCAATGATATTCATCATCGGGTTTGTGGGAGTTTCAACCCAAATGAGCTTTGTTTTTTCGGTAATTGCAGCTTCAATTTTTGAAGTATCCTGCATAGAAACAAAATGAAATTTAAGACCGAAATCTTCAAAAATCTTGGTAAATAGTCGGTACGACCCACCATACAAATCATTGGTTGAGATAATCTCATCCCCCGGCTTAAAAAGCTTCAATACCGCATCAATAGCCGCAAGGCCAGATCCAAACGCAAGACCAAACTTCCCGTTTTCAATGCTGGCAAGGGCATCCTCAAGAGCTTTACGCGTTGGATTTCCACTTCGTGAATATTCAAAACCTTTATGCCCTCCCGGAGTCGTCTGGCTATACGTTGATGTTTGATAAATAGGAGGCATCACACTCCCATAAGCAGGATCTGTATTGTGTTGCCCTCCGTGAATGGTTTTGGTATTGAATTTCATTTGCTCGTGATTTTTGTTAAGTAACATGTAAATGTAGCAAGCCCCAATCCCATTCCCAAAATTGGGTGTACCTTTATTTTATGTTTAACACCAATAAAATTGTTTTGAAAAAAGAAATTCTGGCTCTCATTCTTCTGGTTGTTCTCACGAGTTGTAAAGAGGAAGTGACGCCGCTCTCCTATAATTCTGAAGTACTGAATAAAGAAAACCTTGCTTTATGCGAAGAAGGATTGTGCCCGGAAATTAGTATTGAAAAATTAATCGCGTCTGGCGGTGGCTCTTTTGCCGAAACTATTAATGGAGCGATCGACAGCCACCTCATCAATTTGCTGGTGATGGATCCTGATGTGGCACCTCAAATAAAATCGTTTGACGAGGCTTTAGAGAACTTCGTTCACAATTACCGTGTTTACCGGAGTGATTTTCCCGATGCAATCCCGGGATATGAAGTAAGTAGTGCCTCTAAAATTGCATTTGACAAGGAACAACTATTAAGCCTTGAGTTTGAAGATTACACTTATTACGGTGGCGCGCATGGGTATGGAAGCACGCATTTTATCAATTTTGACAAGGAAATTCAACAAGTGCTTACACCCGAAACACTTTTTAAAGATTTAAGCGCTTTTAAGTCCTTTGCAGAAAAGCGCTTTAGAAATCAATATAATATAGGTCCAGATCAGGATCTGGGAGAAACGGGCTTTTTCTTTGAAAATGACACCTTTGTTCTTCCCCAGAGTATAGGTTTTAAAAACGACCAATTGGTTTTGCTTTACAACCCCTATGAGATCGCTTCCTATGCAGAAGGCCAACTGGAATTAAAATTTAACCTGACCGAAGTACAGGAGTTTCTTACACTAGACCTATAACATGGCGTAGAGCCAGTACAGACCCCAGGTGAATCCCTTCGTGAAAGTTATTGTAAGCAATTGCCTCATCAACATTGCTCAAGGTACTATCCATCGAAGTGGTGATGGTATTGTAGTTCTTAAATAAACCGGCTTCGTAGTCTTTCTTAGTTTGATCAAGAGTGCTGAAAAGCAATTCTTTGATTTCATCTACTTCTTCCTGAGTAACATCAGTTTCAGGCTTAGTACCTTTTCTGTATTTATCAATCAATTCATCAGAAACCAAAGCTGGCACCTCTGAAAATTTATAAACCAGGATCTGTTGTGTTGCTACCAGATGGGCAATATTCCAGATGATGTTATTATTAAAACCCTCAGGAATTTTATTAAGATCCTCAAGCGAAATCGTTTCCAGAAAATTTTTCAGGATTACTCTGGTTTTGTAAGTATTTGTAAGTGTAAAATCGAGTAGAGCTGTCATAAGTTTAATTTGGGTTAAAAGTACCGTTTTAGCCCAAAATGCGATTACTTTGCAAGGGAGAAATTCTAAAAAATCGAGCTTTGAAAAAAATATATTACCTATCTACCTGCGACACCTGTACCCGAATTATGAAGGAAATCGAACTGCCTTCCGCATTTATTAAGCAGGACATCAAAACAGACCCACTTACCGAGGAGCAACTGGAAGAACTTTATAATTTGAGCGGAAGCTACGAGGCTTTGTTTAATAAAAGAGCTCGTTTATACCGCGAGCGTGGTCTTAATGAGCAGCCCATAGATGAGGATAAATACGCCGAATTGATTTTAGAGCATTACACCTTTTTAAAGCGCCCCGTGATTGTAAACAATGATCAAATTTTTATAGGAAACAGCAAAAAAACAGTTGAAGCAGCAAAAGAAGCTATTCACAGTTAAATCGCAGTATGAGTAAACGTACGCTGGCGCTTATCGCAGCAACTCTGGCCGGAACTATCTATGGAATCAACCACACGCTGGCAAAAGGCGTGATGCCACAGTTTATAAGTCCGTTTGGATTTATCTTACTGCGTGTTCTTGGAGCTTCAGTTTTGTTCTGGCTGGTAAGTTTGTTTACCAAATCTGAAAAAATAGACCGCAAAGATTATTGGAGACTTCTGGGATGTGCCATTTTTGGAATGTTTATCAATATGCTTGCATTTTTTACCGGATTGCAACTTTCTACTCCGGTAAACAGCTCAGTAATAATCACCCTGAGTCCGGTTATACTGCTCATTCTTTCAGCGATATTTCTAAAAGAGAAAATTTCTGCCCTTAAAATTCTGGGTATTGCAATTGGTATGCTTGGAGCTTTAGTGCTCGTATTATTTGGAGCTTCAACACAACACAATGCACCCAATATTCCACTAGGGAACATCATGTTTTTGATAAATAGTTCGGCTTATGCGGTGTATTTGGTTTTAGTGAAACCACTTACTAAAAAATACAGCACCGTGACGATGATGAAATGGTTGTTTCTAACCGGTGTGCTTTTGAACCTTCCATTTACTTACGGAGATTTTGCAGCCGTTGACTGGCTTAACTTACCGGCTTCGGCAATTTGGGTAATGATTTTTGTTGTGGTAGGAACTACATTTTCAACCTATTTCTTAAACCTGTATGCTTTAAAAACTTTGAAAGCTTCTACGGTGGGAGCGTTTATTTATCTCCAGCCACTTATTGCCGTAATTTTTGCTGTACTTGTGGGCGCAGACCGTATCACCCCGGTACGTCTAATTGCGGGAATTATGATTTTTACTGGCGTTTACCTCTCTACTCGAACTAAAAAAAGCGTCAAAACTAGCTAAGATCCTGTGGTTTCTTGCCGTATTTACGGGTGTCTTCTTTAGTAAGAGTTCTAAAATCTTCGGTATGTTCTAATGAAGATAAGTTCTCAAATAATTCCGGAGGAAGTCCTGTAAGTTTACGTTCCCTAAGATCAATCCAGGCGCCCATCATTTCACAGCTCGCAAAATTTCGACCTTTATAATCGTAGAAGTTGTGTACAAATTCGAAGTACATTCCGTCTTCAGAAAGCCCTTTTAGTTGCAAAGAAACCTTTACTGGTCTGCCGGCAAATACCTCTTTGAAGTAGTACATATGCTCATAAAACACTACCGGACCAATATTATGTTTCGCCATTTCCTGTTGACCAAAGCCATTTTCCATCAAAAAAGCCATACGCGTATGACTCATAAAATTGATGTAGGCACTGTTAGCCAAATGGCGGTTAGCGTCAATATCACTCCAGCGTATTTCAAATTCTTTAGTGTACATATGTATTTATTTAAGGACAAAATTACACATTATATTGTGCACGCATAAGACTTTACAAAAACCTTAATAAGCTAAAGTGATTATCAAACGGAGGTATCTTCCTGATTTAATCTATCTTCGAGATGCAGAAACAACGCATAGTTCACGACCTAATGCCCATTATTGAATCGACTTACCAGCCTCCTTTAGCATTTAAAAACACGCATTTCAATACCATATATGCAGCGAAAGTTAGAAAACCACCAACCTTAAACTATTCCCGTAACCGGATCAACCTGCAGGATGGTGATTTTCTCGACATTGACTGGAGTTATGCTTCAACTACTAAGAAATCGAAAAGTGTGGTTTTGCTTTTTCATGGTCTGGAAGGTCACGCAAAGCGACCCTATATGGCCGGGACTGCAAAAATTCTGAATTCAAATGGTTATGATTGTGCTGCCGTGAACCTAAGAGGATGTAGTGGTGATACCAATCTCAAATTAAGATCCTATCATTCTGGCGCGACTGAAGATGTAAGCGATGTGGTAAATCACATAACTTCAAATACCGATTATCAAGAGCTATTTCTTTGTGGTTTTAGTCTGGGAGGTAATCTGGTTTTAAAATATTTAGGCGAAAAAAGATCGAGACCTGCGAATATTAAAGCTGGTGTTGCGATTTCTACTCCAGTGGATTTATACGACTCGCTTGAAGCGCTTCAGCAAAAGGAAAATTGGGTTTACCGTTGGTCATTTTTAAAGGGACTTAAAGGTAAATACAAAGTGAAAATGAGACAGTTTCCCGAAAATCTCTCGCTGGAGAATTATAAAAAAATACGTTCGTTACGCTTGTTTGATGAACTCTATACGGCACCGGCAAATGGTTTTAAAGATGCGTTGGACTATTATACCAAAAGCAGCAGCAAACCGGTTCTAGAAAACATAGCTACACCCGCACTTATTCTCAATGCTCAGGATGACACATTTTTAAATGATAAATGCTATCCCATTACAGAAGCAAAAGCTAACCCCAACTTATTTCTTGAAATACCTCAACAAGGTGGTCATGTGGGTTTTATGACCAGCAGCCCACACACCTATTGTGAGATGCGCAGCCTTCAGTTCATTCAAGATCACACATAATATTGTACTGCGGTAAAATGTTATGTATCTTAGTCGTCCAAATAAATTTTTCAAAATGAAACTATTAAAAATAAGCCTGATTTTTATTTTAACCATCACCCTTGCTTCATGCGGTGATGACAAGAAGAAAGAAGAAAAAGAAACCGTAACTATTGGTGCAAAAAGCAGTGATACTGAATCAAAATCTGATGACAGTGTAACTGAGGTTGTTATCCTTGCAGATGACATGATGAAGTTTAACCTAAGCGAGATTAAAGTACCTGCTGGCAAAACAGTACGTTTAACTTTAAGACACGTAGGCAAACAAGCTATTGAGGTTATGGGACACAATTTTGTATTGCTTACTCAGGGAACCGAAATTCCTGCATTTGGAGCTCAGGCTTCAGCTGCACGTGACAACGGTTACATCCCTGCAGATACAGACGCAGTAATTGCACATACCAAAATGCTAGGTGGTGGCCAGTCTGATACGATTGAGTTTGAAGCACCAGAAGCAGGAACTTACGATTTCATCTGTAGTTTCCCAGGTCATTATAGTGTGATGAAAGGTAAATTTATCGTTGAGTAAATTTTAGCGATTCGCTCAAAATTTAGTTGAAGCCCAAAAATTATCTTTGCCGATTATTTTTGGGCTTTTTTGGCTTAAAAATTAAACATATGAAACCAATTTATTCGCAAATTTTAGCATTAGTGTTGATGACATCTATCTCCTCATGTAAAGAAGAACCTAAGTCTGAAGATGTTCAACAGCAGACCTTTAGTTTCCCAAAAAAAGATCAAAATCCCATAGATCGCTATGGTGAGTTGCTTGTAGATGTTCAAATGCAAAGTGTATTTCCTGATGGTAAAACCTTTGTAGATTCAGAACCGCTATTTCCTGCAGATACTATTTTGGCGCGCTATAAAGTGGCTTCAAAAGAAGCAGATTTTGATCTTAAGGCTTTTGTTATGGATCATTTTAGCCTTCCACAATCTGCTACAGCAAGTTTTCAGTCTGACACTACCCGCACTACTTCTGAACACATTAAAGCATTATGGTCTTATCTCAAACGAGATGCAGATACTCAGGAAAACGGTTCGCGTATCGCTTTGCCCAATCCGTATATCGTGCCTGGTGGTCGTTTTAGAGAAGTGTATTACTGGGACTCGTTCTTTATTATGCTAGGACTGAAGGAATCTGGGGAACTTGCCCTTATAGAAAACATTCTGGATAATTTTGCCTACCAGATTAATACTATCGGTTTTATTCCAAATGGAAACCGAACCTATTACCTCAACCGTTCACAACCACCATTTTTTGCTGAAATGGTGCGCCTATATGCTTCCACAGGAAATGAGAAAGAGGTTTACCTGAAGTATCTGGAGCCGTTAGAAAAAGAATATGCATTCTGGATGAAAGGTGCAGAAAGCCTTGCAGAAGGAGAAGCCACAGAACGAGTTGTAAAACTGGCAGATGGTCACCTCCTAAATCGATTTTACAGCAATCGAGCAGAACCTCGTGCTGAAAGTTACCGGGAAGACATTCTAACTGCTCAGGAAGCTTCAGGAAAAAGTGCAGAACAGGTTTATCTTGATATCACAGCGGCCTGCGAAAGTGGCTGGGATTTTAGCAGCAGATGGTTTGAAAACCCGGAAGATTTAGCCAGTATTCAAACTACAGAAATAATCCCTGTAGACCTTAATGCCTTACTTTATAATATGGAAGAAATTCTTGCGAGTGCCCGTCGTTATAATGATGACACAGACGGAGCGCAGGCAATGGTTGATGCTGCAACTTCTCGTAAAGACGCAATAGATGCTTATTTATGGGATACCGAGCAGAAAACCTATACCGATTACAACTTTAAAACACAGACGACTTCTAAAACACTTTCACTTGCAATGGTGTACCCGTTATATTTTAAAGTCGCATCTCCTGCACAGGCTGAGCAGGTAGGAAAAGTTATTGAAAAGGACTTTTTAAAACCTGGCGGATTGGTAACTACACTAAATGATAACGGTCAGCAATGGGATAGCCCTAATGGCTGGCCTCCACACCAATGGATTGCAGTGCGCGGACTACAGGCATACGGAATTGGCGATCTGGCAGATCAGATAAGCGATCGCTGGGTAAAACTGAATGAACGCGTGTACAAACGCACCGGTAAAATGCTGGAGAAATACAATGTGATAGATACGACACTAACCGCAGGTGGTGGTGAATACCCTAATCAGGATGGCTTTGGGTGGACCAACGGTGTTTACCTCGATCTCAAGAAAGATTCAAAATAATTCTAAAAAAGAAAAGGGCTGATTTGAAAATCAGCCCTTTTTTATTTCCGTGTTACCTGGCCTAAAAATTATCGCAGGTTAAGTACGCATCTATTACGGCTTGCTCGCCAGCTGCTCCGGGCATAGAATTGCCATGTTCCATACCTACAATTCCCTTAAAACCTTTTTGATGAATGTGTTTAAAGACATTCAAATAATTGATTTCACCGGTGGTTGGTTCTTTTCTCCCAGGATTATCCCCTACCTGAAAATAACCAATCTCGTCCCAACAAGCATCAATATTAGGCATCAAATTCCCTTCCTGAATCTGTTGATGGTAGATGTCAAAAAGAATCTTACAAGAAGGACTATCTACAGATTTACAGATCATATAGGCCTGCGGACTTTCCTTTAAGAAAAGACCGGGGTGATTGAAAAAGTTAAGCGGCTCCAACACCATAGTTAGATTTTCCTTTTCAAGAATAGCTGCAGCTTGTTTAAGACTTTCAATCACATTTGCAGTTTGATAACTCTGTTCTAATCGCAGATCTACATAGCCGGGAACAACAGTCATCCATTTAGCATTTACGCGCTTGGCGACTTCTACAGACTGTTTGATATCTTCAAGAAATTCTGCTCGCTTATCCAGATTTCCACTGGTCAGGTTTCCTTCAGTCCAGTAAATTTTATGTCCTACAAACACACCCATTTGCATCCCACGCTTTTGCATGGTATCAGCCATTTTTTGTTGCAATTCAACAGGGCGCAGGCGCATGTCATTATCTTCAAAAGCTTTAAAACCCTGATCGGCCATAAAATTAAGCTGATCTATAGGATCATCACCGGCAAGGTTTTTAAACATGCCTAAATGCGGTGCATAATTTAGTTTGAACTGATTGAGACTATCCTGCCTTTGAGATTCAAGAGGATTGAATGCAAACATTCCTGTTCCGCCTAAAGCGAAAAAAGAGCCACTTAAGGCTCCTTTTTGTATAAATGATCTGCGTTTCATTATAGAGACATGGTTTTCCCGCCTCCTGCTTCTTCAAGTGGTAAACAACCTTGATATACACCCGGAATCGGATCGTACCAAAGTACGTTCTCACCTACTTCCTCGCTGTTTTTCCACGCCCAGATACCTAAATCACGTACAGTAGCGAGATACGCATAAGAACCAGCGTGTGCATCAAAATCAGCTTCCGGAGCTTCGGGATCCTGAGTTGCAGAAATACGCTTTACATAGGCATCACGTGTTTCTTTATCAGCACCAAGATACTTAGCTACAGCTTTTTCAAAATCTTCAGGCTCACCATCTTTTAATTCCTTATCGAGATTTTCTTTAAAACTCAGAGCAAAAGCATTTGCACCGGCTTCAAAGTCTTTCTTCTGACCATCTTCAGCCACTTCATTCATATAGGCATCAATAAATTGAGCAATATTTAATTCAGAAGCTCCCGGAGTGTCTGTCTTTGGAAAAATCACATCAAGAATATGTACCAAAGCAGCACCATTTGCTGCATTAAGGAAAAGAGGTTGCCATTCATTTTTAGGTTCACTCTTACAGCTTTGTAATAAATTAAAAGCTGCCGGTGCTACCAGTACATAGCCTGTTCCCAGACCAATATTTTTAAGGACTTGTCTTCTATTCATAATTAAGCAAATTTACCGTTCTTAAGTTGTTCTGCAGCGTGATTAGCAGCACGTGCTGTAAAGGCCATATACGTAAGCGATGGGTTTACGCAACTTGCAGAAGTCATAAATGCACCATCAGTAACATATACGTTAGGCACTGTGTGAACCTGATTGTTTCCGTTAAGTACAGATGTTTTAGGATCTCTACCCATACGTGCAGTTCCCATCTCGTGAATACCAAGACCAGGAGCTCCAGGACTGTCATAGGTACTTACGTTTTTGTAGCCGGCTTTAGTAAGCATTTCTGCAGCCTGCTCTTTCATATCCTTACGCATTTCCCACTCATTCTCTTTCCACTCAGCGTCAAAAGTTATGGTAGGTAATCCCCATTTATCTAATTTCTCGTAATCAAGAGTCATCTTGTTTTCGTGGTATGGTAAACACTCACCAAAAGCGGTAATACCAATGGTCCACTTACCTGGTTTAGAAATCGCTTTCTTCAGGTCTTCACCATAAGACATTTCTGAGATTGCCTCTGTCCAGTCACCACGGCTTGCACCACCCTGATAACCATAACCTCTCTTGAAGTTAGGCTGATCGGTTTCACCACCCAGGTTTCTAAAACGTGGGATGTACAATCCGTTTGCACGACGACCTTTATAATATTGCTCGTCAAAGCCATCAACTTCAGCAGAAGCACCAACTCTAAAGTGGTGGTCCATAATATTGTGACCAAGCTCTCCACTGTCGTTTCCTAACCCATTAGGAAAACGATCTGATTTTGATTGCATAAGAATAGAAGCTGAAGCAATTGCAGAAGCACATAAGAAAATTACCTTAGCGTTAAAAGTCATTACTTCCTTGGTTTCAGCATCGATAACTTTTACACCTGTAGCTAATTTGGTAGTATCATCATAGATAACCTCACTTACGATACTAAATGGTCTTAGCGTCATATTACCAGTACGCTCAGCTGCTGGTAAAGTTGAAGAGTTACTACTAAAGTAAGCTCCAAAAGGACAACCACGCATACAACGGTTACGGTATTGGCAGGCAGAACGCCCTTCATAGGTTTTATCTACTGAAGTAATATGCGCAGTACGACCTATAGTAAGTAAGCGGTCTTTATAGTTCTGGGCCATATTCTTTTTAAGGTGTTCTTCAACACAGTTAAGCTCCATCGGAGGACCAAAATTACCATCAGGTAATTGAGGAAGTCCAAGGTTCTCACCACTTACACCGATATATTCTTCAACCTTGTCATACCAGGGTGAAATATCTGCATAGCGTACAGGCCAGTCTACTGCAACACCTTCTTTTTTATTGGCTTCAAAGTCGATATCGCTCAAACGATAACTTTGACGGCCCCACATAATAGAACGACCTCCTACGTGATAACCACGCATCCAGTCAAAACGTTTGGTTTCATTATAAGGGTGTTCTAAATCGTTTACGAAGAAATGGCTGTGAGCACGATCTGTAGTATAACCGGTACGCGCCTGCTTAAATTGCTTTTCTTTTTCCTCCTGGGTAGGTTGCCCTTTAAATTTAAAATCCCAGGGATCCATATTCATCGTAGGGTAGTCTTCAATGTGTTTTACCATTCGACCACGTTCAAGAACCAGGGTTTTTAGACCTTGTTCGCATAATTCTTTGGCAGCCCAGCCACCACTAATTCCTGTACCCACCACAATGGCGTCATACATTTCTTCTGGTTTAATACTACTCACGCTTTATTTAGTTTTTGATAATATATTCTAGCCTATGCTATCAAATATATAAATTTTAAGTTATTTTTTGGTAAACCAAAAAAAGTATAATTTAGGGAACTAATAGGTTTTAGTTGCATCTTCAACTTATTTCGCACTGGTTCTAAAACAGCTAATCAACTAATCTAATGACTACTAAACTCTATACAGCCCTGTTATTCCTTTTGGTTTTAACGGCCTGTAAAAATGAAAAAAAAGTTGAAAAAACAAGCGATGAAAGCGTTGTAGTAACTCAAAACGACCCATTTTTCAAAATTTCGCTTGCACAATGGTCTCTTCACAAAGCATTTTTTAGCGGCGATTTAAGCCCTATGGATTTTCCAAAAAAAGCCAGTGAAATGGATTTTGAGGGTATTGAATATGTAAGTCAACTCTACAATCCTATCTTAGAAGAATATGAAAGCCCAGAAGTTGGTCTCGATTCTATTCTCCCAAAACTTAAAGAAAG
>CAXPQP010000066.1:0-44254 GCA_964219495.1 Leeuwenhoekiella sp. | reverse complement strand
TTTCCTACCTTATTACTTAAAAACCGTTTTAAATTCGTCTAAAGCCTTAACTAGGTTGTCTTTTACGTCACCTTTAAGAGCTTTTTTCTCAATGATATCTTTTGTTACAGCTGGGTGTTTTTGAGCTAAGAAATCAGTTAACTCAGATTCCCAACGTTTAACATCTTTGATCTCTACGCCATCAATATAACCGTTAGTAGCAGCATAAATAACCGCAACCTGTAGTTCTACGTTGTATGGTTGGTATTGACCTTGCTTTAAAATCTCAACCAAACGCTGACCACGAGCTAACTGAGCTTGAGTTGCTTTATCTAGATCCGAACCGAAAGCAGCAAATGCCTCTAGCTCACGGAACTGTGCAAGTTCAAGTTTCAAAGTACCAGCAACTTGTTTCATCGCTTTAATTTGAGCCGCACCACCAACACGTGATACCGAGATACCAACGTTTACAGCTGGACGAACACCTTTGTTGAAAAGGTCTTCTTCCAAGAAGATCTGTCCATCAGTAATTGAAATTACGTTTGTTGGGATATAAGCAGAAACGTCACCAGCCTGAGTCTCGATAATAGGAAGTGCAGTTAAAGAACCACCACCTTTTACGATAGGCTTTAAACTATCTGGCAGATCGTTCATATTCTTTGCTATATCATCATCTGCAATAACTTTTGCAGCACGCTCTAATAAACGTGAGTGCAAGAAGAAAACGTCTCCAGGATACGCCTCACGACCTGGTGGACGACGTAATAAAAGAGATACCTCACGATACGCTACTGCTTGCTTAGATAAATCATCATAAATGATTAAAGCAGGACGACCTGTATCTCTAAAATATTCCCCAATTGCAGCACCAGCAAAAGGAGCATATACCTGCATAGGAGCAGGATCTGATGCGTTTGCAGCAACAATCGTGGTATAAGCCATAGCGCCTTTTTCTTCAAGAACACTTGCAATACCTGCAACTGTTGAAGCTTTTTGACCTACAGCAACGTAAATACAATAAACAGGCTCACCTGCATCGTAAAATTCTTTTTGATTCAAAATGGTATCAATACAAACAGTAGTCTTACCTGTTTGACGGTCACCAATTACAAGCTCACGCTGACCACGACCTACAGGAATCATTGCATCGATAGATTTGATACCTGTTTGAAGCGGCTCATTTACCGGCTGACGGTAGATTACCCCAGGAGCTTTACGCTCAAGTGGCATCTCATAAGTTTCTCCCTGAATTGCACCTTTACCGTCTATAGGCTGACCTAATGTGTTTACCACACGGCCCACAATACCTTCACCTACATTGATCGAAGCAATACGTTGTGTACGTTTTACTGTTGCACCTTCACTAATTTCTTTAGAAGGACCTAAGAGTACAACCCCTACGTTATCTTCTTCAAGGTTAAGTACGATACCTTCTAAACCACCGTCAAACTCTACAAGTTCGCCGTATTGTGCATTAGAAAGACCGTAAACACGGGCAATACCATCACCCACGGTAAGTACGGTACCTACTTCGTCTAAAGAAGCCGAGGCTTCAAAACCTGAAAGTTGTTTCTTTAAAATTGATGAAACTTCAGCTGGATTTACTTCTGCCATTTTGTTTGATATCTAAGCAGGCTTCAAAACTTAAAGCCTATTTTAATTATATACGTTTACTAAATTCTTTTTGTACGCGTTCCAGTTGATTGCTCACACTGGCATCGTACTGAACATCACCTACTCTCAATACAAATCCTCCAAGGATGCTTGGGTCTATGTGATGCTCAAGGGAAACTTCTTCACTCCCGGTAATAGATTTTACTTTTGCCAAAATCTTTGCTTCAAGACTTGAGTCAAGTTCTACCGCGGTAGTAACTTTAGCCGAAACAATTCCTTTTGAAGCATTGTAAAGCTCTAAATAAGATGCTGCTACATCACCTAAGATAGCCGATCTGTTTTTGTCAACCAAAAGATCGATAAGGCTTAAGGTACTCACATCATAGCCTTGAAAAATAGCTTTTAGTGAAGCACGCTTATCATCAGCCTTAATAACAGGGCTCTTAAGCACGTTGCGCAATTCTTTACTGGCGTTAAGGGTAGCGGTAATAGATTTCATATTCCCAAAAACCACCTCAGCAGTTCCCTTTTCATGGGCCTGACTTAAAACGGCTTTTGCATATCGAATTGCTGCTCTTGAAGACATGAACTGCGTTTTTTATTAATTAAGGGTAGCGTCTTGCAGCATTTTTTCTACATACTGCTGCTGTTTTTTCTTATCTGAAAGTTCATCCTTAACCACTTTTTCAGCGATTTCCAATGAAAGTGATGCCACCTGATTTTTCAATTCAGCTACAGCTGAACGTTTTTCAGCCTCGATAGCTTCCTGAGCCTGAGCGATGATTTTAGAAGCCTGAGCTTTAGCATCATCTTCAGCTTCAGCGATCATTTTAGTTCTGATCTCACGAGCATCTTTAAGCATAGCATCACGCTCAGCACGAGCTTCCTGCAAAGCTTTCTCATTATCTGCCTGAAGGTTTTTCATCTCCAGACGTGCTTTTTCAGCAGCCTCAAGAGCACCTTGAATTCCCTGCTCACGCTCATCTAATGAACTTAAGATAGGTTTCCAGGCAAATTTCTTCATCAAAAGGATGAGGATAATCAATATTACAGCCTGCATTACAAACAAGCCGGGCGAAAAATCATTTAATAACTGATCCATCTGTGTATTTAATGTTTTAAATAAAACAACTCCTGCAACCAACCGTTGCAGGAATTGCTTAGTTGTTTAAGCTTGATTATTTACCTAAGATCAACGCACCGAAAGCAAGACCTTCTAAAAGTGCACCGATGATAATCATCGCGGTTTGAATCTTACCAGCCGCTTCAGGTTGACGAGCGATACCTTCCATCGCTTTACCACCGATTTGACCTAGTCCGATACCACCACCGATTACGATTAATCCAGCTCCAATTAAATTGTACATAACAATTGATTTAAAAATTAAACAAAACTTTCTCTTACATCCTCAACATCATCAATCTCATGACCTTCAGCGTCGTGCTCGTGGTGATGGTCGTGTTCTGCAACCGCCATACCAATAAACAGAGCTGAAAGCATGGTAAAGATAAATGCCTGTAAGAATGCAACTAATATTTCTATAAGCGAGATAAATAAGGTAAGTACAAGAGAAAGTCCTGTAGAACCTACTGCGCCAAATTGTGCTTTTAACGTGATCATCAATGCGATCAATCCCATCACAACCACGTGACCTGCAGTAATGTTTGCAAAAAGTCGAATAAGAAGTGAGAAAGGCTTAGTCAATATCCCCAAAAGTTCAATAGGAATAAGTATAATTTTCATGATTACCGGCACGTCTGGCATCCAGAAAATGTGCTTCCAGTAGTCTTTGTTACCGCTAAACTGAACGATAATGAATGTAAACAATGCTAAACAAACAGTAACTGCGATTTGACCCGTGATATTGAATCCAAATGGAGTCATACCCAACAGGTTTGATACCCAGATAAAGAAAAACACGGTAAGCAAGAAACTCATGTACTTACGGTATTTGTGCTCGCCAATATTAGGACGAGCTATCTCGTCTCTAACATAAATAACCAGCGGCTCCAATGCACGACCAAAACCAGTTGGTATATTTTTCTTTTTGTATTGTCTTCCTAACGAACCAAACCAGAAAAGCAATAGCAATCCAACAAGGATAATCCCTAAAACACTTTTAGTTATAGATAAATCAAAAGGATGATGTGCATTTACAGGATGGTGATCTTCACCCATCACGATTTCTTCTGCACCTTCTTCTAATTCGTAAATTTTATCGTGAAGATTCACAAAACGGCTTCCACCCTTTTCTACGATTACCTCACCATCAGTATCGTGGTGAAATTCTGAAGACATAAATGCCACAGGACCATTACTTGCCCAAACGATTACAGGTAATGAAAAACCTACATGATGACGCTCACCTGCCGCATCTGTATATGAGAACAAATGGAAGTCGTGAGAGTCTTTTAAGTGATGATTCGTATAGTCTGTAATTTCCTTTTGGGTATCTACAGCACCGTCATCATTAGCTTCTGCTACACTATGCTCTTGTGCGCTTGCTAAAGATCCTACCAATAAAAAACTGATAACAGCTAGAAAATGAATGCGTAAAGAACTTATCTTCATTGTTATTTTTTAAAAAATCAGGCTTGCTAAAATTTGGTGCAAAACTAATCATTTTATTCACAATAGCACCTTTTTTATGTAAATATAAAATCAGGATTTTTTATTTAAGATTCGCATAAGCAGCAATACCTCATAAATTAGAAATATAAATATGGGTATCAGCATACTAAGGCGCTGCATTCGCGAAAAAACCTCTTCCTGAAACAACAAATCTTTAAACACTAATCCCATAAACAGAAGTTTGCCAAAAATTGTGAATAAAAAAATAAAGCCCAGCTTATCGTAGAGCGCAGGAACCAAATCAGGTAGACTAATAAATGTGAGGCAGATGATAAGGCTGCTTATTCCTCCAAACAGATAAAAATTAAGCAGATTATAGGGCAGATCCATTTCTAAAATACTCAGAATACCACTATGTAAAAAATAGCATACAACACCTAGAATTACTAAAAATGCGGCATTGGTAATTAAGCGTTTACTAAGACTCATGAATTCAGGCTTTTTACGGCACGTATAACCACATACATTGAAAGAAAAACCGCTAATAAGGAAATAAGCGGTTCCAAAAAATTAGTTTCAAACTTACTATCTAACCACGCTCCAAAAAGGTTTCCCAGGTAAATGGTTACTCCCATTTGAATAGCGACGGTTGAGAACTTTGCCCAGCTCTTAAGCGGACTTTCCGGTTTCTTTTCTGGCATCTTCAGATATATTCTTTACGGCAGTTCCCATAGTGCAGGTAGCATTAAAGTCTGCACCCGGCTCTACAGCTAGTCTGCCTATACTCACCTCGCCTTTTACCACGGCCGAACTTCTCAAATTCAAAAGGCCTTCAATTGATAATACCCCGTCAACATCTCCTTCAAGGTCGGCTTCTTTACACACCAGTGTTCCTTTAAGTTTGCCAGTTTTACCAATAACTACTTTACCGGTACTTTCAATTTTTCCTTCAAGTGTGCCGTCTATTCTAAAATCACCTTCAGATTTTATCTCTCCGGTAATTGCGGTTCCTTTACTTATTCTGTTTTGCTTGCTTCCGTCTTCGATCTCGTGTCTTCCTTTTTCTTTTCTCATCACTCGGTTTCTAGATTTTTATAGGCTTGCAGATTCTTGTGTATTTGAATGGTTCGGTAGTTTTGTGAATTGATAATAACCGGTTCTTCTTCCTTTAAAGCAATAAGCTGCTCCCGGTTAAGTGTCTCTGAAAATATAAGTGCTTCGGCTACCGAAACAAAACCGTGAATCACTATAAATTCCGTTTTTTCATCATATACATCAAGCGAAATGCTCAAATCTGAACGGGATCTTTGAGTCAAAAATTGCTGAATAGAATCTGTTGTCTTACGTGTATCAGTATGCTCAGACCTTGTATATGGATATAACAATTTAAAACTGAAAGCTTCCGCATTTGGTACAAAAGTGGTGCTTTTTAATGCAGCTAAACCTTTATCAAGAATTTCTTTTGCCTGCTTGCCTTCCTCTTTATTAGGGTAATTGAGGGCTACGTAATTAAGTGACTCTTGATAAGCTTCAAAACCTTTCAGTTTACCGGTCGCCAAAGCTTTTAGCAATTCAAATTTTGGCACAAAATCATCACCTGCAAATTCGTCAATATAATTTTGCGATTTAGCAATTACCTCTTCGTATTCCTGATTTTCATATTGCATATACAAACGGTTATAAACCGATTCAGGACCCGTAGCATCTTGCTCTAAAGCCTTATTTGGGTTCCTGATGATACTTGCATAACGCGTATCGCCATAATTATTTAAAATGTCGAATTTGTACTTATCGCTGTTAAACGTATCTCCCTGGGCTTCATAAAGCTGATACAAATTGTATTTAGCTGGTAAGATGAGTCGTTCTTCAGGATTGCTGGCAAGAAGATCTTCTAACCGTTGAATGGCTAATGCCGGCTCTCGCAATTTTTCTTTATAAATCAAACCGAGTTGGTAATACGCAAAATTACGCTCAGTACTAATGCTGTCTATCACCAACGGTGCGGTGGGAATTTGACTGGTATAGGTCTCCACCACAAAAAGCCGGTCTTCTTCAACGTCCCGTAATTCATCAGATCCCGCAGTTACTGTATTTTCCGGTAAAGTTCCCTGCCGGTCAGAAATACGCCAGTAATCTTCATTGGGTCGTGAGCCCCACCTATTTTTAAAATCGAGTTTACCCTGAGCTACCTGCGTAGGATTGTAAAAATAAAAGCCTCCTGCCTGTGGCGGCCCATTGCTGTTATCAGCAACAAAAAACTCATTATTTGCGATAGTTGCCTCTGCAATTTCTGCGGCAATAGAATCTTTAGCTCGCTTCTCTTTAAGTCTGGTAATATATTCTTCAAAATAAGCGTTGCGTTCTGCATCATTCATATGCACTAGACTCAGAATACTATCATTGCGTGTCGAAATACCTTCATACAGAATTACGTCATTCAGGTTTTCGCGCTTTTTGCTGATACTGCGGTATTCCCGCGTATTTTCAGGCACGAAAGTCAGGGTACTGTCGTAATAAGCTCCTGCGAGTAAATATTCTGAATTATCAAAATTGAGATCTCCCAGGCTTAAATAATTGCGGGAAGTAAGGTAATTATCTGGGCTGTTTGATCTGATCGATTTATTGAAATAGGCAACTGCCGAATCTTCCTGACCCACACTCAAATAAAACTCAGCAAACTGATGCTGAATAATATCGAGATACGGTCTGTTTTCACGATTTTCTTCGAGGTCTGTGAGCAATTCAAAAGCCAGTTGTGGATCCTGAGTTTCATAATTAAAATTGCGCAGTTTATTTACATACGCATTAATCATATAGCGTCGTGGTGACTTGCGATTAAGATCGATCACCTTGTCATAATTTGCATTTGCAAGCAGCGGTTGATCTATGCGGTCATATAACTGACCTTTAATAAAATAATAACGCCCCTTCTCTTCATTTTTACGGGTAAGAAAGGCAGCTTTTTCAATATAAACCAGCGCACTATCAATTCGGTTTTCTTCGATATATCCCTGAGCCAACATGGCAGATGCATCGGCAAAATCCTGCCGGTCTAGCGCATCTTCTTCGGCTATTAATTTATGAAGGCTTTCTAAAGCAATTTTAGTATTATCGAGCCGCAGGTTTGTTTTTGCCTTCCAGATTTTCGCTTGTGCGATATTATTACTTGCAGGGTAAAATGCTAAAATATAATTGAATGCCTCGAGCGCTCTAACATAGCGCAAATCGTAGTAACGGGCTTTACCGAGCAACATAAACGCCTCATCAATCTGGGGATTACGCTCTACGCCATCAATCTCCATACTATGTTTTTGTATGGCTTTGATCGCCTTTTCTTCTGCACGCTCAAAACTGGGATCCACTGCATCTCCCGGCAAGGGAATAAAATCGGGTGATTCGAGACGTTCTATGGGTAAAATTTCCCAGAAATTATCCTGATATCCTTCAATTAAGGCGTCACGACCCTGCTCAAAAGCCTGTCTACCATTAAAAAGGGTATTATACTCTGCTGTAATCGCGTGAAAATTTCGGCTTAGAAATTTATCTTTCTTACGCGAACAGCCAGCTAAAACAGCGAGAAGTAAAGCTACCAGAAGTATTTTGTGTACCTGAGTCTGCAAATCGAATTTGATTTAAAGCAATAACTGCAAAGTAGCAAAATTAGTATGAAGGGGTTAAAAAGCCGTTAAAATTATTTTTGTGCTGAAAATTTAGAAGCATATAGAAATTCATCAAAATAGAAGCTGGCATGATGATTTATTATTAAAAACTAATTATTATATTTCTCAAAATTATCAATATCCCCTACGCATTTTTATCATTATCTCAATTTGAGCACTTAATTACTTTATATAATGCGAAAATTACAATTACTCTTAATTAGTCTAGTCGCCCTCTCTTGTTCTAATGATTCCGATGAAACGGAAGAAATTGCTGAAACGGGTTTTCCGTTTAAGGTAACTATTTTAAGTTCTCAAAGTATTGAAGGGACTGGCACATATACCTATTTTCAAAGCGACCTCGAAAAGGGAGCAGAGAACCCCTCCAATCCAAAAAACTTGAACGAAGAACTCAATTTGACTAACAAATTTCAGGGTGTCGAAATCCTAAATGAATACTTGAGTTTTCAGTCTAATAGTCCGGAAGAAACATTTCTAGCAATTAAAAATTTAAATACGAACGCAATTGATAAGACAATTGCTATTTCAAATACCGAAACTGTTCCAAACTCTAATTTTACACCCAGCGTAACGATAGGTTCAAAGACTATCGGCTCTAGTTATAATAACGTTGAGAAACAATGGAACTTAACTTCTTATGATTATAAATCGAATGTCATAAAAAGTTCTGCATATACCCAAAATCAACAAGGATTGGGCTCATCAACAATTACCATTTCAGGGAAGTATTTGCTCTATGGTTATCTTGACTATGATCAAAAGCAAGACAATGGAGAACCCTCAAAATTCATAGACGTTTATGAGTGGTCGACACTTACTAAATTAAAGACCATTAATGTAAGTAGTTATCTATTCTTTGTAGCTGATTCTCCCAATCTAGCTATGCTAAAAAATGGCAGCTTTAAAATTATTGATTTTGTAACTAATAAAACGAGATATGAGGCTAATACTAATTTATTAATTACTTCCGGTCAAATTAGTCTGGGAGCTATTAGCAGTTCAAAAATAAGAGTAAATAACCGCTCAATTTACGGCTACATCCCAGGAATTCTTAATTTTTCAACAGGTGAAACTACCTTTTTTAATATTCAAAATCTTGTAGATAGCCTTTCTGATTTACCAGGACCCACAAATCTGGAGATCATAACCACTGAGGTTGAACTTCAAAATGAGATTGCAGTAATTACTTACCAGTATTATACTACTTCAAATGAATATAAATATGGGGTAGCATTCATTGATATGAATGCCAAGGTACTTGCTAATAAAGAGTTATCCTACTATCCCTATATTATTCACATAAATTAGTAGTACTAAAAAGCAGATCATTCTTACTTTACTCCACCAAAGGCTCCTCCTTACTAAAATACGCCTCAAGCTCTTTTAAAGTAGCTTCAGAAGTACGAATATCTTTAACAACGCTACCTTTTTCCAACACTACGATGCGCTCACACACGTCTGTTACGTGCATCAAATCGTGACTGGATACTAAAACTGTAAGTCCGGTTTCTGCAGCTAGTTTTTTAATAATTCCTTTTAAACGGATTTGTGTTGTGGGATCTAGATTAGCAAATGGTTCGTCAAGAATAACCACCTGAGGATTCCCAATTAAGGTCGCAACAATACCTACCTTCTTTTGGTTTCCTTTAGATAAATCGCGCAAATATTTACGTTTACCCAGAATTTCATCATTAAAAAAGTCGGTAAACCCGGCTAGTAAAGCATCTACATCGGCTTTATTTTGCCCACGCAATTCGCCGATGAAGTAAAAATATTCTTCAGCGGTAAGATACCCGATTAAGAAACTTTCATCTATAAACGAAGCCGTGTGGGATTTCCAATCTTCGCTCTCATTTACCTTAACGCTTCCATTTTGGATATATCCCGTTGTAGGCTGAATCAAATCGAGCAACGCGCTAAAGAGCGTAGTCTTTCCGGCACCGTTATTACCTACAAGCCCAAAAGACTCTCCTTTTGGGATATACAAGTCATCTATATTCAATACGGTCACTCCGCTATAAGTCTTTGATAAATTGTGAATCTGAATCATAATACTAATTTTCTAAATTGATGCTAATGCTTTCCGCTCTTGCTGAAATCTCTAGTTTTTCTGTTTGTAGGCTGCCAGAGTCTTGTATTTTTCGCTTTTATAAATACCTATGATTTTCCTAAACATATAATCTCTAAAGGCAAATCCTGCCACACCTGCTAAAGCAACCAAAGCAAAACCTGCGACAGGGCCTAGTGTAAAATGACCTATTGCGTATAGTACAACGGGTAGAACAATTTTGGGCAAGGTAATAAGCAACGTCTTCACATTAAATGCTGAACTATCGCCAAAAGCTTTCTTGTTGGTTGTAAGATCTATCGGTGTTTTGATGTATGCTCCCCCCAAAAGAACCACATGACCATTTACACCCATATTGTAAATCCCTCCAACCAAAACCGCAGCGTAAGCTTCCCAGCCAAAATACAGATAGCCCAGACCTAAAATGGTTGATACTGCTGTTGCTAGAACTACCAATAACCATTTTGACCTCAGATACTCTTCATATTTTATGTTTTGCGTCATCATCAGCGGATAGTAGGCACTATCCCAACTAGGCACAAACTGTCCAAAGCTGAATAAAAAACCACCAGTTACAAAAATCCCGGCAAAAATTTTGAAGAACGGAGTATCATACACATCTATCGCGCCTGTAAAGAAGAGCATTCCATAAAACAGAAACAATACACTTAAAATCACCGTGGTTTTAGAACGTTTATTGCGCTTAATAAGTTTAATATCATTTTTTAAGAACGTGGCAGTCTTACCAAAACGATCTAGCCAATCCAGATTTTCTGTTGTTGCCTGTTTGGTTTTTGCAGAAAGACCGGCATCCAGATACAGACGCTTTACAAAATAATCATGAGCGATTTTATAAAGTACAATCAATGCGGCAATGGGTATTAAAACCATCCAGATTGTGTCGTAAAGCCCTTGAAAAAATACTGCTGTATATGGGGTGACATCAAATATGCCGTAATACTGCATAGCACCAAGCCCAATAATAATAGTTCCCAGACCAATCACAAGCAGCATCGCGTCATTAAGGAATACGTTGATGAAGTTATTGATATAAATAAGCGCCATCATTCCAATGTGCCAAGTAATAACATGCAGGGGATCATAGCCTTGAATCAGCAGAACTACACTAAATGGAATAAAGAAAAATGCGTGAACAATATTGAAGAAGGAAAAACTGGTTTTTCCAAGAGCAAAGTGTACAATTTTTGACTTGCTAAGCGGCTGTAATAAAAGGGGTTTGATATTTATTACAGGCATTTTCTGAAGCATATACTTGATAATGAGATCAAGTACCACGTAGTAAATTATAAATCTATTGATGGTTTCCAGAGGTTCAAAACCCGCTTTCTTGAGGCCGAAATAAGCGCCGGCACCAGCAGCGGTGAACATCACCATAAAATATAGCGCTCCCAGCGCCATAAATATTTTAAGTACAAGATTGGTTTGAAAAGCTGCAGATCTGAAAAAACTCTTCCATTCCAGATTGATAAAGTGTTTAATCATTGAATTCCGGTTTTTTTGGTCTTATTGTCACCGCATTAGTACGAAAATTATAAAATTGTTACAGCACAGAAGTCTGTGCTTTGTATTTTTGCCCAAATTTTTTAGACCTATGAGCGATTTTCACGCACTAACTATACAAGACATTACCCGCGAGACCGATAAAGCGGTGAGTATTACATTTGGAGTTCCACAAAACTTAAAAGAAGAATTTAGCTTTAAAGCCGGTCAATACATTACCCTAAAAACAAAGATTGACGGCAAAGAGGTACGTCGTGCCTACTCGCTATGTTCTACTCCGCAAAGCGGAATTTTAAAAGTTGCTGTAAAAGAAGTTGAAGGTGGAACTTTTTCAGTTCTTGCAAATAACAAACTTACAGTTGGTGAGTCGCTTGACGTACACCCGCCTGAAGGGAAGTTTGTGGTAGAAACCAATGCTTCAAATCAAAAAGATTATGTTGCCTTTGCTGCCGGAAGCGGGATCACTCCGGTTCTTTCTATTCTCAAAACTGTTTTGGAACAGGAACCTGATAGCAGATTTGTTTTAGCCTACGGAAACAAAGCAGTGGAAGAAACCATTTTTCATACCGAACTTCTGGAGCTGCAATTGCAATATCCTGAGCGTTTGTTTATCGAGTTTATTTATAGCCGTAAGCAGGAAACCGATGCGCATTTTGGAAGAATTGAGCGCGCAACGGTAAATTTTGTACTGAAGAATAAGTTCAAGTCACACAATTTTGATCAGTATTTTCTATGTGGTCCAGAGGAAATGATCAATGGTATAAAAGGTATTTTGAAAGAGAATAATGTTGCAGATGATAAAGTAAAATTTGAGTTATTCACCAGTTCTGATGACGGCGAGGAAATCGCTGAAGCTTTAGATGGTGTAACTCAGGTAAAGATCATTTGCGATGACGAAGAGTTTGAATTTGCAATCCCTCAGGACAAAGTAATCTTAGATGCGGCTTTGGAGCACGAAATCGACGCACCACACTCCTGCCAGGGAGGTATTTGCAGCAGTTGTATAGCTCGTATAACTGAAGGAACTGCAGTTATGCGCAAAAACCAGATTCTTACCGATGATGAAGTTGAAGAGGGTTTAATCTTAACCTGCCAGGCATTAGCAACCTCAGCTACTTTAATAGTAGATTACGACGATATATAAACCAGTCTCATTAGGAGAAATTGCGAAAATTCGCTTTAAAAAATGATCCTCATCTGTTTTGAAACGGGTGAGGATTTTTAGTTTAACCGGATGCCATTTTCTGTAAGGTATCAGACAAAGCGTTCAATGATTTTCTCAACCGGTTCAATGGCTTTGGTGTGCTCAATGGTGGGACCGGCAACCCAGACAGTTTTATACGTGGCTTCTGTGGCGGCTTTGGTAACCATATTGGTTCCCTTTAAAAAGCGCAGCATTTTTACATACTTTTTAAGCCATTTGTTTTTATTAAGCAGCTTCTCAATCCAGGTTTGCTCGGTGCCGATTTCCTTTACATAAGGCGTATTGATGACTGTACAAGGCGTACCGCTTATCTTCTCGGTCATCACGATATCTTCTTCCCCATAATCAACACAGGCTTGCTTATATTCATGTGAAACTCCGGCTTCTATTGACGCAATAAAGGGACTACCGATGCTTACCCCGGCAGCTCCATAACTCATTTTTTCTTCCAGGTCTGCACGTGTTCCTACTCCGCCAGCAGAAATTACAGGGATAGTAACCGCTTTATTTATTTGCTCGATTAAGTTTTTAGGCGAAACTCCCCCACGGTGACCTCCTGCTTCATTATTTACGGCAATTATGGCGTCACAGCCCAGACTTTCTACCCTTTTAGCCTGCTCTAGATTAACCACATCGCAAAATACGAGAATACCTTTCTTATGCGCTTCTTCAATTACTTGTTTTGGATTACCCAGAGAGGTAATAAAAAAATCACATCCTAACTCGCAACAAACCGCTAACTGATCGGGGAATTTGGTATTTGATTTATTGACAATCAGGTTAAAGCCAAAAGCGCCACATTCTGGTTTGGCAGCTTTCAATTCGTTGATCGCGTTTTTTAACTCTGGTAAGGTCCGGTAATTGAGTGCCGGGATACAGCCTGCAATGCCTGCCTTCATAGCCGCTTTTACCATTGCTACATTAGACACCAAAAACATAGGCGCCATAATTATTGGGTGTTTTATATTAAGTAATTGCGTGAGCGGTGCTTTCATAGTTTACTATTGAATTTTAAAGTTAGCTTTTAAAAACACCATACTGTTTTAAAGAGGTATTAAAAAGATAATTCACAGAATTGAAACTTGAAACCCGCGTGAGGGATAGAAGTGGAAAGCTTTATGCCTATTGCAAATGGCATAAACTTGAAGCGAATAGCCCAACCCGAAAGGTTACGCCCAAATCCCATAATGGGAAGTAAAAAAAGATCACCTTAACTAGGTAATTTATTCTAAAACCGTCTTGATGTGATCAACTACCATCTTCGGATTTATGCTGTACATCGCCTTCTCGTAGCCTTCAGGAACTTTGTTACCGTAAGCCGATGTTGGAATTGCAGGAAATTGTTTGCGGTCTGCCAGCAACTGATTTTCGATAGGTTGCGCGTATGGCGTAAAGCCGAGATACGGATGCGTCACTCCCCAAAGAGTAACCACCGGAATTCCAAAAAGAGCGGCGAGATGCCCGTTACCACTATCCATCGCCAGCATAACATCCAGGTGTGAGATAAGCGCCAGTTCTTCAGCAAAGCTAAACTTTCCTGCTACCGAAATACAATTGGGGTACTTGGCGGCAAAGCTTTCTAATTTTTTAGTTTCGGCTGCACCACCCCCAAAAAGGATGATTTTATAGGAAGCTTTGTTGAGTTGTGCCAAAACTGCATCCATCAACTCCAATGGATATTGTTTGCCATCGTGAGCCGCAAATGGCGCAACACCCAGCCATTTATGAGGTTCGTCTCCTATTAAATCCCGTATTTCTTCAGATAAGGTTTGTTTTGGGAGAAATTCTTTACCTCTCAACTGAATTGGGTAGCCCAATTTTTCAAACACTTCAGCGTATCTGGAATGGGTAGATTTTAATTGCTTAAAATCCTTATTGATCTCGCGAGTTAAGGCTTTTTTTTCTGCTCTACCCTTATCAATTTTTGCCGATTTGCTTCCGCGTAAGCGAAAGAAAGAGCGAAGCACATTTGAGCGGATCACGTTATGTAAATCTGCGATTGCCGTAAAGCGGTATGGCTCTAATGTTTTATAAAGTTTATACAGTCCTCTGGCACCTTTGTAGTTGTTTTTTACATCGGCACCAAAAAAATGCACACGCTCAAGGGGTCTAAAAAATGGCTCAAAAAAAGGCCTTGACACCACCGTAACTTCCAGATTGGGATAGGCGCGTGTCAAGGCTATTAATACAGGTACAGTCATCGCCACATCCCCCATTGCAGAAAGGCGTATGCACAAAATGTGGGGATTTTGAGCGGTAGACATTTATTTTTTACTCTGGCTGCGTAAGACGGGATTCAGCTCCTCGTCATTGTACATTTTCATCTGCTTATAAACCTTCATGTACTTATCGCCATTCTCGATATCACGTATTAACGTATCGATAGCAGTAGAAAGATCTACACGTTGCTCTAAAAGTACGTTGAGCTTATTTTCACAGGCGATTTTATGCTCATCACTGGCATCTTCACGATTTGCCTCTTCTTCCATATGATAAATCTTAAGGGTAAGAATCGCCAGACGGTCTAAAGCCCACGCCGGACTTTCCGTGTTTATAGTCGCCTTCTCATTTGGTTCTACATCACGGTAAAGCTTTAAAAAGTAGCTGTCTATGTACTCAACCATATCGGTACGATCCTGATTTGAGGCATCTATTTTACGCTTAAGCTCAAGCGCAGCAACAGGATCAATTTGAGGATCGCGAATAAGATCTTCATAATGCCATTGCACCGTATCTATCCAGGCTTTGCGGTATAGCAAATGCTCTAAAAAGTCTACGTCAGTATCATATGGGTTATCAAAAGGTTGATCTACCCGGTCTTTTATGTGGTAATCGTCAACAGCACGTTCAAAAATTCGCTTTGCGGTATGTGTTATCATGACTGAATTATTTTTCTAAGATGTGTAAATATTCAAGCGTAGCGTTTGCTTTATGGTTTCGATTTTCGGTCTTATCGGCTTTAAAACGCTGATAGGATTGTGTAACCAAATCATAGCGCCCGTAACGCTGCATAATTGTTTTTACAAGTTCTGGAGGCATTAGGCCCTCATTGTTATAACTCAGGAAAATGTATTTAAAATCTGCCTGCGCAATTAAATTTTCAAAAGCTTCTGCAACCCTATTTTTGCTGCAAAATTCACTCTTTTTATAGCTGCGTAAGCCGGTTTTTCCCTGAGGTACAAAGGTATCTTTTTTTGCAATAGTATTAAGCACATGATAATTAGCGCCATACTGTCTTGCGTTGTAAGGCGGGTCCAGATATAAAATATCTCCTGAAATTTCGTTGACAAGGGTATTACTGTCTTTGTTATAAACCGAATGATTACCGGGAGTAATTGAATAAACCGCCGGTTGAAGAATCAATGTCTTCTGTGCCGATCTTTTGAGCTTTTTAAGATAAGCGCCATAAACCGAAGCCGTATTGGCAACTTTATCTGCACTTTCAAGCAAACTGGCCAGGAGAAAATAATACAAATCTTCGTTGATTTCATTCTGCGAAAACCAAAGCTCAATTTGCTCGCGTATGGCATCTATTTTCTTTCCATTTTCTGCCGAAAAATACAAGCGATCCTGAGACCCACCTTCGCTATAGGTATTGAAAATAAAACCCTCTTTAGGTGGAAGATTTTCTAGTGTTTCAATATAGGCTGAAACATCAATCTCTGTGTTATTGCCTATATAATTTCGGTTTAAAACATAACTGTAAAATTCCAGATCATTTGCGAGGACTGACTTGACCAATGGTTTAAAAGTACGCCCAACACTACCAGTACCGGCAAACAAATCACAAAAAACCTGATTAGTTAAATCGCCGCCACACACACCCTGAATACTGCTCAGCAGCCAGGAAGAAAGTTTATGTTTAGAACCGATGTAATTCATTGTGTAGCCCAGATAATATCTGAATAAACAGTTTTTGAATTGGCTCCAGAAAATGAAACCAATTTTGAGTCATCAAAAGTACTTACATAATCTGCAATACGTTGACGCATCCAGGAGATTTCTGCTTTCAGCTTGTAATGAGCGCCGTCTGCTCTATAAACAATTAGAAAAAGTCGGTTTGCTTCATGATACCGATTTCCAGTACTTTGATTGGTGTATAGCCAATTAATAAGTTCGTTCTCATATGTTTTCGCGTAGGTGAGATCTTTGCCAAAACCTCGGGGAAAAACTGAGGTTTTAAGATCAAAATTAATTCCCTTCAGATTGAAATCAACCAGACGGTCTTTGGGATTTATTGCAGGAATTACTCCTGTCTGCTCGCAAAAAATTTGCTCGATCGCACGTGCACTCCAGTAATTGTACCAGCGATTTAAAGCATAGTTCAAAAAACTTTTCTTGTCAAACTCGGTAGTCTTTAGCACCTGATCGATCTTCGTGAGCAATAAGTCAAAATCATACGAATCGTAAATAAAATTGCTACGCCGGTCCCAAATGTCATTCTGTTTTCTAAACCAGGTATCGGGATAAGGCCAGCGCTTTTTCAATTGGGTCTCAACCTCCCAAAGATTTAACCTACCCATATGGCAATAAACGGAATAAGTAAAGACAGCCACATAATCATCTCTTTAAACCAAAAACTCTTGCTGGTTTCAATATAGGTTGCTGTTATAATTGCAAGCGGACCAAACAGGAAATACAGTTCGCGCCCATCGCGTTGCGGTGCCAGAAATAATGCAATTATCAAAGCGACCAGCGAACTGATTAAAATTAGGCTGAATGAGGCCTTTAGTTTTTGACTTACATCACTAATCTGCGATACATATCTAAAGCCGCACCAGAGATAAATCGTAATTATAAACGAAGTAGGTATTAACAGTTTCAGATTGTTAAAAGCTGAAAAATCATAGGTTGGCAACTCTACATAATTTCGCGCAAAAACTGCAGCACCCTCGTAGTACAAACTGAAGGTAAATGTGAGAATAAATACAGTAAACAAACCTGCAAACGGAAGCAACCAGTTTCGGTATTCATTGGGCGCATAAAAAACAATGGCAAAATATAGCACCACCAGAAAGAGCAAAGCCCAGAAGAAAAAAAGCGAAGCAATCGCAATCCAGAAGGCAGCGTCAAAAATCTTCTTTTTCTGATCATTTTCAGTTTTCAGGCTAATAATCCTACGCAATGCAAGCAGAACAAATAAACCTGAAAATACCGTATTCACATTAAAAAATGTCTGCGGTATGGCCATTGTAAAGCAGGCAAAAAAGAAAATGATATAGGTGGTACGCTTGGTTAAGGTGTTGCGTTTCACCACAAAATTGAGCACGCCCAGCGAAAATAAATACAGTAATAAAATCAAAAATCGACTCAAAATACTAAGAGCCGTAAGCTCGTAATAATCAGAAAGAATGTAGTAACCAGAGTAAAACAGAACCACACTCAGGATGATGACTGCGAAATTTATAGGTTTTGAAGCGCCAAAAAAGCTTGTTAGCATTGTAGTTTTTTCTATTTTTGCATCGCACAACTCAAAATAACCGGTGCGGCATTCCTATTCAGGATGTAAAAGTATACAATTATGGAATTGAAAGATTTATTTTACGGTATTCAGGATTTTTTTGTCAATGTAGCTTTTGCTCCACTTGACTGGATTCGTGAGTTACAGGACAGCAGCTGGGTAGCAGCAAACCTTATCAATATAATTTTCATTATCATTGTTTCTGTTGCTTTTGTGTACTGGTGTATTCAACTTAACAAATTTGACAGTCAGGAACATCACAACCTAAATAGCTAGGAACTTGTTCTAATAACAATATTAAAAAAGCCTGCAATTTGCAGGCTTTTTTGTTGATATCACTTTTCGATTTAAAGATCAAAACCGATGTCTTTTCGGTAATTCATCTTATCGAATTTTATTTGCTCAATGTTTTTATACGAAGTTTTAAGCGCTTCTCTAAAATCATCGTGAAGCGAAGTTACCGCCATAACGCGACCTCCAGCTGTTACAACCTCACCATCTTTAAGACTGGTACCCGCGTGAAAAACAAGAGAGTCTTCTATCGTTTCAGAACCTGTAAGCACTTTCCCCTTTTCGTAAGCTTCAGGATAACCTCCACTTACCAGCATAACAGTAGTTGCTGATCTTGGGTCTAAATCGAGCGTTACTTCATTTAATTTTTGAGCTGCAACTTTTTCAAAGAGTTCAACCAAATCATTTTTAATACGTGGCAGAACTACTTCAGTTTCCGGGTCTCCCATACGTACATTGTACTCAATTACCTTAGGATCATCCCCTACCTTAATCAAACCGATGAAAATAAAACCTTTATACTCTATTTCTTCAGCTTTTAAACCTTCAATCGTAGGTTTTACGATTCGGTTTTCAATCTTCTCCATAAAAGCTGCATCTGCAAACGGAACTGGAGAAACCGCTCCCATTCCACCTGTATTCAAGCCTTTATCGCCTTCTCCAATACGCTTGTAATCCTTAGCAGTTGGCAAAGTGATGTAATTTTTACCGTCTGTAAGCACAAAAACACTCAGCTCAATACCGTCTAGAAATTCTTCAATTACCACAGTTTCACTGGCAGCACCAAACTTTTTATTGGTAAGCATATCGGTAAGTTCGGCTTTGGCTTCTTCAAGATCATTCAGGATAACAACGCCTTTACCTGCCGCAAGACCATCTGCCTTTAACACATAAGGAGCTTTTAAATCTTCTAAAAAAGACTTTCCAGCCTCAAGACTTTCTGCTTTAAAACTCTCGTAAGCCGCGGTGGGAATGTTATACATCGCCATAAACTCTTTAGCGCGCTCCTTACTTCCTTCGAGTAAAGCTCCTCGTTTTGATGGACCGATAACTCTAACTTGCTCCAACTCTTTATCATTTTTAAAAAAATCATAAACCCCGTGTACCAAAGGATCTTCAGGGCCTACAACCACCATGGTGATGTCTTCTTTTAAAACCAGTTCTTTGATCGCATTAAAATCGGTAACCGAAAGTGGAACGTTTGTCGCTATGCCTGCCGTACCCGCATTTCCCGGAGCCACAAAAAGGCGTTCGCATTGAGGACTTTGAGCAATTTTATAGGCAAAAGTGTGTTCACGCCCGCCGGCGCCCAGAATAAGAATATGCATCAGATTAGCTTAAAAAATTAATTAAGCCTCAAAAATAAATGTTTGTAAATTGACCTACTAATTTTAGTCTTGTGAATTTAACCAACCTCAGCCTAAGTATTAATGGTTACCCTATCGCAGCCGCGAAAGCTAAACTCAGGCAATTACAGACTGAACTCGAGCAGGATTATGCTGGCTATCTTGATTCTAAAAAGACCGAAATTCTAGAGCATCACCTCAACACCAATCCATTTTATAAGCAATTAGCAGGTGAATTTCAGAATTGGGAATCACTGCCTGTTCTTACTAAAGCAGATTTACAACAATCATTAAAAAACCGTTTATCAAACGGTTTTAGTGTTACGAATGTTCACAAACACAAGACTTCAGGCTCTTCAGGTCATCCTTTTATTTTTGCAAAAGATAAGTTCGCACATGCACTTACCTGGGCTTCTATACAGGATTTATATACAAATCTGGGTATAGATTTAACCTTGCTAGAAGCCCGCTTTTATGGAATCCCAAAAAATGGAATAGCTTATTTTAAGGAACGTCTTAAAGACAGGCTTAGCAATAGGTATCGTTTTCCCATTTTTGATAGCACAGCTCAGAATTTTGACAACTTTATTCAAAATTTTCGGACTAAAAAATACGGTCAACTCAATGGGTATACAAGTTCACTAGTGTTATTTGCAAAACATTTAAAGCAAAAAAACCTGATTTTAAAAACGGTTTGCCCGTCTCTTACACATTGTATTATTACAGCCGAAATGCTCTTTCCCGAAGATCTCGAGTTGTTGGAAAATCAATTTGGCGTACCCGTGATTAACGAATACGGCGCTTCAGAAACTGGAATAATAGCTATTGGAAAGGCTGGTGGTTCTTTACCAATCGACAGCCGACTTTTGCTTGTAGAAATTCTGGATGAAGAGAATAAGCCCGTTCCATATGGAGAGTCTGGTAAAATTGTGGTCACTTCACTTTTCAATAAAGCGCATCCATTTATTCGGTATGAAATTGGAGATTTGGGTGTTTTAAATTTAGAAAACGGCAAGCCTGTTTTAACCCAATTGCAAGGTCGAGTTGGTGATTATGCGATACTTCCCGACGGAAAAACGATTCCGGCGCTGGCATTTTATTATGTGACCAAAGAGATAATTAACGATAGTGGCTCGGTCAAAGAGTTTGTTATTCATCAAGTTCAGCCTGACACTTTTGAAATTCTCTATGTGGCTGATAATGCTTTCACAGAAGCGAAATTGAAGAAAATTAAGACTGCACTCACTCAATATTTAGGGCAAAATCTCAGCATCAATATTTCGAAGAAATCACATTTAGATCGAAGCACTCGTGGTAAGTTGCGGCAATTTACCCGCGGATTTTAATTTCGGTATTTTACAAAACCATTATACGCCCAGCAAGCCATATAATAGGCTGATTTTAGAGGCGAAAGCTTTGCAAATTCTCTGTAAAACTGCCATTGATATTTTAGCAAAGAGGCTTTATTGCGAGAAAGGGAGCCTTTACGAATTCGATAGATTGCAAGCGGTTTCTGAATACCATAAGCATAAGGTATTTGTTCTAAATACTGAAGCCACAATCCCATATCCTGACGCTTTTTGATTAGCGGCATGTACTTTTTTCCAAGCTTGCTAATATCTACAAATGCAGTGAGGCAACTAATGGAATTGCTCTTTAGAATATCTGTATAGTTGACTTTCTCAGGAACGATAAAATCAGACAGATAAGGCTGAAGGTATTCATCCAAACGCTGGTACGAACTAAAAACAAATGCGTGGGTCTGAGCCGCCTTAAAACTACGCTCCAAAAACTCAGGAAACCACAAATCATCTGCATCGATAAAGGTGAGGTAGTTGCCCCTCGCCTGCTCTATACCTCGGTTGCGTGCAGTAGCCGGACCTAAATTTTGAGGTTGTTGAAAGAAGGAAATACGATTATCCCTTGCTGCAAGTTGAGATATGATTTGTACCGTATCATCTGTAGAACCATCGTCAACCAACAACAATTCCCAATCTGTAATGGTTTGATTTAAAATGGAATTTACAGTAGCCTCTATATATGCCGCACTATTGTAACAAGGCGTAACAATTGAAATTAGTGGGCTGTTAATAGGCTTTTTTATCGCCATAGATGACCTGTAAAAATGTTTTAGCGATAATACGCAGATCCATTAAAATAGACCAGTTTTCGACATAAAAGATATCGAGTCTTACGCGGTTTTTTATATCATATCGATTTTCGATCTCCCCGCGATAGCCACTTATCTGGGCTAAACCGGTAATACCGGGTTTCACCAAATGACGCAGCATAAATTTATCAATTTGCGAGGCATAATTAAGTGTATGTGTCAACATATGTGGTCGTGGGCCAACTACAGACATATTTCCCATCAACACGTTATAAAATTGTGGAAATTCATCAAGACTGGTACGTCGTAAAAACTTACCAACTCGGGTTGTGCGTGAGTCATTTCGCTTTGCCTGTTGTTTGTTGGCGCTGGAGTTAACCGCCATAGACCTGAATTTATAACAGTAAAACTCCCTCCCATCAAGGCCTGTGCGTAGCTGTTTAAAGAATAAAGGACCTTTATTATCCAGATAAATGATAATTGCCAGTATAGGTGTTAGCCAGGATAAAATACCAATCACAACAATTGCCGAAATCACGACATCGAGCAAACGCTTCAAAAACATGTTGATGGGCGAATCGAGCGACAGCGTTCGCAAAGCCAATATAGGTGTGTAGCCGTAATATTGAAACTCCATCTTTTTGGTAAAAATATCTTTGTTGTCGGGTAGAAATTTCAATTTAACCAGATGGTTATCAGCAAAATCAATTAGCTGTTTGATTTCATTATTAGAAAGTTCAGCAATGGAACAAAACACTTCTTCAATTTGATTCTGCAGTACAAATTCTTCAATCTCATTCAGACTAAATTGCTCACTCTTCAGATCAAAATTTTGAACCAATTTAAAACCATAGGCTTTATTATAATTGAAAAAATCCTTTAGTTTTTCGGTTTTTGCATTGCGACCTATTATAATTACCCGAACATAATCTGCTCCCAATCGGGTTCTGAACTTTTTTCTAAGATTGAAAATCAACACCTTAAAAAGCGCAATAATCAGCATTGAAAATGCAAGAAAATTGAACAATTCTTTAGCTTCGATATCGATTTCGTTGAAGATCCCAAAAAAAGAAAGTGTGCATAGGAGCAACAGAAAACATTGTCGGCTAATGAGACCTAAAATTCGTACCAGCGGTGTAAAGCGATAAACTTTATAATAGCCAAAACCAACAGTGGTAATAAGCCAGCCAAAAACGCTGTAAACTGAAAATATTAAAAAATTATGGGTAGTTAAATGAAGGAATAATCCTCCAATTATTAGAACACATATATCAAAAAGTGCAACAGCAGGCTGTGCCAGATAGTTATGTCGTATGGCCTTTTCGTTCATAAATTGGATTTTACCCTTGAGGCAAACGAGCTAAAATTACTAAAAGATTTCTGGTAAGACACAGGTCTTTTAACACAACTTCAAATTATCTTGAAATGCGCTGCGCTATTTCAAATTATGATGATATCTTATCGCCCCAAAACAAAAGCCCCTAAAGCCTGAAACAGCTAAACAGGCATTGAATCTATCTTTATGCACAAACTTAAAATTGTACACCTTGTTGAAGCTTTAGGAGGTGGTGTGTACACCTATTTTGTGAATTTAACGCACGTTCTGGCTGCTAATCCGCAGTTTGAAGTCACGGTGATTTATAGCGATAAACGCGAACAAATTGACCCATCTCGGGTAGCTGAGGATTTTCATCCAAATACCAATCTTATCGTGCAACCTATGCAACGTGAGATTAATTTGAAGGAAGATTTTAAGGGTTTTAAAGCAATTCGAAACGTTCTAAAAAACCTTAAACCAGATGTACTGCACGTACATTCTTCAAAAGCAGGAATATTAGGGCGTTTTGCATATCTCTTTATCAAAAGAAAACACACACAGCTGTATTATACACCTCACGGTTTTTCTTTTCTCCGCAAGGATGTAAGTAAACTTAAAAGATTTGCATTTTACGCTATCGAATTTGTGAGTCAGAAAATTTGTGGAGGGACAATTGTTGCCTGCGGAGATACCGAACTCGATTATTCGAAAAAAATAGGTCCGGCCGTTTTGGTGCGCAATGGCATCAATCATCAGGAAATTACTTCGCCATCCATATCTAAAAATGCTGAAATAAAGAAAATTGGAATTCTGGGGCGAACAACTGCTCAACGCGATCCTAAACTTTTTAATCAATTAGCGCTTAAAAATCCAGAAATTGAATTTATCTGGATTGGTGATGGTGAATTGAGACATTTGCTTACTGCTACCAATATCACAATTACAGGCTGGTTTAAAGAAAATCAAAAAGGAATTGCCTGGCTAGAAACACTTGATGTGTATTTGCAAACTTCGCTATGGGAAGGTTTACCCATTGCGGTTCTGGAAGCATCTTCACGGGAGATCCCAGTGATTGCAACAAATATTATTGGGAATAAAGACATTATACGTTCTGGGCAAACGGGATATTTATTTGAAAATACCGAAGAATTTCAAGAATGTTTACAGGCTTTGAAGTCTGTTGAAGAACGAAAACAAATAGGTCTTGCTGCAGCAAAACGCAACCGTATTTTATTTGAAAGTACTACTAACTTCAATAAACTAGCTGCACTTTATCTGAAAAATCACCGTTTCTCAAAAGCTGAATAATTCTGGGACTCTGCACGTTTTCGGCTTTCATAATCAAGCACATAATTTTGAGCAAAAAAGGAAAGCCACAGTCCGCTAAATACAATGCCGTCAAAGCGAATTAAAAAGTCATCTACCATATTTGCGGCTCCAAATAGCAGAAATAGAAATAGGCATAAAACCTGACGGGTTTCAAGCCCGATGTACATAAATAAACCAATGTACAGTATACAAATTAAAAAACCGAGAATACCGAATTTGATTAAAAAATCGAGATATTGATTGTGCGTGGGAAACTCATATTTAGCTAAAAATCGCTGATTGGTTGCCTTATAGTGTTGTATCAATTCTCGCTTTCCATCGGCTGCTCCTACACCGGTGATTAAATTGGATTTTGCCACTTCCAGACCCGATTTCCAAATGCTGAGTCTGGTCACTAAACCATTAAAAACAACATCTTCCGGGTTCTCAAAATCATCCAATTTTCCCACTTTATCAAGATGAGCGAACGTGACGGAAGAAAATTTCTTAACGCTGTATGGAAACAGTTTTACAAAACCAGCACCGAGTAGTCCAAATATCAAAACCCCAAGACTTATTTTTTTGATTCTCTGAAGGTTAAAAGCTGATTTGAATTGATATAAACTCACCAGAATAATACCCATAAAAGCAAATGCAATAGCTAGCCTGGTGTTTATATAGAGCAATAAAATAACTGATATTACGAAAGATAGCATTCTTAAAACCAAACTCCAGATTCCTGTATGCCGATCTTTGTTGATGATAAAGTAGAAGTTAATCACCACCACAAATGCCATATGCATATTTAAAGCAGGAGCGTGATTCCCGGTAGATTCTGAAAAGGCATAACCCATTTCCCAGAGTTCTCTTCCGCTTAGGTATTTCAGAAATAACTCAGGCTCCACCCATGCAAATCGTATAAAACACACAAATAGTATTGCCGTAAACAACCAGGCATAATACCGCAACACCCGCATAGTGTTAAAACGATGGGTTTGACTCAGGAAACAAACAGGAAGCAGTAGTAATGCAAGACGCTTTTCACCGTGTTTTAAACCTTCAGTAAGACTGTCATTATTCCATAAAAATAACAAGTCAAGCAAAAACGGACTTGCAATCAAAACCATCATCCAAATACGATGTGTTGTAAACCGCATTTTTTTAAAAAAGAATAGGTTGTAAGCTGCAAAAAGCATCAGTAAAACCGTTGCTGGAATTCTGAAAATCAAAGATGCTCCCAGAATTACAATCCACAGGTTGTAGCTAAACCGATATGTTCTTTCTGAAATAATCATAGTAGAGCGTAAAATAAAGCAATGGTAAAATACCAATCTTATGTTTAACCGCCGAACCTAAATCGGGCTCAAAAACACCTTGAAGAATGAAATAGCTAAAAACCAGGCTGAAAGCCCAAATCTCATAGGAGTTTTTTGCTTTGTTCTTTAATGCATTTTTAAATAGTACCAACAGATAAATGCTTAGAATCAATTGCCAAACCACAAAAATCAAAATCTGAGGTTTCAGGAGATGGCGCAATCCATTTACAGGTAAGTTGACTGAAATGAATCCGTAGAGAATACTAAAGCTTTCACCGTACCAGGTATTTGGTTTTACAGGTGAATTTATCACTGAATTGGTCGCCAGTTCTCCCAGGCGTTCTGCATTTAAAGCTTCACGGGTGCTTTCGCTTAAAAATTCACCTTTTAAAAAACCGTAAGAAAGGGAAATGAAGATCATAACAACAAAACCAGTCACCAATGCTGCCCAAACTTGTTGTTTTATCCTTATTTGAGAAGCGAAATAAATCACCAATGTCAGAACCGGCAAGATGACGTAATACAGTCTAAACCAAACCCCGAAAAGAACGAGTATAAGAAATACGAGACTGATTCCTGTTATGACCCTCCAGTTTTTCTTCTGAAAAATTCTAACCAGTAAAGCGATAAACAGAAAGGTTAGAAATTCTTTGGAGGGCATCGAAATGTAAAATGCCATCATCAAAAGCATCGAGTATGCCAGTAGATTTCTCAAGCTAAGCCTGGCAAATTGCTCTGGCAATCCTATTTTGTAAATAACCCAAAGCAAAATCGTGAGTTGTATCAAAGCAACTAACGGAAATGCAAGGCTTCCTAATCCTGTATATTCGTAAAACGACATGGTTACCGGGTAACTTCCAATAAATCCCTTTTCGTTGTCGTAATCATTGATGATGGTTTCCCCATCATAAAAAAACCGCTCCGGCAGATAGCAAATTGCCAAAACCCCCAATACCAGTGTCAAAACAGCAATGATTAGAAAGGCAGCTTGAGATCTTGACAGGTGACACTTCATCGGCTTAATGCAGGTAGAGTTTGATGTGATCTTTTCGGTAAGCCAAATATACTCCACAAAAATTCCAAAAAAGTACGCTTACTGCAGATGCAATGGCCGCACCTTCTATCCCAAACTGCGGAATCAAAATCCAGTTGAGCAAAGCATTCAGTATCACGGCGGCTATCAAAATATTCTGTAGGTATTTTTGCTTTTTGGTCATATTCAAATAGGTCGCTGTCACTCCGCAAAGCGAACCTAAAAAATGTCCGGCTGCCAATATTATTAGGGCATTTGTAGCCTTTACATATTCTTCTCCAAAAAACGATAATAGTGTGTTTGGAATCAATAGGATTACCAATGTAAGTACGGTAGATAAAAGCGCTATAAACCGCACGCCCCGTTTTAAAATCTCTTGCAATGCCTTGCGATCTGTAGTAAATAAATTTGCAATATCTACCGCCAAAAAAGAGGCAACTGTATTCACAATCGTTGCTATGAGGAAAATTATCTTAAGCGCTATACCGTAAAAAGCCAAAGTCTCGTAATCTTCATAAAGTTTCAGAAAAAAGACGTCGAGGGAGATCAACAAATAAAATCCCAAGGAGCTTATCGCTACCGGAAGTGTGGCATTAAAAAGGGTTTTGTAGGTAATTTTAGGACTACTTTGCTTGAAAACCTTTTTGCTTCGGTAGAACCAAAGAAGCTCATTAGAAGTCATCAATGCAACTATCAAATAACTTCCTAAAAATACCTCAGCAACTTCCTCCTGAATAATTCCGAAAACAATACACAAAGCTCCCAAAAATAGCAATCCGTGTCTGAAAAGGCCCCGGTAGAGTTCAGATTTTGCCTGAAGGTCCAGAGCTCTGAAAAATTCGATATTCAGCATCGCAATTGCGTAAAAAAAGACGCAAAGAATCACTTTAAACACCAATTCTATAGAATCCTGACTGCCTGCAAATCGCTCAGAAAAAAAAGGCATTAAGCTGTAGCAAATCGTTAAAAGCAAAATGCTCGACACAAAAATGAGCAGCAGAATACGTTTGTAAATTTGAAAAAGCGCCTTATAGTTTTCCTGACTTTTAAACCTGCCGGCAAAAAATAAAATAGTTTGATCGGTGCCCAGAAGGATAAGGCTTCCCGTTACAAAAATAGTAGAGCGCGCAAATTCATAACGCCCCACGGCATACGACTCAAATGAATTGGTGATGTACAAGGTGACCAGAAATAATGCCAGCACACCTGCTACCCGCAAAGACATCATAAGCAAAGCACGACCGTAGAGCTTTGCTCCGAGAAATTCGCCCAACTTGTTGATCCCTTTTTTATGCATACTTTAGTCCGGTCTTTTTGACCAAAGGCCGAAAGATACAAATAGCCTGCACAATTTAAATACGGTGTAATCCCAGAATGCTTTTCAACAGCTGAAGATGAACATACTTTTCGTAATCAATAATCTTGTTACCGGCGGTGCAGAACGTATGCTTACAGACACTTTGCTGCATTTAGATCACGAAAACCTCAGGATAAATGTGATGCTTTTATCTAAAAAAGAAACATTTCTAAAGGTGCAACTGGTTAAAGCAGAACACATTAACCTCATCGAGCTACAACACCAGTCTCCCTATAATCCGATTGGGATTTGGAAACTCAAAAAACAACTAGAAAAAGGAAAATACGACCTGGTTCACGTTCACCTCATTCCCTCTTTGTATTATGTGAGGATTGCCAAGATTTTGGCAAAATCGAGCGTTAAACTAGTTTATACCGAACATTGCCCAATCGTTAAAAAGAGGAGAAATTTTGTATTTAGATCAATAGATAATTGGTGCTATCTCGGTATCGATCGGGTGGTTTGCGTTTCGGAAGCGGTGAAAGAAAGTGTTGAACAGCATCTGCGAAAATTCAAATCTGAAAAACTGATTGTACTCAATAACGCCATAAATCTTTCCCGATACCGTGAGGCAAAATCGGCATCGCGCAACTCGTTTAATCTTCAGGAAAGCGATTTTTTATGTTTACAGGTTTCCAGTTTTCGCCCTGCGAAAGATCATAAAACACTTCTCAAAGCATTTAAAGAGACTCCTGAGTATTTTAAACTACTTCTGGCTGGCGAAGGCTATTTGCTTGAAGAAACACGCTCCTATTGCACTAAATTGGGTTTAACTGATCGGGTTTTGTTTTTAAACGAGCAAAGCAACATCGAATCACTTTATGCGATGACCGATGTCGTGATTTTATCATCACACTATGAAGGTTTTGGTCTTGCCCTTCTTGAAGGAATGGCTGCTGGTAAACCGGTTGTCGCAAGCCGTGTAGGCGGACTCATAGATTTGACAGCCTCAGATGAATATCTTTTTGATCCTGGTGATGCAAACAAACTACGCGAGGTGCTTCTGCAATTAGAATCAGATGCTGATTTTTATAGAACAAACGCAGAAAAAAGTCTGGAAAAATCAATGCACTACGACATCAAAACGCGTAATAAATTCCTAATGAAGATTTACGCTGAACTAGCGAACTGAAGAAGTCGATAAGTTCCTGAGCTTTATTCTCAAGCGCAGAAAAAAAGTAATTAGTAAAAATCCAAAAATCAAAAACAGCGGCATCAAGAAAGGCAAATAGGTCTTGAGTGATGATTTGGACTTCCAATCGGAAACGGAATAAATTTTAAAAATATCCTGAAGGTCAAGCTGCTGCTGTACAAGCTCATCCTGAATCTCAAGCAATTCGGTTTTTGAATTTAAGACTGAAGCATAAATCTGTGAAATTTCAGATCCATTATAAACCGACAATTTACTGGTTTCTGTAGCTGTCTGGCTCTGTTTCAACTGTGAGTTGAAATTTTGTAATAGACTATCAATCTGGTTGATTGAAAATTGATTTTCCTGTAGTTGAGCTTCGGTACTTTTACGAGCAGCCACAAGCTTTTCCTGCAAAAAAGGGGAAGCTTCTAAACCCTTGGAAAGATCTTCAACTGCAATTTTCTCTCTTGAAACTAGCTTTATTTGATGAAATGTATAACCTGGGGTGAACAGGGTTTTTTCGTAAAACTCAGATTCTGTTTCGCGGTAATCGGTAACATCAGGGATAATTTCTGTGGGTATTTCAGACAAATTTTCAAGCAGGTCTGCAATATTCTTGACGGGTTCAATCTCAATGGCGTCAATGGCAACAAAATTTCCATCTGTAGATTTAAAAGACTCACGATTATCCAGTTCGTCAATCTTTTGATACAGATACGAAGTGGTTCCCAGATTCGGTTTAACAATTAATTCGACTTCATATTTAGGAGCTAAAAAGGTCGATAAACCATAGCCCAGGCCGACACCAACAATAAGCAGCGCTACAAGGATGAGCACATTGCGAATCAAAAATGAAAAAAAACGATAGACATTAATCCATAGGTTAACCCAAAGTTGTTTTAACCATTTGAAAACATCTAGCAGATCTACATCCTGATTCTTATGCTCGCTCATTACTCACTAAAGATTTGTTCTAAAATACGCTCTGTAATCAAATAAGTGGGCTTAACTCCCGTAGTTCCTAAACCACCTGAAGCGAGTGTGCTCCCGGTCTCTAGTGGATTATCTGAAGCATAATAAGCATAACGCACTTTTACCGTATCGCTAATGCTTCCGCGCAATTTGGCCGCTGCCTGAATTGCTTTTTGATAATGTGCACCTTCCATCTCCAGACCAATAACGTTCCACGTGCTTTCATAGAAAAAGCGTAAAATATCTCTGTTTTGAAGCGAAGTTCCTAAAACCGTTATCATGGCTCCTTCATAAACTGAAATACCGTGACCATCAAGATCTTCTTTTGTAAGTTGGTTTTCAAACGGGTAATTATCTGCAGTACCTTCAAAAAGATGCGCTTTTGGGATCATTATGTCGCCCTTGCCACCTTCAAGGATTCCCGCTTTACCCATTATGGAAATTGATTTTACATCCAGGTGCACTTCTTCACGCTTGTTCTCATAGGGCTTTAGAAGTTCTTCCATCGTCTCATAAGCCTGCTCACCAAATGCATAATCCATGACTATAATAACCGGCTCCTGCCCTTCTGGATAGGAAGCCTTGTTACAGAAGTTATTCTGCTTAAGATCTAATTTTTTAGTATCAAAAATCTGAACATCGATATTGGTACCGCTTTGATCACGCAAAAAGATCATCCCATTTTGCTGAGCCGTTTTCTCAACGCGAGCACGTAACTTTCCACTAGCAGCATTGCTCAAGGTCTCGTAAATCTCCAGATTTTCTTTTTTAGACATCTCTTTGCCAAGGGCAACCGGCGCAAATAAGGTATTCATCACACTATGCATATTTGCACTGATGATATGTATGGGTCTGCGCAATAATCCTTTAGCGTCAAGTTCAGTTTTTATAGCATTTGCCCAAATCTCACCGTGAATGTGATGCCCAAGTCGCTCGCGTAGTAAGGGCGAAAAAGTAACGAGGCGTTTATCACTTTCAAGAGTTTCTTCAATGGCGCGTTTGCCCAACCAGTAAATGAGTTTTAAAAACCGTTTTTCATTGCCTGGCACTGAAAATTTACTGTAGATGGCTGAAGCTTCAGCAAAGGTTCTTCCTAAAATATTTGCCGTATGCGTAAGCGCAATTTCACGTTCTTGCTGGCTAAGCGGTTCTTCTTCTAAAACAGCTTTTTCCAGCTTTTTCCAATCGCGGGTTGTATGGCCTTCTTCATTGATAACTACACGCTTCATAATTTTATGAGACTCAACAAAAAGGAAGGTTAAGTGGGTAAGAATATCATAAATCTCTGAACGTCCGCGAGTGATTTCAATATTCATTTGCTCGTCATCAATACGGTAGCAATTGCGACGGCGTTTGGGCGGAACAATTGGTTTAAAGTGCGAATCTTTATAGCCCTCGTCGCTGGTAAGATTGATATAGCGACATTCTTCAATACCTTCTGGCAATCGATCTATAACGTAAAGCAGACCATTGAGTTCTACTTTTTCATCAGCAACAGTCCCGTAAATTTCCGGACGTAGAATAAGCAGGGCTTCTCTAAGTGTATCCCCCGAAACTCCCATAGGTTTATAGAACCCACGATTAAACAAATGCCGCATGGTTATATACATACGTTCTATTGCTGCCGAAGATTCCTGTGCACGTGTTCTGCTTTCCTGTTCTAATAAACTCATGAAGCCAAATATACTTTTTAAAAATTAAGTTGCTCTAAAGCCTCCGCTATTTTGCGGTCGTTAGACAAGCGTGGTAATTTATTCTGACCTCCCAGTTTTCCCTGCGATTTCATATAGTTATTAAAGCCTCCTGCAGGGATTTTTCGAATTTCTAGCCTCTTGAGCACATTACCTACCAAAAGATCATAATAGTAACTGTTTTGCTGCTGTAAATTTTCATCTATTGCTTTCGCGAAAGCTTCAAGATCCTGAGGTTCGCGCTCAAATTCAATAAACCATTCATGATAGGGCAAGCCAGAAGACGGATTGATCTGTGGAGCTACAGTAAACTCACTTACTTGCACATTGTGAGTCTGTGCGGCCGCTGTGAGTGCTTCCTCCACCTCTTTGCCAATCACATGCTCTCCAAATGCTGAAATAAAATGTTTGATACGACCAGTAACTACAACGCGATAGGGTTTAAGATTGGTAAACATCACAGTATCACCCACATTATAAGCCCACAGGCCAGCAGTTGTTGAAATAATCATCACATAATTCACTCCGACTTCAACCTGTGTAATACTGAGTCGCTCCGGGTTTTCATCAAAAAAGGAATCAGCCTTTACAAACTCGTAAAAAATACCGCTGTTAAGCAGTAATAGCATTCCTTTATCGGTTTGGGAATCCTGAAAAGCAAAAAAGCCTTCACTCGCCGGATAGAGTTCAATACTGTCAACTTTGCGACCTATTAAATTTTCAAACTTCTTGCGATAGGGTTCGTAGTTGACTCCACCGTAAATGAAGAGTTTAAAATTGGGAAAAATATCGCCAACAGGTTTGTTTGCTTTAGCTTTTAGACGTTCAAAATACATCTGCACCCAGGAGGGAATACCACTGATTACAGACATGTTTTTATCGTGTGTTTCTTCAACGATTGCATCAACTTTGGTTTCCCAGTCATCTATACAGTTCGTTTCCCAGGAAGGCATACGATTGCGCTGCAAATAGCCCGGTACATAATGCGCCACAATACCTGAAAGTCTGCCGGTTTTGATACCATTTTTAACCTGTAGCTCTGGACTTCCCTGCAGAAAGATCATTTTGCCATCTACAAAATCACTTTTACCAGTGTCAGCTATGTAATGTAAAATCGCATCGCGAGCAGCATTTACATGCATAGGCATAGACTCTGCAGTAATAGGAACGTATTTTGCTCCAGATGTGGTTCCCGATGTTTTCGCAAAATATTCAGGTAAACCAGGCCAAAGTATATCTTCTTTACCCGCAACAACTTCTTCTACGTAGGGTTTCAGTTCTTCATAATCTCTTATGGGAACCTGCTTTTTGAAAGAGTCATAACTAGCTATAGCTTTAAAATTATGATCCTGGCCAAACCTGGTTTTTTCGGCCTTTGTAATTAAATATTCAAAAACTTCCTGCTGGGTGCGACCGGGGTCACTGCTCCATTTTTTGGTTTTTGAAACTATGTATTTAGCAAAAAGTTTTGCTGAAATTGATTTTATAGACATTATTCAAATGCAATATAATTAGTTGGATCAACAGGATACCCGCTATTCCACAATTCAAAATGCAGATGTGGTCCTGTAGATAATTCGCCTGTAGATCCTGCAATAGCCACCACTTCTCCTGCTTTGACTAAATCGCCCTGACTTTGCGTTAATGAAGCGTTGTGTTTGTAAACCGAAATCAAATTATTACCGTGCTCAATAATCACAACATAACCCGTATCTGCCGTCCATTCAGAAAAAATTACCGTGCCGTCTGCAACAGCTTTTACCGGCTCATTTTTTGGCACCACCACATCAACTGCATAATGCCGCTCATCTGCATCATATGCTTCAGTTATATTCCCTTTTACCGGTGGGAATAATGAAAAACTTACAGTTGGAGAAGCGGGTTCAAAAAGATTGTATCGATCCTCATTTGCCACCTGCTCTCTAAGAATACTATCTTCTTTTGAAACCCGAAATTCTAATCCTGAAGTATCTCTGGGCTCAGTTAAAGCGATAGAATCCTTATTAAAATTTACCTCAGCCACATCGCCGGTAAGCACCTTTTTGATACTTGCTAAATATTGTTTGTTGATATCGAGCTGGCGTTTTAGAGAATCTGTTTCAAACATCAAGTCGGTAGCCTGTCTTTTCAATTTAACTGAAGAATATCCAGGAATATACTCTCTTAAGGGAGTATAGGCAATTAAAAGGGTGGTGAATGCAATCATTATGATCATCGAAAAACCTACCAAAATAAAAACATTAAGCCGGGTAAGTTTTAAAGAAACGCGCTCTTCAAAGGTATCTTCATTTAAAATCAACAGCCTGTACTTGTGCAGGAGTCGTTTTTTTAATTTTCTACGCTCTTTGGTTTTAGCCATGATTTACACGTGATTTAAGGATATACGGCTAAAGAATAGATTTACCGTATCATACAACAAATATAAAATTTAAAAAGGCGTTTGCCTACTGCTAAAGTTTTAGATACAGGAACGCTTTCTGATGATTTCTTGTTATCTTTACGGTCTAAATTTAGAATTATGAATATTCCGGCGATAATATTAGGTGTTGTAGGTCCTTGGCAAATTGGGCTTATCGTAGTAATAGTACTCCTTCTTTTTGGAGGTAAAAAAATTCCAGAAATGATGCGTGGCTTAGGAAGCGGTATCAAAGAATTTAAAGATGCGTCACGCGAAGATGACACCTCAAAGAAATCTGAAGAAAAACTAGAGGATAAAAAATCCTAAGTTTTTAAAAAATAGAATTAAAAAAGCGCTTGATCACTCAAGCGCTTTTTTAGTTTTTATAAGTTCTAATTTGCTTTAATCAACAAATTTGACAGATCTCAAAATTGATTCCAATTCAAAGATATTGTCACGCTTGTTTGCTGAAGGTTTAAATACAAATCCTTCAAGTACCAGATAGCGATTGTTTTCTTTATCATCTACAGTGAAGTTTACAAAAGGTCCAGCCATATAACGTCCTTTTACTTCCCACATTCCTTTCATTTGATAAGCAGGTTTGCCAGCAATTGTGGTCTCCTCAAGATATGGAGCAAAAGCAGCTTCAGTAATAAAACGCATTCCCTCACTTACGGTGATGTTGTCTCCTCCAATGGAGTCACGCATTTTTATAAGTGATCCTACCGTATTTGAATCGCGATCAACCATAGCATAAGGCACTTCATAAATCGTAATATTCATATCCCCATGTGGAATGTCTTTACGTATCCAGAAAAAATTATCGTCTTTCTTTGCATAGCGGTATGCGGTTGGGAATTTCATAGTGATTCCAAAGGCTTCCGTAAGGGGTTTATCATCTTTTAAAGACAAGCTTATTTGGCGAATTTTCTCTATAAATTCAGCTGCTTTTACGGCATTTACAATCTTGGCACTATCCTGAGTAATAAGATTAATAATCGCTTCCTGAGAAGAACCTTTTACAATTATCCCAGTTTGTGGACGTGCATATTCATCTTTAATAATGCTAATGCCAGAAGAGTCTGCAGCTTCGATTTTTAAGAATGTACGCTGTTTACGCATAAAACCAGTAAAGGTTTCAGCAGGCATTTGATTGATTTCAAACATTGGTTCTACCTGTGGCAAACCATTTACAGGTCCGGCCAGCTTTTCACGTACAGCTTCTCCCACAGCACCAGCCCACATTTCATTAGGCATCACCACTGTCAACGTATTTAATGCTCCCGACGAACCTGATAAGACCTTACCTTCAGGCTTATCATTACAGGCAACAAATGCTATTAGGGTGAATAAAAGAATAATTTTTCGCATCGTTTTATAGATTATGTTAGTTAGCGATAACCAGGGTCATTCCCGGTTTTAAATTACTACCACTAAGATCGTTCCAAACTTTAAGATTCTCGGCGCTTACTCCGGGAAACTTTTTTGCAATAGTCCACAAGCTATCTCCTTTACGCACCACATATTTTTTAGAAGTCGCAGAGGTAGATGCTGTTGCGGTTGATGAACCTACAGGTTTACTGGGATATAAAATAAGTCGTTGGCCTACGCGCAAATTGTTAGACCTCAGATTATTCCAGCGTTTAATTTGAGAAACACCCACTCCGTGTCTTTCTGCGATTTTTCCTAAATAATCACCACTTCGTACCCGGTAAGTTACACTAGAAGGAACCTCAAGATATTCCGGAAGTGTCTCTTCTTCGCGTTTTAATTCTTCTTTGGCAGTGGCGTAGATCTCAGTTTCATTATTTACGAAAGGACCTAAAGCGGTTACCGGCAGACGTAGATAATATTCCTCATCTGATACATAAGGAATGATATCCAACTTATATGATGGATTTAAAAATTGAATTTCTTCTAAAGAAACACCGGTATAAGCCGAAACCTGTTGTAGCGTGAGCATTTCTTTTACCCGAACAGTATCTGTTTCAAAGTAATTGAATTCCGGTTTTTGTGGCTTGTAACCGTGTTCTTCGGCATATTCAAAAATATACATCGTTGCCAGAAATGCGGGTACATAACCCGCCGTTTCACGTGGAAGATGATGTCTGATATTCCAATAATTGGTGCGACCACCTCCACGGCGAATCGCTTTACTTACATTCCCTGGTCCAGAATTATAGGATGCTAGGGCAAGATCCCAATCACCAAAAATCTCATATAATTTCGAAAGGTATTTTGCAGCGGCTTCGGTAGATAGGATAGGATCCATGCGTTCATCAACGTACGAACTGATATCAAGACCATACAGCTTTCCTGTACTAAACATAAACTGCCAGATTCCCGTTGCCCCTACTCTTGATTTTGCTCTTGGGCGTAATGCCGATTCTACGATTGCCAGGTATTTCAATTCCAAAGGCATATCATACTTATCAAAGGTTTCCTCAAAGCCGGGAAAATAAAATTGGGATAGACCCATCAAACGTTCTAAAGTAGGCTTGTGGCGCTTTAAATAACCTTTAATTACATTCTCAAGTGCAGGATTGTATTCAATATTGAATGGAGTACGCGCGTTTAAGTCTGCTAAACGCTTTTTAAGCGTTTCTGTGGAAAGTTCGGGGTAATGAACATCCTCGTAATCGGTATCGTCTACAAGGGCGCTTATAGAGTCGTAAAGTGTGCCTGTAGTTAGCTCTTCAATCCAGCGTTCATCTATTTTCGCTGTGTATTTACGATCTTTTAATGTGTATTTTGTTTGATCTCCATCAACTTCCTTAAACAAGAATATTTTTTGATCGGGTTTTGAAGTTTGCTGATTCTTATCGAGAGCTAAACTTTTTTGAACTCTTTTAAGTTCTAAGGTGTCAACAATGGGTAGGCTTCTGCTAAGTTCGACAGCTTCAGCAGATTTATCAGTTTTGGTTTCCTGGGCGTTTGAGATCAATATAGACAAGCAACTAAATGCAATGCCCAGACTTAAGCTTTTCTTCATAGGTATTAACAACGATAGAAATGCTAAAGTCGTATTTTTTAATTAAAATATAAAACGCCCTGGATAAACCTACATTCTGCAATTATTAGTTGTGAATTGCCGCGATTCCCGGAAGCTCTTTACCCTCAAGCATTTCTAACATTGCACCACCACCGGTAGATACATAACTTACTTTGTCTTCGAAACCAAATTGCTTAACAGCTGCAACGCTATCTCCACCTCCTACAAGGGAAAAGGCTCCTTTTTGAGTAGCTTCATCAATAAAGTTTCCTAACTGAATGGTTCCATTTGCAAATGGTTTCATTTCAAAAACTCCAAGAGGTCCATTCCATAAAATGGTTTTACTGTTAAGTACAACCTGTTTGAAATTCTCTAGGGATTTTGGACCGGCATCAAGACCTTGCCATCCGTCAGGAATGTTCTCAATAGGTTCGATTTTGGTATTTGCAAATTCTGAAAAACTATCTGCTGCAACCACGTCTACAGGAAGGTGAAGTTTTACATTCTTCTCTTTAGCTTGCTTCAAAATATCTAAAGCAAGATCAAGTTTATCATCTTCACAGATAGAACTACCTACCTGGCCACCCTGAGCTTTAATGAAGGTATATGCCATACCACCACCAATGATTAAATCATCAACTTTGTCAAGTACATTTTCAATTACTGTTATTTTAGAAGAAACTTTTGCTCCTCCTAAAATTGCTAATACTGGCTTCTCATTATCGTTAAGTACCTTGTCAATACTCTCAATTTCTTTGGCTAATAAATACCCAAAACACTTATTTTCAGGGAAATACTTAGCAACAATTGTAGTAGATGCGTGAGCACGGTGAGCAGTACCAAAAGCATCATTAACGTAGATATCACCCAAATCTGCCAATTGCTTAGCAAATGCCTCATCACCATCAGTTTCAGCATCGTGGTAACGCAGGTTTTCAAGAAGTAAAATTTCTCCCGGTTCTAGTGCAGCTGCAGCTTCCTCAGCTTTAGGACCTACACAATCCTCAGCAAATTTTACCTGAACGCCAATAATTTCAGAAACTTTACTTGCGATATTTTTCAATGAAAATTCTGGTTCGTGATCCTTTGGTCTCCCTAAGTGAGACATTAAAATAGCCGAACCACCATCTTCCAATATTTTTAAAATTGTAGGCTTAGCGGCCTCAATTCGTGTAACATCGGTAACTTCAAGGTTGTCATTAAGTGGAACATTAAAGTCTACCCGAATAAGGGCTTTTTTATCATTAAAATTAAAATCGTCAATGGTTTTCATTAAAATAAACGTTTACGGTTAGCTATTCTTAAATTATTCAAAATGTCTTTGAAAACGTGCCTAATTAAGGGGCACAGAGCCAACAAATATAACAGATAGGCTCAGAAAATACGTTACATTTCTGTTATATTTGGCGGATGCAGTTTCAATCTATTTTAGGGCAGCAGTTTATTAAAAACCACCTGACTACCAGCGTAGACCGCAAACGTATCGCTCACGCCCAGCTTTTTATAGGCAGTAGCGGAAGCGGTGTTTTACCTTGTGCAGTTGCTTACGCTCAGTACCTCATTTGTTCAAATACCGAGGGTGAAAATACTAATGGTAACGCCTCCTGTAACCTTAAATTTGAACATCTATCACATCCAGATTTACATTTTGCATTTCCGGTAGCTACTACAGATACGGTAAAATCACATCCGGTTTCTGATCATTTTGCTAAAGAATGGAGAGAATTTTTCAGCACTAATCCTTACGGAAGCCTTTACGACTGGCATCAACACCTGGGAATTGAAAAAAAGCAGGGTAAAATTGGGGTTGATGAAGCTCAGGATATTGTACGAAAGCTTTCTCTAAAATCCTATGAAGGAGGCTTTAAGGTTATGATTATTTGGATGGCAGATAAGATGAACTCTTCAGCATCAAATAAGCTTCTTAAATTAATTGAAGAACCGCCACAAAAAACGGTTTTCATTCTTATTGCAGAAAGTGAAGATCACATTCTAGATACTATCAAATCCCGTTGCCAGGTACTTCATTTTCCGCCACTTGCGGCAGATGCATTGGAATCAGCCTTGATTGAAGAACATCAATGCAGTACAGAAGAAGCTAAAAAAATTGCAATTAAAGCTCACGGAGATTACAATCTTGCCCTGCATTTATTGCACAATAACAGTGAAGAGGAAGAATATGAAACCTGGTTTGTAGATTGGGTGCGCACAGCATTTAAAGCTCGTGGAAATAAGAAGGCGATACTTGATTTAATTGCCTGGAGTGAAAACATCGCATCAAAAGGACGAGAAACTCAAAAAAGTTTTTTAGGATACTGTGAAGATTTTTTTAGGCAGGCCTTATTATTGAATTACAATGCCACATCCCTCGTTTATTTACAACCATCGACGCAATTTGAACTTGCAAAATTTGCTCCTTATGTTCATGGAAACAACATAAATGGAGTCATTGAAGAATTACAAACTGCCGCCTATCACATTGAACGCAATGGAAACGCTAAAATTATTTTAACCGATTTATCGATTAAACTAACTCGATTACTTCATACTAAAGCATAAAAAAAGGCTGCCAATTGGCAGCCTTTTCATTTATTAATAAAAATTACTCAGCAGCTGCGGTATCAACAACAGGCTCAGATTCTGTTTCTTCAGTACTAGTTGAAGTAGAACCAGAATAGTTAGCATTTAATTCTTTTAAAATTTCTTCTGTAAGATCAAGCTCTTCTTTACCATAAAGAATGTTAGCTCCTTCATTTTTACCGTAGATGTACTCAAATTCATTTTTCTTCCCATAATCTGCGATGAAGTCACGTACTTTTTTGATAATTGTATCAATCTCAGCCTGGCTTTCCTGTTGAATTTGACCACCACGCACTTGTTGAGCTTGTTGGATTTGTTGTTGTAAAGCTCCTAGTTCCTGCTCTTTTTGTTGACGCTCTGCAGGTGACATTGATTGAGCATTTTTCTGATAAAGATCTACTTTGATCTGAAACGCCTGAATTTGTGGTTCAAGGTCAGAACGAACTTCATCACTCATTTTGGTGTATTTATCCTGCACCTCTGTAAGCTCAGTATATTCTTCAAATAATTTTTGGGTATCAACGAAACCTGTTTTTGATTTTGAACAAGCTGATACCAGAAATGCTAAAAGCACTAATTGAATTGTAATTTTCATGTTTTATAAAATTTGGTTGCAAATGTAAGATTAGCTCCGATTAAAAAAAGTTTTTGGAAAATAATTTTGGTATAAAGCAATCTTATGTAAACTAAAGTCAAAATAACAAAAACCAATAAAAATTAACTTCAAATAAAGCGATTTAAGAGGGTTTTAAAAATTTTCAAGGGAAATACACGATTGAACTGATAAAAATTGAAAATGGAGGTTCTAATTCGATTTTAGTCTTTTTTAAAGACATAAATCAGAGAAGAATACTCATTAGTCCTTAATGCTTTCAAATTTGAAAGTAATCCATAACAAAATCCGCCTAAAAGAGCAAAACTTGAATTTCTATATTTTTCAGATAAAAGACTCACGTAAAAAGAGTCGAAGAAAAGAGGCTTTTGAGCCACCAATTCAAAACCTTCCTTTTCAAAAAGCATCTTTATGCTTTTCGCAGAAAAATGGTGAAGGTGTCTAGGCACATCCCAGGCAGCCCAGAATTCTTTATAATGATTAGCATCGTACGAATTGAAATTTGGGACTGCGATTACAGCAGTACCATTTTCAACAAGATGATCGAAAAGCCATTTTATTTGAATTTCTGTATTTGGCACATGTTCTAAAACATGCCACATACTAATAACATCAAATTTTGAATCTTCAAATTCTGTAGAAGACTCAAATAAATGTATTCCCTTTTTCTCAGCATTTTCTCGTGCAGCAGCATTCGGTTCAAGACCACTTACCTCCCATCCTTTAGATTTTGCCACATTTAAGAAATCGCCAGTTCCTGCTCCAATGTCTAAAATTTTTCGTCCTTGACTAAATTGTTTGATGAGACTAATTTTATGTTTGAGCATAAATAGCTTTACAAATTGATAAAGCTTATCTACTAAACCTGTCTTAGCATCTGTATGGGAAATATAATTACTACTCTTATAATAATTATCAAGATTTTCCGGAATAGGCTGAGTAGTGTATTTGTCTAAATGTGTATCATAGATCAATTCAAACTCTTCTTGGGAAATCGAATGATCTTTAATTTTTAGACGACTTTCTTTCAAAATTGTGCTTTTCTAAAGGGAAAATAAATAAAGTGTTTCACGTGGAACTATAAATTAGCGTCCCATATAAACCAACATAACAGAAATATCACTTGGCGAAACACCACTTACACGTGATGCTTGAGAAATAGTTGTAGGTCTAATTTTAGATAATTTCTCTCTAGCTTCAAATGATAAAGATTTCAATTTAGTATAATCAAAATTATCTGGGATTTTGATATTCTCTAATCGCTGTAGTTTATCTGCATTAGCCTTCTCTTTGGCAATATAGCCATCATACTTAATCCTGATTTCGGCCTGCTCTAAAACTTCGGTATCTAAATTGTTTTCTTCAACATAAGCTTTTACATCATTAAATTGAAGCATATCGTCTAAAGCAATCTGTGGACGGCTAAATATTTTAACCATTTTATCAGATTGTTTCATTGGCGAAGTACCACGTTCTTCCAGAACCGGATTTGCTTCATCAGGATGAATACTAGTCGTATTAAAGAAATCGACTAAATTTTGTGCTTCAGATTCTTTCTTTTCCAATGCTTGCATACGTTCTTTCCTTGCCAAACCAATCTCAAATGATCTCGGGGTAAGTCGGCTATCAGCATTATCTTGTCTCAATAAAGTGCGATATTCAGCACGTGAAGTGAACATACGATAAGGCTCTTTAGTTCCCTTTGTAATTAAATCGTCAACAAGAACTCCGATATAAGCTTCGTCACGTTGCAATATAAAAGGATCCTTTTCCTGGGTTTTTAAACTCGCATTTATACCTGCCATCAAACCTTGTGAAGCAGCTTCCTCATAACCGGTAGTACCATTAATTTGACCAGCAAAATAAAGTCCATTTACAATCTTTGTTTCTAAAGTATGCTTCAATTGTGTTGGTGGAAAATAATCATATTCGATGGCATAACCGGGTCTGAAAAACTTCACGTTTTCAAAACCAGCTACCTGACGCAATGCTTTAAATTGAACATCTTCTGGAAGTGAAGTAGAAAAACCATTTACATAATACTCTATAGTATCCCAACCTTCGGGTTCCACAAAAAGCTGATGACGATCTTTATCTGCAAATCGATTGATCTTATCTTCGATAGAAGGACAATAACGAGGACCAGTACTTTTAATACGACCATTAAACATAGGTGAACGATCAAAGCCTTCACGAAGTAAATCATGTACTTCTGGACTCGTATAACTCATCTGACAAGAACGCTGTTTTGTTAGCGGTTTTGTTAAGTTTGAATAACTAAATTTCTGCGGATCATCATCACCAGGTTGCTCAATCATTTTTGAGAAATCAAGACTTCTACCATCCACTCGAGGTGGGGTTCCGGTCTTCATTCTACCCGAATCAAAACCTAAATCAACCAATTGTTCAGTAATTCCTGTTGCACTACGCTCCCCTGCTCTTCCGCCACCAAATTGCTTTTCACCAATATGAATCAAACCATTTAAGAATGTTCCATTAGTAAGAATTACAGATTTTGCTTTAATCTCGACACCTAGAGAAGTACGCACTCCAGCCACACGATCACCTTCAATCAACAAACCATTTACCATTTCCTGATAGAAATCAAGATTAGGAGTTTGTTCAAGCATTAGACGCCATTCTTCAGCAAAACGCATGCGGTCACTTTGTACACGCGGACTCCACATTGCCGGACCCTTACTCTTATTAAGCATCTTGAATTGGATAGCAGTTCTATCTGAAACAATTCCTGAATAACCGCCCAAGGCATCAATTTCACGAACAATTTGTCCCTTTGCAATTCCACCCATAGCAGGGTTGCAAGACATTTGAGCAATGGTCTGCAGATTCATAGTAACTAATAGGGTACTGCTACCCATATTGGCAGCTGCCGCTGCAGCTTCACAACCTGCGTGCCCTCCTCCTACTACAATAACATCATATGTCTGATCAAAAAAACTCATTGTTCCACGTGAAACATTTAATTAGTAACTTAAAAATGCCCGCAAAGATAATCAAATAAAAGCCAACTCAATGAGGCAAGGTATTCCACAATTCAAGATAGGCTTCTTCCTTAGCTCGCATAATATTAATCTCTACATCAGTCTTATCGCCATACCCACACATATGCAATAACCCATGTGCCATAACTCGTCGCAATTCAGCTTCAAAACTAACACCAAAATCAGAGGCATTCTCCGCAATACGATCTGTACTTATATACATCTCTCCATGCAAAACATTTCCCTCCGTATAATCAAAAGTCACAATATCTGTATAGGTATCGTGATCTAAATAATGGATATTGATGTCTAATAAAAAGGCATCAGAACAAAAAACATAACCCAATTCCCCAACCTCATAATCCTCCAATTTAGCTATAGCATTTAACCATTGCAAAGCTTTAGTTTCGTCTTCAAAAACGAAATCATTTTGGCTACTAAAATCAATCATCTGACTTTCTAAAATATGTTTTTACTTTTTCTTTATACCGAACATCCAATGGAAGTTCATCTCTGTTTAATAACTCATCGCTATTGAAATACTGACGAAGTTCAGGAAATTCATTCTGCACATCATTTACAAAACTCTTGGAATTAGAACTAGATTCTCGTTCCGATTTACGCTCCTTCTCCTGTTCAACAATTCTTAAAACTAGAGGATGCTGAACAGGAGAAGGAGCGTAAATCGGAACGAGA
>CAXPQP010000065.1:0-39417 GCA_964219495.1 Leeuwenhoekiella sp. | reverse complement strand
TACCTGCCAATTATAACGGTAACGTAATCCCCACACTTTTAAGAAAATTTCCCGAAAGCACCGACGAACTTACTTTAAGCATCAGAGGAGTTGATGAACTCGACTACGTTTTAAAACCGTATTTGTGTGATGAGTAGTGCTACTAACTCCATAACTAAAAATGCCAAGGATTTCTTTCATTTTTTAAAGGAAACTTACCTTGCCTGGGATCGCAACGATCCCTTTGCAAAAAGTGCCATCATTGCTTATTACACCTTATTCTCACTGCCTTCGTTATTAATGATTGTTACCTCAATTGCCAGTGCTTTTGTAGGAGCCGAAGCTGTACAGGGACGAATTCATGATGAGATTGCACGCTTTATTTCGCCAGAAGTAGCGGTTTCAATTGAAGAAATGATTAGCAATGTTACCTTGCAAAATGACAATTGGATCACACTGATTATTAGCATTGCAGCTTTGATTTATGGTGCAACCGGAGTGTTCTTTCAGATGAAAAAAACAATGAATACTATCTGGAATGTCACTGAGAAAAAGCAAAACTTCAAACGTATGCTAATCAATCGTGCCATAGCCTTTGGAATGGTACTCGTATTGGGCTTTATGCTTCTGGTAGCTTTTGTGGTAACCGTTTTACTCAACATACTTACCGATTACCTCAGCAATTTTGCTCCTGAAATCACTATCATATTTGCAGACGCGCTCCGATTTTTAATCTCGTTTCTATTCATTGCCGGACTGTTTGCCGCAATTTTTAAAATCCTTCCCGATGTCAAAATGGGATACAAAACCACCATTTTGGGGGCAAGTATTACAGCTATCCTATTTTTGATCGGTGAAAGTCTTTTAGGAATTTATTTTTCAAGCAGCAATCCTGCGTCAGTGTACGGTGGGGCAGCGTCAATTGTTTTGGTATTGCTTTGGGTAAACTATACCTGTCTCATTTTATTTTTTGGAGCTGAAATTACCGTGCAATATGCACTGGTTAAAAAACACCGTATTATACCCAGTTCGCACGCAAAACTTGCCCATACCGAAGAAATGGAAGCTTTACGCGAAAAGGAACAACAATTAGAAAACGATAAAAAAAAAGCTCTTGAACTAGCGACCAATCCGAAGGAAGAACCTCCTTTAAATAAGCCGAATTCAGAAAATTCACCTTAATCAAGTTTATTGCATAGCCTTTAATCGACAATACATACTCACAGACACTAGATTGGTAAACAGTTATTAACTAGCTCTAGCATAATTGTTAGCAAGTCTCACATTCAATTAATTAGAAAATAGACCTAGAAGAAAAGAATATTATTTTAAGTTTGTATTAAATCAAGAATAAATAAAAAACCACTTGTCGAAACAAGTGGCTTTTGATCTGATTTTAAGAGCGATTATACTCTTGTAATACCATAATGGTTAATAGCATTACTAAATAGAGAGTCTCCATTTTTAAATCGAATTTGAGGACGCTAAACAAGCCGGGATCGTGACTCCCGGTTTTTTTGTTTCTTACCATACACTATTGTAGGCTGCATAGCGCGTTTTTCACATATCTAACTCAAAGTTAATCTGTTGTAGTACAAAGACCTTCAAAAAACCGTGTTCGTTTTCAACAAAGTTCTCAACATGAAAGGTTAAAAAACGAACCTTTACTCTTTAACTTTTTTAATTCAAAATACTGAATATCAAGTCTTTATAAGTTTTATTATTCTAAATTATCAGCTTACAAATTATTCCCTAATGCCTGTAAACACCGGCGCTAAGAGGATTTTGAAATTGAAATTGAAAAGAACTAAAAAAGTTCAATACTTGTCAACTTTTGTAAACTTTTTTGAAATTTTAGCTAAAAAACTATTACGGTTTTTGAGATTACACCGTGTCAAAAATCTAATCTAAGAGAACCTCCTACAACTACTCTGGAATCGCTCTAATCATACACACATAAACCGGAAAGTGATCGCTGTATCCCCCCGTATAACTTCCGCCAGCAAAACTGCGGAAGGGATAGCCTTTGTACTGCCCAGCAGGTGTTTGTAGAAATTTTTTATTAAATATTCCGGCTTTGTAATAGGTAAAATCGGAGTAATCGCGATCAAGCCAGGCTGCACTTAGAATAATCTGATCAAACAAATTCCAGCTATCTCGATAGGCGAGACTCCCTAATCCTGCTTTAGCTAAATCTTCCATTGGGTTATATAAATCAAAAAGCGTGGTTTGCTCTGGTTTGGCTTTAGTCTTCAATACTTTTTTAAGACTGGCATCTTTAGGATCATCATTGAGATCACCCATACTTATGATTTTAGCATAAGGCTCAATGCTTAAGATAGAATCAATAATCTTTCTATTAAGTGCAGCAGCCGCTTCCCTTCTGGGCCGTGTACGCTTCTCCCCTCCACTTCGCGATGGCCAATGGTTTACGATTATATGAATGCGTTCTCCTGCTAGATCTCCGGTAACCAAAAGTTGGTCACGAGTATAAATTCGTTTATTATTCTCTTCAGGATCATAAAGCGGTAGTTCATAGGCTTTACTGCTCAACACCTTAAACAGGCTTTTACGATATAACAACCCCGTATCTACCCCTCGCCGGTCTGGAGAGTCATAATGCACAATCCCATAATCAAATGATTTAAGGCTTTCCTGAGCAACAAGAGCTTCAAGCACCTTTCGATTTTCAATCTCCGCAACTCCTATGACAGCCGGTGCATCAGCAGATTCTTCCGGACCTATTTGCTTAATCACCTGAGCCATTTTTGCCAGTTTATCTGCATAGATTTCCAGAGTCCAATGGTCTTTGCCATCTGGTGTTCGATCATCATCAAAAGTGATCAGATCGTTCTCCGTATCAAAAAGGTTTTCCAGATTATAAAAAGCCAGTGTCACCAATTGATAATCGCGCTTTTCCTGAGCATAAAACACTCCAAAAACCGAACAAAAAAAACACCCAAAAACACTTAATCGAATATTTTGCATCCTCTAACTAAATAAGCCTGATGAAGTTACATTAATTTTTACATTAGATACAGTACGCCCCCCGATGAAAATTAATCTTTTTCAATGTGTACAACTATTTGGCTTTAAGCCTTTATCTATTGGGCGTTTGCTATGCTCAGGGCCAGGAATTTCGCATTCGCGGAAGTGTGAAAGACGCCACTACAGCTTCCGGAATTCCAGAAGTTAGCGTCTTAATTGCAGAAACAGCTTTTCAAACCGAAACTGACGCTGCGGGGAATTTTACGTTTGCAGGTGATTTACCCGCAGGAGACTATTCACTTTTGTTAAAAAAAGTTGGTTATCTGCCATTAAGTTTACCGGTTTCCATCATTCCCGGAAGCAGTATCGAACTCGATTTTATTCCGCTGGAAATTGACCTTGCAGAAGCCAATCAAAATCTGACTTTGATAAGTCTTTCTGACCTGCAACTCAATTCTGAAGAGCAACGCGATGATCTCTTATCTCCGCTTCTTAGTGCCACCCAGGATGCTTTTGGTAACGCAGCTGCTTTTGACTTTAGCAGCACCTTTTTTAGACCCCGAGGTTTAGACAGCAAGTACAGCAGTGTTTTGATCAATGGCATTGAACTCAACAAGCTAGCAACTGGCCGACCTCAATGGAGCAATTGGGGTGGTTTAAATGATGTGATGCGCAATCGCGAATTTACCCAGGGAATTGAGGCTGGCGATTATAGTTTTGGCGGACCAGCAGGGAGTTTGCATTTTAATATGCAGGCAGCATCCCAATCTCGTGGTGGCAGGCTGAGTTATGCACTTGCCAACCGCAGTTATACCGGGCGGGTGATGGCTAGTTACAATAGTGGACTGTCTAAAAAAGGCTGGTCATACTCGCTTTTACTTTCAAGAAGATATGGAAATGAAGGTTATGTTGAAGGTACCTTGTATGACGCTAATTCATTTTTTGGCGCTGTAGAAAAACAATTATCAGAAAAACACAGCCTTAATCTTACTGCTATTTATACGCCAAACCGAAGAGGACGCAGCACAGCTCTTACGCAGGAAGTTTTAGATCTTAAAGGCTACACCTACAACCCCAATTGGGGATATCAGGATGGGAAAGTTCGCAATGCCCGTATGCGTGAAATTGAAGAACCAATGCTCCTATTTTCACACACCTGGAAATTCAACACACGCAGTACGCTCCTTACAACTATTGCCTATCAATGGGGAAAAACAAGCAATTCACGTATTGACAATACCGGAAGCACACTCCTAACAATCGAAAATGGCACTGAAACTTTTTTAGGCGGAGCACCAAATCCCGCACCTAACTACTATCAAAATCTACCCGGTTATTTTTTACGCTTTTCAAATCCTACCGCAGCAAATTATCAAAACGCCTATCTGGCTCGGGAAGCCTTTTTAAACGATCGTCAGTTGAATTGGGAAAAGCTTTACAATGCAAACCGTAGTGCAACTCAAAATAACCTCAACGCCGTTTATGCTATACAAAATGATGTAAATCAGGATAAGATGCTACAGGTCGCTTCAGTTTTAAATACTGAATTATCGCAACGATTTAAAATTACCTCACGACTTTCAGCAACAGTTTTAAATACTCAAAACTATGCGGAGCTTGATGATCTACTGGGCGGAACTAAATGGCTTGATATAGACAGTTTTGCTGAGGATGATGCGACAACCGCAGGCAATCTGGCACAAAGCGATCTTCAAAACCGAAACAGACTGGTGCAGGAAGGTGACCGGTATAAGTACAATTTCAATATTGAAGCACAGGAATTTCAAGCCTTTACACAGTTGCAGGCAACTTTAAAACATGTTGACCTCTATGCAGCGGTTGAATTGAGACAAACCAGCTATCAGCGCACAGGTCTTTATGAAAATGGCTATTATCCCGGCACAAGATCTCTGGGTAAGAGTGAACAGGTAAATCTATTAAGTCCGGGATTTAAAGCCGGTATCACCTATAAATTCAATCCTAAGCAATTTGCCGTACTCAACGCAGGTTTACTTACGGAACCACTTCCCTACAACACAGTTTTCACCAACTCCCGGCAAAACAATGATGTAATTCCCGACGCTTCTGCAGAGCAAATTACCAATGTTGACCTAAGCTATATCTACCGAAGTTCAAATCTAAAGATTAGGCTTACCAGTTATTTTATCGATTTTAAAAAGGGTAGCGAGTTGTCATTTTTCTATACAGGTTCCCTTCAGGATCCTCAAATTGATCAGGGCAACGCCTTAGTTCAGGAAATTACAACTGCTATTTCACGCCGCAATCTGGGAGCTGAATTTGGATCCGAATTAAAAATACTGCCAACATTAAGTCTGAAAGCAGCTGCAGCTTACGGAAACTATCAATATACTAACAATCCCAATGTTTCCTACACAACAACCTTAGCTAACGCACCCATTCAATTTGGTGATGGTACCGCAAAACTCAAAAATTACCATGTAAGTGGCGGGCCAGAACAAGCCTACCAACTGGGATTTGATTACCGCGATCCGGATTTCTGGTGGCTGGGCGCCAGTTTTAACCACTTTGCAGATGCATATATTGACATAAGTTATTTGAGGAGATCCCAGGCGTTTAGCAGTGATTTTGACGGATTACCTTTTAACGATTACGATCCTGAGCAAGCACGCGATTTACTGCAACAGGAAAAAATTAAACCCTACAGTCTAATCAATCTGGTAGGTGGGAAATCATGGCGTATTGATGATTATACACTCGGCTATTTTGGTCTCGTGAATAATGTACTAAACACCAAATTTAAAACCGGAGGCTTTGAAGATTCACGTGTGGGCGATTATCGCAGTTTACTCGAAGAATCAAAACGTGACCTTCCGCTCTTTGCAAACAGGTATTTCACCGGTTATGGCACCACCTTTTATATAAACTTCTATGTGCGTTTTTAAGATTTTGCCTTTGCGACAACCTATTATCTTTTCAATTCATAAGCTTATGAAAACACCAGCTATACTTCTCGTATTCTTCACCTTCCTCTCTTGTGTAGAAACCGAATTTGAAATTCCTGAAACCACAGAAACTGAAATTGACATTACCGGAACTGAGGTTAGTATTAAATCGGTAATTGATAATCTATCCCAAAGTACAGAGCCTGTGATATCGTATCGGGAAACCGACACTTATATCACGGGATATGTAACCAGCAGCGATGTAGCAGGTAATTTTTATCACGAACTCATCATTCAGGATTTACCTGAAAATCCAACTGCAGGTGTTACGCTTCAACTCAATCAAACAGCTTTATACACGGTTTATGAACCCGGGCGAAAAGTGTACGTCAAACTAGACGGTTTATCCGTAGCTGAAGAAAACGGAGTGGTACAATTAGGTATTCGTGACGGCAATGGCATAACTGAAATTCCGGCTTCGGTGCTATCAAAAACTGTTTACCGCAGTACCGAAGTTGCAACGCTTATACCCTTGATCGTGAACATTACCGACTTTTCTCCTGAACTTGAAAATCTGCATATAAGTCTGGAAGATGTTCAGTTAAATCGCAGAGAGGTTTTAGGCGAAAACACCAAGACTTTTGCCGGTGAAGTTACTGATGAGTTTGACGGTATTCGGCTATTGGAGACCTGCGACAATCGGGGCAACACCTTGTTAAGCACCAGCACCTTTGCAAAATTTAAATCGGTAGCTCTTCCCAAAGGTCGGGGGAGCATCAGCGGTATCCTATCCCGTGATTTTTATGATGATTTCTACATCATACGCGTCAATACCGTCGAAGATCTTTCCCTTTCCAATCAAAATAGATGTGATCCCGATGAGTTGCTATGCGGCCTTGCAGAAACTGAAGGCAGCACCATTCTGTTTAAAGACAACTTTCAAACTCAAACCAGAAACACGCCGGTTACAGGAAATGGCTGGACTAACTTTATAGAGTACGGCACTCAATCCTGGGAAGCCTATACCGCAACAGGCACCAATGCATCTCAGGGAATTTCGGTGCGCATCGACTCCTACCAATCGGGTAATCCGCTAAGTGTGGGCTGGTTAATTACTCCGCCAATTGATTTATCGAGCCAAACCAATGTTCGCATTCGATTTGAAACCAGCAGCAGTTTTGCAGATGCTAGCGAACTCGATATTCTCTTCAGCTCAGATTGGGATGGCACTGCCGAGACAATTACTCAAGCCACGTGGGTAACTCTGGGAGATGCATTTGTAATCAGAGATCAGGACTTTTTTGGAGACTGGTACAGTTCGGGTATAGTAAAACTTGATTGTGCGGCTGCAGAAGTAGGTTATGTGGCTTTTAAATATTCAGGAAGCGGTGCCGATGCTTCTGATGGCACTTACCAACTTGATAATATAAGTATTACTGCAGACTAAAGGATAAAATGCTATTTTTAGCAAACTAAAACCCCCTATTTTGATTAAAACTACACTCCTTGCGCTGGCGATCGTATGCTTTATCGCCTGTACTGCTAAAAAAGAAGCGACAAAAATGCCTTCACAATTTAGCCTCGAACAAACAAAACTCATTATGACGGCCGACTCGGTTACTCCGATGCGCGTTTTTAAAATTACCAATGAAAGCGATTCGCTTTTACTGCGAACTCCAAGTGAGCGGGTAAATGTGGACCCCAAAGACACCGTACTTCAAAACCTGATAGCCCGTATGTATGCCACGGTACGTGACAGCCTTTCTTTAGGTGCCGGTATTGCAGCACCACAGGTAGGAATTCTTAAAAATATCGCCTGGGTACAGCGTTTCGATAAAGATGGTTTTCCTTTTGAAGTGATAATAAATCCTGTAATCAAGCAATATTCCAAGAAAAAACAGGATTGCCCTGAAGGCTGCCTTTCTATTCCCGGCAGGCGCGACACGCTTTCAAGTCGAGCTTATGCAATTCTGGTTGAGTACGATAAACCCGATGCAACACACGAAATCGAAATGGTTGAAGATTTTACGGCTGTTATTTTTCAGCACGAAATAGACCATCTTAACGGTATAATTTATCTCGATCACCTTAAACAGGAAATAAAAGATGCACAGGGGTTGATGACAATTGATACGCTACAGAATTAAAACCCGGCAAAAAGGTATCTTTACCAAATAGCATCTGATAATAAACGAATAGTATGGCTTTATCGAATAATGACGTTTTTAAAAAATTACGCGTAGCACTTAAACTGCGAGATGATGATATTGTAAAAATCTGTGCACTTGTTGATTTTGCTGTCACTAAAAGTGAACTTGGAGCTATTTTTAGAAACGAAAACCACCCGAAATATGTAGAGTGTGGAGATCAGTTTTTAAGGAATTTCCTCAATGGCCTGGTAATTCATATGCGTGGCCCAATGCCTGAAAAGAAAGCCGGTAAACCGGCCCTTAAAAAAGAGGCAGGAAATAAAACATCGCCAAAGAAAAACAGCAACCCAAAGAAAGCAGATTAAATTTCTTTTTTAAACACCACATAGACCGGAAAATGATCGCTGGCGCCTCCTAAATAGTTATCGCCGGCATAGGTGCGCATAGGATTTCCTTTAAAACGTCCTTTTTGTTCACGCAAAATCTGCGGATTGTAAATCGCGCTCTTTTCATATTCAAGTGGATTGTCGTATGCCTTCATCCAGTTGGGAGATAGTATGATTTGATCAAACAAATACCAGTCACCGCGATGGGTGAGTGATCCTGCATATCGTGTGAGCAGAAAAATCATGGGATTGTAAAAATCGGTTGAAACGAGATGGTTACGCACCGCTTCACTTTGTGGATCATCATTAAAATCGCCCATTATCAAAATACGTGCTTCCTGATCCTGTGCCTGAATTTCAGCAATAATTTCGCGATTACGCTCTGCCGCGGCGATGCGCTTGGGCTCAGAAAGTTCAACTCCTTCCCGGCGCGACGGCCAGTGATTGACGAGAATATAGAGCTCAGTACCTTCCAGAATACCGTGCACATATAAAATATCACGGGTATAATCACGGAAACCTTCTGTATTAGTGATGTACAAACTATAGCTTCGGCTTTCTAAAACTTCAAAGGCATCTTTTCGATACAATAAAGCTGTGTCGATACCCCGCTCGTCTGGTGAGTTGTGATGCACAAAATCATAATCAAACGCACTCAGGTTTTTATTGGTTACCAGATCTCGTAGCACCTTTTTATTTTCAACCTCAGCAACACCTACCAGTGCCGGGGCTGTCTGGGTTTCTGCCTTTCCAATTTTTGAAATGGTGTGAGACAGCTTATTAATTTTGTGGGCATATCGCGAAGCATTCCACCCTAATTCTCCATCTGGCGTATAGGCGTCATCCAAAATATTGGGATCATTGACGGTATCAAATAGGTTTTCAAGATTGTAAAATGCGATGCTGAGTTTGTGTTCTGACATAGCCATTAAAGGTACTTGTTTTGAAACTGACGTGGAATAATAATCTCTCCAGAACTAATTCATTTTTTATCAATCAAAGTTAGTTTCAGAAGCTAATTGTATAATTTTTAGATACTTTTTGATGAATTACAACTTTCATTATTTTAAACCAAATTATTAAATGATCAAAAAAATCAACTCTCGACCACCTCTACTATCGTTTTTATATTTATTGATTTTATTTGGTTTGAGCAGTTGTATAGATTCAAATTTGGAGAATGAGGAGCCAAACGAACAGCTGGAACGTATTAAAAATTGGGCTTCAAACTTACCCAAAGATGCATTTATCTTAGAATCCTATTCAAAAGCCTACACACTTACTGACGAAAATAAATCTGAAGTATTTGACATCATTTCCCAGGAACTTTATGATATTAAATTGCATAAGCCTGATAGTATTTTTAACGATTTTAGGTCAGTTGATATTAAGAGAATTAAGCGTTCTACCTATCGGGACACCTTTCTTCTGGACTTAAAGATATCTTATGACCGATATAAACTTAAAGATGCTAATGTCTATAAATTAGGATGGAATTATAAAAATCAAGACTATACTAGCTACGCAATAATAGACTCAAATCAGCAAATTCTTGATCCAATATTAGGATTTCTTAATAGGCCTATTCGTGATAGTTTGGAACGAAACTCCCGGTTGTTTTATGGTAAATGTGAAAGCTATAAATTAGACGACACTCCAATTTATCAAACTGGTGATGTTTTGTCGATGGACAGTTATGGTCCTGACAGGGGTTATATTCAATTGATTACCAATGTGTATTACGACACCTATATTACTAACAAAGACACGCCAGAGGAAAAACTCGATATAGAAGTAACAAATATTGAAACCAAAATTTGTAGTGATTTTCAAGGTAATTTTTTCGGCAAAGCTGAATTTCAAAACGAGATGTCATACACTCCTGAAATTTTGAATAAAAAATTGTGGGAATTTTTTATTCTTGACTACTCAGCAAGCCTAGCAATTGGAAAGACTTCAGAAATTAGAGACAGTCTAGATTTCGATAAGCAGAACACCTATAGAACTACTACTTTTAATAGCACGTTAAGCTTCAGTAGGGAGGTGATTAGAAGACATGCTCTTGAACTCGAAAATTGAAGCATTATGAATCTACAAACCTTAGCTTACTCGCCTACCGCTTTTTAAGAAACCCTTAGCTTCTAAATCCGTACCTTTGCAACTTACTTGCATATATGATTGAAGAAACAAATATAGAATATGAAAAGACCGTACTCATCGGTCTGATTACCCAATACCAGGACGAAGAAAAGTCTAAAGAATATCTTGACGAACTCGAATTTCTGGCATATACTGCCGGTGGGGAAGTGCTTAAACGCTTTACTCAAAAATTAGACACACCTAATCCCAAAACCTTTATTGGTACGGGTAAGATGGAAGAAGTGCGTGCGTATGTAGATCAATACGAAGTAGGCACAGCGATTTTTGATGATGAATTGAGCCCTGCACAGCAAAAGAATATTGAAAAAATCCTCAAGTGTAAGGTTATCGATCGTACCAATCTGATTCTGGATATTTTCGCACAGCGCGCACAAACCAGCTACGCCCGCACACAGGTAGAATTGGCGCAATATGAATACCTGCTACCTCGTCTTGCAGGTATGTGGACTCACTTAGAGCGCCAGCGTGGGGGTATCGGGATGCGTGGTCCGGGTGAAACCGAAATCGAGACCGACCGCCGTATTGTACGCGATCGTATTTCGCTTTTAAAAAAGAAACTAGAAAAAATAGATAAGCAGCAGGCCATACAGCGCGGTAATCGCGGAGCTTTGGTACGTGTAGCTTTGGTAGGTTATACCAACGTAGGTAAATCTACTTTGATGAATACCATAAGTAAAAGTGAGGTTTTTGCAGAAAACAAACTCTTTGCAACACTTGACACCACCGTGCGTAAAGTGGTGATACGCAACTTGCCGTTCCTATTAAGCGACACGGTAGGATTTATACGCAAGTTACCTACTCAGCTTGTAGAATCGTTTAAAAGTACGCTAGATGAAGTACGCGAGGCAGATTTGCTCTTACACGTTGTAGATATCTCGCACCCGCAGTTTGAAGACCATATCGCTTCAGTTAATCAAATTATGGATGAGATTGAAGGTGCAGACAAGCCTACGCTGATGGTTTTTAATAAAATTGACGCGTTTACACACAAAACCATAGATGAAGACGATCTGGTAACTGAGCGCACCGAAGAGCATTTTACACTAGAAGACTGGAAACAAACCTGGATGTCTCGTGCAAACGGTGATGCCATTTTTATTTCGGCATTAAACAAAGACAATATGGAAGCTTTCCGTAAGAAAGTTTATGAACGTGTACGTGAAATTCACATTACCCGTTTCCCGTATAACAACTTCCTGTACCCGGAGTATGATCTATATACCGGCGAAGAACAGGAATAAGCTCAAAAAACTATAATTAAAAAGCCCGACAGCGATGAACTGTCGGGCTTTTTTATGTGAATGAACTCAAACTAGAACGAATAGGTAAGCCCAAGTAAATAATAAGATTGTAATTGACTGTCCAGATTTTCGAATGTTGGTTCTGTACCTGTCATTCCATCAGTCTCATACTCATCAAGAGCATAATCCAGATTTTCCTGTTTATTGCCACGTAAACCAACTTCAAAACCTACCCCAATCTGATTAAACAATTTATAGTTAAAACTGTTGATCCAGGTAAAGTTTGAATAATCGTTGCTCTTGTAGCTTTGAAAAGCCGAAAGATTAGATTTGAAAGCTATTTTCCCGATCTGGCGAGTATAATCGGCTACAATTTTAGCTCCCAAAGAAGATTCGTAAACAGTCTCTTCACTGCTAAATACAAAGTTGTAGTTGAGCGGATGCACCACAACCGTAAGATTATTTATCGGCGTCCATGTCATACCCACCCCAAGATCTAGATAACCAGGATCATTGAAGTTGTCTAATATTGTGGTACGATATTCACCTAAAGTTGAAACCGCAAACTTTTCAGTTAGCTTATAACCATATAATGAAGTGATGTTAAATACATCTGTCGCATTGCGAAAACTAGAATCATCTTCCGGATCATCGCGATCATCATATTTTACCCAACCCAAATTAAGGTTTAAAGCATTTCTCCAGAAATATTTCTTCTCTTTCTTATTGGCAAAAGCATTAAGTGTAGCAGCAATATTTGCCGAAGATACATTTGGCGTACCCTGAGAATACCAGCTATTAAAACGGCTAAAGTTTGCACCAACGGTACCAAATGCACCAAATTTCCACCCCGGAAGATTATCTATTTGTGATTGAAGCGCGTTAACTTCCTTTTGAAGACGAGCAATTTCAGTCTTTTTAGGCTTCATTTCCTCACGCAGTTCTTCTTCTGTTTTTTCCTGGGCCTGAGCATAACCAAAACTCAAGGCTAGCAATGCCAATACGAGTAATTTTTTCATAGTTTGAATTTTCTGTTTGCTGGCAAAGATAAAATAGCCCTCCAAAACAAAAGAAAGAAACTATTTAGATTTATAAAGCGGCACTGAAGAACAGGCTTCACCGAACATCAAGCTCTTGACAACAGTCTGTAGTTTTTGAGTAAGTAAAATGTAAGCGTTTTGAGGTACGGGTTTGTTAGAGCAGCCTTTTACAATAACGTACTCACCTTCAAACGGAGTAACATCAAGGTCTTTGATGATTTCTGTATATAAAACTGTCTCTAGTTCAGCGGGTGAACCCAAAACAACTTTAGAAGCAATTGGCTGTAAATAGGTTGTTAAAAGCATAAATGCCCATGCAGGAACAATCGCATCTGTACTACAATAAAGTGCCACATAAGCATCTTTATAAGCAGACCAATCGTGGTTTTTTAAGCTTTCGCGAAAGTCCTTTTCCCGAAGGATAAAACCTTCCATAAGCCATTGCGCAATATCAATTTGGGCACGTTTACCAGCAGGGTATAAATCTTCAAGATCGAAGATTTTAAGTTTGCTGTTGGCTACGCGATTTACAATTTCTTCCATATCCGATTCCGAAATTTTTCAGATTAGAGCAAGCCTAACTCGAGCTTGGCTTCGTCACTCATCAGGTCCTGACTCCAGGGCGGGTCAAAAGTGATTTCGACCTCACAGTCTTTAACCATATCAATGGTTTTTACCTTCTCTTCCACTTCAACCGGAAGGGTTTCCGCAACAGGACAGTTGGGTGTGGTAAGGGTCATCAGGATTTTGGTTTCGTAATCTTCGTTTACAAACACGTCATAGATTAATCCCAGTTCATAAATATCAACCGGAATTTCTGGATCGTAAATGGTTTTTAGAACGCGTACGACTTTCTCGCCGAGTTCCTGAGTATCTATTTCTTTAGCTTCGCTCATGTTCTTAATCTTTAAACTTTTTGTCGATTGCTTTTTGAGTCCTTACAAACAGATAGACTGCAGCCAGCATTACTAAACTTAAACCTGCAAGTGCTGCATCTGTTCGGTTTTCTTCAAAAAACACCTATAAACGCAGCAAACAGGGCCAAAATAATTAAAAAAACACCACTTTCGATCATTCGTACGGCTGAATATTTCTGTGCAAAATCCCAGCGTTCCTGGTTTTTCATTGATTTTGCCGTACGATAACCATACAGATGGTTTATTTTCTTGGGTGGGAAATGGTAAAGCAGCAAGGCTACACTTACAAACAGCAAACCACAGAGGCCAGCCGTAATTGTAAGTCCATTTTCCAGAAACATGTATTACTTGTTTTCTGACTTTGCCTTATAAGCAACTGCATATAATTTTATTTGCTTGATCATACTCACCAAACCATTTGCACGAGTAGGCGATAAATGTTCTTTTAGACCTATTTGATCTATAAACGACGTATCTGCATCAAGAATTGCCTGTGGCGGCTGACCTGAGAAGGAGCGTATTAGAATTGCAATAATACCTTTAGTAATAATCGCATCACTATCTGCTGTAAACTCAATTTTATCCTCATTTAAATCGGCATGAACCCAAACTTTACTTTGGCAACCTTTAATGATGTATTCGTCTGTTTTGTATTTCTCGTTTATAAGAGGCAATGATTTACCCAGCTCGATCATGTATTCATAACGCTGCATCCAGTCGTCAAACATCTCAAACTCTTCAACTATTTCTTCTTGTATTTCAGGAATACTTTTCATCAAATTCTTCAGTTTAAAAACCACATCAATGGTGGTTTATTAGTTTTCGGTGGCAGTTAGTACAACTTCATCCTTTGCATTGAGCAAGGTAAGTTTTCCGCGTTTTATGCTATAGCTACCTGCATTGAGCAATGACTGAAAGAAGTTGTACTCAATAGTTGTTCCCTCTGGGCACATCATTTTAGTTGATATTGCGGGCGAAAATTTAATGTTTTCACCACTCACAACGTAGGTAGAACTGTAACTATTACAAACTCCTCTTCCGCTCAATTGACCCTTTTCAGCATCAAAATTAAGCGTCATTTCTCTATCTCCTACCGAATCTTTCTTTACCGTCTGAACTTCAAAATTTCCTTGCGGTCCAAGGCTATTTTTATCTGTAGATTTACACGCCACGATTAAAAGACAGGCGATTAGCAAAGTTGGCCAAAATGCTTTCATACTAATTTGTTTTATTACGAAATTACTCGTAATCATTGAAATAGCAGATTTTGAAAACATAAAATTATACCAACATATTGCGGGCACGTTCTACTCCAGCAACTAATTCATCAATCTCAGCTTTGGTATTGTAAAATGCAAAAGATGCCCGTACGGTACCCGGAATTTTATAAAAGTCCATAATGGGCTGAGCACAATGATGCCCGGTACGTACAGCAATTCCTAACTTATCGAGAATGGTTCCCATATCATAGGGATGAACCCCTTCAATATTGAATGAAATCACAGCAGTCTTTCTAGATGACTCCCCATAAATACGTAAACCTTCAATTGTTTTCAACTTCTCTGTAGCATACTCGAGTAACTCGTGCTCATAAGCGGCTATAAGGTCGAAGCCTATAGCATTCATATAATCTAAAGCAGCACCAAAGGCAATCCCTCCACAAATATTTGGAGTTCCTGCTTCAAACTTATGAGGTAACCCGGCATAGGTGGTTTTTTCAAAAGTCACCTGATCTATCATCTCACCACCCCCCTGATAAGGAGGTAATTTTTCAAGCCATTCCTTCTTACCATACAGCATACCCACACCTGTAGGACCACACATTTTATGAGCAGAAACCACATAAAAATCAACATCCAGAGCCTGCACATCTGCCTTGATGTGAGGTGCAGCCTGAGCTCCATCTACAAGAATAGCTCCGCCAACCTTGTGGGTTTTGGTAATTATTTCTTCAATGGGATTTACGGTACCTAAAGCATTACTCACGTGGTTTACAAAAACCAATTTGGTTTTTTCCGAAAGTAATCCGTCAAAAACCTGCATATCCAAAGTCCCGTTCTCCAACATAGGAATAACACGAAGCACAGCTCCGGTTTTTTCGCAAAGCATTTGCCAGGGAACTATATTAGAATGGTGTTCTAATGCAGAAACAATAACCTCATCACCTTCCTCTAAAATGGAAGCAAATCCCGAAGCCACCATATTGATCCCGTGGGTAGTTCCTGAAGTAAATAAAGTCTGGTAGGCATTGGGAATATTAAAATGCTTTTGAATCTTAATTCGTGCCTGCTCATAAGCATCGGTAGCTTCTTGCGAAAGTGCGTGAACGCCACGATGAATATTAGCATTATAGCGTGTATAGTAATCTACAATTACATCGATTACCTGCTGCGGAGTTTGCGAAGTCGCTGCATTATCAAAATACACCAAAGGCTTACCATTTACCTCTCGTTTAAGAATAGGAAAATCGGCTCTTATTTGTTCTACATCAAAATGTGAAGTGGTATCTACTGAAGCCATTTGAGTAGTTTATGATAATTAAAAATGTGTATTTTGACTATACGTCAAAACCAAGATTAACACCCAGTTTATTAGCAATTAACTTGGTGATGCGTGATTTAAGCTGAGGAATTTTTACACTCTCTAACACGTTATTGGCAAAGGCATACATCAATAAAGCACGACCTTCCTTCTCGCCAATACCACGGGTTTTCATATAGAAAAGCGCGTCTTCGTCAAGCTGACCAATGGTACAACCGTGGGAGCAACGCACATCATCTGCAAAAATTTCCAATTGTGGCTTGGAGTTTATTGAAGCTTTATCACTTACCAGAATATTATTGTTAGACTGGTAGGCATTGATTTTTTGTGCGATTGAATCAACAATCACTTTACCATTAAAAACACCGGTTGCCCGATCGTCAAAAATACCTTTGTAATCCTGATGACTTTCACAATTAGGTTGTTTGTGATGCACCAATGTATTGTGATCTACGTGCTGCTTATCTTCAATAATAGTAACCCCTTTTAAAATGGAATTGTTATGCTCCCCGTTCTGATAAAAATTCAGGTTATTGCGGGTAAGCTTTCCTCCAAAAGAAAAGGTATGTACTGCAACTTCAGAAGAAGTCTGTTGATCGATGTGTGTATTATCAATTAAAGAAGCCTGTTCTTTATCATTCTGAATCTTGTAGTAATCTACGCGTGCATGGTCACCTGCAAAAATCTCAGTTACTGAGTTCGTAAAAACCGGATTGCTATTCAAACTCTGGTGACGTTCAATTATCTGAACCTCTGCATTCTCCTCTACAACCACAAGGTTACGCGGTTGAAGCATTAAGTTGGATTCTAAACCTGTAGCAAAATGAACAATCTGAATAGGCTTGCTTACCGTTTTACTTTTTGGCACATAGATATAGGCCCCTTCACGAGCAAATGCAGTATTTAATGAAGTAAGACTATCTTTCTTTACAATCTTATCAAAATACGTATCGATTACCGGCTTGTATTTAGGCTTGGTAAGCGCAGCACTTAATAAACAAACATCAACACCATCGTGAGTAGTCTCAGACAGGTATGAACTGTATTTACCATCTATAAAAACGATTTTATAGGTGTCAATATCATTCAGAAAATACTTCTTAACATCCCTAAATTCAACCGCATCTTCATTTTGACCTACAAGGCTGTAATCTTCCTTAACTAGGCTGTTTAATGAAGTATATTTCCAGTTTTCATCCCTTTTGGTTGGAAAACCGTTTGCTTCAAAAACTTTGATTGCAGCATCTTTTATGTCGTGGATGCTGTTGTCAAAATCCTGATTTTCCTGAAAAGTTAAATAGGACGAAAGTAATTTATCTTTTAAACTCATCTTTATGATTCAATATTCAAAGTTTGAAATTTCAAATTAGTTCTGAAATTTAGTCCCCTTGAGTTCTGATTTATTTAAATAAGCAATAAATCCTGCTATTTGCTTACTAACCGATTCACATTTTAATGTCAATCTCTTCAATTCTTTTTCTTCAATTTATTGCCAGTCAAAAACACGATATAATTGAGATCTTGTTTCACCGGCAGAGGCTTTTGCAATAGATAAAAACTGTCTAAATTCAAGATTTCCATTTCGTTCGAAGCCTTCAGCAATATTATCCATTACACTCCCTGATGAACCTATAATTTGATCTCTCAATCTGTAATTATCTTTTAAGCCTTTAGACTGAACGATCAAAATAATTTTTTTCGCTAAAACTCGAGCCTCTTGCCAAATTTGTAAATCTTCGAAACGCTTTACAGTTGCCATTGCTCCAATTTTAAATCTTGAATTTTAAACTTTGAACTAAATAGCAGTCTCCGCTTTTACCCAATCGTATCCTTTTTCTTCTAATTCTAGAGCTAGCTCTTTACCTCCAGACTTAACGATTTTTCCGTTAACCAATACGTGAACAAAATCAGGTACGATATAGTCTAATAAACGCTGGTAGTGTGTGATTACGATTACCGCATTGTCTTTACTACGCAGTTTGTTTACTCCGTTTGAAACGATACGCAAAGCATCGATATCCAATCCAGAATCGGTTTCATCAAGAATTGCAAGTTTTGGCTCTAACATCGCCATTTGGAAAATCTCGTTACGCTTCTTTTCTCCACCTGAAAAACCTTCATTTAAAGACCGCGATAAAAACTTGCGATCAATCTCCAATAGCTCAGATTTTTCTCTGATCATCTTAAGCATATCACTTGCTGGCATGTCTTCAAGCCCTTTTGCCTTACGGGTTTGATTAATTGCTGTTTTGATAAAATTGGTCACCGAAACACCAGGTATTTCTACCGGATATTGAAAAGACAGGAACACGCCTTTGTGAGCGCGCTCATCTGCATCCATTTCTAAAATAGATTCCCCTTCAAAAAGAATATCTCCTTCACTCACTTCGTAATCTTCCTTCCCGGCGATTACAGAAGACAAAGTACTTTTACCTGAACCGTTAGGTCCCATAATTGCGTGTACTTCACCAGCATTTACTTTAAGATCAATTCCTCTCAGGATATCCTTTTCTTCAATACCTGCGTTTAGATTTTTTATCTCTAACATATTCTCAATTCTTTGGGTATTAACCCAGTTTATTTACTTCGTTGGTTGTAGGCGCAGTACCTCTGTATCTTTCGGGTAACTCACCGCCTTTATCTCTTTAATCTTTACCAAAGTATCCCAACCTTCTTCTTTAGGTGGCCTAGGAACTTTAATCACTTTCAAAATTACCCGAACAAAATCTTCAGGGTTTTTCTTATATCCGGATGCCTGCTGAATAAGTTCGTTTGCTTTTTCATCAAGCACTACTCCGTAAACCGATTCATCTACCTGCAATACTGCTGCATCTGCATAATAAATGAATTCGCCAGAAACTTCTTCAGTCTCAATTTCTGTATTACAGCTTAAAAGTGTGAAAACCAATGCTACAATCCAGAAATTCTTCATAGACCGCTAATCTTAACCTACCGAACCTTCCAGTGAAATCTCTAATAATTTTTGAGCTTCCACGGCAAATTCCATCGGCAACTTATTCAAGACTTCCTTGCTGAATCCATTTACTATAAGTGCGATTGCCTTTTCAGTATCAATACCACGCTGATTGCAATAGAAAATCTGGTCTTCACCAATTTTACTGGTAGTTGCCTCGTGTTCTACTCTGGCAGTCTTGTTATTTGCTTCAATATAGGGGAAGGTATGCGCACCACACTTATTACCCATTAGCAATGAATCACACTGCGAGAAATTACGCGCATTCTGTGCTCTGCTGTTAATCTGCACCAAACCGCGATAGCTGTTTTGAGACTGTCCTGCTGAAATACCTTTTGAAATGATCGTACTCTTGGTATTCTTACCTAAGTGAATCATTTTAGTACCTGTATCTGCCTGCTGAAAGTTGTTGGTAACTGCGATTGAGTAAAACTCTCCGATTGAATTATCACCCTTCAACACGCAACTTGGATACTTCCAGGTTACAGCACTACCGGTTTCTACTTGTGTCCAGGAGATCTTTGCGTTTTTCTCACAAAGTCCGCGTTTGGTTACAAAATTGTAAACCCCTCCTTTACCCTGATCATTACCTGGATACCAGTTTTGTACAGTTGAATATTTAATCTCAGCATCATCAAGTGCGATAAGCTCAACTACTGCGGCGTGCAATTGATTCTCGTCACGTGATGGAGCGGTACAACCTTCCAAATAACTTACATAACTACCTTCGTCTGCAACAACAAGGGTGCGCTCAAATTGACCTGTACCAGCCTGGTTAATTCGGAAATAGGTTGAAAGTTCCATCGGGCAACGTACGCCTTTTGGAATGTAACAAAATGAACCATCACTAAAAACAGCACTATTAAGAGCTGCATAGAAATTATCTTTCTGTGGAACTACCGAACCGATGTATTTCTTCACCAACTCCGGATGTTCTTTTATAGCTTCAGAAATAGAGCAGAAAATAATCCCCTTCTCAGCAAGTGTTTTCTTAAAAGTTGTAGTTACAGAAACTGAGTCCATTACCACATCTACTGCTACACCAGCCAGTTTCTTTTGCTCATCAAGAGAAATGCCTAAACGCTTGAAAGTATCCAGCAATTCTGGATCAACCTCATCAAGGCTGTCGTATTTAGGCTTTTTTGAAGGAGCTGAATAGTAAGATATATTCTGAAAATTGGGTTTTTCATAATGCACATTAGCCCACTCAGGCTCTTCCATAGTTTGCCAATGCCTGAAAGCTTCCAGACGCCAGTTGGTCATCCATTCTGGCTCTTCCTTTTTCATAGAAATAGCACGCACGATATCTTCATTAAGTCCTACCGGAAAAGTCTCTGACTCAATATCTGTGTAAAAACCGTACTTATATTCTTTGGTAGCTAATTCTTTTTCTAAGTCGTCTTCTGTATACGCCATATATTATTCTGTTCTGCAAACTGTTGAACGCAGGATTAAAACCTGCTGTTATAGTGAAAAACTTTCTCCACAACCGCAAGTGCGTTGTGCATTTGGGTTATTAAAAACAAAACCCTTTCCATTAAGTCCACCACTATATTCTAATGTGGTACCTATCAAATAGAGAAAGCTGCGCTTATCGACAATAAGCTTTACTCCATTATCTTCAAAAAGTTTATCCTCTTCCTCTTTGCTTTTATCAAATTTCAAATCGTAGGATAACCCACTGCAACCGCCGCTCTTTACGCCTACTCGCACATAGTCTGCAACGGCATCATAGCCATCCTCAGTCATCAAGGAGACTATCTTCTTTTTTGCGTCTTCACTTACTTTTATCATAGGTTTTCTAAATTGGTGCAAATATACCATTTAAGTGGCGTTTTACCACACAACCTTACATTAAACTATCTTATCAACTAATAGTCTATATCAATGCTAAATCTGATTTTAATAAGAATTGCATATAGCAGAAGTGCTTTTGATCAATTTATCTGCAGAAGCAGAATATCGTCACTACCCAGACCGGGAGCTGTTTGGAAAGATTCACTTTGGGATGTGCCTAAAATATACAGGGATTGATTTTCAGAATAAACAGCATCAATACCCAAATCAATACCTGCACCTCCCCAACTTTGCTGCCACAATAATTTGCCAGCACCATCAATCTGAAAAGCCCAAATATCATTTTCACCAGCGTTACTCGTTTGGGTTAGATCAGCACTTCTTGTGTTGCCGACGATAAAAAAACTATCATCAGGACCCGGAGTAATCGCTTGTGCAAATTCAAAATTTGAAGCACCGAAGCTCTTTTGCCAGACTAAATACCCCTCTGCATCAATACGTATTACCCAGCCATCAAAATCTCCCTGAGCGCCATTAACATCACCATCAGCACTATTACTTTGCCCAACAATAATGCAGTCGCCATTATCCAGCAGGATGGCATCGTGAGCAATATCTATCCCAATACCTCCATAAGATCGCTCCCACTCCATGCTTCCGGTAGCAGTTAACTTTACTACCCAAAAATCATAGCTGCCATGGGTATGCGAAATATCAAAATCATCACTTTCCGTAAAGCCTATAAGCATAAAGCCACCATCAGAAGTTTGTAAGGCTTTATGAGACCGATCATTATTGCTTCCGCCAAAATAATTACGCCACTGAAAATCACCCGACGCATCAAGCTTTTGACCCCAAAACTCACCAACACCGTGCTTTACATTATCGCTACCCGCTCCACCTGAAGCAGAAACATCTAAAAATCCCGCACTAAAATAGCCTCCATCTACGGTCTCAACAATGGAATACGAATGGTCGTGACCTGCAAAACCATAGCTTTTCTCCCATTCAATTCCTCCGGAAGTATTTGTTTTCACAAACCAACTATCGTGAAAACCTTCATTTTTACTGGCGTCTCCATCCGAACTCATACTGTAGCCCGACATTAGAAATCCACCATCCTTTGTGGTAATCAAATCGGTTGCAACATCACCACCACTGCCTCCATAGGTTTTGGAAGATAAAAGATTTGCATTCTCATCGATTTCAAATAACCAAAAATCTTCTCCGGAGCGAGATTTATCAGCCACCATTCCGCCGATGCTTTCTGTAGTTCCTAAAATTGTAAGCTGACCATTCTCCATATTTACAATTGAAGCCGCTCTATCGCTACTACTACCACCAAACCGCGCAACACCCACAAGATTTCCTTCAAAAGTAGATGCTGTTACAGGCATAGCTTCCTGCTGTTCATCTGAACAAGAAGAAAGCACAATTAAAAAAAACCACAAAAATTTGGCTAATCGCATTCTACTCTGATTTTCTAATGATAAAGAGCCCGCGTTCTATATCGCTGATGATTATGTTTCCACTAGGGAAATAAGGATAATTACTCCACGCACCGTGAAAGTCAGTCACGTCTGAAGCCGGGTAAGTATCAAAAAAGCCCACTTCAGTAAAATTGCCGGTTGCTATACCGCTGATATCTAAAATCCGTAGTCCGGCACTATAATTTGAAAGGAAAAGCGAAGCATTCTTCACATAATAATTGTGATCAATTGCCCGAGTTGGCCCTGAATAAGTCCCAATCTCAACCGGATTATCAAGATCTGAAAAATCGAATATCAGGCTACGCGTATTAAAACCAAGTCGTAATTCATCAAGTTCATCATTGGCAATGTAATAACGCTGATCCTGTGTAAACCAACCCTGATGCGTATAAAAAGCATTGGGATAGGTAATTTTTGAAATCAAAACCGGATTGGAAGCATCAGTCACATCAACCAATGTCACAGTATCTTCATTACTCGCCACACAAATCTGACGACCGGTATAGTCAGAATCTGGACCCGAATAGGTAACCACCTGGGCATCGTGTGTATAACCATCACCCTCAAAACCACCTATTGTGGCGGGATTTTCAGGATCTGAAACATCAATAATATGTAAACCTCCTTCAAAAGTTTCAGCGCCTACCACATAAACCCGAGCCTCATTTTCATTTATAACCACATTGTGCGCACTTCCAAAATCAAGATTTACCGCATCGGCAGTAAAAGTTTGAGCTGTAGAAATTCCTCTTAAACGTGTAAGATCAAAAACCTGTAAACCGTGATCATCGGCTTCGCTAACTATAAATGCATAATTACCATAAACTTTGATATCCCGCCAGGATGAGGGAGTTGTTTGGGTTGGCAGCTTACCAAGATACACAGGGTTTGTCGCATCTGAAATATCTATGAATGCGGTGCCATTATTCAATCCCATTAGGGCATATTCCTTACCATTAGAAGGGTCTGTCCATCCCCAACTATCATTACCACTATCTGCCTGCATTTGGCTAAGTGATATTTGCGCCATTAAATCATATCCAGAACATGGGTAGACTCCCGCTAGTCCGTTTTCACAAGGAATAGCTTTGCCATTTACAACTTCTTCCTGTTCCTCCGCTGGAGGCAAATCATTGTCATCTGTGCGCGAACAGGATGTAATTGCTGCAAAAACGAGCGTTCCAAAAAGTAGTTTGTGTAATCTCATATAATCTATTTTATAGCAATTAATTAAATGCGAAGTAACCAAGTAACGTTTTGAATTTGTTTAAACGCATAAAACCGGGAAGTATTTTAAGCAATTCAGGTTAACTTTGCAGCAAAATACAGGAGTTATGTTTGAAAACAAAGAACAAAGTCGTACTTCATTATCGCAATTGGGTGAATTTGGCTTAATAGATCATCTTACCAAGAATTTTAAAATCCAACATTCGGAAACTGTAAAAGGTATTGGTGACGACGCTGCTATCATTGACGCGCAAGGGAAACAACTTGTAGTGTCAACCGATTTATTGGTAGAAGGTGTACATTTTGATCTTGCTTTTATGCCTTTAAAACATCTGGGCTATAAGGCTGTGATGGTTAATCTTTCAGACATTTATGCGATGAATGCAAAAGCGACGCAAATCACCGTTTCGCTAGCTGTATCTAACCGCTTTCCACTTGAAGCTCTTGAAGAGTTATATGCAGGTATTGAACTAGCCTGCTCAATTTACAAAGTAGATCTGGTAGGTGGCGACACTACATCGAGCACCACAGGAATGTTATTAAGCATCACGGCTATAGGAGTAGTTGAGGCTGAAAAAACGGTTCGCCGGGATGGCGCTCAAGAAGGAGATTTACTGGTAGTTTCTGGTGATCTGGGAGCAGCTTATATGGGATTACAGGTGTTAGAACGCGAAAAGCAGGTACATAAGGTAAATCCCAATGCACAACCAGATCTGGAACCCTATTCTTATATCATCGAGCGCCAATTAAAACCAGAAGCCCGAAAAGATATTGTTGAATTACTAGAAAATCTTGAGGTGAAACCAACTTCAATGATTGACATAAGCGATGGCTTGTCTTCAGAAATCATACACCTGTGTAAAAACTCTAATGTTGGCTGCAGGCTTTACGAAGAAAAAATACCGCTAGACCCACAACTCATTAATGTATGTGAAGAGTTTGAAATTGACAGTACCACCGTTGCATTAAGCGGCGGAGAAGATTATGAGTTACTGTTTACCATCAAACAGGAAGATTTTGAAAAGATCAAAGCCAATCCAAACCTTACAGTTATAGGTCATATGACCGCTGAGAATGATGGTATGAATTTAATTACAAGGGCAAACACCAGCATCCCTATAGTTGCCAGGGGATGGAATGCACTAAAAGAAGAAGAATAATTAAGCCGACTGGCGTGCGTGCCTAAAAAGGTAGAATTTTTCCATTACCTCATTAATGCGACGCAACTTTGGGGTTAGAGGCTGTAATTCACCATAATCATTTTCGGTAAATTGTTTTTTACACTTACAGCACTCGTATTCTTTTTTGTTAGTTTGATACGATCTAAGGATCTCATACTTATGACCAAATAGCTTACAAAGAATCATTTGACAGGGATTTTGGAGAAGAATGAATAATTATTTTAAGGGTTCTGAAATTAGGTAGTTAAATTTAACAGAAATATTTCTTAAAATAAAATACTTGATCGCTGAAATGCGCGTTTTAATAGATAAAAAACATTTAATGTAAATTATTTAATAAATCGCTTTAAATAATGTCGAAAATTCAAAATATCGAGATATTACTAACAATTGTTGAAAACTTTTTTGCGATTTAATAGCTAAAACTTTTTCAATAAGTCTTTTATCGCTTTCAAATTCTCAATATGAAGCATATGTCCACCGCTTAGAACGTCAATTTTTACATTAAAAGCTGCAAATTTTTGTTGCATTCGTTTTGGATTAATCAGCCCATCTTCAGCTCCTAAAATCATCTGCTTTGAAAAACGAGCCTTTTTCCAAAAGTCAGAATAATCCTTCCGCTCACTCATATTTTTCTGACAAGCGATGTAAGCCTGAGGACTTACCTGCAAAGCTTCCTGTTTAGTTTTCTTAATTTCTCCTTCTAACTCATCGCGCTTATGAGCTGAAAATAAATTGGCAACTGACATTGACACTAAAGCTTCATAGTTACGACCAGCCATATCTACGGCGTGCATACGCATTTGCTTACGTTCATTAGTATCAGCTTCAGGAGTTGAATTAAGCAATAAAACTCCTTTGGTTTTCTCTGGAAAAGCCTCTGCAAAAGCAAGGCTAACGTAACCACCCATTGAATGACCTACCATCCGAGCCGATTTTACGCCCAATTTTTCTAATACTGAATTGACTGAAAGGGCCATCGCGTGCATACTATTTGATGGCTCTAACAACGCCGAATCACCATGCCCGGGCAGATCAATCGTTATAATCCGCTTTTGTTGAGATAAGTTTTCAATTATAGGATTCCACATTTTATGATTCTCCAAAAAACCGTGAAGCAGGCACAGGACATCGCCACTTCCCTGGTCTTCATAAAATAATTGACTGTCGTCTTTTGTTCCGCTCATTTTAGTTTAACTTTCAGCTCGAAAGATACGATCTATGCCATTTTCTAAAGAGACCTTAATAACAGGTTTTGCGATATTTTCTCTTTTTTTTGGAGCCGGAAACTTAATCCTGCCGCCTTATTTGGGCTATCTGGCTGGAGATAACTGGTTTTGGGTTACCGTAGGTTTTTGCATCTCTGCCGTTTTAATTCCATTACTGGGGATTTTCGCACACGCAAGGCTTCAGGGAAGTATGCTCGATTTTGGCAAGAAAGTGCATCCTATCTTCAGTCTGGTCTTCTGTATACTCGTATACTTAGTAGCCGTCACATTACCCGGTCCGCGTACCGCTTCTGTGACTTACGAGATGGCGATTCAACCTTTTTTCGAGATCAGCTCCCTTACTTCAAGCGCTATTTATTTTGCACTCGTACTGCTATTTGTACTCAACCGTTCCAAATTGTTAAATGCCGTAGGAAAATATCTCACACCCTTGTTATTATTGATTCTTGTTACTATCATTTGTATTGCCTTGTTCGCTGAATTGCCTCCCGCATCAAGCAGTACAATTACAAGTCCGTTTACCAATGGAGTCCTGGAAGGGTATCAAACTTTTGATGCGATTGGAGCTATTGTTATTGGAGCCGTTGTAATCGTATCTTTAAATCTTGTTAACACAGAAAGTCATAAGGTAAAGCGTAATCTTATCATTAAAGCAGGGAGCCTTGCGGGCTTAGGTTTACTTATCATTTATCTGGGTCTCATTTACGTAGGAACCCTATATGGGACACAAATAGAAACCGAATCCCGTACCGATTTGCTTTCCTTTTTAAGCTACGATACTTTAGGGTCTGGAGGCCGAATTATCTTATCTATTTTAGTAGCTCTTGCTTGTTTTACAACTGCCGTGGGAGTCGTGACCGGAACTTCAGATTTTGTGAAAGGTCTATTTAATAATTCACAAACTGCTTATGTAATTACAGCTGTATCTGCAGCGATACTGGGAGTAATAATAGGTCAAACGGGAGTAGCCTACATTATTGCAGTTGCAGTACCGGCACTCAGCTTTATATATCCACTTGTGATTACTCTAATTTTACTCAATGTTATCCCTTCAAAATACACCCCTAACATCGTTTTTAGAATAACTGCGATTGCTTGTATTTTCTTTAGTACACCAAATTTTCTTAAGAGTATTGGCATCGATGTAGACGTTCCTTTTAAAAATATAATTCCACTTACCGAATACGGAATCACCTGGTTCTTCCCAACCTTTGCTGTTTTTGTAATCAGCATTTTAATATTTTCATTTTGGGAGGGCAAAAACCAAAATCAGGCCTCCTAATAAATCCTTTTACAGTCACTTTTAGCAGTCGATTGCTATCTTAAAATTAACACAACGCTACCCGTGTTCATAATTTGATCTCTTCAATATAAACCGGAAGGAATTATCCTACAAAAGTGAAAAATTCCTTGAGTAATACCGGCTTTTTTAGCACTAAAATTCTAAAAAACTTAAAGTTTAACATAAAATTAAATTTTCGTTTTATTAAATAATATTCACTTATTATGTGTTATTCATAATTTATTGTTATTCATAGTGTTGTTTTTTATGTATACTTCAACAATAACCTCCATTTTCAGCGTTTTATTCTTGTCAACTATATGTAAAATCAAGGATAATTAAAATCGTAAAAACTCTTTACACCTATTTTTCGTAATTTTATGTGAAAATCTCTCCCAGTTATTAACATAAAAGCGCTTTGTTTTAACAAAAATGACAAAGCCACCTCTATAAGCACACAACAACCGTAAGAAAAAAACTACGTAAAAGGACGTCTATGAAAAAAATTACTCCTGGATTTTTTCAAATTATCACTTTTGCATTTCTACTTGTTACTCAGGTAGTATTTGCACAAAGATCATGTACCAACACGAGTCAAACTGTTTCGTCATTAAATTTTCAAAATCCGGCCTTTGTAAGCGGTACAAATAATGGAGTTGCAGAGCTTAATGATGTCTACAGATTTTCAAATGTAGTCTCTGGTGTTGATGCATTGGTTACCGTAAGCGCCCTTGTAAACGGAGCCACTCTGCCCGACTTTGATAGACCTGCAGTAGCGGAAGGTACAGATGGATTTAGCAGAGCTTTTCAACCCACATTGCGAACCAATGGTAACAACAATACCCTTGCTACGTTTACCATTCAGTTTGTAACTACGGGAACAACAACTGCAGTACCCTTAACTTTTAAAGCTACCGCGCTTGATGTTGACGGTGATGCTGCAAACTTACGCGAGTTGGTACGCATGTCTCCTCAACCTGATACGTATTCCTACAACAACCCAACAGGAATTACATTTTCTACAGCCGCAACATATTTACAAGGTATAGCAACAAATACTACTGTAGAGCCAGGTACAGGAACTTCTCCACAGTTTGCTTTTACTAATACTTATGTAAACAGATCTCAGATTACCTATAGTATTGGAAACAGCGGGACTACAACTGTTGACAGACAATTTTCACTACTTTTTGAAGATATATCGTACCCAACCCGAGTAGACAACAACCTGACTGCACCACTCATCTGTGGTGTTGTTCGTGATGATTCTGGAGTACCGCTAGCCGGAGTAACTGTTAATTTAACAGGAGCACAAACTTTAACCACAACTACTGCAAATGATGGTAGTTATAGCTTTACCACTAATAAAACCGGAGTCACAACAGCGAGCAATTATACCATAAGAGCGCCCCTGCAACCTACATATTTGTATCTGATGCAGATGGTGGTGCGCTGGGAATAGCACGATCTATTAATACGCTTTCTTCTACCGGAAATAATTTTGTTTTTGGACAAGATATTGATGGGGATGGAGTCACCAATGCATTTGACCTTGACCAAGATAATGACGGTTTATTGGATTGCGAAGAAAAAGGACTTTTAAACGCTGATTTTGATGACATTTTTGTACTGAATGGTACTGCAAAACAGAGTACAGCAAACGCAAATGCGGTAATTCTTACTGAAGCTGTTGGTAACCAATCCGGACAGGCTTACGGAAGAAACAAAATTGATTTTGCAAAGAGTTTCTCCTTCTCCTTTCAAGCGAATCTAGGGACTAAAGATGGTGATGGTGCCGATGGTATTGCGATCATCTTTCATAATGATCCCAATGGAACTTCGGCTTTAGGAGGTACCGGAATAGGTATGGGTTCTCAGGGAATTCAAAACGGAATTGTACTTGAGTTAGACACCTTTAATAACGGTGCTACCGTTGGCGATATTGCCAATGACCATACCATGATCTGGGACTCCGATAATCAAAGTGGTACCGGTTTATTATCAACTGCTGTTGATTTCGGAAACCTTGAAGATGGCAACTGGCACGATGTAACCGTATCCTGGTTTCAAACTACACAAACTTTAGTTTATACGGTTGATGGTAGATTGGCGGGTTCATTCACTGGAAACCTGGTGACCAACTATTTTGCCGGAGCATCAAAAGTATTTTTTGGATATACTGCATCAACAGGTGGTTTCAACAACCAACAAAGAATACGTTATACCGACTTCTGTAAAATTCCTTTTGAAGTTGATACCGATGGTGATGGTACTCCAGACTATTTAGACCTTGACAGTGATAATGATGGATGTCCTGATGCTCTAGAAGGAAGCAATACATCTTTAACACGATCAAACCTTGCGGCTAACAACAGCCTTGGAACTACCGTTGACAGCAATGGTGTACCTACAATCGTAAGTGGTGGTCAAACTAACGTAAGCAGTAAAAATGCCGCAGTAACCGGCCCTAAGTGTGATGACGATGGTGACGGTGTGCTTAATGAAAATGATGCTTGCCCGTATTTTAACAACAGTATAGATCTTGACGGAGACGGTATTCCTGATGGTTGTGATCTTGATGATGACAATGACGGGATTTTAGACAGCGTTGAAGAGGCTGTCTGTGTAGGAAACTTATCCTATGAATTCTACAATCTTGTTCCTACAGGTGCGACTGTTGACAATATCCCTACAACAGGAGCTGTGGCAAAAGGAAAAGTGACCAATTTTGATGTAACCGCCTTATATAATATTGCCACACCTGGTGATGGCGACACTTTTAGTGTACGTTATAAAGGAACCATTAATATTGTCACTGCAGGAACGTATACCTTCTATACGAGTTCAGATGACGGCTCAAAATTATTGATTAACGGTACAGTCATCGTTAACAATGACGGGAATCACGGTGTTCAGGAACGAAGTGGTACCGTTTACCTTAACTCGGGAATACAGACTATTACCGTTCTATATTTTGAAAATGCAGGTGACCAAAGCCTATCAGTAAGTTATGCTGGTCCTTCGATTACAAAAACGACACTTCCATTCTCTATACTTTCTTGTGGAGCAGATTCTGACTTAGATGGAACTCCAGATTACAAAGATCTTGATAGTGACAATGATGGTTGTCCTGATGCACTTGAAGGTAGCAATACCTCAATAACACGCTCTAATCTTAAAACAGATACGAGCATAAGCGGTGCGGTAAGCAGCCGTGGTGTTCCTACACTAGTTGGTAGCGGGCAAAATGATTCAAGCAGTAAAAACCCCTATGCTTCAGGAACCAATTGTGACGATGACGGAGATGGTGTGCTTAACGGGGCAGACAAATGCCCAGGTTCTAATGATACTTTAGATTTTGATGGGGATGGTGTGCCCGATGGTTGCGATCGTGACGATGATAACGATGGTATTCTAGATACAGACGAGCAAAACTGTACTACCTTAAATAATGGAAACTCAACAGTATCGAGTGGTGATTTTGCTCAAAATATTTTCTGGTTATCGTGGACGGGAAGCTCGCTAGCAGATGGTATTGATGAAAATGACACAGCAACCATTAACCTTCCGGGTGGTGGATCGATAACTGCAACATTTACCAATGTTAGGGATTTGAATGTTGTAAATCCGGGAACCTTTGGTACAGATAATGGCAATGGCCCTTCTGATTATTTCTTGGGTGACTTCAACACCTTTGGAGGAGCCCGACTTAAGTCAGACTACAATGTTGCCGGAGCATCTATTTTTGCAAACTCTAATGGGTTTGGAGATAATAACGACATCAGTTTTGATGTGACGTTTACAGCACGTACAGCTGCAGGTACCATCTATACTCCTGATCTTATTTTTGCAGATACAGAAGAAACCAACAATTTAAATTACCCCGCATCCGAATACCAGCGTGTAACAACCAATGGTAAAAATTGGGAAGTGATCGAAAGTGTTGCAGGTACAGGATATAATTTAGCCGGGGCTGGATCACGCAGAGTACAATATAACAATACCGGGGCTGGAGTACCAATCCTACGTTCTATCGACGCTACTAAACTTTCAGTAGAAATTAATACTGCCGGTCAAAACGGTGTTCAGGGTGGTCAGGGATTTGCCTTTGGGGTGTTCCTCGAATGTTTACCTCGAGATACCGACGGTGATGCTGCTCAAGATTCTAAAGATACTGACAGTGATAACGATGGGTGTTCTGATGCTAACGAGGCCTATAACAGTCCGAATGCTGATGGTGGTGACAACAGATTTTACGGTACAGGAAACCCTCCTGCTGTTAATGCAGATGGTACTGTTGTAGGCGCGACCTATCCAGGAACAAACTCTAATGTAATTACGGTAAACACCGCTCCTACGATTAGTGTTCAGCCTACTAATAAAACAATTAATCAAGGTGCTAATACCACTTTCGCAGTAACAGCCACAGGTACTACACTAAGTTATCAATGGCAGGTAAGCACCAATGGTGGCAGCTCGTACAGTAATATTACCAATGGCGGTGTTTATTCTGGAGCGACCACTAATACATTAACCTTAACCAACGTTCCTTACGCATACAATACGTATAGATATCGTGTAATTGTAACCGATGCGGCTTACGTGTGTAGCACGTTGACTTCTACCGGTGCGATATTGACTGTAAATGGTATTCCGGTAGCAAACCCAGATACCAATTCAACAGCAGAAGATACTCCGCTTAATGTAAACGCAGCCAATGGTGTGTTAAATAACGACACCGATGCCGATGGAAACACTTTAACGGTAACCCGATTTACCATTAATGGTACCAACTATACACCGGGCAACAACGCTACGATTTCAGGAGTTGGTATTTTCACTATGAATGCAAATGGAAGCTACTCCTTCACTCCGGCAGCTAATTACTTTGGAAACGTTCCGGTTATCAGTTACACCATTACAGACGGAAATGGAGGAACGGCAACTTCTACATTAACGCTTACGGTTACATCTGTTAATGATACTCCGGTTGCCGTTAACGATACTAACACCACTACTGAAGATGTTGCAATAAATGTTGCTGACGGTGCTGCAAAAGACCTATTAAACAATGACTCTGATGTTGACGGTGACGCATTAAACATCACCGACTTTACATTTAATGGAACAACTCAGGCTGCTGGGACTACCATTACCGTAACTAATGTTGGTAGCCTTACCATCAATACCAATGGTAGCTACACCTTTACTCCTGCACCTAATTACAATGGCACAGTACCGCCAATTACCTATACCGTTAGTGATGGAGCACTTACTGCTTCAGCTAGTTTAACCATTACAGTTACTCCGGTTAATGACCCTCCTGTAGCTGGTGATTATACTAACAGTACCGATGAAGATACTCCGCTAAGCGTAGCAAATGGAAGCGCAGATGACCTACTTCCTGTTGAAACCGATGTAGATAATGATCCTATTTCTATTACCAGATTCTCCTTTAATGGAATCAACTATAATGCAGGACAATCGGCTACCGTAACCGGAGTTGGTACTTTAATTATCAATTCAGACGGAAGCTACTCCTTCACTCCTGCTCCAAACTTTAACGGTGCTGTACCTGCAATTACCTTTACAGTAAGCGACGGCATATTGACAGATGTGGGCACTCTTGCATTAACCGTAAACCCGGTTAACGATCCACCGGTAGCTGTAGACGATACTAATACAACCAATGAAGATACTGTACTTACAGTTGCAGATGGAAGCGCAAAAGATCTATTGCTGAATGATACCGATCTCGATGGCAATATCCTTACCATCACAACATTCACCTTTGACGGAACTTCATATACTGCTGGACAAACCGCTAGTATTCCAGGAATTGGTGATTTAACTATCAACGCAAACGGAAGCTACACCTTTGCTCCTGCTTTAAATTATAACGGCGCAGTACCAGCGATTACCTATACGGTATCTGACGGTGCACTTACCGATGAAGGAAATTTAACCTTAACGATTACTCCGGTAAATGACGATCCGGTTGCAAATCCTGATACCAATACTACCTATGAAAGTGTAACTCTATTTATTGGTGCAGATGAAGGTGTTCTTATTAACGATACCGATGCTGATGGTAACGCACTAACGGTGTCGCAGTTTACTTTTAATGGCTCTACAGTATCTGCCGGAAACAGTGTTACTTCAGCTCAAGGTCAACTTACTATTTATGCAGATGGAAGCTACAAGTTTATCCCGGCTTCTGGATTTAGTGGATCTGTACCTGCAGCCAACTACACTATTTCTGATGGAAATGGAGGAACGGCTTCAAACACATTAACTATAACAGTTACAGCAGACCCTTGTTCTACTGAAAGTACCTTCAATTGGGATACGGTAACCTGGGCTGATGGTTCGACTTCGAATACCTATGCCAATAAAAACAATACAACATATACCTTTAATGTAACACCTCCTGCCGGCGGACTTGCCGGAAGTACGCCTTCTGTAAATCCTTTCTATGAAGGAGATTTAGGTAGCAGCCCGTCGAACGCAGATCAGTTGGTATTCTCAGCTTTAGCTTCTAATGTTGACGGAGATGTTATTTCAACAGAAATTCTTTTAGGTCAAAGCGGAACCGGACTTAACGGTGTTCAATTCAAACTCTTTGACATTGATGGCTCTAGCGGTTCAGTAACCTATCAGGAAACGGTTACCATTACCGGTTATCTGGGAGGTACTACTGTAAATCCTATTCTACAGGGTACGCCTATTCATAACATTTCAGGCAACACGGTGACTAGTGATGCTTTTGATGCGCCACAAACGGGAGCAGATGCAGCTTTTGGAGTAGTTTATGCAAGTTTCAGCACACCGGTAGATCGTATCGTTGTTAGCTACGGAATAGCTTCAGGAGGTACATATGATGCAGGTACCACAACTGGTTTTTCAATCTTTGATCTAACCCACTGTTTTATTGATAATGATTCAGACGGTGATGGTATTGCAGATAGCATTGACCTGGATGATGATAATGACGGTATTTTGGATACCGCTGAAAATTTAGCCGGACTTGATCCTAATGCGGATGCAGATGGCGATGGTGTTGAAAACTATCTGGATGATGATTCTACCGATCCTACTATCGGAGATGCAGACGGCTTACCTGCTCCTGCATTTGACCTGGATGGTGACGGTATTGCAAACCATTTAGATCTTGATGCTGATAATGACGCTATTCCAGATGTTTTAGAAGCTGGTCTTACCGATGCTGATAATGATGGATTAGTTGACACCGCAGGTTATGGAACCAATGGTTTTGCGAACGAACTTGAAACTTCAGCAGATAGTGGTGTTGCTAATTATACGCCTCGCAATACCGATGCAGGTTCAGACATTGTACCGAATATTTACGACTTCTTAGATAGAGATTCAGACAATGATGGTCTTTCAGATACCGAAGAAGCCTTCTCAAATAATCCGTCTTATAATGACACCAACAATGATGGTGTGGTTGATGGTTTTGTAGATGCTGATGGTAACGGATGGCACGATCCAATTGATGCTGAAGCTACCTTCCCAACCTTTAGAAATTCTGATGCCGATAGCTTACCTAACTACCGTGATCTGGATTCTGATGGTGATGGTTTACCAGATACTTTTGAAGGAAACTTCCAGGTTGTTGATGGTGATAATGATGGTATTGTAGGCACAGGCACTCCGGCAGACTCAGATCAGGATGGTTTAGCAGATACTAACGACGGTTCTAATCCGGGTAATGTAAATTCAGGATTTGGATTCAATCAGGATCGTGATGGAGACGGTGTTAAAAACGTATTGGATATTGATATTGACAACGATGGTATCATTGACAATATCGAAGGTCAGCCAACTGTAGGTTACAGAGCCCCAACAGGTCTTGATACTGATGGAGATGGTATCGACAATGCCTATGATGTAAATAATGGAGGTGTAGGAATTGGCTATACCAATACCGATGGTGGTTCTGCTCCAGATTATGCAGATACAAACTCAGATCAAGTTAACGGTGGTTTAGATCCATTTGATATTTCTGAAAACGCTACTGACGATAGTATTGATTTACCTCTAGATGCAGATAATAATGGTATCGTAGATCCAGACAAATTTGTAGATATTGATGGTGATGGTCTTCACGATGATTTTGAAAATGGAATATTTGATACCACAAAACCATTAAATGCTACTAACAACGGACAGCTTCCTACCGATATGCCAGACGTTGACGACGTAGGTGGTGATAGAGACTGGAGAGAAGAAAATTTACAGGATAAGGATAAGGACGGTATTGCAGATACCGATGATCTTGATGATGATAATGATGGTATTTTAGATACTGATGAAGATCTGAATTTAGATGGTGATGGAGATCCTAGAACCAACCCTTCAGATTCAGATGGTGATGGTATCCCTAACTACTTTGATTTAGATTCAGACAATGATGGTATTACAGATTATGTTGAAGCAGGTGGTACAGATGATCCTGATGGCAATGGCCAGCCGGGAACAGGAATTTTAACTTCCGAAGATGTAAACTCCAGAGGTATTCCTCTTGCGGTATCTCCAGATACAGATCCTAGCGGAATAAGTGCAACTTCTAATCTTGCTATTCCAAACACAGATGGTAAAACGTACCCAGACTTCATAGATCTAGACTCAGATAATGATGGTATTGCAGACTCTATTGAAGCAGGTGGTACTGACTTTGAAGGAGATGGTAAATACGGCTCTGGAATCTTAAATGATGTAGATGCAGATGGCCTTGCAGATATCATAGACCCCTATGATGACCGTACCGGCAATCCATTAAATCCGGGAGCTAAATTACCTGTACCAGATAGTGATGGTGATGGTTTCCCAGATTATCTTGATCTGGATTCTGATGATGATACCATTCCAGATAATGTGGAAGGTCAATCGACTTTGGGTTATACGGCTCCAATTGATAGTGATGCAGATCAGGATGGTCTTGATGATAGCTATGATATTTCAGACAATGTAGGTACGGCGATAAATCCTATCGATACCGATGGGGATGGAACACCAGACTATTTAGATCTGGATTCTGATGAAGACGGTTTATTCGATATAGTTGAAGCCGGTAACTCAACTGCCGACACCGACTTTGACGGAAGAACCGACAATGCCGTGGGCACTAATGGTTTTGACAACACCTACGACAACGGCGATACTTTTGCAGACGTAAACGGAATTTACAACAACCCACAAACCGACTTACCAGATACTGACGGTGATGTAACCACAGGTGGTGATGTTGACTATCGCGATAAACTTGACAATGACAATGACGGCATTGCTGATGTTGATGATCTAGATGATGATAATGATGGTATTCTTGACAGTGTTGAAAATGGAGGAACAGATCCAACAGTAGATTCAGACAATGACGGTATCCCAGATTACAGAGATAGCGACACTGCCGGTTTTGTTGATGCAAATATCGATGGTGTTGACGATCGTTTTGATACTGATCTTGACGGAATCATAGATCAGTTCGACACCGATTCTGACGGTGATGGTTGTAGTGATGCCAATGAAGCTTATAATGATCCTAATGCAGATGCTGATGGTAATGGTTACTACGGCACGGGCAATCCTCCAGCTGTTGAAACAGATGGTACTGTAACCGGTGCAAGCTACCCAGGTACAAATGCAAATGTTACCACTCCGGGTACGGCTCCTAGTATTTCTACACAGCCTGTTGATAGCTCGATCAATGAAGGTCAAAATACTTCGTTCTCAGTTAGTGCTACCGGTACAACCTTAAGCTACCAATGGCAAGTAAGTACAGACGGCGGAAGCACTTATACGAATATCACCAATGGTGGTGTTTACTCTGGTGCAACTACTGCGACACTTAGTTTAACTTCAGTTACCTATGCTTATGACGGTTATAGATATGCTGTAGTGGTTTCTGATGCAACTTACGTTTGTGATACAACTACCTCTACTCCTGCTATTCTTAATGTAAATGGAATTCCGGTAGCTGTAGGTGATGCTAATTCAACCGATGAGGATGTAGATTTAACAGTAGGAAATGATCTGGCTGGAGATTTATTATTGAATGATACCGATGCAGATGGCGATGTGTTATTCATCACTGCATTTACATTTGATGGTACTCCATACACCGCGGGACAATTAGCTTCAATCCCAACTATAGGAGATCTTCAAATCAATTCAGATGGAAGTTATACCTTCAGTCCGGCACCTGACTACAATGGAACGGTTCCGACAATAACTTATACTGTAAGTGACGGAAGCGCTACAGATATTGGCGAACTCGTGATCACTGTTAATCCGGTGAATGATAATCCGGTTGCAGTTGACGATCCATATTCAGTTGACGAAGATAATTCGGTAACACTTACTCCATTAGCTAACGATACCGATGTTGATGGCAATACGCTTTCGATACAAAGCATAAACGGAACAACTTTTACTGGAACTACTCAAACTATCGCAGTAACCAATGGTGTGGTGAGTGTTGATGCAGGTGGGATAATTACATTCACTCCAGATGCGAACTTTAATGGTGTGGTTACTTTCCCTTATACCATAAGTGACGGAAATGGCGGTACTGCTACTGCCAATGAGATCATCACGGTAAATGCAGTAAACGATACTCCGGTTGCAGTTGATGATTCTTATACGGTAGATGAAGATGATTCAGTAATTCTTACTCCACTTACCGGAGATTCTGATATTGACGGAGATTCTATCTATATCGAAAGCATCAATGGAACAACACTTACTCCTGGAGTTGCACAAAATATTGCAGTAACTAATGGTACCGTAACGATCGATGCAGGTGGAATAATTACGTTTACTCCCGATGCCAACTTCAACGGTTCGGTTAGTTTCCCATATGTAATTAACGACGGAAATGGAGAAACCGCAACTGCAAATGAGTTGATCACGGTTAATTCGGTTAACGATGATCCGGTTGCTGTAGATGACGCCTATACCGTAAATGAAGATGAGTCTGTAATTCTTACTCCACTAACGGGTGATTCTGATGTTGACGGCGATTCACTTTCAATTCTAAGTATTAATGGAACTGCTTTAACTCCTGGAGTTGCACAAAATATTGCAGTAACTAATGGAATTGTAAGTATTGCAACTGATGGGACCATCACATTCATTCCTGAAAGTGATTACAACGGTTCTGTTGCTTTTACCTATACTATTTCTGACGGTCAGGGTGGAACAGCAACAGCTACTGAAACCATTACTGTAGTTCCTACTCCAGATGCATTTAATGATGCGTTTACAACCAATGAGGATACCGCTGTTTCAGATAACCTATTTGATGATAATGGAAACGGAGCTGATGATCTGGAAGTACAGCCTACTACAGCTGCTAAAACCACAGATCCTGTTAACGGAATTGCTACAGTAAATACGGATGGTACATTTACCTATACTCCAAATGCTGACTTCAACGGTACTGATAGTTTTACTTATACCATCACTGATGCGAACGGTGAAACCAGTACAGCTACGGTAAACATTACAGTAGTTTCTACTCCGGATGCCTTTGCTGATGCGTTTACAACAAATGAAGACACCGCAGTTTCTGGAAACCTGTTTGCAGATAATGGAAGCGGAGCCGATGATTTGGGTAATGAACCTACTTCTGCTGCTTTAACTACAAATGGCACAAACGGAACTGCTTCAGTTAATCCGGATGGAACATTTACCTATACGCCTAATGCTAACTTTAATGGTACAGACAGCTTCACTTACACCATCACAGATGCTAACGGGGCAACAAGCACGGCTACTGCAACTATTACAGTAATCTCTACTCCTGATGCATTCGATGATGCGTTTACCACAAATGAAGATACTGCTGTTTCTGGTAGTCTATTTGCAGATAACGGAAACGTTGCTG
>CAXPQP010000064.1:0-110199 GCA_964219495.1 Leeuwenhoekiella sp. | reverse complement strand
GTGCACCATTTTTACATAGTTACCGGCAGATTTTGGACCTAAATGAGCAACACAAGGTTCTCCTTTATAATCGGCAGCTACAGCTTCAAAAATAGGTTTGATATGCTCATAGGCTTCAGCATCTCCTCCGGGCATAATACTAGGACCTTTACGAGCGCCTTCGGCTCCTCCGCTAACACCAGCGCCAAAGAAATTGATGCCTTTTTCTTTTAAAAACGCCTCACGACGATCGGTATCGGTAAAAAATGAGTTTCCACCATCTATAATAATATCTCCTTTATCCAGATGCGGAAGAAGACTTTCTATAACCTGGTCTACAATTTTACCTGCAGGTACCAAAAGCATAATTTTACGTGGAGCGGCCAAAGCCTCGGTGAATGTTTTGATATCTGTAGAAGCATCTACTTTATTCAGATCACCGCCTTCTGCCTTAAGTGCATCTACTTTTTCTGAATCGAGGTCGTAGCCAAAGGCTTTAAAATTGTTGTCTGCGACGTTAAGTATAAAATTGCGTCCCATTACTCCAAGACCAACCAGGCCAAAATCATAATTTTTATGCTCCATAATAATTTGTTATTGTTCTTTTAAATTTACACGCTAATGTTTTAATAAAGGCTCTGCAGTGCGGGCAAGATGCCTTATTTTTGTACGCGCGTGAGCCAAAATTAAACGATAATAGTGACATGGGACAGCTAATAATTATAAACTCATGTTATTTTGATAGCCGGCCGCCACGCGAAAACTAATAAACCAAAATTATTTTATGAATTCTACATCAAATCAGCTTCTGGTAATCTTTGGAGCTTCTGGAGATCTTACTGCGCGTAAATTGATACCTGCGCTTTATAATTTGTATGCCGGCGGGCATTTCCCTGAACATTTTGTGGTTTTAGGAGCCAGCCGTAGCAACCTGAGCGATGAAGATTTTAGAAAGCGCGTGGTTTATGAAAGTAAATTTTTAAAAGAGGAAGTAAAGTCTAAAGACAAAGACTTCATCAAGAAATTTGCAGATATGATGTTCTATACAGATCTGGGTGACGATTACGATTCGGAGTACACCGGTCTTGCCAAGCGCATTAAAGAATTAAACAAAGAATATAAGACAGACGATAATTTTACTTTTTATCTGTCTACACCACCTAGTCTTTATGAGCCTATTGCAAAAAATCTACACGATCAGGGACTAACAAAGGGTAGTGGTGGTGCAAAAGGTTTTAGACGTATTGTGGTTGAAAAGCCTTTTGGTTACAGTTTAGATACTGCAAAAGAACTCAATATAGGTTTACAGAAGTATTTTAAAGAACGTCAGATCTACCGAATTGATCATTATCTGGGTAAAGAAACCGTACAAAACCTGATGGTTACCCGTTTTTCAAACTCTATTTTTGAGCCGCTCTGGAACCGGAATTATATTCACCACGTAGAAATTACCAATGCCGAAACAGTAGGGGTAGAAAAACGCGGTGGCTATTATGATAAATCAGGAGCATTACGGGATATGTTTCAAAGTCACTTACTACAGATTGTTTCATTAATCGTGATGGAGCCTCCAATTAATGCCACTGCTGAAGAAATTCACAATGAGAAAGTAAAAGCGTTGAAGTCTCTTCGAATTATGCGTAATGAACAGGAGCTATTTGATCATACGATGAAAGGGCAATACATTGCCTCAAGCATTAATGGGAAACGTGTGAAAGGATATCGTGAAGAAGAAGGCGTAGACCCTGAATCTAAAACTGAAACCTATGCAGCGGTGAAGTTCTTTGTAGATAACTGGCGTTGGAAAGATGTTCCATTTTACGTGCGTACTGCCAAGAGAATGCCCACTAAAGTTACTGAAGTGGTAATACACTTTAAGACTCCGCATCACCAGGTTTTTAAAAATCAGGACATCAATAATAAGGATAATAAGTTGATCATTCGTATTCAGCCAGATGAAGGTATTTTAATCAAGTTTGGTGTAAAAGTACCGGGTCAGGGCTTTAAAGTAGAGCGTGCTAATATGGATTTCTATTACAGCAGCCTTGCCGATAAAAATATTATGGATGCCTACGAGCGTTTATTACTCGATGCGATGCAGGGCGATACCACACTTTATGCACGAGCAGATGAGGTTGAAGCAGCCTGGGCATTTGTAGATCCTATTCTTGAATACTGGGCAAAAGATGTTAATGTGAATACTTATGGTTATCCTGCCGGAACCTGGGGTCCAAAAAATTCGGATGATCTTATCGAAGATGCAAACGGCTGGCGCAATCCAGGTGAGTTGCTAACCGATGAGACGGGATATTGCATTATATAAATTCAAAATTTAAAGTTCAAAATCAATTTTGAATGTTGAATCCTGAACTTTGAATCCAAAAAAGAAAAAATGGAATTACGCATAAAAGATACTAAACAGGAAGTAGCTGAAGACTTTTCAGCATTTTTTAAAAACTTATGTTCAGGAGATGAAGCTGTTCATATTGCACTTTCAGGAGGTAGTACTCCTAAAATTGTTTTTGACTTTTTAGCTTCAGAATTTGGTGACGATATAAACTGGTCAAAAGTTAATCTATATTGGGGTGACGAGCGTTGTGTGGCACCCACTGATGCTGAGAGCAATTATAAAATGACGGTAGAACACCTGATTTCTAAAATTGATATTCCCGAGTCAAATATTTACCGCGTTAAGGGAGAAGATGATCCTGAAGAAGAGGCAAAACGTTATGGCGAACTATTGCAGGAAACAGTTCCATCTGCAAATGGAATTCCTTGTTTTGATCTGGTAATGCTGGGTATGGGTGACGATGGGCACACGGTGTCTATTTTTCCACATCAGATAGCATTGTGGGATATGCCTGAAAATTGTCGTGTTGCCACACACCCAGACAGTGGTCAAAAACGTGTGACGATTACAGGGAAAGTGGTTAATAACGCCAAAACGGTAGCATTTCTAGTAACAGGTGCCAGCAAAGCTGAAAAAGTAACTGCTATTGTAAATCAGGAAGAAGGATCTAAAGAATTTCCTGCAAGCCTGGTTGCTCCTAAAAGTGACGAATTGATCTGGTTTTTAGATCAAGACGCTGCTTCGGGATTAGAGTAAGCAGATATTGTATTATAAAACGAAAAAGGATGTTGGCTTTATAAGCTGACATCCTTTTTTTATACATTTCTTTAGTGTTTACTAAATTAATATGCTTTTATACCTCCCATTAAGCCGGAATGATTTTTTGCTCCTTTAATTTGTCAAATAAATCGAAAAATGATTCTCTGGTATCCTGATATTCTTTAAATCCCAGCTTACGGCTTTTCGCCATATTTGTCATAACTTCAATAGGCCTCCTTAGATCGAGGTCTGTATGCCAAGGTGAAGCCAACCGGTCTAATTGGGTTTCAGCCAATCGATGTTTATCTGCAATTTGTTGCCAAATAGCCTCATCATCGCTCATAAGCTCTTCTAAACTCCTGTTATTTTTAACGTAGCCCTGATAGTTTATACCAAAGTATTCCGCAATTTGTTGCCATAACCAACTCCAGCGAAATACGTCTCCATTTACAATGTTGAAAGCTTCGTTTCCGGCTTCGGGAGTAGTAGCTGCCCAAACGAATTGTTTGGCTAAAATTTTAGCATCTGTTACGTCTGATATTCCGTTCCATTGAGCTTCTGATCCGGGCCAAATAAAAGGCGTGCCTTTTTCTTTACAAATACTGGCGTAAACAGCTAAGGTTGTTCCCATATTCATAAGGTTACCCACGGCCTGCCCAATCATAGTATGAGCCCGGTGAATGCTCCAGGTAAAGCCATCCCGTTTTGCTGCTTCAAAAATCTCATCTTCCTGAGCGTAATAAAAATTGTTCAATTCGAGTCTTGGATGCTCTGTTCTTACTGGTGTTTCGGGTGTAAAACCCTCACTGGCATATTTTTCAAAAGGGCCTAAATAGTGTTTTAATCCGGTTACCAGAGCAACATGCTTAACTGATTTTTTGGGGGCTAGAACGTCCAGCAAATTGCTCACCATTTTACTGTTCACTTCAATATTTTCGGCTTCTGTAGCTTTACGCATCCAGGCAGTAAAAAACACATGGGTAGGTTTTAGGTCAACCAGCGCTTTTTCTAAGGATTCTAGATCCAGTAAATCTGCTTTAATATTTTTGAGTCCGTCGAGTTTGACTTCAGAATTTCGGGTAATGCCATAGGTTGTCCAGCCATTTTTAAGTAATTCCTGGGCCAGGTTGTTACCTGAAATACCACTTGCGCCAACTATCAATGCTATGTTATCCATAATAATCTGTATTTGTTTTTAACTATAAAACAAAATTACAGGGAGCTTACCAGCTGTGCATTGATCTGAATCAAGAAAAAAGCCGCACTGTAAACCGGTGTTATTCTACCAGGTTTTTCTTTATTCGGCTAATGGTTTCGGGGGTAAGACCCAGATATGAGGCAATTAGATTTTGAGGAATGCGCTGGGATATAAAAGGGTACATTTTCAACAAGTGCAGGTATTTCTCTTCGGCGGTATAGGTGTTCGAACTTATCAATCTTCGGTCTTTTGTAACCAGACTGTTTTGATATAAAATTCTAAAGTAACGCTCCATAGAAGGAATTTCCTCTAAAAGCGCTTCGTAGTTGGAACGTGATATCAGAAGCACTTCACTATCCTCAATGGCATCAATAGCTAAAATAGCTTTTTCTTCAGCGATAAAACTTTTAAAGTCAGAAACCCACCATCCTTCCCAGGCCAGTAAACTAATGTGTTCCTGTCCTTTATCATCTAGAGTATACGACCTTAAAGCACCTTTTGCTACAAATGCCAGATTTTTACAATAGTCACCCTGTCGTAATAAATACTGCTTTTTTTCGAGGTTTTTGCTTTCAAAGAATTGTGGAATACGGGCCTTTTCATCTTCAGTCAGTGCTGTTTTTTCTTCAAGTTGTCGAAAAAGTTCATCATACCCGCTTAGATTTTTGTTCTTCATACTCGTTTTTCTGTGTCTTTCTTTGTGGTCAGGTTTAAGTGCTCCTAAACTAATTTTGTTGCTCCGGGGATTGGTTCTCCGGGTTCAAAAAGATGTTTTTTCGATACAAACCATCTTCTTCAAAAAGCGTGGTAATCCCATTATAAAAAGCAATCACAGAAACTGAGCTGTGTGTTTCCTTTTCAAAATATTCAATTTTTCCAGGAAGAGTTCCTTCGCATTTTTGGTTTAAAGATTCAAACCAACGTATGTGACGATCTCGATTCTTAAGATTCCGCTTTCCCCAATTGGCTGTTGCTATGTAAATAAATCGATCGAAAGAATTGGGAGTTACTTTTTTAATTTTAGCATCCATTGTCTCGGCATCCCAGGTGCCAAAACTTGGATCAATTGCCAGAAATCCATTAAAGGCAATTTCTTCCTGCATATATGCGTGAGCTGTAATTAAACCACCTAGCGAGTGACCAAAGAGAATTCGATTTTTATTGGTTCTGAATTTTTGATCCAATTCTGGAATGAGTTCGTTTTCCAGAAAGCTTAAAAATGCTGCTCCACCACCGGAATCGTTAGGTCTTGTGGTGATGACTTTATCGGGCGTAAAGTCTCTGCGTCGGTTTACATTTTCAATACCTACCACAATCAGTTCAGGGATGCGAAGATTGCGGGTAGAAGGCGAACTCAGATACCGTACCATCCCAGACAAGGGTCTAAAATGCGTATTTCCGTCCAGTACAATAAGCAGCGAGTAGGTTTTGTTTGCAGCATTGTCTTCATTATACGATTCCGGCAGGCTTACTGAATAGATGCGGTCTTCGTTTAAGATTTCGGAATGTAAGGTATAAGAGGTGCCTAAGTACAAATCCCGGTTTTCCTGTGCAGAAAAATTTTGAAGGCTGATGCAAGAAATTAATACGATAAACAGACTTGCTTTCATTTAAATCTGGTTTTAAGATTGAAAAGGACTTTGACTATCTGTAAAAATGAGATTTCTGATTGGATGTCAGTGTAGTATTGAAGGGAAACTTTTTAAATGCTCTTGATTTCGTTTCAATATGTTTTTCATTTGAAATTACATGCCGGTATTCGTTGTTAGGTAAGTTTTATCAAGCTCTTTAGCAGTCGCAAAGGCTTCCTGAATAATTTCTTTGGGATAGTCATTAATCTCAAGAATTTTGATCGCATTCCGGTTTTTCAGTTTTCCTTCTTTGAGTTTATAATCAAAACCTACATTTTTACCGTTTACAGTCTCACTAAAATGGTACAAATCATAGCTGTCACCCAGCATATCTGTTAACTCGATGTCGTGGGTAGAAACCAGGACTTTATTGTTTTTTGATAAGGCAGATAATATAGCCTTTCCGGCCGCGATGCGTTCTACGGTGTTCGTACCTTTAAAGAGTTCATCTAAAAGAAACAGATTTTTAGGAGGCTTTTGACTTTCTTGAAGAATTTCTTTGATAGTAAGTACTTCTTCGAAATAATAACTTTTGTCATTCATCAGGTCGTCACTGATCCTAATTGCGGAATGTACCCTAGTCAGGGGAAAACTCATAGATTTTGCAAAGCAAGTATTGATGCTGAGTCCAGATATGATATTGAGACCAATTGCCCGAATAAAGGAAGTTTTACCAGACATGTTCGAGCCTGTTAGGAGAATTGATTTGTTTATAATACAAATGTCGTTTGTCGTACAGTTGTAAATAAGCGGATGGTAAATTGCTTTAAGTTTTATACTGTCTTCATCAGTTATTTTTGGCAGACAAAAAGTTTTTAGAGAGCTTCTTAAAGCGGCAATTGAGATAAGCATATCTATATGACCCACAAACTGAAAAAGGGTTTCAATTTCGTTTCTTTTGGTATCCAAACGTTTTAAAACTCCAAATAATAATAAAGGTTCCAGTAAAAACAGGGTCTTCAAAATTTCAAAAATGAACCAAAATACAATCTCAAATTCTCCTTGAAGTCGTGCTTCAAGCTGAAAAAAAGACATCCTGCTTTTAATTCCGTTTAGAAGTGTTATTGACTGATGAAGGTTGGGATTAAGATTTTTGAATAAGTTCTGATTGAATAAGTGAGCGGCTACACCATTGAGTCTAAAGAGTTGAGGTATTGAACTAACATATTTAACCAGATTGCGTTTGTTCCAATAATGAATTATAAAATTAGCACAGAAAACACCCAATAGCAGAATAAAAAATGGGGCACTAAAAAAGCTTAAAATTAGGGAAGCCAAAGCGGCAAATGACAACAGTTTGATAGCCCAAAACCAGCTGGGAGGTTTAATATGTTCCTCTTGAAATAAACTGCTGATGTTGTAAGCATCTTTATGTTTAAGTTTCTCAAGTTTCTTTTGAGTTGAAATTCGAAGCTCCTGATTTTCTGTCAACTGTGTTATGAGTTGTTCATTTAAATGAGTTTGAGCAGAATCAGGATTAAAAGCGCGCAGACGATTGTATAAATACTGCTGCCCCACTTTAGAATGGGTGCGGTCAATAAACTTAAAGAAATCTTGAAAATCCAGATCATTACACGTCTTATCAGAAAGTACCTGAAACGCTTTTGAATTGTCTTTAGATCTAAAATAGCTTTCTATGCATTCAAAGTCAAAAGACTCCTCTTTCAACTCTCCAAAAGATGCTGTTAATCTGCCTTCGGTATCCCGTTTTGACAGAAACTTAACCTGTCCTAAAGTATATTTAACGGAAGTTGTAAAGTCTTTAATCATAAGCTTATAAGTATGAATTAAAGCAAAAAGGTTACAACTTAGTCTATTGTTATTCCTTCTTAAGTAAATCAGATCTGCCGGGGTCGTTGTCTTGTTGTTGAGGATTTTCGGCGAGTGTATCTGCTTGCATTTCAATACGGGTACGTGGTAAACTTTGAGGATAATTCTCCTGAATAAAAACGACCAGTTTCTCACGTACCAATACGCGTAGATCCCAGGCAGTCGGAGAGTCTTTAGCACTCATAAGCGCACGGGATTCAATAGTTTCTGCAGTGACATCGGTTACTTGTAAGACATTAACTTCTCCGTCCCAGAGATCGGTATTTTGTAGAATGCGGGTAAGTTCGTCTCGCAATGCATCAAAAGGCACTTTATAATCGGTGTAAATAAAAACAGTTCCCAAAATGTCTGATGAGTTGCGGGTCCAGTTCTGGAATGGCTTTTCAATAAAATAAGTAGTAGGTAAAACCAGTCGGCGCTTATCCCAAATTTTAACAACAACATACGTCAGGTAAATCTCTTCTATACGTCCCCATTCACCTTCAACCACGACCACATCATCAATGCGTATAGGTTGTGTAAAAGCAATTTGTATCCCAGCCATAAGCGTTCCTAATGCTTTCTGAGCTGCAAAACCAATAATAATCCCTGCAATACCGGCAGAGGTTAACATACTTACTCCAATTGAGCGTATACTATCAAAACTCATTAAGGCGATACTCACTGCAAAAAGCACTATAAGAAAAATGAGCACTCGCTCCAGTACATTGAATTGCGTATAGACTTTACGAGCGTGGATATTATCTGACACACTCATATCGTATTTGTTTAGAATATGTCGCTTAAATGCTTTTATCAGGACAATTATTCCCCAGGTGATACTCAATATGAAAAGGAGTGTACTTGAATGGGAGAGGAGTTCTTCATCGATAATGCTCAATAACTGATCATTTGTTTTTAAGATACGCAGTATAAGAGCCAGCATAAATAAAGCAAGTGGTAAGCGTATTTTACCTGCAAAATTTAAGGGTAACATCGTCTTGGGACTTTTGCCCAACTTGCGCAGCACAAAAAATAGAACTGTAAATCCTAAGAGTCCTGCAGCAAGTGTAATGAGTAAAAATATCGATGTTTTTGAATCTAAACTTTCAAACATAATTAGTCCACTTTCAATAAAGCTACAGGAAGAAACCTGAGTATTCGTTAATAAAACTTAAAACTTTTAAAATGAGCGAACTACAACGTTGGTAAATTTGAGAGAAGATAGATTAGTGAAATAAAAAAAAGCGCTGTAATTAAACAGCGCTTTGAAATGTGAGAATTAAGAACTAATTAATTGGCGTTTGTATAACCGGGATTCTGCTCCAGAACAGCGTCTTTGTTAAGCTGTATTTCTCTAAGTGGAATAGGAAAGAGTTCGTGAAACTCCTGCAATCCTTCAATTCTCATAGTTTGTGGTAATGGAATACTTGGATTCTGAACATTTAGGCGCGTAGCCCTTTCAACCAGTTGGTGCGTTCTCATAAGAGTCATTCTTCGGTTTTCTTCTGCAAGTAGCTCTCTTACTCTTTCGTCAAGAATAAAATCTAAATCCATTTCTGCCGAAGTAACTAGAGGGGCATTAGCCCTGTCTCTCAAGATATTGATAGTAGTGGCAGCACCACTGGGATTGTTTTGGGCTACCTGCGCCTCTGCTTTTAATAAGTAGGTTTCTCCTAAGCGCATAAGTATAAAATCCTTCCACATACCAAATCCAAATACATCTGCAGGATCAAAATGTCCCCATTTTAAACTATAAGGATTTATGCGGGCTAAAGTATCTATCCCCTGATAGGGTACAAGCTCTCCGTAGATGTCTGAAAATCTTGGATCAGGATTATTATATCTAAAACGTCTGTGGATGTTGTGTTTAGAATTACGCATATCGTTATCATCATAAAGGTCATAGACAACCCAGTTGTTTAGCCGAATGCGACTTAAACCCCTACCTCCTAGAGAATCTGCTGGGATCATCCCATTCACATTGTGATAACCTGCTCCCCAGACCCGTCGTTGTTGTGGTGCTCCGCTAGAACCGCCACGCACATCTGCTGGGTTTTCGTTTTCCAATACCCAAAGAGCCTCTGTGTTGCCCTGAGAGCGACGTTGATTTCCTTTAAAAAACATATCAGAAAAAGGATCACCTTCTTCATTTGCCTTAACTCCATAACGCTGAGTAACCAATTGAAATGCCTGACTGTTAATAATAATGTCAGCCTGATCCTCTGCAAGATCAGGTTCTCCTGTTCTTAAATAGAACTCTGCGAATAATTGATTTGCAACGTATTTATTTACGCGAGACTCAAATTGAGGTGCTGATGTAGGCTCAACAAGATTTTCAGTTGCGTATTTTAAGTCTATCTCAATTTGTGTATTAATTTCATCCAAAGTATTTCTGGTATAATCGAAACGAGCTTCAGTAATAGGTTCTACAATAAGCGGAACTCCACCAAAAAGAGTAGCCAGATTATTATAGGCATAAGCCCGGAAGAAACGGGCTTCGGCATTAATAGCATTCTTTTGTTCCTGCGAAAGCTCTTCAGATGTGTTGGCTTCGATACTTGCTATGATACTGTTTGTATTTTCAACCATGTTATACCACAACTCCCAACTTTGGAAAGCAGCACTATCATCTGTTGTGAGTTGATTGTATTTGTAGTATGGTACCTCAACACCCTGAGGAGCAGTTGGCCAGACAATATCTGTTCCAGCCTGCCAAACGGATAACCAACCCTGCTGACCACTGCGTGTATAAAAAGTACTGAGCATTTGATATAAACCGACTAATTGAGCTTGATAACCTAATTCATCATTAAGCGTTTCTGGAGTATAGTCAGATCTTATTTCTTCTTCAAGAAAATCGTTGCCACATGAGCTCAACATAAATACGTTGATAATCAGCATGATAATTATTAGTTTAGATATATTTTTCATAAAGTTTATCTTTTAGGTGACTGTTTTTATAAGGATACATTTAATCCTAATGAAAATGTTCTCACAACCGGATAATTGTTGGTCCAGTTACCAGAACCTCTGTAGGACTGATTACTTTCAGGATCCCAACCAATCCAATCAGTCCAAGTATATAGATTTCTTCCTGTCACATAGAGCATAAGGTCAGATAAGCCAAATTTTTCAATTTTGTCTGATTCAAATCTATAACTTAACCTTACGTCTTTAAGTCTTATATAGCTCGCATCTCTTGGGTAGCCATACCCTAAGGTGTTTCTATAAATTAGGGAAGGAAATTCATTGCTTTGATTTTCTGCTGTCCAATATCCTACCTCGGCAGGAGTATTTCTTCGAGCTAACTCATCTCCATAGTTTATGTCAGGATTTCCTTTTAGAACACCTTGAACGGTTTGAAGGAAAATAGATAAGTCAAAATTCTTATAGGAAAAAGTGTTGGTAAGACCACCGGTCCATTTTGGTAATGAAGTTCCCAAGTAAACACGATCATTCTCAGGATCTATGACACCATCTTCATTAATATCTGCAAATTTTAAGTCACCCGGGTTTGCATTAAAAGTGCCGGTATCTTCACCTTCCTGCCAAACACCTATCATTTTGTAATCGTATATGGCACCTAATGATTTTCCTATAAACCAGCGGTTTGGTATGTCATCTTTTCCGTCACCGTAAAGATCTAGGATCTCATTTTTGTAAGTCGAAAAATTAACATTTGACTCCCATCTGAAATCACCGGTATCAATATTTACAGAATTTACACTAAACTCAAAACCTCTGTTTTCAACAGCACCAATATTCTCTATTATACTGTTTGTTCCAGTTAATGCAGGAATACTTCGGTTAAGAAGTAAATCTTCCGTTTTTGATTTATAGACCTCAACAGACCCATTAATTCTGTTGTTCAAAAACCCAAAGTCTACACCAAGGTTTCCTGAGGTTGTAGTTTCCCATTTCAGGTTAGGATTTCCTAAACCTGCAATAAAAGTACCTGTATAAGGTTGGCCGCCAAAGGGGTACAGTAAGGTGCCGTTTCGTGTTTGTGTTTGGTTGATGTTTACTCCTCGATTTCCAGTTTTACCGTAGGAAAAGCGTAGTTTGAGGTTATCAATCGCATCAACATTTTCCATAAATGTTTCTTTATGGATATTCCAGCCCAAGGCAAAAGAAGGGAACACGCCATATTTATTTGTATTTCCTCCAAATGCAGAATATCCGTCTCGGCGAACTGTAGCGGTGAATAAATATTTACTGTCGTAATTATAATTTAACCTTCCCATTTGAGAAATTAAGGTAGAACGATTGCTATACGTGTCTCCTGTAATATTTTCTGCAGCAGAAATGTTGTTATAAGATAATTTATCATTTACAAAACCTACCCCGGTTAGGTTTTGTCTGAAAAACTCGTTTGCTTGCCCACTATAAAGTGCGGTAAGATCAAAATTATGTTTACCAAATGCTTTTGCATATTTTAAAATATTTTCAATAATCCAAACCTTTTCTTCATCACCTCCTACATTGGCTGTACCTCTATTATCATTAGCTGCACGGCCGGTGTAGTTGCGATAGAGATAAGGATTGAAGGTATAGGAAGCATTAATTCTATAAGATAGACCTTCTAAAAACTTTGGTGTTAATTCGGCAAAAACATTTCCAGAAAGCGTGCGCTCACGCTCCACGCGATCTGTAGTCAATCCTAGCAATGGATTTGCATAAAGCAATTCTGGGAGCATAGGGTTAATAATTAGTTCTCCATTATCATCATAGGGTACGGAGTAAGGACTCATCGCTGTCGCCAATAGCAAATTTGCACGACCTCCATCAAAATTGTTATTTGCGAAAAAAGCGGTTAATCCCACTTTTAAATAATCTGTTAGATCAACATCAAGATTAGAACGTAATGTAAGTTTTTGATAATCATATCCTTCAATTACCCCTTTTTGATCGAGATAACCTCCAGAGATAAAATATCTAGCTTTATCATTACCTCCTCTGATACTTAGGTTATGTTCCTGAAGAAGACCAGATCGTGTAGCCACATCAAACCAATCTGTAGTTATGCCCGCATTGAAGTTATCAATTTCACTTTGATTTTCTAATATGCGATCCTGAGTAGCATTGGGGTTATTTTGGCTAAAAAAATCTGCATATTTTTGTACATAGGCATCTGGGCCCAAAGGCTTTAGAACGTTAGCAAATTCCTCAATAGCGCCATAAGTACTGTAATTAATAACAGGATCACCATCAACACCTCGTTTTGTTTGAATCAAAATTACTCCGTTTGATCCACGTGTACCGTAAATAGCTACTGCAGATGCATCTTTTAATACCTGAATAGATTTTACATCTCTGGTGTTAATATCATTGAGCGTCCCGGTAAATGGTATACCATCTAGAACAATAAATGGACTGTTGCTTCCGGTTATTGAATTTACACCACGAACCTGAATCGACCCCGAAGATCCAGGAACTGATGAGCCTTGAGTGATATTAATACCAGCGGTAGTACCCTGTATAGCTTGCGTAACATTTGTAACAGGTAAATTTTCTAAACGATCTTCGGGTACAGAAGAAACAGAACCGGTTACATCAGATCTTTTTTGACTACCATACCCAACGACAACGATTTCGTCAAGAATTCCGAGAGCTTCTTCTAGAGTTGTATTAAGAGTAGATTGACCATTGACCGGTAACTCAATCATTTTCATTCCTACATAAGAAAAAACAAGAATTGCGTTAGACTCAACACTAAGTTCATAATTCCCGTCAAAATCTGTAGTTGTACCATTAGAAGTCCCTTTTTCTATTACAGTAACTCCCGGTAGTGGTATATTATCTTGGGAGGTAGTAACCGTTCCACTAACTGTTTGTTGTATTCCTGTTTTTTCTTCTGCCTGTCCCGTAAATGGAAGAGCAATAAGTGCAAACAAATAGCAGCAAATCAAATTAGACTTTAAGCGTAAAATTTTTTGTCTCATAAAATAATTATTAGTTGAAAATTGAAACTCATTTTATAATTGTTAAATAAACATTTATTATACGTATCAATATTCTATATTTCTTAAAATTAAGAGAGGGGGTAAATCGATAATTATAGGGGGGCTAGTCAATCAAATAAATATAAAACAGCCTGTAATAGGGGTTTAAAGAGTAATGGGAGAATAATTTTTAAATTTTCAAATGGATCAACAACAGAATTTAGACCAATTAGAATCTTCTAAATTTTATGTAGTACTATTAAGATTTTATAGAGTTTTGATCTAAAAAATAGCATTTTCTGAAAACTGAAATCAAATTTCTTATTAATAAATGTATGAATAACATTTATTTTTATTTTATTTGTATTATTTATTTTTCAATTTGCCTCTTTATTGATCCGCTGGCAGATAGATATTTTTTCGAGCTCTAATTTCATTTAAATATCCTTAAAATGTTAAAATTTAAATCAATAGTACTATTAAGTTTTCTGAGTACAGTTCTCTTTATTTTTTGTGCTCAAACTAAAAGGGCGGTGTCTAAATCTGCTTATTTGTTTGTTTATTTTACTGGAAACGCATCAGGTGAAGAAGCAGTACATTATGCATTAAGCCGCAATGGCCTCGATTATTATGCGCTTAATGATGATAAACCTATTGTCGCTACTGATGCTATAAGCAATACCGGTGGGGTGCGCGATCCACATATTTTGCGTGGTGAGGATGGTATGTTTTACATGGTATTTACCGACCTTAAAACTCAAAATGGCTGGAGCAATACTCAAATCATTCTGGCAAAATCCAGTGATTTGGTTACCTGGGAATCGAGTAAAATCAATCTGGCAGAGGTCTTTCCTGAATTTTCAGACATAACCCGCGCCTGGGCACCGCAAACGATTTATGACGAAAAAGCCGGGAAGTATATGATCTATTTCTCAATGCTGCAACCGGGTAGTTATGATAAAATCTATTATGCCTATGCAAACGCCGATTTTACAGCTCTTGAATCAACTCCACAACAACTCTTTTACAGTCCGGATGAAAAGTCGTGTATCGATGCAGATATCATCAAAAAAGACCGAAAATTCTATATGTTTTACAAGACTGAAGGTAGTGTGACAAAAGGGATACGAGTTGCGGTTTCAGATAATTTGACAGGTGATTTTGTACCTCAGGAAGGATATGTAGATCAAACAGATCGGGATGTTGAAGGTTCTTCTGTTTTTAAAATGATAGATAGTGATATTTATATCCTGCTATACGATTTGTATCGCGATAAGCAGTACCAGTTTGCAGAAAGTACCGACTTGCTCAATTTTCAGGCTTTGGGCGCAGCCGAAATTTCAATGAATTTTCACCCTCGTCATGGTACGATTATTTCGATAACAGAAGATGAAGCTACTCGTTTGTTGAAAGTTTTTCCATCTAAAAATTTACCACTTTTAGTGGGCTCAGCAAATTCGAGCGTTCGCACCCAAAATGTTAAAGCCGATGCAACTCATAATACAATTTACCTTCCGGTGTATCCGGGTTCAAGCCTGACTGATTTCGATCCTAAATTATTAGCATTTCCAGGAGTTCAGGTAGAACAGAAAGGCGGTCAGAATTTTGAAAACGCCCCGGTTTCCTATACGCTCAGCCTTCCGGATGGGACTACTACAACCTATGCAGTGGAAGCTGAAATAGCCGGAAACCCTGTTTTGGAAGGATACTTCGCAGATCCCGAAATCATTTATTCTAACAAAGACCAAAAATTTTACCTGTATCCTACCAGCGATGGTTTTGACGGCTGGTCTGGTAAATACTTCAAGACTTTTTCATCTACAGATTTAATAAACTGGAGGGATGAAGGCGTGATCCTCGATTTGACTAAAGATGTGAGCTGGGCTAATCGCAATGCCTGGGCGCCCTGTATCGCAGAACGAAAGATTGACGGGAAGTACAAGTATTTCTACTATTTTTCGGCAGCACAACAAATAGGTCTGGCTGTAGGTGATGACCCAGCAGGACCTTACACCGATTTGGGTGAGGCTTTTGTGGGCGAAAAACCTGAAGCCATCAAAAGGGGAGGAGGTCAAATTATAGATCCTGATGTTTTTTATGATCCGCAAAGCGGAAAAAGCTATTTCTATTGGGGAAATGGGTACTTAGCAGGAGCCGAATTGAATGACGATATGCGTTCTATGAAGGAAGAAACCATCACCGAAATGACCCCTGATGGCACCTATCGTGAGGGTACCGAAGTATTCTTTAGAAACGGAAAATACTATTTTATGTGGTCTGAAGACGACACCCGAAGCCCCAATTACCGTGTGCGCTATGCCACTGCCGATAGTCCGTTAGGACCTTTAAATATTCCCGATGACAATCTGGTTATTATGAAAGATGAAGAACAGGAAATTTACGGGACTGGGCATAATTCGGTAATCAATGTGCCGGGCACTGACGACTGGTATATTGTTTACCATCGTTTTACGCGTCCAAAAGGGATCACGATGGGAAGTCCGGCAGGTTTTAACAGAGAAGTGTGTATAGATAAACTTACATTTGCAGATGATGGTAGTATTATGGAAGTTACACCAACAACAGCGGGTATTGCGCCGGTTACGCTTTCAAAATAAAAGTATAATCCTTAAACAAAAAAGGTTCGTTTTAATAACGAACCTTTTTTGTTTAACCCGGTTTAAAAGCAGAAGGGGGCTTACCGTACTTTTCTTTGAATATCTTTCTGAAATATTTGGCGTCCCCAAAACCTACTTCATACGCCGCTTGCGATATAGTGAATTTTTCTTTTTCGATGAGATAGGCTGCTTGCTCTACTTTTATATTTCTAATGTATTCATTGATATTCTGGCCGGTTACCGCCTTGATTTTTCGGTAGAGAGATGACCTGCTCATTCCAATTTTTTCTGAAACTACTTCAACAGTTTTAATGCCTTGTTGCATATTTTGATGAACAATCTCGTGAAATTCGGTCAAGAACTCCTTTTCGATATCTAATAATTTCTTTTGTTCACTGTCTGTATCTAGAAGATTAGCATCAGCAAAACGGCGGAGCAATTTTTCACGGTTTTTAATAAGATTGGTAATTCGTGCTTTGAGGACCTGCACATTAAAAGGTTTAAGCATATAATCATCTGCGCCTTCCATATAGCCCGTTTCAATCATTTCAAAATTACTTTTAGCAGACAGTAAAATAATAGGAATGTGAGAGGTTTCTTTTTTATTTTTAAGAAAGTGACACAGATCTATTCCGTTTTTGACAGGCATCATAATGTCGCTTATGATCAAATCTGGTACATAACTTATCGCCTTGTCTATACCTTCTTCGCCATCTTCAGCGTGAACGAGATCATATTCTTGCGTTAAAGCGCTATCTAAAAATTCTAGAATATCTGGGTTATCGTCAATTAATAAAATAAGCTTGCGTTTGTTTTCTGGAGAGGCTAAAATATTCTGCACGCCAATCTTCTCAGTGGTTAAGGTATTTGCATTGATCTGTTGCTCGATGAGTCTTTTATTGTTTGGAGTGTAATTGTTATCAGTAAGATATTCATCCAGCAGCCTTTCATCTTTAGGAATTTGTAATTCAAATACACTGCCTTTACCTACTTGGCTCGTTACTTTTAAAACACCTTTATGCAACTCGGCAAAACGCTTAGAAAGTGCAAGCCCAATACCGCTACCATCTTTTTTAAAGGAAGCGTTAGATTGATAATACCATTCAAATATATGATCAAGATCTTGAGTTTTTATTCCGCTGCCTGAATCACTAACCTTAAAAATCAGGTTATGTTCATCCTGGCTGAGTTCAACGTATATTTTTTCTCCTTTAACACTGTATTTAATCGCATTTGATACGAGATTATTTACAATTACCTGCATCTTCTCTAGATCACAATAAACCCTTAGCGGCGCTTGGGGCATTGTGATCATCAGTTCTAGTTCTTTTTTCTTTAAAAGGGGTTCATAACCAGCCAGCCAGTTGGTTAAATTTTTAGAGAAATTGTATTTGTTGATTTGCAATTTGCTCAGTCCTTCTTCACTTTTTCTAAACTCTAGCAACTTGTTTATAAACTGAAGTAGGTTATCTGCATTGCGCTTGATCAATTTTAGATTTTTGCGGTGTTGTTTGTGTACAATTTCTTCAAGAAGGGTTTCTAAAGGAGCGAGAATAAGTGTGAGTGGAGTTTTTAATTCGTGCGAAAAGCCTGTATAAAACCGTATACGTTCTTCATTAAGTTCATGTTCAAGCTTGCGTTGCTTTTTTTCAAAGAGTAGTGAATTTTTTAAATAGATACGCTCAGAATAATATTTTAAAGCACTCATAACGAGAATAATAAATATTCCAAGGTAGACGAGATAGGCCGGTAGGGTCTGCCAGACGGGTGGGAGAATGGCAATTTGCAATTCTTTATAAAGTGGTGATGCAATTAGACTTTGTGCTCTAATTTTAAGTGTATAATCGCCGGGTGAAATATTGCTGAAATTAATTCGGTTTGAATTTTTAAGATCTATCCAATGCTCGTTAAATCCTTCAAGTATGTAAGAATACGTCGTATTATCTGCAAACGGAAAATTTAAGCTTGTAAAATCTATTGAAAAAACGGTCTTGTCTGAATCTAGAGAGATTGATTTTTCATAAAGCATCGATTTTTGAAGTACAGCGTTTTTATCTTCAGGATTAATCGCGACAGATTCATTAAAAATCAAGAGATCTTTTAGAATAATAGCACGTTCTTGAGTCTGTAAAACGAGGTCATTGGGATTAAATGCATTGAGGCCTTTGTTGCTTCCAAAATAAACCAGACCCGATTTTGATTTTAATACTGCTCCAGGATTATATTCACTTTTTTGAATGTTATTGAGGTTTGTCAGATCTACAACCTCTTTATTTTTTAGGTTATACTTACTAATGCCTTTAAATGTACCTAAGCACACAGTATAAGCATCATAAGCTATTAAGCTGTTTATAGTATTGTTGCTTAGACCATCTTGTTCTTTAAGATTTATGGCTTCGGTTGCATTTGGTTTAAATTGTACCAGTCCACCATGTTTAGTGCCGGCAAGAATTTCTCCACTGGGAAGAACTAAAATGCTAAAGATCACATTACTATTTAATCCGCTTAGGTTTAACGCGTGATAATTGTTGACGCTACCATTTTGTATGTTATAGTTTATGATGCCGTCACCGTAGGTAGCAAGCCATAAATTACCGGATACATCTTCTGCAATCGCCCGAACATCTATTTTATTTAAAGTTTCTAAGTATTCAAATTGATCTTTTGATTTGGAGTATTTAAAGAGTCCGCCACGATTAGTACCGGCCCATAGATCTCCATTTTTAGCTTTATAAAGTACGCGTACGTCATTACCGTCTTTTTGAGTTCCTTGAAGGTAATACTTCCATTTTTTAGTGTTTTTGTTATAAACATTTACACCGCCCAAGTAGGTGCCTACCCAAATTTTATCATCATCTGTAATAACACTAAAAACGTGATCTGTTTTAAGTCCGTTAGATTCGTTTAAAACATTATACTCAAAAGTATTTGTTGTAGGATCATAACGATCAACGCCGCCACCATCTGTACCTAACCAGATCTTAGCATCGGTATCTTCAGCCAAGGTGTTGATTCTATTGTGTGTAATGTGCTCAGATCCAGTTAATGTGTTAGTTATAATTTGCACCGGTTCACCGCGGGGATTCACATAATTGATACCGCCATATGTACCCAGCCACATATTGCCGGAACGGTCTTTTTTCAATGAAAAAATAGTCGCATTATAAACACTCGTTCCATCTTCTTTGGGAAGATACTTTTCTATTTTAAACCGCAGATCACCAGAATTTGTTTTAGATTTTTCAATAATATTTAAGCCACCATCATAGGTGCCAACCCATATTCTACCAAATTCATCTTCCTCAAAACTTGTAACATCGCTACCGGAGATCGCGGTATTAGAATTTTGTTTTGTAAGTGTAAGTATTTTATTCTGACTAGTAATTATTTTGATGCCTTCATTGGTGCCAATCCATAGATTTTGATCTCGATCTACAAATAGATCGTTAACTCTAAAATCTGATTTCTCATTAATAGGTACTCTGGTAATTTGTTTTTTCTGAATATCAAGTTTATTGAGGCCGGCATCTTGGCTCCCTACCCATACCAGAGAGTCATTCATAATTGCTATTGCGCTAATTTTGTTTGAGGATAAGGAATGTGTGTCTAACGCATCGTGAGCAAAAAAATCGATTTGTTTGTTTGCTTTTAATACACGTAAGCCCAGCCCAAAATCACCTGCATAAATCTCACCGGACTGAAGATATCCAAAAGAATTCACACTATTTGAGAGCACAAGATCTTGTGCTTTATAACGTTCAAATTTATCTAAGTGGGGATCGTAGGTATGCAAGCCTCCATCATTACCTACAAGTAATTTACCTGTGAGAGAATCGAGTAAAATATTTTGTAGATAGTTGTCTGATATCGCTGAGTTCTCTTTTCTGTAAACGGTAAATTCGTTACCATCATAGCGGTTGATTCCGTCAGCAGTACCTATCCAGATGAATCCCAGTTCATCTTGTTCAATCACCCGAACCATATTGTTAGATAAACCATCTTCGGTATCTAATTTGTAAAAATTGAGTTTTTTGTTCTGTCTTATTTCAGTTTTTTGCTCTTGAGCTTGAATTACACTAAAAATAAGGGAGAATAGATAGATAAGTATTTCTGACCGAGAAGAAGATTTATCTGTAAACAGTTGTAGTTTCTTGTAGAAGAAGTATATAGAAGGTTTTAAAAACATAAGATTCAATTGTCTTTTAACTAGTAATTATATCGGCTTTGAACGTTCAGTCCCCTGTAATTTGTCAATTCATACCCTGTATTAGGATTTGTTTTTTTAGATAATTGTAGCAGCAACGTAAGTTACTATTTCGATATAGTAAAATAATTTTAATGATTTATTATTTCGATAATAATATGGGTCAAAAAAAATTCTATTGCTTATCGTATCAAATAGGTTACTCATTAAAAACACTATCAATACTTTTTAAATAAAAATTTTATAAATGTTTGTAGTACATTTATAAACCTGATTATGAAATTAATGAATTTAAAATATTACACGCTTTTTTTCTTAGTCATGGCAATGCAAAGTTGTTCTTCGAGTAAAACGATAACAACCACTAAAAGCACGGTCATTGGATCAGGCTGGTCTTCAAATTCGGTAAACACGGTAATATTTCGACAGAATGCTGTAACCACCTTTCAGGATTTTCAATTCACAGCTTATTATGATGCAGAAGCAAATCTGATACTTGCTAAGCGTAAACTTTCAGCCTCAAATTGGGAAACACGGGTTACAGCGTATAGAGGCAATGCTTCTGATGCACACAACGCTATTAGCATTGCGGTAGATGGTGCTGGCTATTTGCACGTAAGCTGGGATCATCACGATAATAAATTGAGATATGCTAAAAGTGTCTCACCGCTTTCTCTAGAGCTTTCTGAAAAGCAATCCATGACTGGTGATGATGAGAACAAAGTTTCGTATCCACAGTTTTACAATTTGCCCTCTGGTAATTTGATATTTATGTACCGATCCGGACAATCGGGTAGAGGAAAATTGGTTATAAAAAAATACGATACAGATGCTGAAACCTGGACCTCGTTGCACAGCAACCTCATAGACGGTGAAAATAAACGAAACGCATACTGGCAGGCTTATGTTGATCAAAACGGTACTATCCATCTGTCATGGGTTTGGCGTGAAAGCTGGGATGTAGAGACCAATCATGATATTGCCTACGCAAAATCTACAGACGAGGGCAAAACCTGGCAAAAGACGGATGGCAGCCTTTATCAATTACCAATTAACGCTGCAAATGCCGAGTATGCCGCTAGAATTCCGCAGAACAGTTCACTGATCAATCAAACTGCAATGACCACCGATAGTGCCGGTAATCCGTATATCGCGAACTATTGGAATGATGTTAATACCACTCAATATCACATAGTTTATTTAAAAGATGGAGCCTGGAATACAGAAAATACTGGGTTTAGAACCACACAATTTAATCTGGGTGGTGGTGGCACCAAGAAAATACCTGTTTCCCGACCTGAAATTTTTATCATCTCAGGAAGCAATCCAAAAATAGGTTTGCTTTTTCGCGATGCAGAACGTGGATCTAAAGTCTCGCTCGCCACTCGAGATTTGAAAACAGAAGGAAAATGGAGGCTTACTGATCTTACGTCAGAGACTGTAGGAGATTGGGAACCCAACTTTGACAAAGAATTCTTTAAAAGCACTGGCAAACTTCACCTGTTTGTTCAGGAGGTGAATCAGGTTGATGGTGAGGGATTGAAAAAACAATTACCTACCCCAGTTAAAATTTTAGAATACAATAAAATACCAGAATAATACAGCTATGAATACGCAAAACAAATTCCGATTTGTATTTCTTTTTACTCTTTGTTTGTTGCAGACCTACCTTGGCCTTGCGCAGGCAGTAAATGAATGGGAAAATCCAAAAATCATTGACCGTAATAAAGTTGAAGGCCGCAGTGCATTCACATTATATACCAATCCTGAAGATGCTCGTTCCATAAATCAACAAAACTCCGATTTACAACAAAGTCTTGACGGCACGTGGAAATTCAACATTGTGAAAAACCCCGGTTTAAGTCCGCAGGATTTTTACAAGACAGATTTCAATGATTCCGGTTGGTCAACTATAGCAGTTCCTTCAAACTGGGAAACGGAAGGTTTTGATATTCCTATCTATACCAATGTTGCCTATCCTTTTAAAAAGAACCCGCCATTTATAGATGGAGATTACAATCCCGTTGGTACCTACCGTACGACTTTTGAAGTTCCTGATAATTGGGAAGACCACGAAGTTTTACTGAGTTTTGGATCTATTTCAGGCTATGCCCGAATTTATGTTAACGGTAATGAAGCCGGTATGACCAAAGCTTCTAAAACACCAGCTGAATTTAATATTACGCAACTTCTAAAATCGGGAACCAATCAACTTGCGGTGCAGGTAACGCGCTGGCACGACGGCAGCTATCTTGAAGATCAGGATTTTTGGCGTTTAAGTGGTATCGAGCGTTCGGTTAGTTTAACTGCGCTTCCACAAACTACAATCTGGGACTTAAAAGTTGCCGGAGATCTTGATGACAGTTACAAAACCGGTGAGTTTTCAGCCAAAGTAGAACTTAAAAATTTTGGTAAATCCAAGCTTAATAAAGGTCGCTTAGGAGTTTCGATTTTTGACGCAACTGGCAATTTGGTTTATGCTGAGAAAAAGCAAATTCCTACTGATGGCGGTAGTGTTCTGTTCACTCGCGATCTACCCAATATCAAAACCTGGAGTTCAGAAACACCTAATCTTTACACCTATGTTTTAAATCTTGAAGATAAGAAAGGGGAGCCTGTTGTTGCAACTTCAGGAAGAATCGGTTTCCGCAAGGTTGAAATTAAGAATGCCCAGCTTTTAGTTAATGGAAAACCAGTTGTGGTACACGGAGTAAACCTGCACGAGCATCACCCAGACAAAGGCCACGTACCCGATTTAGAGATGACGCGCAAGGATTTTGAATTGATGGCTCGCAACAACATCAATGCAGTACGTATGAGTCATTATCCACATGGTCAACAGGTATATGATCTGGCTGATGAATTTGGTTTTTACATTGTAGATGAAGCAAATATCGAAACGCACGCGATGGGAGCAGAGTGGCAGGGCAATTTTGATAAATCAAAACATCCTGCTTATCTCCCTGAATGGGCACCTGCGCATTTAGATCGTATCAAACGTATGTACCAGCTTAACAAAAATCACACGTCTGTGATTATCTGGTCTATGGGTAATGAGTGTGGTAACGGCCCCGTTTTTTATGATGCTTACGATTGGTTAAAAGAGGTAGATCCTGCTCGTGTGGTATCGTTTGAACAGGCAGGTCAAAACCGAAATACCGATATCGTAGCTCCTATGTATCCGGGTATGCGCCATATGCAGGAATATGCAGATGACGATACGGTTACCCGACCTTTTATAATGTGTGAGTATTCCCATGCAATGGGTAACAGCAGCGGTAACTTCCGGGAATATTGGGATATTATAGATAGTAGTCCCCATATGCAAGGTGGTTTTATCTGGGATTGGGTAGATCAGGGATTACGTGCAAAAACTGAAGACGGTCGTGAGTTTTGGGCTTACGGTGGTGATTTAGGCGGAAAAAATCTGCAAAACGATGAAAATTTCAACGCAAATGGTCTGGTAACCGCAGATCGCGTTCCTCATCCTTCGTTAGAAGAAGTGAAAAAAGTATATCAAAACATCGAGTTTGATTTAGAAGGAAGTACGCTCACTGTTGAAAATAAATACCGCTATAAAAACCTGGATGCATTTAATTTTAAATGGGAATTGTTGAAAGATGGCGTTGCTGTTGAATCAGGATCATTTGATGTTGTTGCGAAAGCAGGAGAATCAAAAGAAGTAACACTTTCATTACCTGCAACTGAAGATGCAGAATACTTTTTAAATGTTTTTGCATTCACTAAAGTGGCTTCAGATATTATACCAGCAGATTATGAGCTTGCCAGAGAGCAATTTGAAGTTGGCGAACATAATTTCTTTGCTGCAGACGCAGGTTCGCTGACTAAAGAGAAAATTAAATATGAGGTTAAAGCAGATTCATTACTGGTATTCAGTACGGCTAAAACTCAGGGGGTTTTTAATCTTAAAGCAGGGAAATTGCAGCAATACCAACTTAAAGACGGTAGTTCTGTATTAAACACCTTCCCGGAGCCTTATTTCTGGAGAGCTCCTACCGATAATGATTTTGGTAATGGTATGCCAAAGAAACTTGCAGATTGGAAGACTGCAACTACCAATCCCCAAGTGGTAAAAGCTGAGGTTGGTAAACTTACAGCTAATGGATTGCCTGTTACAGTTAGCTATCAGCTTGCAGGAGTAGAGGTTCCTTATTCTGTTTCTTACCTCATTGATGCTGAAGACGGAATTTCAGTTACCGCTAGTCTCGATGCTGCCGATAAAGAAATTCCTGAAATGCCACGATTCGGGATGCGTATGATTGCCGACGGTCAGTTTGACAATCTCAAATATTATGGCCGCGGTCCCTGGGAAAATTATTCAGACCGCAAGGAGTCTGCATTTATGGGAACTTACAGCGATAAAGTTGAAAACCAGTTTACCTGGACTTACATTCGCCCACAAGAATCAGGTTATCATACAGACACGCGTTGGTTAACACTCACTAATGAGGCGGGTCACGGACTTAAAATTGTAGGGAAACAGCCATTGGGCTTTAGCGCATTAAATATTGCTACAGAAGATATAGATCCCGGTATGTATAAAAATCAAAAGCATCCTACAGATTTAACGGTTCAGGATAAAGTGTTTTTACACGTAGATTTAAAACAACGTGGTCTTGGCGGATTGAACAGCTGGGGACAATATCCATTCAAAGAGTACAGGCTTGAGGATAGAAAGTATTCGTACTCCTATACGCTTTCACTTCTGTAAATAAGATGGCAGATTTCAGAATAGAATAAAATCTGAAACAGAACTTGAAGTATTGAAAATCAATAATAATGGTAAATTGAAAGTTAACGAGTTTTAAGATAATATCATAACAGAGTTCAATTTGAATTTGATATATCATTTAAATGGAAACTATGAAATCTAACACCTCATTTGTAATACTACTCGGTTTGCTGCTGCCAACAGCTTGTGGTAAGGATGAACAGTCTGCATCAGAAGATAATAAGCCTTTGTTTTCTCTTCTCGATGCTACCCAAACCGGAATTGATTTTGAGAACACTCTGGTTGAAACTCAGGAAAGCAATATCATTACCTACGAGTATATTTATAATGGAGGAGGAGTTGCTGTTGGGGATCTTAACAACGATGGTCTTTCTGATGTTTACCTGTCTGGAAACCAGGTGAAAAATAAGTTGTATCTCAATAAAGGCAGCATCAGTTTTGAAGATATAACCGCAGCTTCCGGAATAGAAGAAAAAGATGGTTGGAAAACCGGTACTTCGATGGCCGATGTTAATGGAGACGGTTTGCTAGATATATATGTCTGTTATTCAGGAAATGCTCCTCAGGAAGGCGTTACCGAGCCGGTTGTAAGAGATTATGAACCTCGATCTAATCAGCTTTTTATCAATCAAGGGAACAATGCGGAAGGTATACCTACTTTTAAAGAAATGGCTAAAGAATATGGTGCAGATGCCATTGGTACTTTTACTACACAAGCCTATTTTTTAGACTATGATTTGGATGGGGATCTCGATTTGTTCTTACTCAATCACGCTAATAAGTTTTACAATATTTTTTTCAATGTTACCATGCTACGCAGCAAGCGTAACCCGTATTACGGAAACCAACTGTACGAAAATCGGGATAATAAATTTGTTGAGGTTTCTGAAGAGGCTGGTATCGACGGCTCGGGAATTAACTTTGGGCTTAGTGCTGCCATAAGCGATTTTAATAAAGATGGCTTTCCTGATATTTTTGTGACTAACGATTATTCAGAACAGGATTTTTGTTATTTAAACAACGGAGATGGCACTTTTATTGAAACTTCTAAAGCCTCCTTTGGTCACTTCTCTAAATACTCAATGGGTTCTGATGTTGCCGATATTAACAACGATCTTAATCCAGATCTGCTAGTTGTAGATATGCTTCCAGAAAGTAATTACCGTCAAAAAGTTCTTAAAGGACCAGATGAGTACAATAAAGTTAAAAGACTGATTGATAGCGGATATCATCAGCAATATATGCGTAATAATTTGCAGTTGAGCAAAGGTTTAGATCCTAATGGTACCTTACGTTTTACTGAAGTTGCGCAGTTGGCTAGTATTTCAAATACCGACTGGAGTTGGGCTCCTCTCGTAGCCGATTTTGACAATGATGGTTTAAAAGATGTGTTTATTACTAACGGATACTTGCGCGATTATAGCAATCTCGATTTTAATAATTACACCGTTCACGAGGCAACTGCACGAGCCAATGCTACGGGAGAACAATTAGATTTAGGCGAATTGATTAGCAAAATTCCAGCTACAAAAGTTTCCAATTACATCTACAAAAATGAAGATGGTTTGCTCTTTAGCAATAAATCAAAAGCCTGGGGCTTAGATCTGGAAACGGTATCTAATGCTGCTGTTTATTCCGATTTAGACAATGATGGCGATCTAGACCTTATCATCAACAACCTTAATGATCCGGTTTTAGTTTATGAAAACAAACAGAATCAAAAAGCTACTAATGCATACATTTCTGTTAAACTAAACGGATCAGGTAAAAACACTCAGGGTATTGGTTCAAAAATCATACTTCATTTGGAAGATGGTACTCAGATATATCAGGAAGCTTATCACGTACGCGGTTATCAATCTTCTGTTGACCCGAAAATGATTTTTGGCTTAGGAAAAGATCAGAAAATTGAAAATTTAGAGGTGATTTGGCCATCTAAAAAACGATCAGTGATTACTCAGGTAAAGACTAATCAAAATTTGGTAATCAACGAGTCTGAAGCAACTGATAATTATGAGTACAAACTCGAGGCTGGTAGGAATTATTTCAAGGATATCACTTCAACATCAGGTATCGATTTTACGCACAAGGAGAATGATTATGTGGACTATAATTACGAAAGTCTTATCCCGTATCAAATCTCAAAAACGAGTGGTCGTGCTGCAGTAGGTGATGTAAATAATGATGGCAATGATGATATCTTATTTTTAGGAGCCAGCCGTCAGGCATCGCATCTGTACCTGGGGAATGATGATGGTAGTTTTAAAGATTTTAATGCCGGTCAACCCTGGCTCGCAGAAGCAGAACAGATTCATGAGGATTATGACGCGCTCTTTTTTGATGCTGATAGCGATGGTGATCAGGATGTTTATGTAGTTAGTGGCGGAAATGAGGAATTTAACGGTGATGAGTTTTATCAGGATCGATTATACCTTAATGCTGGTGATGGCACATTTATAAAGGCTGAAAATGCACTGCCTGATATGAAATTTAGTGGCGGTGTGGTTAAAGCCGCCGATTTTGATAATGATGGTGATCTCGATCTGTTTGTAGGCGGAAGAGTTTCTGGTGGGAACTATCCTTTGGCTCCAAAAAGCACACTTTTAGTAAATGAGAGTTCAGCTACTGAAGCAAAATTTACGGTAAAACGTGTTTACGATCTGGAGCAGGTGGGTATGGTGACCGATGCTGCCTGGGTAGATTTGGATAACGACAACTATCCAGAATTAGTTCTTACCGGTGAATGGATGCCTGTTAGCATTTTTAAAAATGAAGCAGGTAATCTTTCAAATGTCACAGCAAATATGGGATTAGGTGAGACTAACGGATGGTGGTTTAGCCTGGAAAGTGGGGACTTTGACAAGGATGGGGATATCGATTTTCTCGCAGGTAATTTGGGCGAAAATACCCAGTTTAAAGCTTCGGCTACAGAGCCAATGCGTTATTACATTCAGGATATCGATAACAATGGTCGCATTGATCCTATTCTTACGTATTACATTGATGGCGTGAGTTATCCCTGGCCTACCAGAGACGAATTGATGGGACAGGTTTCAGCTTTAAAAAAGCAGTATAAATCTTACGAAAGCTATGCACAGGCAAACACCGAAGACTTTCTGAAATCCAATAAAATTGAGCCGCGCTTTACGCTTGAAATTAAAATGCTTTCTTCAGCTTTTATTGAAAATAAAGGTGATGGTACGTTCTCGATAAAAGCGTTACCTAAGTCTGTTCAGGATGCACCGATACAGGATTTTATATACTCAGATTTTGACTGCAATGGCACTCAGGAAGTTTTAACAGCAGGCAATTTGTTTCCATTTCGGGTAAGTCAGGGACCCTTTGATGCTTCATTTGGTTCACTTTTAAATTTTGAAAACAACCAATTTTCAAGCCTGCCTCAATCTGCAAATCTTTGGTTAGATGGCGATATAAAATCATTACGCCTTTTAAAATTTAAATCAGGTAAACGCGAACTTCTGGTAACACGTAATAACGACAAGCCCGCTCTGTATACCTATTAAAACCTATTATGAAATTTCTACCGTATCTATTTTTTGGCCTTCTCCTGTATTCTTGTAAATCTACAAAGCCAAAGGTAGTATATGACACAGAACTTAGTATTCCGCAGGGTTATGAACTTATCTGGAACGATGAGTTTGACACCGGTGATAAACCAGATCGGGATTCCTGGTCGTATGAGCATGGATTTGTACGTAATAAGGAATTGCAATGGTATCAGGAAGAGAATGCTACTGTTGCTAACGGCAATTTGGTCATTAACGGAAAGAAAGAAAAAGTTGCTAACCCCAATTTTGAGGCAGAGAGCACTAACTGGAAAAAAAACAGGGATCAGTCAGCCTATACTTCTTCTAGCATCAATACCCGAGACAAGTTTCAGTTTAAATACGGTATTGTCGAAGTACGCGCAAAGATTGATACCTCAAGCGGAATGTGGCCTGCTATTTGGACCTTAGGTGTCGAAAAAGGCTGGCCCTCCAATGGAGAAATTGATATTATGGAGTTTTATCAAATAGGCGGTAAACCTCATATTTTGGCTAATGCAGCCTGGGGAGCTGATTGGAGGAATGTCTCATGGGACAGTGCCAAAATTCCGTTTTCTGATTTTTTAAAGAATGATCCGCAATGGCCTGAAGAATTCCACATCTGGAAAATGGAGTGGACTTCAGATTTCATCAAAATATATCTGGATAACAAACTACTTAATGATATTGATTTAGCCAAAACAAATAAACCAGATGGCTCAAACGGTTTCCATCAACCACATTATTTACTCCTAAATCTGGCGATTGGCTCCAACGGTGGTGATCCTTCAAGCACGCAATTCCCAAAAAAGTACCTGGTAGATTACGTACGGGTATATCAGAAAAAAGATTCTCAATTATGAAACAAAATTTAAAATACAAATCCTTGAAAATACAGTTTATATACATTTTAGCAATAGCAGGAATATTCACTTCATGCGGGGGAACAAAACCGGCTAAATCCTCTTTAAACGAAACTTCACTTCCTAAACCCGATCAGGTTTTGGCCATCATAGAGAAGGTGAATACCCACTGGCAAGAGACGCATCCCGAGCCTGCATCGGCATTCTGGCATCCTGCGGCCTATCAGACCGGGAATATCGAAGCTTATAAGGTGACAGGAAATCAAGATTTTTTGGAATATGCTATTGCCTGGGCCGAGCACAACGAGTGGAAGGGTGCAAAATCTGATGATAAATCAGCCTGGAAATACAACTATGGCGAAACCGATGATCACGTACTTTTTGGAGACTGGCAAATTGCATTTCAAACTTATATCGATTTGTACACGCTTGAAGGTTCAACTGATCCTTCAAAGATTGCCCGAGCCAAAGAAGTGATGGAGTATGAGATGAGCACACCTAATAACGATTACTGGTGGTGGGCAGATGGTTTATATATGGTGATGCCTGTGATGACTAAATTGTATAAGGTTACAGGAAACGAGCAATATTTAGATAAACTCAACGAATATTTGGCCTATTCAGATAGCATCATGCTCGATGAAGAAACCGGATTGTACTATCGCGATGCGAAATATGTTTATCCTAAGCATAAAAGTCTAAATGGGAAAAAGGATTTCTGGGCTCGAGGAGACGGCTGGGTATTTGCCGGTTTAGCTAAAGTGCTTCAGGATTTGCCTGAAGATTCTAAGTATAGGGAAGCATTTGAAAACCGCTTTAAAAAAATGGCTGTAGCTCTTAAAGAAGCCCAACAGTCCGAAGGGTATTGGACGCGAAGTATTCTAGATCCTGAGCACGCTCCGGGACCAGAAACCAGCGGGACAGCATTTTTCACTTATGCTTATTTATGGGGAATAAATAATGATATTTTGGACCAAAACACCTATTTGCCTATGGCTTTAAACGCCTGGGATTATCTATCTCAAACTGCTTTACAAGAAGATGGAAGCGTGGGATATGTTCAACCCATTGGAGAAAAAGCTATTCCCGGTCAGGTGGTCGATAAAAACTCAACAGCAGATTTTGGTGTAGGGGCTTTTTTACTGGCAGCTTCAGAAATGTATCGCTTTATTGAATCAAAATAAAAAGACAATGTTTGAGCTTAAAAAAATAAATTGTGTAACCTTTCTTTTAGTGGCGCTTATGAGTGCTTGTTCAATCACAGCACAGGAAATCAAACCTGCAAAGCAGGTTGATGGAGAAATGCCGCTGTTTGAGGTCGACAATCCTGATTTTGAATCGAGTCCGTATACCGGAATGACCAAAAAACACTGGGAAGATGCTGCGCGGTATTTACTGGCAGGAGCCTTTAGTTATATTGACGATCTGGATGACCCCATGAAGTTTCCCAAGCTTCCCGGTAAAAGTTATCCGCAGGACATCAGCCGGGTACCTACAGAAAAACTGGAAGGTCTTGTGCGAACGCTTTTTGTCGCTGCCCCACTTCTAAAAAAAGAACCCGATCTTACTTTAAACGGGATTAAGGTCGCCGAATATTACCAGCATCAATTGCCCAAACTGGCAAACCCGGATAGCGAAGCCTATATCAAACCACGTGGTAACGGCGGTCCCAGTCAGAATTTGGTTGAATATGGCGCGCTAGCAATTTCCCTATTTATTTCTCCAGAAACGCTTTGGGATCCCTTGAGCCAGGAAGATAAAGACGCATTAGCAGCATCAATGCTGAGTTATGGTGACGGGCCCACAGTGCCTTCCAATTGGAAATTCTTCAACATATTTGTACTCAGTTTCTTTGATGCGCAGGGCTATGAAGTCAACAAACCGCTGTTAGAAGAATACCTGCAAAAATCACTAGATCATTATCGAGGGCAGGGCTGGTACAACGACAACCCGGCCTATGACTATTACAGTATGTGGGCGTTTCAGGTTTACGGACCAATGTGGGCTTCTGTTTATGGAGATACGCATTATCCCGAGATAGCCAAAGCTTTTAAAACCAATTTTCAGGATTTGGTATACCATTATCCTTATATGTTTTCGGAGGATGGGGAGATGATTATGTGGGGTCGCAGCATCAGCTACCGAATAGGATCAATAAGTCCGTTTCCATTTACCGGAACGCTGCAGGATGACACGATAAATTTCGGCTGGTTACGCCGTATCTCTTCAGGCACTTTACTTCAGTTTTTACAGAATCCTGACTTTTTACTCGATCGCATTCCCACTTTAGGTTTTTACGGACATTTTGAACCTGCAGTACAGGTGTACAGTGCACGCGGCAGTGTGTTCTGGATGGGAAAGGCTTTTTTGGGCCTTTTGGTTCCTGATGATAACCCGTTCTGGACGGCGACTGAAAATTTAGGCCCGTGGGATACCACTTTTAAAAAGGATAAGGTGTACAATAAGTTTCAGGCTGCTTCTAATATTCTGATTACCGATTATCCAAATATCGGCGCTTCTGAAATACGGGCATGGTGCCACGAAAAGAAAGCAGACGACTGGCAGGGCTTTCGCAGCAGCGAAAACTACAACAAGCTGTCGTACAATTCGGCTTTTCCCTGGCAGGCAGATGGTGAGCAGGGCGAAATCTCGATGAATTATGTCTTTAAAAATGCTAAAAACGAATGGGAACCCTGGCGGTTGTATACCTTCAAAAGCTATGAAAATGGCGTGTACCGCCGGGATGCAGTATTAGAAACTAACGAGCAGGTCACTATGCAATTGGCAGATATCCCATTACCTAACGGAATTTTACGTGTTGATAAACAGACCAGTAAAGTTCCTGTTGAAATGCGATTAGGACACTATGCTTTACCACAAATTGATGGTAAAGCGATTAGGGAAAGCAAAATTAAAGTGGGTAAAACCGAAGCTTTTATCCTAGACAACGGTGAATACCAGCTGGCAATGATACCGCTCGAAGGCTGGGAAAAGACAGAGTTTGTATCGGCTAAAGGACTCAACCCGGTCTCTGAAAAAAGTAAAACCATCAATGTCACAGCCAATTTTTCGCCGCAGGCTAATAATAACTTTTACGCTACTCTGATGCTCTGGAAAAAATCTGGCGAAGCATTTACACAGGATGAATTAATGCCTGTTACGCTAGAAAAAGTAGCTGATGATGCAATAAAAGTTCAATTTAAAAGTGGAGGAGAAAAACAGATCATCTTTTAAATCAAACCGAAGGTTTCTCTAAACCAAAAATCCCGTAAAGTAGATTACGGGATTTTGTTTTTTAGAATTAGAATTGACTTTTAAGGCAACTCTTCACCTTTAGAGGCAATGTAAATTTTATACCATTGTTGCAAGGTAAGTTCGATTTCAAGAGCATCAACTGCACTTTTCACGCGATCAATATGTTGTGATCCTACAATGGGTAACGCTCCTACAGGATGCTTCAACAACCAGGCATACATAATTTGATCTATAGCTTCAACACCAACTTCTGCAGCAACTTCTTTAAGTACCGAATAGATGTGATGCTCACGTTGTGTTTCAGGCTTAAAGATTTTACCGCCAGCAAGAGGAGACCATGCCATTGGCTTGATTTTATGTTTTTGGAAAAACTCAATATTCTCATTTTCCCAATGCTCCAGACAGGCAACCGAAAGTTCAACCTGATTGGTCGCCAGCGGCATATCAAGATACGCCTGTAGGCTGTCAAATTGCATTGGTGTAAAGTTTGAAACTCCAAAGTTTAAAACCTTTCCGCTCTGCTTTAAATGATCAAAAGCTTTTGCAACCTCTTCGGGGTCAAAGAACGGAGCAGGGCGGTGGAGCAGTAAAAGCTCAAGTCGGTCAGTCCTAAGATTTTTAAGAGATGCTTCTGCTTGCTTGATGATATAATCTGCGCTGTAATCGTAAATCTTGACATCCAATTCCGGATTGAAATCTGTAGCCAGTCTGATGCCGCATTTGCTAATCAGTTGCATCTGATCGCGTAATTCCGGTTTTAAGGCCAAAGCACGACCAAAATATTCTTCGCAAGTATAATTACCATAAATGTCTGCGTGATCAAACGAAGTGATGCCCAGATCTAGAACCTGCTCAATAAGGGTTAGCAATTCCTGATCGCTTAATTTCCAATCCCGTAGTCTCCAATAACCGTGAATGATTCGAGAAAGGCTGAGGTCTTCAGTTAGCGCTAGTGTATTTTTCATATCTAATTTTATTCAGTTAGTTGTAATGTAGCAAAAAGTCCGGAATCCTGATTGATGCGGTTTTCATAATCTTCGGGAATCGCTACAGATCCTAAAATGGTATTGGAATCTTTTTCTTCAGAAGCCCTACTAACGTAAGCCATTGCAAACCCCAGTTCTTTATTTGGCGAAAGCGATACGGCCATGTTGGGTGATCCCGGTTTAAAATTTTGGTAAAAAATAGCAATTTGTAATTCGTGATAGGCTTCTTGCTTAGTTCGGGAAACTTTGTGGTTAATATGATTGTTATAAGTTTTCGGAAGCTTTTCTGCATCGTAGCCCACTACAAAACCATTAGAGAGCACATTATACGTAAAAATGTCAAAGCCGGAATCATAAAGTCCGCCGCTGTTGTTTTCGTCCAGATAAATCACAAGCCGGTCCTGCTGCTCATAATCTTTAAGAGGATTCTTGATATTAAGTTGCGGTTTGAAATTTTTAAAATGTACCAAAACATATAGTGCATCGGGCGTCCAGGTGAGTTTGTATTGAATGTTTTGATCGGATTTTTGGCCTTGCCAGAGTTGGTCGAGCTTAAGCCAATCGGTTTTTTGCCAGGCCGGGTCATTTGGCTTGCCGTCAATCTTGGGTGCTATTGTGGCTTTAGGAATCTCAAGTTGTGGAGCTTCAGTTTTGGGAAAAGGTGGCGGATCTTCTTTTTTTCCGCAGGAAAAAGCAAGCAAAGCGAAAACTAAAAAGAGGTATTTCATCTGTTTAAAATATACAAAAAGCTGTTTTTTAGTATTTTAATTATGTATTTGGGAATGCACTTTGTTTGCCAAATGCCCATTATGTGCTTTCATAAGCGCGATTTACCAAGACTAAGAACTCCAAAGATAGGCCCCGGAGCTAAAATCCAGAAGAGATAATTCACTTCAAAATGTAAAATCACAAATCCCAATGCCTGAATGCTAACAATTGTGATCGCAAAGCCTACACAATTAACCAGGGTCAGTGCCGTACCCCGGTATTCGGGCAACGCACTTGTTGCTGCCAATGTTGAAAATTGCGGACTATCGGCAACCACAACTGCACCCCAAAGAAGTAAGAAAACTAAAAATAGCCAGTCAGGTAATTGCAGCGCAAATGGTGATACTAAGCAGCAAATTCCAGACGCAATAAGTGCCGACCTAGCTACTGTTTTGCTTGAAAAGCGCGAGACGAGACTACCACCAATTGCACAAGCGATTGATCCCATTGAAATGACAGCAAACGACCATAATGGGATGTTGATTTGCAGGTTATTTTGGTTAGCATAATAGGTGATGAAAATTGGAATAAAAGCCCAAAACGCATACAATTCCCACATATGCCCCCAATAGCCAAATGCAGCTGCTCGAAATTCTTTTTGCTTAAATAATGCTGGAATAGCTGATAGTTTTATTTTTTGTTGTGCTTTTCGAAATGGCCCGTCAGGAACTCCAAAACCAATCAATAGACCTCCTATAACAGCTAAAATACTGGTGATAATTGTGATGTTTCTATAATTTAGTGATAAGCCGGAACTATTCAAAAAATGAGGTAGGGCAGTACCTAAAACCAAAGCTCCTACCAGAAACCCCAAAGCTTTACCCAGACCTTGTTCAAAATAGTCAGCAGCTATTTTCATACCTACGGGATAAATACCGGCAAGAAAAAAACCGGTACTAAATCTGGAAATAAGCAGCGTTGTAAAATCAACCGCAGGAAGTAGTACCGCCAGATTAACTATTGCTCCCAGCAACGCACAGGTCATAAATACTTTGGAAGGAGAAAAACGATCTGCAAAAGCCAAAAGGGCAAAAATCAGAGTCCCCGCTATAAACCCAAATTGTACCGAAGCCAGAATACTACTTACACCAGTAGCGGTATCCAGATCTGATAAAGGTAATTGTGGCACTACGATGTTGCCCACAAACCAAAGCGAAGTTCCCAAAAACTGGGAGAGTACGATGAGAATTATAATTTGGCTTTGCTGCGGCACGTTTAAAAGGTTATTCTACAGGCTCAGCGGCAAGCGCAAGATGTTGCCCATCTTCGCTGATACTGATTCTTGAGATATTAGTAAGCTTATAAGGGTTCAAACTGGCTGCAAACACCCAAGCTGGTTCTCCAAACAAATCATAGACAAACAAGCTGTCTCCACTACCTACAAGAATTCGATTTTCATCCAACCAGGCATAATCCTGGCGCCCAATTGGTAACTCGCACACAAAGTAACTGACTGGTGTTTCTCCTGATAAATCGAGCATATACAAATCCATATTTTGATCATCGTTTTCAACGATGTAGCTCATGGAGTCTGTATTTGGAACCCTTTGGAGCGAGCGACCTGAATTGGCAACTATTTTTTGAATACTATCGGTAGTCGAAGTTTTCAGAAACAAATCCATATTGTTGGGCCCTAAAACTGAAGCTATAAACGTATCTGCATTATAAAACGAGAAATAACCTACCTGGCTGCTATCCACTAATTTTTGAAAGGCTTTTGTCTCAAAGTCATAAGTAGCTATACGCTGTCTTCCTTCAGAATCTTGTCGTACCGCTGCAATCAGATCGGTTTGGGGAATACGTTGAGGTGAGAAGAATCCAGATTTGGATTCGTTGGTTAATAATGAGGTGTTTTTATCTGATATGCTATACACACCGATTGCAGTTTGATCATCAACCGTACGGCTGTAGAGTAATGTTGAGTTATCGTAGAATGAAGGCTGACTATCGTAGCCTGTGTTTTCAGAAATGTTTTGGCCGTCCTTTATTTCCAGAGTGGTTGGAGTGGTTGCAATTTTGAAAAGATATACTTCAGGATCGGTCTGGGCCGAAAGGCTAAAACTAAGCATCCCGATAAAACTAAAAAGAATCGATTTTAACATAAGTGACATTGAATTTTTAAAGATACAGATGTTTGCGGAAAGTGGATCGCAAGGATTGAGCCGTTTTGGGGAAATATAATATTCAAAGTTTAAAATTTAAGGTTGTGGATTTCTAAAGACAATAGATTGGTAAAAAGTAGGAATACGAAATACCAGTATTGTCATTTCGACCGGTAGGGAGAAATCGCATTATGCATTATCGAATTGTTGATTCTTTATCCTAGGGTTATGACCTCTCCTTATTTTACAGTGTACTTAGTATCAAAAAATCTCATTGTTCAGAGTTTCCCATCTAGGATTAAATTCTGAGATAAGTTTATTCTTTTTTTCTCGTCTCCACTTCTAAAGCTCTTTTTCGCGAGCAATAGCTTCTTTTGGATTCGTGAAAATTTCGTAATAAACCAAATAGATACAATTGTATTTACCAGCAAATGATTTTTTTGCATTTTGACTATCAAAATAATGCTGGCCTATTCGTTTCTGAATATTATTGGTAACACCTATATAGATTGTTGTTCTATATTGATTAGCTAATATGTAAATGAGGTAGTTCATTTCGTGTGACAGCTTTATTGAATTCAATCAAAAATCGACTTCAACTATCTGAAATTATGTTATTTATGTTTTATTGTTCGTTATTTGAATTTAGACATCACATCTCATTTCCAAGTAGGATGTGACCTCTCCTGTCGTCGAGGTGACATTTGTAGTCATTTCGACCGATAGTGAGAAATTACATCAGTCTTTCACGAGAGCCTGCCTTTGCTGGCAGTCAGGCCCGGCTCGCAGGGTGCCGCCCCCCCAAAAAAAAACCTGCAACTTAAAGCTACAGGTTTTGTGATTTTAGAGTTTCAGAGTTAGGGGTGAAAGTCTAAAACGGGTATGTGTTTTCAGCCGTTACTTTTTCAGCGATCAAGTTGCGTAAAGCAACCACATTAGGCTGATTTTGATATTTAGTGAAACGCTTAAGCCCCATAAGCATCATTCGCTGCTCATCACCTTCAGCAAAAGACACAATCCCTTCTTTTGCTTTTTGGTTAATGGTATCTACAGCTTGATATAAATACAATTGTGCCATTGCGATTTGCTCTTTCTGAGCTTCTTCACCAAAGCGTTTTACGTTCTTTTCGGTACGTAAAATGGCACTTTCTGCCATATAGATCTCAATCAAGATATCTGAAGCCGCCAACAACAATTGCTGATGCTCTTCCAATTCTGGTCCGTATTTCTGAATGGCACTTCCTGCAACCATCAAGAATACTTTTTTCAGTTTAGCGACCATCGCTTTTTCTTCAGAAAGTACTTCAGAATAATCTGGAGTGTCAAAAGAAGGGATTCCGGTCAACTCATTGGCAACTCCCATCGCCGGATTCAATAAATCTACGTGACCTTTCATCGCTTTTTTCACAAGCATTCCTACCGCAAGCATACGGTTGATCTCGTTGGTACCTTCATAGATACGCGAAATACGTGCATCTCTCCAGGCAGCTTCCATCGGAGCATCGGCACTGAAGCCCATACCACCATAAATTTGGATACCTTCATCGGCACAATTCTGCATATCTTCTGAAGCGGCAACTTTAAGAATAGAACACTCGATCGCATATTCTTCAACACCTTTCAGTTCGGCTTCCTGATGGCTGTTACCATCAGCCATTCTGATTGCGATTCGGTCCTCAATATTTTTTGCGGCGCGGTAGGAAGCACTTTCGCACACGTAAGCATTCGTAGCCATTTCAGCCAATTTATACTTAATAGCACCAAATTTGGCAATCGGTGTTTTAAACTGAACACGCTCATTTGCATATTTTACGCCCAAATCGATGATACGACGTTGCGCGTCAAGACAGGCGGCAGCGAGCTTGATACGACCTACGTTAAGCGCATTCATCGCGATCTTGAAGCCTTCGCCACGACCGGCAAGCATATTCTCTACAGGAACCACGGTGTCATTGAAAAATACCTGACGAGTAGAGGAGGAGTGAATACCTAATTTCTTTTCTTCCTCACCCAGTGAAATTCCGTTTGAAGGGTCATTTTCAACAATAAAACCAGTGATGTTTTTATCATCTTCAATGCGGGCGAAAACAATAAACAGATTACAGAAACCAGCATTGGAGATCCACATTTTCTGACCGTTGATCTTATAGCTTTTCCCGTCTGCTGAAAGTTCAGCTTTGGTTTTACCGCTGTTGGCGTCAGAACCTGCTCCCGGCTCGGTTAGGCAATAAGCGCCAAACCATTCTCCGGTAGCCAATTTAGGAACATACTTTTTCTTTTGTTCTTCGGTACCATATAGGGTAATCGGCATCGTCCCAATCCCAGTGTGCGCTCCAAAGGCCGTCGCGATAGAACCGGTAGCTCCGGAAATATAGTCGCAAACAAGCATCGTAGAAACAAAGCCCATTCCCAGACCATCGTATTCCTCAGGAACAGCGATACCAAGAAGACCGAGTTCACCGGCTTTGCGCATCACGTCTTCGGTAAGCGCATAGTCTTTATGTTCAAAACGTTCTTTGTTGGGAACAATCTCACGGTCAACAAATTCTTTAACCGTTTCCTTCATCATTTTTTGCTCCTCGTTAAAATCTTCGGGAGTAAAAACATCCTCACAAGCGGTTTCTTTCACTAAGAATTGCCCGCCACGTAGAATTTCTTTTTTATCTGCTGTTTCTGCCATTTTTCTAAGATATAAGTATTGAGATTTTAGATTTTAGAAACCTTAGTCTCAAGTGTGTTTTTAAATTATTTATACTAGATAAGTCTATTGTCTCAAGTCTCCTATCTATTGTCTAATTAAGGAACTCATAAACCCCGGCTGCACCTTGACCGGTACCTACGCACATCGTCACAACGCCGTATTTGTTCTTCATTTCGCGTTTGCGCATTTCGTCAAAAAGCTGAACGGAAAGTTTTGCTCCCGTACAACCCAGCGGGTGACCTAAAGCGATTGCACCACCGTTTACGTTTACGATATCCGGATTAAGATCTAATTCTCTGATCACTGCTAAAGATTGCGACGCGAATGCTTCGTTCAATTCGATTAGGTCGATATCTTTCTGCTTTAATCCGGCTTGTTTTAATGCCTTCGGAATGGCTTTAACCGGACCAATTCCCATAATACGTGGTTCTACACCAATGGCTGCGAAATTCACCAGGCGCGCTATAGGCTCTAATTTTAGTTCTTTCACCATTTCTTCGCTCATCACTAGTACGAATGCTGCACCGTCGCTCATTTGTGAAGAGTTCCCTGCGGTTACGCTTCCGCCTTCGGCGAAAACAGGACGGAGTTTTGCCAGAATTTCTAACTTGGTATCTGCACGCGGACCTTCATCTTTGCTAACCGTATAGGTTTTAGTTTCTTTCTTTCCGGCACCGTTTACAAATGTGTGTTCCACATCAATCGGAACGATTTGCTCTTTAAAACGATCTTCTTCCTGCGCTTTTAACGCTTTCTGATGTGAGTTATAAGCGAACTCATCCTGATCTTCCCGGGAAACATTGAATTGATTGGCAACCGCTTCTGCAGTAAGACCCATTCCCCAGTAATAATCTTCGTTTCCGGCTTTCGCCACTTTATAATCAGGAACCGGTTTATAACCACCCATCGGGATGTAACTCATACTTTCGGCACCTCCGGCGATGATACAATCAGCCATTCCTGCCTGAATTTTAGCCGATGCCATTGCGATGGTTTCTATTCCCGAAGCGCAATAACGGTTCACCGTCACTCCCGGAACGTCTTCGATCTTTAATCCCATCAACGAGATCAATCGCCCTACGTTAAGTCCTTGCTCAGCTTCCGGCATTGCGTTACCTACCATCACGTCATCAATGCGCTTCTTGTCAAAATCAGGAAGCTCGTTTATCATGTAATCGATGGTTTCTGCGGCGAGTTCGTCTGGTCTTTTAAATCGGAACAAACCACGCGGTGCTTTCCCTACGGCTGTTCTGTATGCTTTTACGATATATGCTGTTTTCATTTATTAGATTTTAGATTCTAGACTTGAGATATGAGATAATCTTTAGTCTATTTTGAAAATTTCTTTATTAGCGTATAATTCATCTTTTGAACCTCTTCCAATTCTTTTAAGATATTTGAAAGTTGTTCATCTTCAGATATAAGACCTAAGCGTTGTGCCAAAATAAGCTGTGTAAACAACTCATTAGAAGAGACACTCTCAATTCTTAGGAAATTTTTAAACTCTCCATCTGTATTTCTTCCAGCTCCCTCGGCAATATTAGAAGGAATACTCACGGCACTTTTTCTAATTTGACTTGTCAAACCAAATTTTTCTTCCTTTGGAAATTCAGCCGAAATCATATAGGTGCTTTCAGCGACATCCATCGCTTTCTGCCAAATCTTGAGTTCTTGAAAATTATGCATCGGTTTTTATTTTAATCTATGGTCTTATATCTAAAGTCTCTAGTCTAATTTCTCAAAGGTTTCCCTTTCTTGATCATATGCTCCAGACGCTCTAGAGTCTTACGCTCCCCGCAAAGGCTTAAGAAAGCTTCGCGCTCCAGATCTAGCAAGTAACGCTCACTTACATAAGAAGCTTCAGATAAATCACCACCAGCCATTACATAAGCCAGTTTATTAGCGATTTTTTTATCGTGATCACTGATGTATTTCCCTGCGTTCATTTGATCGGTTCCTACTAAGAAAGCACACAAAGCCTGTTTACCTAAGACTTTAATATCAGTACGTTCAATAGGTTTGGTGTAGCCTTGATCTGCCATAAACTTCGCTACTTCTTTAGCAGCAGCGATCTGGCGATCTTTATTGACCACAACAATATCTTTGCCCGGTTTTAAAATTCCTAAGTCGTAAGCTTCATAAGCTGAAGTCGAAACTTTTGCCATACCAATCGTTAGGAAATATTCGCGTAGTCGGTTTAACTCGACATCATCTTTATGATAAGTTTCAGAAGCTCTTAAAGTCATTTCTTTAGAACCACCACCGCCGGGAATTACCCCAACACCAAATTCTACCAAACCGATATAACTCTCAGCAGCTGCCACAACGCGGTCTGCGTGCAAAGTCATCTCGCAACCACCACCTAAGGTCATCGCTTGTGGCGCAACCACGGTAGGAATAGAAGAGTAGCGCAGACGCATACAGGTATCCTGGAAGTATTTTACGGCAGCATTCAGCTCATCATATTCCTGCTCTACAGCCATCATAAAGATCATCCCGATATTTGCGCCAACAGAGAAGTTCTTCCCTTGATTCGCAACAACAAGTCCGGCGAAATCTTTTTCTGCTAAATCAATAGCTTTATTTAAACCGCTCAGAACATCACCACCAATAGAATTCATTTTAGAACGGAATTCTACGTTTAGGATTCCGTCGCCGAGATCTTCAACAACAACGCCGCTGTTTTTAAATACTTCTTTAGACTGACGAATGTTGTCGAGAATGATAAAGCCATCCTGCCCCGGTTTCTTCACGTATTCTTTCTTCGGAATATCGTAATAGAAGGTATTTCCTTCTTTTACAGAGTAGAACGAATTTTTACCGGAAGAAATCATTTCTGAAACCCAAGTGGCTACTTCATAACCTTCGGCTTTCATCAATTCGATTCCTTTCTCAACTCCAATGGCATCCCAAATTTGAAACGGACCGTGCTCCCAGCCGTAACCGGCACGCATCGCATCATCAATTTTATATAGTTCATCTGTGATCTCAGGAATACGATTTTGCACGTAAGCGAATAAGCCTGCGAAATTTTTTCGGAAGAATTCTCCGGCTTTATCTTTTCCTTTAATCAGAACCGGAAAGCGGTCAGCCACATTATCAATAGACTTCGTCATCTCAAGTGTACTGAAAGAAGCGCGCTTATTGGCTCTATATTCCATAGAATTCAGGTCTAGTGTTAGAATTTCGCTAGAACCATCATCATTCTTCACTTTCTTATAAAAACCCTGTCCGGTTTTGCTTCCTAACCATTGCTTTCCGTGCATGGTGTCAATGTAGTTAGGTAACGAAAACAACTCAGCACGCTCATCGTTTTCTACGTTTTCACGAATTCCATTCGCTACGTGAACTAAAGTGTCAAGTCCTACGACATCAACTGTACGGAAGGTTGCCGACTTAGGACGACCAATTACCGGTCCCGTTAATTTATCAACTTCTTCCACGGTCATCCCGAGTTCTTCCACGGTGTGAAAAAGACTCATAATACTATACGTACCTACGCGGTTACCAATAAATGCTGGTGTGTCTTTTGCAACAACCGAAGTTTTTCCGAGGAATTTCTCACCATATTCATTAAGAAAACTAAGAACTTCTTTATCGGTTTTAGGTCCCGGAATGATCTCAAAAAGATCTAAGTAACGTGCCGGATTGAAGAAATGCGTTCCACAGAAATGTTTCTGGAAATCATCACTTCTGCCTTCACTCATAAATTTGATGGGAATACCTGAGGTATTTGTAGTAATCAATGTTCCCGGAGTGCGGTGTTTTTCAAGATTTTCAAAAACCTGCTTCTTAATATCCAGGCGTTCAACAACTACTTCAATAATCCAATCACAGGATTTCACTTTGGCGATATCATCTTCCATATTACCAGTGGTAATGCGTCTCGCAAAATCCTGATGATAAATAGGAGAGGGTTTAGATTTCAAAGCATTTTGCAAATGATCGTTAACCAAACGGTTGCGTACCGCTTTATCCTCCAAGGTTAGACCTTTAGCTTTTTCTTTGTCGGTCAGTTCTCTCGGAACTATATCCAGTAACAGCACTTCAACCCCAATGTTCGCAAAATGACAAGCGATACCGCTTCCCATAATCCCGGAGCCTATTACTGCGACTTTATTGATGCGTCTTTTACTCATTTCTTTAATGTCGTTTCAGTGGTTTTATAAACTTTTTTATTCTGTATCAAATCATTGATCACATTGATCACTTCAAAAAAGTGGTCGACTTTTTCAGCTTCAATATTCTGACGAATAGCCTCGTTGAATTTAAGAACCCGGTCTTTACTAAAATCCCGATTTTCTTTTCCAAATTCCGTCAGGAAAATTAAAACTCCGCGTCCATCGGCCGGATTGGGTTTTCGTTCTATTAAACCCCGTTCTTCCATCGATTTTAAGGTGCGTGAAAGGCTTGTGGCTTCCATACCCATACGTGGACCTAAAGCTGTTGAAGGCGTGCCTTCTTCAGGATCAATACTTAACAATGCAAAACCGGTAGCCATTGTACTGTCTAGTTGAGCAGCCTGCTCATTGTACATTTTCGTAATGGCTTGCCAGGTCGCCCTAAGGGCGTGATCTATAGTGATTTCTTTTTTACTCATACGTTTGCGTAAAGTTAGAAAAAAATACTATGCACGCATAATAAGTTAAGGAAATTTTATAAGATTATCTGTAGATCCTGTTAATTCAAGGTAGTAAGCATAAAAAAACTCCTTATTTCTAAGGAGTTTCTAATTTTAAGCGTGGTCGTAAATTTTGTTGTATTTGTCAATATACATTTCTTTTACGATGCGTCTCTTCAATTTCATTGTAGGAGTAAGGTGACCTGCATCGATACTCCATTCGTCTGGTGTGAGTTCAATTTTCTTGACACGTTCCCACTTACCAAATTTTTCGTTGTGAAGGTCAACATCTTCCATAATACGTTGTTTCACCTCTTCGTTTTCAGCAATTTCTTTATTGGTAGAACCAATTGAAATTCCTTTTTTACGAGCCCATTCCTGTATAAACTCAAAATTAGGCTGAATGATTGCTGCTGGCATTTTTTCACCTTCACCCACAACCATTATATGCTCTATAAAGCGAGATTGCTTCATAGCGTTTTCGATAAGTTGTGGAGCAACATATTTACCGCCACTGGTTTTAAACATTTCCTTTTTACGGTCGGTGATTTTTAAGAAACCTTCTCTGTCGATTTCTCCAATGTCACCTGTGTGGAAATATCCATTTTCTAAAACTTCGTCTGTTTTTTCCTGGTCCTTATAATAACCCATCATAACCTGCGGACCTTTAATAAGAATTTCTCCGTCTTCAGCGATTTTAACTTCTGTTTCTGGGATTGGCTTACCTACAGTACCGATTTTAAAGCCGTGATTGCGCACATCATTTACTGAAATTACCGGTGAGGTTTCGGTAAGTCCATATCCTTCCATAACTCCCATTCCGGCTGCATTAAATACACGGGCAAGTCTGGGTTGAAGCGCTGCACTACCCGAAGCAATAACTTTCAGGTTTCCACCCAAAGCTTCCTGCCATTTACTGAAAATTAATTTACGAGCCAGAGCTAGTTTTTGCTCATACCACCAGCCATTTTGACCATATGGTTCATATTGTAACCCTAGTTCTACAGCCCAGAAAAAGAGTTTTTTCTTTACTCCCGTTAAGTCAGCACCTTTAGCGATAATTTTATCATATACCTTTTCAAGTAAACGAGGTACCGCCGTCATTACCTGAGGTTTTACCTCTTTTAAGTTGTCACTTATAGTTTCCAGACTTTCGGCGAAATAAATACTCACTCCTGTATATTGATACAAATACATCAACATACGTTCATAAATGTGGCATACCGGAAGAAAACTAAGCGCAATACTTTGACCTGGGTCTATAGGAAAACGAGTGGTGCTGTTTATAGCATTGGATACTACATTTTTATGACTAAGCATCACCCCTTTAGGTCTTCCTGTAGTTCCTGAAGTGTATATCAATGTAGCCAAATCATCTTCTTTTACAGCTGCCTTCAGTTTTTCAACTTCTTCCTGACTGCTGATGTCAGATTCGTGAACCTCCATCCAACTTTTGCAGCCATCGATAGCATTAAAACTGTAAACTTCCTTTAAGGTTGGCACATTAGCCTTTATGGCCATTACCTTATCATAAACTTCCTGATCAGAAACAAAGCAATAAATAGACTCACTGTGATTGAGTACATATTCATATTCTTCTTCTGAAATGGTTGGATAAATAGGCACATTTTGAGCACCCAGTTGTAAAATACCAATGTCCATAATATTCCATTCCGTACGGTTATTTGAAGATATTACAGCGACTTTATCATTAGGCTTTACACCCAATTTTAAAAGTCCACGGCTTACGGCGTTAGCCCTGTCTACATATTCCTGAGTAGAAGTAGCTTTCCACACACCATCATATTTGGTTACTAAAGCTTCTTTTAAATTGTATTGCTCCAGTTGATGATAGGGAAAGTCAAAGAGGCGTTTAATTTCCATAGCTTATAAATAGGATTTGCTTGTATTTGTGAAAAAATTAGAGTGACCCGTGTATACCGAAGTTAAAAGTAAATACCCGGCATTTGAGGGGATTTGTTATTGCAAAATAACGAATTTACCAATGTTACGATATCGTTTTAGAAAATTTTACAATGAAAACTTGCGAATATCAAAATAGCACAGATTTTAAGGTCTGTGCTATTTCAGAATTAAGCTGATTAATGCCCTGGTTCATATATCAACCTGAGAAATGTACTGAAACGTTCCGTTTCTCTTTTAATGGGAATCCCAGTAACTATACCAATAAGCATATTATCTGCGACATCGAGTCGTAGCTGTGGCCGAATGGTCATATCAAAATCTCCCTGATTGAACTCTTTATTAAATTCGAGACCCAGAAAATTTCTGGTTCCCGGAATCATATAATGAATATTGCTATTTATTTGCCAGCTGGTATGTATTGCACCATCGCTAAAATGATGTGCAATTGCTGGCCCGGTATATAATAAGCTGTGAAAATTAGACCCCAGGCGTTTAGCAGCTATAAAAAATGGATTGTAAATATTCCCGGTAAATAATGGCAAACTGGAGAAAGAATTGAAGTCTGTAAGCTCAAATTCCTGAATGTAACCTAAAGCCATACTTGTCTTATGTTTATCGGATACATAAAATGTATATTGACCAGCGATTTTGATACTATTCAATTTACTGCCGGGTGCATTGGTACTTCCATTCACTGGATAGTGAAGTGAAAAGGGTAACTCTACTTCAAGACCCAGACGATCTGCAGGTGCCCATTCATACTCAATAAGAGCTAGGTATTCATCATAATTATCCCGATCGGTGAGACCAAGACCTATATTCCATTCTCGTTCTCCTTTACGCGCTCCCAGATCTCTAATCAAATCTATATATAGTGGTTCTGCATGAAGAATTTTAAGCGGTTCTTTCTCGGTTTCTGTTTCAGAAATATACAGACTGTCTTTAATGGCGTTTGATTCCTTCTCCTGTGCAAAAGCCGAAGTTGTAAGTGCTGCAGAAAGCAACACCCATTTTAATGAATTCATATAATTTGTTTAAAATTTGAAATAAATGATTGCTTCGATTTTGTCGAAGGCTTCTAATTTTAAAACAAATTAAATGCGTGGTGGCGGAGCGTCGATTTCAAGAAAAGCGCTACTCATAGAAGCAGTTCGGGAAAAAGCTTTCTCCCGTTGATGTCTATAGCTAGCTGAAATTTGCTGCTGAGAGGTGTTAGCTATTATAAAATGATCTAATGTAATAGCAGGTTTTTGAGTATTGTGTTTTTCAGAATCTGCATCATCCTGTTCAGGGATAATGTTACCTAAATCCAACACCTTTTCAACAACAAGCTCAATAACACTTTCCTGATCATTTATAGATAAATTTTCAGAATTGGTTGTGCTAGCATCCGGACTATCGACACAAATATTTAAGACGTATAAAGCCATAAGTAGCCAAAAGCGTCTAATGTATTTATGATGTGATCCGAATGCAAGCATTGTAAGAATAGATCTTATTTTTTATTCTTTTCAATCCACTCTCTCGCATTGATGAAAGCTTCAACCCAAGGGGTAACCTCGTCGTTACGATCTTTAGGATAGTTGGCCCAGTTCCAGGAGAAGATAGAACGCTCAATGTGTGGCATGGTAACCAGGTGGCGACCGGTTTTATCGGTCATCATCGCGGTGTTATAACTACTTCCGTTAGGGTTAGCAGGGTAGGCATCATAACCGTATTTACCCACAATATTATAGTTTTCTTCACCTAACGGAAGGTCAAATTTGCCTTCCCCGTGCGAAATCCAAACGCCTAAGGTCGCTCCCGAAAGTGTTGAAAGCATCACCGAATCATTCTCAGCAATTGTTACACTGGTAAAGCCGCTTTCGTGCTTATGCGAATCGTTATGCAGCATACGCGGTTTTTGATCGTGATTGGGATTGATTAGATCAAGTTCTACAAACAACTGGCAACCGTTGCAAATACCCACCGATAGCGTATCAGGACGTGCAAAGAAATTCTTCAGAGCGGTGTTTGCTTTCTCATTATAGAGAAAAGCACCGGCCCAACCTTTTGCTGAGCCCAATACATCGGAGTTTGAGAATCCACCCACGGCACCTATAAACTGAATATCTTCAAGGGTTTCGCGACCGCTTATCAAATCGGTCATATGTACGTCTTTAACATCAAATCCGGCAAGGTACATTGCGTTTGCCATTTCGCGTTCCGAATTACTTCCTTTTTCGCGAAGGATAGCTGCTTTAGGTCGGCTTCCCGCAGCTTGGTTTCCAGGTCTAAGTCCGGTAAAGCCTTTTGGGAAGGTGTATTTTAAATCTTGTTTATCGAAGTTTTCAAAACGAATATCTGCCAGACCATTTGCGGTTTGCTTTTGATCTAACAAATAACTGGTTTTAAACCATTTTCTACGCAGTGAAGGAATGTTTAAACCGATTTCTACCAGATCCTTTTTAATGGTTAATTCTTCTGAAGTATTGGCGGTACCGATTTTGAAGAACTCGATGTTGTATTCATTCAGTACCGTTTCGATATCACGGTCTTTGGCTGACTGAATAACGATTCCGGCATTTTCTGCAAACAGGATTTTTATGATATCTTTTTCGCCGAAGGCTGAAAAATCATAAGCAGCTCCCAGTTTGTTTTCGGCAAAGCACAATTCAAGCAGAGTAGTGATCAATCCGCCTGAAGCTACGTCGTGACCGGCAACGATCATATCGTTTTTGATCAAATATTGAATGACGTCAAATGTTTTCGCGAATGCGATATTATCTTTTACAGAGGGAGCCTCGGCACCAATCTTATTCTGCACCTGAGCAAAAGATGAACCTCCCAGTTTAAAGGCGTCTTTAGAAAGATTCAGGTAGTAAATAGCTCCTGCATCAGTTCTCAAAACGGGCTCAACAACACGATCAATATCATCACAACTACCAGCAGCAGAAATAATCACGGTTCCCGGTGCAATCACATCGCCGTCAGGATATTTCTGCTTCATAGAAAGCGAGTCTTTCCCGGTTGGTACATTGATACCTAAATCAATTGCAAATTCTGATACCGCCTGAACTGCATCGTACAAACGCGCATCTTCACCCGGATTATTACAGGGCCACATCCAGTTTGCAGAGAGTGAAACAGACTTCAAACCTTTTTCAAGTGGAGCCCAGATTATATTGGTTAATGCTTCGGCGATACTGTTTTTACTACCAGCCACAGGATCAATCAATCCGCTAACGGGAGAATGGCCAATTGAAGTAGCGATACCGTTTTTGGACTTGAAATCGAGTGCCATAACACCCACATTGTTCAGTGGTAATTGTAGTGTTCCTACACATTGCTGTTTGGCAACTCTTCCGCCCACACAACGGTCAACCTTGTTGGTTAACCAGTCTTTACAGGCAACGGCTTCCAGCTGCAATACGTTTTCCAAATAATCGTGAAAATGCTCCAGACTATAAGCCACATCGCTGTAGGAGCGATCTACCTTAGAGTCGATCATCACAGTCTTTGGTGAACTACCAAACATATCTTCCATCGCAAGATCCATAGGAGCTTCGCCGGTAGTAGCCGATTTAAACGTAAAACGGTGATCACCTGTAACGTCGCCCACTTCATAAATGGGAGAGCGCTCGCGTTCTGCGATAGTTTTTAAAGTTTTGAGTTGGTCTTTTCCAATAACAAGTCCCATACGTTCCTGAGACTCGTTACCTATAATTTCTTTAGCCGAAAGGGTAGGGTCACCCACCGGCAATTTATCTAGATCAATTTTTCCACCCGTTTCTTCAACGAGCTCTGACAGGCAGTTAAGGTGACCACCAGCACCGTGATCGTGAATTGAAACGATGGTGTTTTCGTCGCTTTCTACCATACCACGAATGGCATTGGCAGCACGTTTTTGCATCTCTGGGTTTGAACGCTGAATCGCATTCAATTCAATTCCTGAACTAAACGCACCGGTATCTGCAGATGATACAGCAGCACCCCCCATCCCGATACGGTAGTTGTCACCACCCAGGATTACAATTTTATCTCCGGTTTCTGGTTTGTCTTTAAGCGCCTGGGCTTTTTTACCATAGCCAATACCACCGGCCTGCATAATTACTTTGTCATAACCCAGTTTGCGGCCTGCTTCTTCGTGCTCAAACGTTAATACCGAACCTGCAATAAGCGGCTGACCAAATTTGTTTCCAAAATCTGAAGCTCCGTTAGAAGCTTTGATTAAGATATCGATAGGAGTTTGGTATAACCACTTACGTGCCTGGAATGTATCTTCCCAGGGGCGATCATCCTGCAATCTTGAGTAGGCGGTCATATAAACCGCTGTTCCAGCAAGGGGTAATGATCCTTTACCACCAGCAAGACGGTCGCGTATCTCACCTCCCGATCCTGTTGCAGCCCCGTTAAAAGGTTCTACAGTAGTTGGGAAGTTGTGTGTTTCCGCTTTAAGCGAAAGCACACTTTCAAATTCTTTTTCAGTATAGAAGTCAGGCTTATCAGCGGTTTCTGGAGCAAATTGTGTTGCAACCGGACCCTTAATGAATGCCACGTTGTCTTTATATGCCGAAACAATTTCGTTCGGGTTTTCTTCTGAAGTCTTCTTAATAAGTTTAAATAGGGAAGTAGGTTTGGTTTCCCCGTCGATCACAAAAGTTCCATTAAAAATCTTGTGACGACAATGCTCTGAATTCACCTGACTAAAGCCAAATACTTCAGAGTCGGTAAGGGAGCGACCAATGCGCTCTGCAACACTTTCTAAATAGGCTACTTCTTCATCACTTAAAGCAAGACCTTCCTGCTTGTTGTATTCCTGAATATTCTCAATAGGCTTTACAGCTTCAGGCTCGATATTTATGGTGAAAATCTCCTGATCAAGTTTTTTAAACTCCTGAGAAAGCATGGGGTCAAATTCGGCTTTACCAGCAACAAACTCTTCGATGCGAATAATACCTTCGATACCCATATTCTGAGTAATCTCAACGGCATTGGTACTCCACGGAGTAATCATCGTGGCGCGCGGACCAATAAAAAAAGCGTCGATTGCAGACGCTTCTATTTTAGGCTGGTTGCCAAAGAGCCAGATAAGTTTTTTAGTCGTTTCTTCCGAAAGTTCGTTTTTGCTTTGAACTGCGTAAATTTTGGTGTCCTGAGAACCGAAAAAATGAATCATAGTGCGTTTGCTAAGAAGCGACAAATTTAAGCTTTTTTGTTTTTTTATCAGAACTTAAACTGCAAACAAAAATCAACAGAAAAGCTCCCTATTTTGTTGATAAAGCTATTTCCTAGAATGAAAAAACCTCACAATTCAATTTGAGTTGTGAGGTTTAATAGGATATATTGTATTCTTAGTTCTTAGCTTCTTTTTTAACCATTAAGCACATATAAAAACCATCGTAACCGCTTTCACTAGAAAGTACGGTTTGCTGTTTTTCTATACTGAAATTTTTGCCTTCTTCACTTTTTAGGAATTTTTTTACCTGTTCCTGATTTTCAGATGGAAGAATGGAGCAGGTAGCATAAACCATTTTGCCACCAAGTTTTAACATTTTAGAGTAATCTCTTAATATAGTTTGCTGAGTTTCTTGAATCTTTGCTACAAAATCTGGCTGTAGTTTCCATTTTGCATCTGGATTTCTACTTAATACCCCAAGACCGGTACAAGGTGCATCGAGCAATACGCGATCTGCAGAATTCTGAAGTTTTTTAATGACTTTAGTGCTGTCAATGGCACGTGTTTCAATATTAAAAGCTCCAGCACGACGGGCTCTACGTTTTAATTCTTTCAATTTATTGGCGTAGATGTCAAGAGCAATCAATTGTCCTTTGTTGTCCATCTCAGCAGCCAGGTGCAGGGTTTTTCCACCAGCTCCGGCACAAGCGTCAATAACACGCATTCCCGGTTCAACACCCAAATAGGGAGCAACTAGTTGGGAAGAAGCATCCTGAACTTCAAAAAGACCATTTTTAAAGGCTTCTGTGCTAAATACGTTTGCGCGTTCCTGCAATTGTAAAGCGTCTTTGTAAGCTTTTAAATTTTCAGTCTCGTGACCTTCTTCAACAAGAGCTTTTTGGAGTTCGCCAATATTCGTTTTTAGTCGGTTTACACGTAAGATTACCGGTGCCTGATTGTTTAATGCAGCGATCTCTTTATCCCATTTATCACCCAATTCTTTTTCGCCCAATTCATCAAGCCAATCTGGAATAGATTCTCTTAACTTTCTGATATTTGAAAATTCGTCAAAACGACCTTTAATTCGGCGGGTAGGGGTTTCTTCAATTTGTGGCCAGTCGGGCAATTTAATTCCGCGTAGTGTACACCATACTGCAAACAAGCGCCACAAGTCTTTACGTTCAAATGGTTCACCTACGTCTGCAATTGCAGCATACAAACGTTTCCAACGAACAATGTCATAAGTAGTTTCTGCTATAAAACTACGGTCACGAGAACCCCAGCGTTTGTCACGTTTTAGTTGTTTTGCGATTACCTTATCGGCGTATCCTCCTTCATTAAATATTTCGATCAGTCCATCAATTACTGCAAAGACCAGGTTGCGATGTAAACGCATAACTTTTTGATTTAAAATGCGCGCAAAGGTACAGGTTTCAAAAGGAATAGTTTTATATTCAACAAAATTTTAGAAAATGCGGTTGACAGCTTTATTACTTTGTATCCTATTATTCTCAAATTGTAAAGAAACTCAGGAAATACGGGAGTTAGGTCCTTATCAGTCAGTAGAGATTGAGCCAATTTTTAATGATACGGTTAGTATACGTGCGATTGATTTATTAGCTGATGGAAGTCTGGCATTTGCAGGCTCAGGAGGAAAATATGGCTCTTATAGTCCTAAAACCAAAACCTGGATGTCTGGTAAAATCAATTATGATACACTTTTCCCAAATTTTAGAGCGGTTGCCCATACTACTCAGGACTTTTTTATGATGAGTATAGAAAGTCCTGCACTTTTATACAAAACGGGAGATAATGGCGAGATGGAGGTTGTATATAAAGAGGATGATGCTAAAACTTTTTATGATTCAATGATATTCTGGAATGATAAAGATGGAATTGCAATGGGAGATCCTACAGCAGGTTGTATTTCTATAATTCTTACTCACGACGGAGGTAAAAGCTGGAATAAAATAAGTTGTGATAGCTTACCTGCTGCTGCTGAAGGAGAAGCGGCATTTGCAGCTAGTAACAGTAATATTGCGGTTAAGGGAGACAATGCGTGGATTATTACCGGTGGGATGAAATCACGCGTGTTCCATACTGCAGATAAAGGAAACACCTGGGAAGTAATCGATACTCCTTTAATTCAAGGTACTCCTACAACTGGAGGATATTCTATAGATTTTTTTGATGAAAATATTGGTTTTATTGTAGGAGGAGACTACACAGATCCTGAAGCAACAGGAGCTGTTAAAGCTTTGACTCTAGACGGAGGTAAAACTTGGAAACTTGTCGGGAATAATCAAAACCCGGGTTATCGAAGCTGTGTGCAATTTGTACCAGAAACCAAGGGTAATGGTCTTGTAGCTATTGGTTTTGAGGGAATTGATTATTCTGCAGATCAGGGGAATACCTGGAAGCATCTTAGCGATGAGGATTTTTTTACAATTCGATTTGTGAATGACTCAACAGCCTACGCAGCAGGAAGCAATCGGGTTGCGATGCTGAAATTTAAGAGATAAAAAAAGGCTGCTTTTACGAGCAGCCTTTTTAGTTTTAATCATTTTTCCTTTTCTTATATTCTTCCCAGAGCTTCTTCCCAAAATTGCGCTCTACCTCAGGTAGAAAAACCATTTTAGAAGCTGGTAATTTTTGTGTGAGTTCTCTTAATAAAGCACTTTCCAGCTGGTATTTTTCCTTTTGAATGGCATTATACTTCTCAATCAAAGTTTTAGCTTGAGATTCACTTAATTTGTTTCTTGAACCTGTTCTTGAAAATTTTTCTTTAAATAAGTCACGTTCCCGCTCACGCAAATCGTGCATGCGCTTATCGTAACTATTGTAAATAGGCCAAAACTTTTCGGCTTCTGCCGGAGTGAGTTCTAATTGCTCAGTGATAAACGGAACTTTTAACGCCTTAATTCGTTCATGTCTATCTCCATCCTGACCATAAGAAGAAGAAAGACAAATAATTAGAACGAGTATGCTTAAAATCTTTTTCATAGTAATTTTTAAAATTGAATTTATTCGCCAGAATTTAATTCGTACTCAACAACATCACTGTCAATATAATCCAGTAAATCATCATCACTAATGGCTTCTTCATCTAAAAAGGTTGAATTAGCTTCAATAGTCGATAACTCTTCAACAGAAAAGAAATCCTGAATACGGTCTTGTTCAACAAGATAATTTTCAAGGTTGCTAAGGCTTAATCCTTCAAAACTGGCATTATCTGTTGTAGGTCTTACAGCATAAAATAAAACCGCAAATAGTGCTGCGATACTAATAACTGCTGCTGCAAACTTTCTGTAATTTAAATCGATAACCGGAGTCTGGTTGCGGTTGGTATTAAGTATGGTTGTTTCTACCTGCTCAAAATAACCATCCGGAACTATAAAACCATCTTTATTATTAGGGAATAATTTCTGAAACTTGAGTTCTGTATACAAGCGATCTTCAAACTGCTCAAAGTAATTTTCGGGCAATTTGAAATCATTCTGTGTATGCTTATTATCGTTGTTCATCCTGTTTTTGACTTTTAAAAAAGCTGAAGGTTTAATCACTTGTTACAAAGTCGGTTATTTTTTTAACCGCGTGATGATAACTAGCTTTTAATGCACCTTCAGATGTACCAAGTATTTCTGAAATTTCGTTGTATTGTAACTCGTCAAAGTACTTCATTATAAAAACCTGTTTCTGCTTTGAAGGCAAAGTGTCTATTGCCTGATGCAATTTAGCCTGAGCTTCATCACCATTAAAATAGGGGTCACCACTGAGATTATTTACAATTGCATTTTGCAATTCTTCGCTGCCTAAACTTGCACGGCGATTTCGTTTGTTTATAAAAGTGATGCTTTCATTGGTTGCTATACGATAGAGCCAGGTATAAATCTGACTGTCGCCATTAAAGTTGTCTAGATTTTTATACACTTTAATGAATGTATTTTGCAAGACATCATCTGCATCATCGTGAGAAATTACCATACGTCGTATATGCCAATACAAGCGCTCTTTGTAATCCCTCACAAGGTCTTCAAACTTATACTTGGTCTCGTATGTTGCTGTGTTGTTCAATACTGAAATTCTAAAGCTTTGACCTTTTCATCTATTAAAGGTTTAATCAGCTTCCTAAAGTTAGCTTGATTTTATGAATTAATAACTAATCGGAATTTTAAACAAGCCTCTTTCATCGATAAAAGACATTATATTGGGATTAAATGTCATTTTGCTTGATAATTACGTATTTCCAAAATATATTTGTACCAGCAGAACGAAAGTATATCTGCCCTTTTTTGTCCCAACAAAGAAAAAACATCTTCAATTTGAATTGAGTAATTACCTAAAAAGAAAAATCCACATTTAGATGTGGATTTTTCTTTTTTAATAATCTGCAGATCTATTCAAAAGATTGCATTTCTACCAACTTCTTATAAGTACCTCCAGCTTCTAACAATTCCTGATGTTTACCTTGTTCCACAATTTTACCGCGTTGCATCACGATTATTAAATCGGCGTTCTGAATGGTTGAGAGTCGGTGAGCGATCACTATAGAAGTTCGGTTAAGCATCATATTTTCTAGGGCTTTTTGAACCAGGCGTTCGCTTTCGGTGTCGAGAGCAGAAGTCGCTTCATCAAGAATCATAATCGGTGGATTCTTAAGAACGGCTCGAGCGATAGAAAGACGTTGCTTTTGACCACCGCTCAACTTATTACCACTATCACCAATATTGGTGTCCAGTTGTTTTGGTAGCTCGCTTACAAACTCCCAGGCATTGGCAATTTTAAGAGCATCTATAACTTCTTGATCTGTTGCATCTGGCTTCCCTAGTAAAATGTTGTTTCGGACAGTGTCGTTGAATAAAATAGAATCCTGAGTAACCAATCCCATTTGTGCACGTACAGATTTTTTAGTTAAATCTCTCAAATCGGTGCCATCTAATTTTATAGAGCCTGAGTTTACGTCATAAAAGCGTGTGACCAAATTAGCAATCGTACTTTTACCACTACCACTTTGTCCTACTAATGCAACAGTTTGACCTTTCTTAACGGTTGCAGAAAAGTCTCTAAGAACCTGTTCCTCTTCATAACTAAAGTTGATATTCTCTATAGTCAGGACATCTTTGAATTCGCCTGCTTCAGCAGCATTTGGCTTATCTTTTATTGTGGTTTCAGTATTTAATATGGAAAGTATACGCTCTGCCGCTGCATTACCGCGTTTTACACTATAAGAAGCTTTACTTATTTGTTTTGCAGGAGTCAAAATTTGATACGATAACCCCAGAAAGGCAATAAATTGAGCAGCTTGAAGCGTACCTTCAACTAATACCATTTGACCTCCAAACCATAATATTATGACGATAACAAAAACTCCTAAAAATTCACTTGCGGGTGAAGCCAGGTTTTGACGGTTGATGAGTTTGTTTAAAATAGAATTGAGTCGGGTAGTGCTGGCTCTAAATTTTGCTCGGAATTGATCTTCGCCATTAAAACCTTTGATGATTTTTAAACTGGAAAGCGTTTCTTCAACAATAGACAAGAACGTACCATTTTCTTCCTGTGCCTGATGCGATTTCTTTTTTAATGATTTTCCAATTCGTGAAATAATCATTCCGGAAATTGGAAGGAAAACAAAAACGAAAATCGTCAACTTAACGCTTATCATCAGCATTGCGCCGATAGTAAATAGAATTGTTAGAGGTTCTCTCACCACCATTTCCAGGATAGATAGAAAAGAACGTTCCACTTCATTAACATCTGCAGTTATTCGTGAAATGGTATCTCCTTTACGCTTTTCGGAAAAGTAAGCCACTGGCAATTCCAATAATTTATCATAGATCGCATCGCGAACATCACGCATTACCCCATTGCGTAAATAGGTGATGAAAAACGTAGCGAAATATCCAAAAATGTTTTTTAGAAAGAATAAAATCACCACAATCCCACAGATGAAAACAAGTGCCGAAAGTTCATCTTCTGCAACTCGTGAACTTACCTGATAATAAAAGTAGTTGGTGGCATAATTGGTTAATTCTTTCCAACTTTCCCATTCTGGTAGTTTAGTTACGCGTTTACTTTTATCAAAAAGAATTTCAATTACAGGGATAAGTGCTAAAAATGAAAGCGTACTAAAAAGCGCATACAATATGTTACAAACAATATTGTAAACTGCATATTGCTTATACGGCTTAGCAAATTCTATAATTTGTTTAAAATAATTCATAGTAACCGGTATCGGTTTATATACGTATCCCCGAATGAATTCGGGGATAGTTAATTATTATTTGAAATTGCAGCTTACTAAAGACCGAGATCTTTGCGTATTCCTGCAATTTTATCATCAAGCTTTTGAGCTACTTCCGGTAAACTCTCTAAGTCTTTGGCAGCTTCGTGAACACTGATGTAAAACTTAATTTTAGGTTCGGTTCCACTTGGTCGTGCTGCAATACGAGATCCCTGATCGGTGTGGTAAATTAGCACATTCGATTTTGGAATCTCAATAGGAGTTGACTCGCCGGTTGAAACCTTCAGTGATTTTGATGATGCATAATCATCAATCTGTACCACACGCTCCCCGTTTACGGTACTTAATGGATTCTCGCGTAAGTCAATCATAATTTGCTTGATATCTTCAGCTCCTGAAATTCCTTTCTTTACAAGTGAAGTTAGATCTTCTTTATAATAACCGTGTTTTACATATAAATCCTGAAGCTTTTCGAAAAACGAAGAACCTTCGCTTTTTGCCTGAGTTACAATTTCGCAAGCAAGTAGCGTAGCGGTAACCGCGTCTTTATCTCGTACAAAGTCACCAACCATATAACCAAAACTTTCTTCACCACCACCTATAAAATGTTGGTTAGGGTGATCTTTGATCATTTTGGCAATCCACTTAAATCCGGTAAGTCCCAGTTTGCATTCTAAATCATAAGATTTGGCAAGGACCTCCATCATAGGAGTAGAAACAACAGTAGAACCTATAAATTCATCACCATTTTGAGTATTGTTGTCAAAATAGCGCTTTAGCAAAAAGTCGGTCATAACAACCATTGTCTGATTGCCGTTGAGCAGAACCAGTTTCCCTTCGTTATCCCGTACTGCAATACCAAGGCGATCACAATCAGGATCTGTACCAATCACGATATCTGCGTTTTTCTCATCGGCAAGTTCAAGTGCCATTTTAAGAGCCTCAGGCTCTTCCGGGTTTGGAGATTTTACCGTTGGGAAGTTTCCGTTAGGCTCACGCTGAGCTTCAACAACGTGTACATTTTTATAACCCGCCTGCTCAAGTACATCAGGGATTATTGTTACTGAAGTACCATGAAGTGGGGTAAATACGATTGTTACATCATCGCGATGCGCATCTAATTCTGAAAAACTTCCGTTAGCTAAAGAAGCTTCGATGAATGCCTGATCTACATCTTTATCGATATAGGTGATGTGCTCTTTTTTCGCAGAAAAATTTACAGCATCATAATCTAATGATTCTATGATAGAAACAATTTCTCCATCTTGTGGCGGTACCAATTGACCTCCATCTTGCCAGTAAACTTTATAGCCATTATACTCAGGTGGATTGTGACTTGCCGTTAAAACGATTCCACAATGACAATCCAGATGTTTTACAGCAAAGCTAAGTTCTGGAGTAGGGCGCAAATCACTAAAAAGGTAAACCTGTATATCATTTGCAGAAAAAACATCTGCAACAACCTGAGCAAGTTCTTTACTATTATTACGGCAATCGTAAGCAATAGCCACTTTTATAGTTTCTCCAGGAAACGATTTTTTCAAGTAATCAGAAAGTCCCTGTGTGTTTTTACCAAGCGTATATTTGTTGATGCGGTTAGTTCCCACACCCATTATTCCTCGCATTCCGCCGGTACCAAATTCCAGGTTTTTATAGAAACTTTCGCTGAGTTCATCAGGTTTGTCGTTCATCATTTTTTTAACGGCATCCTGTGTTTCGGCATCAAAAGTAGGTGATAACCAGGCTTCAGCTTTTTCTTGTATTTCGGCGTTCATAAGTTTTATTTCGATTTATTAGAAAGTCAAAAATAGGCAATTCGGTTTAAGTAGGCTTGGCTTAAAATCCCTTTTTGTCTCTTATAAGATAGCGCGGACTGTTGTTTTGAGATCGCTGAATAAGTTCGCCTATAAAACCTGCAATAAAGAGTTGTACCCCAATAATCATACTTGTGATAGCGAGGTAGAACTGTGGGCGTTGCGTAAGTAGACGCGCAGTTTTATTGATGAATAATTTGTCGATGCCCAGGTATGCGGCAAAGAATGCTCCCAGGATAAACATAATGACACCTAGTGTTCCGAACAGGTGCATTGGTCTTTTAGCGAAATGGGTAATAAACCAAATACTTATTAAATCAAGAAACCCCTTTATAAATCGATCAGCTCCAAATTTGGTTTCTCCATATTTTCGTGCCTGATGTTGAACAGTTTTCTCGGTAATTTTATAGAATCCTGCGTTTTTGGCTAAAAGCGGTATATAGCGATGCATATCACCATATACATCAATTGTTTTAATTACATCACTTTTATAAGCTTTTAGTCCACAATTAAAGTCGTGGAGTTTTAAGCCGCTGGTTTTGCGAGCAGCGGCATTAAAAAGTTTTGAAGGAAGATTTTTTGAAAGAACTGAATCGTAACGTTTTTTCTTCCAGCCTGACACGAGGTCGTAACCTTCTTCTGTAATTAAACGATACAATTCAGGAATCTCATCTGGGCTATCCTGTAAATCGGCATCCATTGTGATGACTACTTCTCCCTCTGCAGCTAAAAATCCGGCATTTAGTGCCTGACTTTTTCCAAAATTGCGATTAAAGCGGATTCCCTTTACAGTTTGATCAATATCTGCTAAATGGGCTATGGTTTCCCATGAACCATCGGTGCTTCCATCATCTACAAATAGAAGTTCGTATGAAAAACCTTCTTTGACCAGTACGGCTTTAAGCCAGTCATAAAGTTCCTGAAGAGACTCCTGTTCGTTAAGAAGTGGTATAACTACCGATAGCTGCATAAAATTTTAGAATTGGTGCGGGTTTGATTTCTTTTGAATAAGTCCGCTAATCAAAGCAATAATAAATCCAAAGAATAGACCTCCTACAATTTGAATACTACATTGTACCCAAGGACGAGAGAATTTACCGGCAAGTTCCATAGCCTGATCCATTTGAGCTTCGGTCATATTAGGCTGTGATTCTATCATTGCCTCGCGTTGTTTTTCAATAATCAAATTGATAAAGTCGGGCTCAATTACAGTTAAGAAAATATAATTGTACACTGCTCCGAGAATAGCCCCTACAAGGGCAATCCCAAGACCTACTTTCAAGGCGTCTTTAAGTTCCATAAAGCCGCCATTAGCTTTTTTATATACCTGCTGACCATAAACGATAACACCAAGCATAATTAAAAATCCAACCAAACCGGTGATCCAGTTCTGGTCGAGTAGCGAGTTTGTTACATAAAGTACTACAGAAAGTGCAATTGAAAGAATCCCTAAAAGAGTTCCATAAGTTAAGGCGATTTGGCCGGTAGCTGGTTTTTGTGCTTCCATATTGATTAGAATTGCGGTGTAAAAGTACATATTAGCGAGAGATACACCTAGTTTTTAATGCTGCATAAGTAAGCCGAAAATTAAAAATGTTACATTTCTACCGAAAAGATTTGACAGGTGTAAAATAATATTTGGATTGGGGCTTGTCATATTACTTTTTATTTCTAAATTTGCACCTCAAAATTCAGCAGATTTTAAAGCATTTAAGATGAAAAAAGATATACATCCACAGAATTACAGAGTAGTAGCCTTTAAAGACATGTCTAACGACGAAGTGTTTTTAACTAAATCTACTGCAAATACTAAAGAAACGATCGAGGTTGACGGTGCAGAGTATCCACTTGTAAAACTGGAGATTTCTAGAACATCACACCCTTTCTACACTGGTAAATCTAAATTGGTAGATACTGCTGGTCGTATTGACAAGTTTAAAAACAAATACAAGAAATTCGCTAAATAAGCAGAATTCAATAGATATAAAAAAAGCCTTTGCAATTTGCAAAGGCTTTTTTTATTGTTGACTTTTTAGTTTTAGTCATTAAATAATGCTTTCATAATTCGGTTTATTCCTTTAAAACCAAAATAAATAGCGAGAATAGCTGCTACGATTCCTAAAATTAAAACCGGAATGTAGAGTGGGTGTTCCTGATTTTTAAAGGCCTGATATAAGATTGTTGGTCCCAAAAACATAAAGAGTAGGGAAGAAGCCAATGTTCGCACTCCGCGTGCTAATGCCTGTTTATCTGTTGCCATGATATGCTTCAATTGCAGCTCGTACTGAGCCATGTTTTTTTAGTAAATCTTGAGCCTCTGGGGCATGAACAGGAATTTCAGACTGAATCATGCGTATTCCACGGTCAACCAGTTTATCGTTGCTGAGTTGCATATCAACCATTTTATTTCCTTTTACCTTACCCAGCTGAATCATCGTAGCTGTAGAAATCATATTGAGCACGAGTTTTTGAGCCGTACCTGCTTTCATTCGGCTGCTGCCTGTAACAAATTCTGGACCTACAACAACTTCTACAGGAAATTTTGACATTTTTGAAATAGGACTTCCTGAATTACAGGTTATACTTCCTGTGGGAATGTTGTTTTGATTACAGGCTTCTAAAGCGTGTAAAACATATGGTGTTGTGCCAGATGCGGCAATACCAATGACAATATCTTTTTCTGAAATAGTATATTCCTGTAAATCAGCCCAGCCTTGTGTTTGGCTGTCTTCTGCAAATTCTACAGCCTTGCGAATCGCGGTTTCTCCACCAGCAATCAGACCAATTACCATTCCGTGTGGAACGCCAAAAGTTGGTGGACATTCAGACGCGTCAACGACGCCGAGCCTTCCGCTGGTACCAGCTCCCATATAAAAAAGTCTTCCGCCTTGTTTCAGTTGATTTATAACTTGCTGAGTTAATAATTCAATTTGTGGTAAAGCCTGCTCTACTGCAAGAGGTACCGTTTTGTCTTCGGTATTGATGTTCCGCAACAATTGAGTCACAGACATATTCTCAAGCTTATCGTATTTAGAATCCTGTTCTGTAGTTTTTGTAAAACTCATTATCTGAATTATTTCGCCATCAGCAAATATCGTCATTCAATAATAATCTGACCGCTGTAAACCTGTCCTATCGCAAAATATCCAAGCGGATAATGGTCTTCATTGGTTACGTTGATCACATTTCCTCGTATTTCTGAAGGTGGCGCAGTAAACGGATTGCCGGAAGCCTGACCAGATTGGTTAATTACCAGGCTCATATAATCATAAAAAGGCTTTGTGATGCCTAAAAGCTTCACGTTAAGTGTATCATTTGGTTCTAAATCCTCATAAAAGTAGGAGAATGAAAACGCCTGATTTTTATAAAAGGTATCCTCACTGGTTAGGTATTGACCTAAATCAAGATCAAACAAGTAATAGTTATCTACGTTAGGCTGATCTGTATAGCTGAAAATGACTTCGGTCTCATCGCCTGCAAAAAGACTGCCATCGCCTTGCGAGATAGCGTCAAAAGGAACTGAAGTTTCGTAGTAGGCACTTGCTCTATAAATTTCGTCATTATAAAAAATGGTTAGCCGTATCAGATCTTGAGTAAATTCATTCCTAGGAACCAGTACCGAATAATAACCATCACCACGATATTCCATTCGATAGGTGTTAGTTTCTGTATTCAAATTAATAATGGCATCTCCAACTGTCGGAACATTTTCTGCAAAATAATTAGCGGTTAGGCTAAGTCTAAGACTGGCAAGTGCAAAATCTGAATTATTATCAGGAATTCGCATAAGCGCATCTACTACCAGGCGTTCCTGTTGTGGAGGAAGATCGACATCAATGGTTTCCTGGCAGCTTGCAAGAAGTAGTAATAGGCTAATAAGTATATAATAGTATTTAGCCATCTTTTAAAGCTTAAAATTATATGTTACGGAGGGTAATATTCCAAAAATCGAGGTTTTTACAGCTTCATTTTGACCGGTATCTTCGTTAGGCCTAAAATTTATTGAAGCTGCGTTCATACGGTTGTAGGCATTGTAAATGCTGAAAACCCATTCTCCCTGAATCTTTCGACTGTTCTGATTCTGAGGCGTAAGTGTTGCTGAGAGGTCCAGACGGTGATAGGCAGGAAGTCGTTGCTCGTTGCGACCACCGTAATTAGAAATCGATAATCCCTGAAAACGAGATTGACTCACCGGATAATTGGTAGGTTGACCTGTCTGAAAAACAAAATTAGCTCCAAAACTCCACTTGTTGTTGAGTTTAAAATTTGCATTTGCACTTATATCGTGCGTTTTATCATACGCTGAAGGATACCAGTTACCATTATTGATTCCTAGTTCGTCTGGAGTTCTTCCCGGGGTTTGTTGCTCACTTCGGGATAGGGTATAGGCCAGCCATCCAGTGAAATCACCTTCATTTTTCTTCAATAGAAATTCTAATCCATAAGCTCTCCCAATACCCGAAAGCACTTCCCCCTCAATAGCGTCATTAGCGATAAGTTGCGCACCATTGCGATAATCGAGTCGGTTTTTAATGTCTTTGTAGAAAGCTTCAGTTTCAAAAGAATATGCACCATCCTTAATTTTTTTGAAAAAGCCCACTGCATATTGATCCAGCAATTGCGGTTTTAAAAAAGGTCCGCTGGGAGCATATACGTCAAGCGGTGTTGGAGAATTGGTATTGGATATGAGATGAATATACTGCGCCATCCTATTGTAACTCGCTTTGATAGACGATTCGTTATCAAAAGCCCAACTCAGAGAAAAGCGTGGTTCAAAATTGGTAAACGTTGCTAATGTTCCAATGTTTTCTGCAATTTCTATAGGTGTCGCTGGTTGATAAATTTTTAAATTTTCATCAAAAACCAGTGGATTGGCATCTGCATATCTGTAGAACTGATCTTGTCCCAAACGGGTAAAGTGACTAATTCTAAAACCATATCTCAGTGTAAGGGACTCGCTTAAATCCTGTTCGGCTTCTATATAGCCTGAGAATTCATTGGCATATTTATGCGTTAATTGAGATGGTACAATTCCGCTATCGGGACGATTAGGCACTATGGTTGCCGGGTTAAAACGGTAATAGATGTTGTTTAGACCATAACCTAGCTTTAAATTTCTACTCAGATAATGTTGAAAATCGTACTTCAGATTAAAATTGCGAATACCCGAATCGTATTGAAAACCTACAAAATCGAGCAGCAAACCATAATAGTAGTCTGAGTAAACAAGCGATAGATTCGAAAATAACTTATCTGTAAATAAATGATTCCAGCGCAGGTTAATCGTTGCATTACCATAAGTATTTACAAAGCTCTCACTTACACTAAACAAATCGCGACCGAAATAGCCTGAAAGATAAAAGCTGTTATTGTCGTTGAGTTTATAATTCAATTTTGCGTTGAGATCGTAAAAATAGGCCTTATTTTCTATGTCGAAAAGTGGCAAAAATAAATGCACATAGGATGCTCGCCCGCCGATAAGAAAAGCAGATTTATTCTTGACAATTGGTCCTTCAACCAATAATCTGCTGGCGATAGCTCCAATTCCTCCATTAGCGTGAAATTCCTTGCTGTTGCCTTCTTTCTGATAAATATCAAGCACCGAAGCAACACGCCCTCCATAACGAGCAGGAATTCCGCCTTTATAAAGTTTCAAATCTTTGATTGCATCAGGATTGAAAACCGAAAAGAAACCAAATAAATGCGACGAATTAAAAATTATAGCTTCATCTAGTAAAATTAGGTTTTGATCTACAGCTCCTCCTCTTACATTAAAACCGGAAGCACCTTCTCCTGCACTTGTGACTCCGGGAAGTAATAAAATAGATTTGATAACATCGGCTTCTCCAAAAACTACGGGGATTTGTTTGATGGTTTCTGCGGTAAGACTGTTTACGCTCATCTGTGGTTTGCGAATGTTGAGCTGTTCAACATCCTCTTCAATCACCACTTCGTCAAGCATTTCAGTAGCTTCTTCTAAGCTGAAATTAAGTCGTTTATTTTCAGTGAGTTGAATATTCTGCTGAATGGATGCAAATCCCAAAATGCTTATTTGAATTGTATAAGAACCTTCAGGAAGTGTGATAGAGTAGAAGCCGTACTCATTGGTGACTGTTCCTTTAGAAATTTCAGGAACGAGAACATTTACGCCAATTAGTGTTTCGTTTGAAGCTTCAGCCGTTATTGTTCCACTCAAGGTATAATTGGTTTGCGACCACATATTACCTGTAAGAAGTAGGAATAGAAATAGGTGAAGTATTCGGTGCAAGGTGTTTTTCTTCAAAAATAACTGACTTCGTCAACACTACTTCCTTTTTAAGAAAAAGTTAATGAAAAAGAAAAGGCTTCCGGTTTTCGGAAGCCTTTAGTCTATAAATGTAACTCGATTTACGAGTTAATAATTGCATTTAATGTTGCACTTGGACGCATAGCTGCAGAAACTTTTTCCTCATCTGGGAAATAATATCCACCTAAATCAACTTCAGAACCCTGGGCATCCAACAGTTCCTGAATGATTTTTTCTTCGTTTGTTTCCATTTCGCTAGCGATCTCTGCAAAATGCACTTGCAATTCTTTGTCTTTATCCTGAGCAGCTAAAGCCTGAGCCCAGTAAAGAGCCAGATAGAAGTGACTACCGCGGTTGTCTAATTCATTTACAACACGTGATGGAGATTTCTTATTATCTAAGAATTTAATAGTAGCTTCATCAAGTGCCTCAGCTAGTACAAGTGCACGAGAATTTCCATTTACGTTGCCTTCGTGTTCTAATGAAACTGCCAGAGCAAGGAATTCACCAAGCGAATCCCAGCGTAAGTGACCTTCTTCGATAAATTGCTCAACGTGTTTTGGAGCAGAACCTCCTGCACCGGTTTCAAAAAGACCACCACCATTCATAAGAGGAACGATTGAAAGCATTTTTGCGCTGGTTCCTACTTCAAGAATAGGGAAAAGATCAGTGTTATAGTCACGTAATACGTTACCAGTAACAGAGATGGTATCTTTCCCTTCTTTCATACGCTTTAAGGTGTAGCGAGTAGCTTCAACCGGAGACATAATCTGAATGTCTAATCCTTTTATATCGTGATCTTTAAGGTAAACATTTACTTTTTTAATAAGTTCCGCATCGTGAGCACGGTCTTTATCTAGCCAGAAGATTGCAGGATCATTGGTTGCACGAGCACGGCTTACGGCAAGCTTTACCCAATCCTGTACTGGCTCATCTTTAGTTTGGCACATTCTCCAGATGTCTCCAGCTTCAACTGCGTGCTCAATAAGAACCGCACCATTAGCATCAACAACAGTTACTTTACCAGCATCAGCAATTTCAAAGGTTTTATCGTGTGAACCGTATTCCTCAGCTTTTTTAGCCATAAGACCTACGTTAGGCACAGTACCCATTGTAGTAGGGTCAAAAGCACCGTTTTCTTTACAGAATTCGATAGTTTCCTGGTAAATACCTGCGTAAGAACTATCAGGGATTACCGCTTTAGTATCCTGAGATTTCCCATTTGCATTCCACATTTGTCCGCTATTGCGAATCATTGCCGGCATACTCGCATCAATAATCACATCACTAGGAACGTGAAGGTTTGTTATTCCCTTATCTGAATTTACCATTGCAAGATCTGCGCGGTTTTCAAGCGTATCAAGAATAGCTTTTTCAACTTCAGCGCGTTTAGCTTCAGGCAATTTGTTGATATCACTAAGAAGATCGGCTAATCCATTTTTAGGATCTACACCAATTGATTTTAAATCTTCGCCATATTTCTCAAATACGTCTTCAAAATAGATGCGTAAAGCGTGACCAAAGATGATAGGGTCTGAAACCTTCATCATTGTTGCCTTCATATGGATAGAAAATAAAACACCCTGATCTTTTGCATCTTTTACCTGTTCTTTCAGGAATTTCAATAAAGCAGATTTACTCATTAAAGTAGCATCAATTACTTCACCTTTAAGCAATGCTAAATCTTTTTTAAGAATGGTTTCGTTTCCTGAAGCATCAGTATGAATAATTGAAACTTTGTTTGCCTCGTCAATAGTTAAAGACTTCTCATTAGATCTGAAATCGCCTGAGGCCATAGTAGCAACGTGAGATTTACTGTTCTTATCCCAGGCACCCATACTGTGTGGATTCTTACGAGCGAATTCTTTTACTGGCTTAGGTGCACGTCTGTCTGAGTTTCCTTCACGCAAAACAGGGTTCACAGCACTACCTAAAACTTTTGCAAAACGATTTTTGAGTTCTTTCTCTTCCTCAGTATTTGCAACTTCAGGATAGTTAGGAATATTGAATCCTTTTGCCTGTAATTCTTTTATAACGGCAGTAAGCTGTGGTACAGAAGCACTGATGTTTGGAAGCTTGATGATATTTGCATCAGGGCTTTTTGCCAATTCACCAAGTTCGGCTAGTGCATCATTCACTTTTTGATCTTCTTCCAGATAGTCTGGGAAATTAGCCAAAAGTCTACCGGCAAGCGATATGTCTTTAACTTCGAATTCGATATCAGCCTTCTTTGCAAATTTCTGCAATATGGGTAATAGGGAATGGGTAGCCAAAGCCGGAGCTTCGTCTGTTTTTGTATAGGCTATTTTAGACGTTTTAGTAGACATAAATGAGTTCGTTTATAAATCCTGAATTGTTATAATTAGCTTGAAAAAATAATGCTGCGTTAAGTGTTTGCAGCTTAGCGCCAGAAGCGATTTTTTTCGGATTGCAAATATAGGATTTTATGGCAGATTTTAACACTTAAAATCTTCTTAAAGCTGTATATGTGTTATTATTTGGCAATCGATTCCCAAAGCTTGAAATTTTTATACAAAAAAAGCTCTGACAGAATTTTAAAATTCTATCAGAGCTTCTAATGTGTTGATTTTTTACCGGTGAACCCTTGAAGTTCTTAAACAAGAATATTAGTACTTGTACCGTAAATCAATACATTGGGGTTTTAACCCCGATCCAATACATTTACTTTAGTTATTAAATCTTCACTGATATCTTCTATAATTCAGATCTCTTTTAAAAAACGCATAAGCCCTACGAGGCTATCATAACTGTATTGGGAACATAATGTGAAAAGCATTAAGCTAATCACCATTATAATTTCTTTACTATAAAGTAAGCTAATTATTTTCAGAAAAGCAAGGCTTTAGTATGTTGATTATCAACCCATTATAAACTTGTAATATTAACAATAGTTAATAACCAAATGTTCTAAATGCAAAAATGCTCCGAAAACGGAGCATTTTTTATAACTGAGAAAGAAGTTATTATTTTCTGATTTCTTTGATTCTTGCCTTTTTACCGGTAAGACCTCTAAAATAGTATATACGTGATCTACGTACTTTACCTCTTTTATTGATTTCAATTTTTTGAAGAGCTGGCATATTGATCGGGAAAATACGCTCAACACCTACAGTACCAGACATTTTTCTGATAGTGAAGGTACGAGTAGCTCCTGTTCCACGAACTTGAATAACTACACCTCTAAAGAACTGAGTACGTACTTTTTCACCTTCGCGAATTTCATAATAAACTGTGATGGTGTCACCAGCACTGAATTCTGGGAATTCTTTCTTTTCTACGAATTCGTTTTGTACAAAACTGATTAAATCTTCCATTTTTAAGATTTTTTAAGTGGAATAACACCAACATTCACGGTTTTCGCCAGAGGTTGATCTTACAAGGCTGCAAATTTACTATAAAAATTGAATTTGGCAAGCTTCACTTTGTATTTATTTCTGTAAATTACGAAGGCTTGTTCAATAAGTCTGGCCGGCGTTCTTGTGTGCGTTTATAGGCTTGCTCTTCACGCCAGGATTCGATCTTCGGTGTATTTCCTGATGTCAGTATCTCGGGGACCTTCCATCCTTTATATTCTGCCGGACGTGTATAAACAGGAGGAGCTAATAAATTATCCTGAAATGAATCGGTTAGGGCAGAGGTTTCATTACCTAAAACACCGGGTATTAATCTTATAACTGCATCACACAAAATTAAAGCTCCCAGTTCACCGCCACTCAATACATAATCTCCTATAGAAATCTCGCGGGTTATAAACTGATCACGTACGCGTTGATCAACTCCTTTATAATGACCACAAAGGATAATTATATTTCCCTGCAGTGAGATTTGATTGGCTATTTTTTGATTGAGTGTTTCTCCATCTGGTGTCATATAGATGACTTCATCATAATCTCTTTCCTCCTTTAGCGCTGAAATACATTTGTCGATGGGTTCAATCATCATTACCATCCCGGCGCCTCCTCCAAACTGGTAATCATCTACCTGCTTATACGAATTAGATGTATAATCGCGAAGATTGTGAAAATGAACATCTACAAGACCCTTGGTTATAGAACGCTGCATTATTGATGCTTCAAACGGACTTTTTAGTAAATCGGGAACTACAGTAATAATGTCAATTCGCATAATTGAAAGGTAACTTATAACTATTAAAACTGTTAAGCCAGTTATTTTTTTGTGCTTTTTACAGCTTTATTTCGTTCATCCTGAAGTAAACGTCCCATTTTTTGCTCTTTTTCCAAAGCTTTTTTACGGTATTCATCGTATTCAACTTCAAGTTCACCAAGTTTTTTACGAGCTTCCTGTGTATGTGTATTACTTCCTTTAAATCTAAAGATAAAGAATAGAAGCGCCAGAGTTAATATCGCAACGATGCCCCACATCATACCCATGTAGCCTCCTTTGCTCATTGGCATTCCCAAAAAGTAAATAGAATCTTTTTCAGCACGAGTTTCTTCTAAAGTCGTTTTAGTCTCCTCGAGTGTATTATTTAAGGTCTTAACCTCCTCTTGCTGCGAATTGATTTGAGATTGTAAGTCGGTAATTTGAACTTTATATCCCGAAATACTATCTGCAGTATTGGATTTGAGTTTGATAAGGCTGTTTAACTTAACAACTTTATAATCCTGATAATTATTAGAACTCTCCAACAAATCTTCAAACTGTTGAGGAATTGTGTTTACTTTCTGTTGTGGTGTCTCTGTCTCCTGAGCACTGAGGCCTAAAATCGTAAATAAGCTCAAAATTAAGCTGATGCGTATAGTAGTCATTTATGTTAGTCTTTTTGCTGTTTGTGGGAAAACGGTATGCTTCCGCGCTTAGTATAATAAAGCGGCAAAAATAATTAATTCCTACGTCTTTAAACTTAGGAATTCACGAAAATAGCTGTCCGAAGACAGCTATTACAATTAAATAGAATTTAGAGGATTGGATTTTATTAATAATAAGTATAGCGCCTAACTTTAGCAATATATTTAGCAAGTCTTACGACCTGATGACTGTATCCATATTCATTATCATACCAAACATAGAGCACCACATTTTTTAAATCTGGACCAAGAATTGTCGCCTGACTATCATAAATACATGGCGCAGAAGAACCAACGATGTCGCTCGAAACCAATTCGTTGTTTATAGAGTATTTAATTTGCTCTACAAGATCACCCTCTAGGGCATATTTTTTTAGACTTGAATGTATACTTTCTATCGTGGTTTGCTGTTGCAGTTTTAAGTTTAAAATAACAAGAGATCCATTTGGCACAGGAACGCGAATTGCATTGGATGTAAGTTTACCTTCAAGAGCGGGTAAAGCTTTAGAAACAGCCTTGCCTGCACCGGTTTCGGTAATTACCATATTTAGAGCGGCTGCACGACCTCTTCGGTACTTAGAATGCATATTGTCTACCAGGTTTTGATCATTGGTATATGCGTGAATGGTTTCTATATGGCCGCTTTCAACACCAAAACTTTCGTCTATGGCTTTAAGAATAGGCGTAATTGCATTTGTGGTACAAGATGCTGCTGAAAATATACTGAACTCTTCTGGATCGTAATTTTTGTGATTTACACCGTGTACAATATTTGGAATGCTTTGTCCTGGTGCTGTAAGGAGTACTTTTGAAGCGCCTTTTGCAATTAAATGCCTGCTTAATTGTTCTTTGTTGCGGAAAGCACCTGTGTTGTCAATTATGAGCGCGTCATCAATTCCGTAGGATGTATAATCAATAGTTTCTGGCTCATTTGCTGATATTACCTGTACAGTAGTTCCATTGATAATTAAAGCATTGGCATCACTATCAACCGTAATAGTTCCTGAAAAATCTCCGTGAATACTGTCGCTTTTTAATAAAGAAGCTCGTTTTTTCAAAACCCCTTCATCAAGTTTACCACGTACAACAATTGCTCTTAAACGCAACTGACTACCGCTGCCGGTTCTGGTCATTAATTCTCGTGCAACTAGTCTGCCAATTCTGCCAAAACCATAAAGAACCACATCTTTAGGAGTGATTTTTTCATACGTTTGAGCATCTTTCAATTTATGATGTATAAATACCAGGGCATCGGTGTATTCATTTTCTTCCAGATGGTACTCATATGTAAGTTTACCAATATCTAATTTAGATGCTGGTAGATTGGCTTGCTGTATAGCTTTCGCCAGCTCCACGCTATCAAAAATAGAGATAGGTTTTTGTACAAATGCGCCGGCATAGGTGTGCAGATTGAGTATTTCACTAACGTTGCGATCTAAAAGTTGATTTCTAAAAAGTACCAGTTCGATATTATTATCATACCACAGGTCGCTAATAATTTTAATAAACTCAACCGTTGCTCGGCGACGGTCGGCTTGAAAGGCTAATTCTTTCTCATACGTGTTTAAAGAACTCATTAGTGTGTTTTAGAGTGTTTTTTAAAATTTCGGCAAAGATACTTAACTATATCGTTTTCGTAAGTGTATTAAATAAAAAAAGCTCTCTAAATTTTAGAGAGCTTTTTAAAAGGGGGAAGCCAGATCTTAATTGAATATTATTTGTTTGTTTTCGCCATTTTTACTGGCAAAATTTATACTGATAGGTTCTCTTGAGTTACGTTCTGCCATAATGCGTTTAACATCCTCAACCGAATTTACTTTTTGATCATCTATAGCGGTAATAATAATTCCACTTAAGTTGTAGCGCTGTAATTGCTCATTAGTCGCTCTACTTATCATTACACCATTTTTCACTCCATTTTCTTTCAAAACCTCTTTAGAAGCTTCACGCACTTCAAGTCCTGGTTTTTCAATAACAAAAGTTGTGAATTTGGTTAAGGTAACGGGAACTGTTCTTGTTTCACCATCACGTATGTAACTAACTTCAACAACATCATTAGGGCGTTTAGCACCAAGATATCCGCTCAAATCTGAAAACTTCGAGATTTTTACATTGTCAATTTTAATAATAACATCTCCTTCTTTCAAACCAGCATTTGATGCGCCGGTATCAGGGTCTACATCGGCAACATAAACACCTTCAGAAACATCAAGATCATATTGACTAGCTGTATTGGCATTGATTCCACCACCACGAATACCAAGAATTCCACGCTGTACATCACCATACTCTAAAATATCTTCAACAATTTTTCGAGCATTGTTTGAAGGCACCGCAAAAGCATAACCTACATAACTACCCGTTTGCGAAGTAATCGCAGTGTTAATACCTATTAATTCACCATTAATATTTACCAAAGCACCACCACTGTTACCTGGGTTTATTGCAGCATCTGTTTGAATAAATGATTGTGGATTGGCGTCAAACTCATTTATGTCACGAGCTTTAACCGAAATAATTCCGGCAGTTACCGTGCTAGTCAGGTTAAATGGATTACCAACTGCAAGTACCCATTCACCTAGATTTACATTATCTGAATTACCAAATGGGAGATAGGGAAGATCTGATTCCGCATCAATTTTTAATAGAGCTATATCTGCTTTAGGATCAGTCCCGATAACTTCTGCTTTAAAAGTTCTGTTATCATTTAAGGACACTTCAAGTTCGGCAGCACCATCAATTACGTGATTGTTTGTAACGATATAACCATCTGCAGAGATGATAACACCACTACCAGCACCTACAAGTCCTTTACGCATCTCGCCACCACCATTAAAGAAATCCTGCATCGTACGTGGCTGTCTGGAAATTTGAACATTCTTAACGTGAACTACCGCGTGAACGGTGCGATCTGCAGCCTCTGTAAAGTCTGCATTGGTACTCGTAATGGGAGTACCATTATAATTTACGGGGTTAAAGTTTTGGGTTGTCGTACTAGTAGTCTCAAGAATGGGTTGATCCTCAAGTAATTTGTACGAACCTAAAGTAACCGCTCCACCTAGTATGGCAACGATTAATAAGCTGGCAAATTTTTTCATAATACTTCTTTTCTTTTAGTATAACAATTTAAATACGAGTTGTGGTATGTCGTGTTGCAGTATTTAACTAAGCCTTAACAAGCCGTAGAATTTTGGCTTTATGTATTTTTGCAGGGCTTTAAAAATAAGAAATGGCAATACCCTTTTACAAATATCAAGGCACGGGCAACGATTTTATAATGATCGACAACCGACAATCTATTTTTTCCAAAAATGATACCAAACTCATTAACCTGATGTGTGACCGAAAATTTGGCATAGGTGCTGACGGTCTTATCCTTTTGGAGAATCATGATACCTTAGATTTTACTATGGTTTATTACAATTCTGACGGTAACCCAAGTTCTATGTGTGGAAATGGAGGGCGTTGTATTGTCGCGTTTGCCAATCAAATGGGTGTTATCGACAATAAAACAGTTTTTGAAGCGGTAGATGGGTTGCACGAGGCTTTTATAGAAGAGGATTTAGTACATCTGAAAATGCAGGATGTTGATACTATCGAAGATTTTGATAGTCATACTTTTTTAAATACAGGTTCTCCGCATCACGTAGAATGGGTAAATAATTTGAAAGATTTTGATGTTAAGGGAGAAGGTGCCAGATTGAGATACGGTTCTTTATACGGTAAAGTCGGTAGCAATATCAATTTTGTAGAACAGCTTGAAGGTACTTTTGCGATGCGCACTTACGAACGTGGTGTTGAAGATGAGACGTTGAGTTGTGGAACTGGTGCTACGGCTGTTGCGCTTGCCATACACCATCAGGGAAAAGCTCAGAGTAATGAGATTCCACTCAAAGTTGAAGGTGGAAATTTGAAAGTTACTTTTGAACCTGTTGATTCGGGTTACCAGAATATATTTTTAATTGGGCCGGCAAAGCCTGTTTATACCGGAGTATGGCCGGACTAACATTACAAGGAGAATTGGTTTATTTACGGGCGTTGGAGCCTGAAGATCTTGATCTTGTTTTCAGAATTGAAAATGATGAAGATCTATGGGAACTTACAACCACGTTGACTCCATTTTCTAAGTTTTTACTCAAACAATACCTTCGTAATTCACATAAAGATATTTACGAAGCCAAACAGTTACGCCTGGTTATTTGTCGTAAGGATACCCACGAAGCTCTTGGTCTTATTGATTTATTTGATTTTGAACCAAAACATCAACGTGCTGGTCTGGGAATTCTTATTTTTAGTGAAGTAGAGCGGGGTAGGGGTTTTGGTGCCGAAGCATTAAAATTGATGATTAATTACAGCTTCAAGCGCCTAGATCTGCATCAACTATATGCTAATATTTTGGAAGAAAATACACCCAGCATACGCTTATTTGAAAAGCAAGGCTTCAAAGCTGTCGGATTAAAAAGGGATTGGCTTAAGCTTGAAGGCCAGTTTAAAAATGAATACTTATATCAATTGATTAATACTCATGTACATTAAAAAAGTAATAGCTGCCACAGCCTTAATAGGTTTAGTAATCGCAGGCGTTTTTGCCTATATGGTTTATGGGAAATTCTTTTCACCTAATACCGCATTTAATAACGACGAGGCTCATCTATATATTCCTTCTGATGCTACCTATCAGGATGTGAGAGCAGATTTGGAGCCTCTTGTAAAAGAAATTGTTTCGTTTGATGAAGTTGCTGAACGAAAGGGATATATCAATGCAATTAAGCCCGGTCACTTTATAATTAAGAAAGGAAGTAATAATAATGAGATTATAAACTCGATTAGAAGCGGAAACATTCCTGTAAAAATTAGCTTTAATAATCAGGAGCGCCTTGAAAATCTGGCAGGTCGTATTGGCGGACAAATCGAAGCAGATAGTCTTTCTTTGATTGAAGCATTTACAGATGAAAAATTTCTAAGTGAAAATGGATTTGAAGAAAATACAGCATTAAGTATGTATTTACCGAATACTTATGAGTTTTATTGGAATACCGATGCAGAAGAATTTAGAGATCGTATGTTGAAGGAATATGAGCGTTTTTGGACTGCAGAGCGCAAGTCTCAAGCCGAAGCTCAGGGCTTAACTCCTCAAGAGGTATATACGCTTGCATCTATTGTTCAGAAGGAAACGGTAAAAGCCGATGAAAGAGCACGAGTAGCGGGAGTATATCTTAATCGATTACATAATGATTGGAAACTTGATGCAGATCCTACTGTTATCTACGCTGTGAAAAAGAGCCAAAACGATTTTGATCAGGTCATCAAGCGAGTACTTTACCGTGATTTGGAAACAGATTCTCCTTATAATACTTATAAATATGGAGGTTTGCCTCCAGGACCTATTTTTATGCCAGATTTGTCTTCTATTAAAGCTGTGTTAAATCCTGAACAGCATGAATACTTTTTCTTCGTTGCAGACGTTTCTAAGCCCGGTTATCACATGTTTGCCAAAACAGTTGCGCAACATAATGCTAATCGCAAGCAATATATTGATTGGATAAACGCTCAAGGTATTAACCGATAAAAGGCATAAAAAAGCGAAGAAGTGTTTCTTTTAAGTGTATTTATCTGTTAAAAACTGAAATCGGTAGTTTCAAGGCTTTAGAATGTTAAAGTTTTAGATTGATTCTATAATTCTGTATGCAGATGTAGAAATCATTGCTGTAATCGTAATGTTTTTTGCTATATGCCTCTTAATTAGTTGCGTTTTATTGATATTGGGAAAACCTTAACCCTTTAGTAATCAGTATATTAATTAGGTTGAGTATATTTGCCCAGTAATATAGACAAGGTTCTGCAGTGGCGCGCAGTAACGGTCTGAAACTAATTATATGACGAAAAACATTGTAAAATTAGCAGCGCTTCCTTCTGTTTTTGGCCTTGTTGCCTTAAGTATGTCTGTAAAAGATGCAGAGAAGCCAAGTCAAAATTCTACTGAAGGTTTAGAGTTATTTTACACAGTTCCACAGGTCGATGAGACCACAACTCTTGAACTTAACAATTCACTCCACGTTAATGTAGCGTCAACTGGTAAATCTTTTACCGGTTTTAAAGAAGCATTAGGCTTCAAAGAATCTCAAAACGATTATAAACGTATTAATCAACTGGGTTATTTAGGTAAATACCAGTTTGGTCGTAGTACGTTATTATTATTAGGTATTACAGATACAGACGGATTTTTAAATGATCCGGTTCTTCAGGAAAAGGCTTTTGTAGCTAATGCATCCCGTAATAAATGGGTTTTACGTAAGGATATTAAGCGCTTTTCTGGTAAAGTTATCAATGGAGTAAAGGTTACCGAATCTGGCATTCTGGCTGCTGCTCACCTAGCAGGTCCCGGAAGTGTAAAGAGCTACCTGAGATCAGGCGGATCAGAAGGGTTTAAAGATGCATTTGGAACTTCGATTTACAGTTACATAAAGAAATTTGGAGGTTATGATGTTTCTTTTATAGTTCCAGATCGTAATGCAAAGGTTTCAATCTAAAGAAAGCAGCAAAATATAGATATAAAAAAAAGTGATCTGAATGATCACTTTTTTTATGCGTGTATAATAAATATGGCTGGTCGTTTGTGAAGATCTGGCTTACTGCGACTCCAGTCATTTACAGGCTTTGTTACAATAAATTCTGTTGGTAATGTTATATCGCACGCAATACATAAGCGCGTAGAAGCTTGCAAGGTTTGACAAATTTCATCTAGCATCTTGCCATTGCGATATGGCGTTTCGATAAAAAGTTGGGATTGATTATAATCTTTTGAAACGCGTTCAAGACGCTTCAACTCATTGCGACGATCCCGTTGATCAATAGGTAAATAACCATTAAAAGCAAAATTCTGCCCGTTCATTCCACTAGCCATAATTGCCATCAGTATTGAAGAAGGACCTACCAAAGGAACTACCTGAATACCCTTTTCATGAGCAAAGCGTACAACTTCAGCTCCGGGATCTGCAACTCCGGGTACTCCAGCTTCAGACATTAGTCCAATATTTTTTCCTTGTAGACAATTATTGAGATAGGAGGGAATCTCTAGTGGATCGGTATATTTGTTTAAGGGATGTAACTTTAAATCAGGTTGAGATTTTTCAGGATATATTTCTTTAATGAATCTTCGAGCTGTTTTTTCATTTTCAACAATATACTCGTCAATAGCCGCAATGATGTTTTGCACTTGTTTAGGCATTACATCTAAAGGTGCAGTATCGCCCAGCGTTGTAGGTATAAGAAAAAGTTTTCCCTTAGTATCTGATGAAGACATAGGTAAAGTGTGTTGTTAAGAAAGACGTTCTGCAATTTTAGTAGTTGCTTCATCAAGCATTTCATAAACCCGGTCAAAACCTCTTAAGCTGTCATTATAAGGGTCTGGCACATCTACGCGTTCCCCGGGAAACAATTCGTCAAGGATCATTTGTACCTTAGATCGTTCTTCATCAGTTGTTGCCTGTGCACGAACATCTTCGTAATTGTATTGATCCATTACAAATATGTAATCATACCGGTCAAAAAATGCAGGTTTAAATTGCATTCCGCGTTGATGAGATATGTCTAAGCCATTTTTCTGTGCTACCGCAATACTTCTTGAATCTGGAGCACTACCTACATGCCAGTGACCTGTACCTGCAGAATCCACTTCAAATTTACTTGAATCAAGCTTTGATGATAGTAAACCTTCTGCAAGTGGAGACCTGCAGATGTTGCCCAGGCATACCATAAGGATACGCGTTTTCATAAAATATACTGCTTTTGCAGATGTGGTAAATTATAAAGCCTGAATCAATCAGGCTTTATAATTTCTACATCGTAAGTTTCTTATTTAGATCTTCTACGTACTTTCTAAATTGCTTGTCTGTCGCAGAAAGATTATCAACTGTCTTACAGGCGTGTAATACAGTTGCGTGGTCTCTTTTACCTATTTGAGAACCAATACTCGCAAGTGAAGCTTTGGTCAATTTTTTGGCAAAAAACATGGCTAATTGACGGGCTTGTACAATATGTCTTTTACGTGTTTTAGACTGAAGGGTGTCAACATCCATCTGGAAGTAATCGCTAACTACTTTTTGAATGTAGTCTATAGAAACCTCTCGTTTGGTATGCTTAACGTAATTATCAACTATCTTTTTAGCAAGATCAAGGTTGATTTCTTTTCGGTTAAATGAAGAATGCGCAATAAGTGAAATAATTGCCCCTTCAAGTTCGCGAATGTTGGTTTTGATATTGTTAGCTAAAAACTCAACAATTTCTTCCGGCATTTCAACACCGTCCTGATACAGTTTGTTTTTAATGATTGAAACACGAGTTTCAAAACCAGGTTGCTGTAATTCTGCAGACAGACCCCATTTAAAACGAGATAAAAGACGTTGTTCAATATCCTGCATGTCAACAGGAGCCTTATCACTGGTAAGAACTACCTGCTTTCCGTTTTGATGCAGGTGGTTGAAAATGTGGAAAAATACATCCTGAGTACCAGCTTTACCCGAAAGCAATTGAATATCATCTACAATCAGTACATCGATCACCTGATAGAAATGAATAAAATCATTTCGATTATTCTTTTTTACCGACTCGATGTATTGCTGTGTAAACTTCTCTGCAGAGATATAAAGAACCGTCTTATCTGGATAACGATCTTTAATTTGAACACCAATTGCATGCGCAAGGTGTGTTTTACCCAATCCCACTCCACCAAAAATCAATAGCGGATTAAAAGAAGTTCCTCCAGGTTTATTTGCAACTGCTAAACCTGCAGATCTTGCCAGACGGTTAGAGTCTCCTTCTAAGAAACTATCAAAGTTGTAATTAGGATTTAATTGAGATTCAATTTCCAGATTACGAATTCCAGGAATTACAAATGGATTTTTTAATTCCGGGTTTTTATTCTTTAGAGGAGCGTCAACCTCCTGAGACTTCATTACAGAAGGACGGTTTGTGCTAGGAATTTTTTCGGTGAAAGGCTGTCTGTTACCGTATGTATTTTCCATACGAATAACATACACAAGCTTGGCATTTTCACCAAGTTCTTTAGTTAAAGAAACTTTTAAGAGTTTAACGTAATGCTCTTCAAGCCACTCGTAAAAAAATTTACTGGGCACCTGAATACTTAAGGCATTATCTGTTAGTTTAACCGCACGAATAGGCTCAAACCATGTTTTGTAAGCCTGCGGGGTTATATTGTCCTGTATAAACGAGAGACAATTATCCCATACTGTTTGCGCAGTCATACTCATTCTTGGACTAAGTTTTTTAGTTATTTTTTGTTTAGATCAACTGAAAAGTGAGAAAATAGAGAGATCTTCGTTTCATTCAGTGCGAGGCAAATATGTGAACAAAAAATGTAATAAAAAAAGAAAATTAGATTGCATTTTTAGATTTTTTTACCCATACTCTTTTTTATTTTTTATGTGCAAATAAACCTTGTTAATAACTCTATGATTTTACACCAGACCTATGTTAAAGTTCGATATGCAGAAACCGACCAGATGGGAGTAGTTCATCACGCTAACTACGCTGTTTATCTTGAACTTGCACGAATCGAATGGCTTAATGGTTTAGGAATTTCCTATAAAAATATGGAAGAAAATGGAATAATGCTACCTGTTTATGATATGAAATTTTCTTTTTTAAAGCCGGCTTATTTTGACGATAATTTATGCGTTGAAACTGAACTTAGAAAGAAACCTGGAGCGAGTATAATTTTCGATTATAAAATCTTAAATCAGGATGGTGTTTTATTAACAAAAGCCGAAACAACTCTCGTTTTTGTGGATATGAAAACAAATAGGCCTACCAGATGTCCAGAATACATTTTAGACAAGTTGAAAAGTTAAGATTTTACGGTTATCCCATAAACTGCATCAAAGCGTTTTTTTAATCGCTGAAAATCTTTTTGACGAATGAGTAGGGTAAAATTACAATCAAGTCCCATTTCCTGTTTTTTTACAATCAATTGTTCCTCTTTAATAATTCGCATTACGGTGTGCATTAGTGGATAGTCAAAATTTAAATATAAATCCTGTTTGATTGTTTTTTTGACTACCTGTGATGCTTCAATAGCTTCCTGCGCAGCTGTTTTATAGGCTTGAATTAATCCACCTACACCTAAATTTGTTCCTCCGTAATAACGAATGACAGTCACCAGGGCGTTTGTGAGTTCATAGGATTGTAATTGTCCATATATAGGCAAGCCGGCAGAATTACTAGGTTCACCATCATCATTTGCACGATAGCTTTCATAATTATAGCCTAATTGCCATGCGTAACAAATGTGAGAAGCTTTGGGGTGCTCTGAAGTCAATTCTTGAAGAATTGATTGAACCTCATCTTCGTCGATAACAGGATGCGCCTGACCAATAAACTTGCTGCCGCGATCTTTAAACAGCCTAGGCTCGCCTTTAGTTTTTATTGTTTTATAACTATCCTTGGTGTCAGACATTAATTTGATTTTACCATTGCAATAAGTGCAATACTAGCCAATGCCAGGGCAATCCCCAACCAATTCTTTTTCGAAAGTTTTTCTTTAAAGAAGATTAATCCAATAAAGGTTGCCAACATTACAATTCCTATGTTGTTTACTGTGAAAACACTACTGCTATCCAGACCCGGTGCTCGCAAAGCTCTTACTAAAAAGTAAATTGAAAAGTAATTCGGTATTCCGAGAGCTATTCCACCAATCAGATTTTTAAACTCTAATCTTACTTTTTTTGCAATTATTTGATAAAGCAACGCGCAAATACCTAGAATGAATGCAGTAGAGAAAATCAGTGCCGAAAATATGGGTATATCTGCTTCTTCAACATATTTGTCTTCGAGAAACTTGATACTGGTATCAATAATTCCGCTTCCTAAAAACACCAGAATTGGCAACAATAGATTGTTTTTGAACTTCGGGGTTTGTTCCTGCTCTTTTATTGAAGCAAGGTAAACAGCTATTAAAGCAACAACTATTCCCGTGATTTTTAACCATCCACTAGCTTCGTTATAGTAGAATAAACCAAATAAAATTGGGATAACCACACTCATTTTTGTCGCTACTGATACAACCGAAAGTCCACTTCGCTGTGTAGTTACAGCCATTAAATTGAATATCACTATAAATAAAACTCCTAAAAACAAGGTGCCCGGAAGCCAGGATGCAGTCGTAATTTGTTCTACCTCAATAGAGCCATTGAAAGCTATAAAACCAGAAATTGCGGCAACTAAGTAATTAACTACAATAGCTTGAAAGGTGTCAACTTTATAGATATCAAAGAGTTTAAACACTAAAAAGATGAGGCTCGATGCCAGTATACTGAGTACTAATGCAATCAAAATAGTGCTGACTTTGTTGAGAATAATTGGGTGACATCTTCAATTACCGGTTCAATATGCCAGGTGTAAATGCCCAAAGAACTGGCTGCTGCAGTATTTACTATAGTATCATCTATAAACAGAGTTTCTTCTGCCTTGAGATTATCATTCTGTAACACAAAGTCATAAATATCTAAATCGGGTTTTCGCATTTGAATTTGATGCGAAAGGTAAAAACGTTCAAAGCAACTTTGAAATTTAGAATATCTAAGGGCTCCCATATTTTTAATAACCTGCTCGATATGAAGTTCGTTTGTATTACTAAGTAAAAACAGGCGGTATTTTTTAGTTTTAGCGAGTTGTAATATCCAATCTAGTCGATATTCCGGGAAATCCAGAATGATACTATTCCAAGCGTTGTAAAATGAAATTTTGGTTAACTGAGGAAAAGTATTCAGGTAATTCTCGGTAAGTTGAGAGGTACTAAGTCTGCCTTTTTCATAACTGTTATGCCAGTCATTCATCTCTTCGGTAATCTCACGAATTCCCATTTTAGCTAAAGCCAACTCTGGAGCTTTTTTGTCTAGATTGATGAATACATCACCAAAATCAAAAAGTAGATTTTTTATCATATTCTGTGGTAAATTGTGAGTTGGTCTTCAGAGATAGTACTCTGACTTATTATTTTACATTCAGGTAAATGAGGCGCTTTTATCCCAAATTTAAATACAGTATTACCTTTAAATACTCGCGCCTCGTCCCAAAGATTAGCATCGAGAAACGATTGGAGTGTTTTAGATCCTCCTTCTATGATGATAGATTGTACGCCTTCAGAATATAAAATCTGAGTTATTTGCTGGGGCAATTCCTGTGTGAAATCTGCCTTTCGATAGCTTATATTGTCTGAATCCTTTGCTGATTTTTCGGTTATAACTAGTGTGGGTTGCTTACCATCGTAAATAGTTAATGAATTGTTCAACCGTAAAGATTTGTCGATAACAATTCGAGTAGGAGAGGAGCCAGCCCAGTCTCTGGTTGTTAATGAGGGATTGTCTGCTTCAACTGTTTTTGTGCCGGCAAGAATTCCCATTTCTTCGGCACGCCATTTATGAACCAGTTGGCGGCTTGTAGCGGTTGTAATCCATACGGGTTCTCGAGAATTTCGAGTTTCGGGATCAGGAGCAATATAGCCGTCGCTAGTTTCAGCCCATTTTAAAATTATGTAGGGCCTTTGCTGAGTATGAAAGGTAAAAAAGCGCTTGTTCAAAGCTCTGCATTGCTCTTCCAGAACACCTACAATGACTTCGCAACCGGCGTCAAGCAGTTTCTTTATTCCTCTTCCGGCAACTTTAGCAAAAGGATCAATGCTACCAATAATTACTTTTTTAATGCCACTTGCAATGATCAAATCACTACAGGGTGGAGTTTTACCAAAGTGACTGCAAGGTTCAAGGCTTACATAAATAGCTGCTTCCTTCAGTAGCTCATTGTTTGCTACATTTTTTATGGCATTTACTTCTGCGTGCCCTTCACCAGCTTTTTGATGCCATCCCTCGCCAATTATGCTATCGTTGAGTACAACAACTGCGCCTACTAACGGGTTAGGATAGGTAGTTCCCAGTCCATTTTTTGCCAATTGTAGACAACGCGACATGTATTTTTCGTGTATCTTCACGCCCTCAAAATTAGCATTTAAAAACCACACTGGCGATGTTGAAAATCAGAGCTGTTCAATCTACTGACAATAAGGAATTAGCTGCAATACTGCGAAGTATACTGGTAGAAATGGGTGTTCCAAAAGTTGGTACTGCCTATGCAGATACTGCGCTCGACTGTATGTATGAAACGTATCAAGATGAGCAGGCAAGCTATTTTGTAGTAACAGAATATGATAAAATCTTAGGCGGAGCAGGTATCGCTCAATTAGCAAATTATGACGGGCCAGTTTGCGAGCTTCAGAAAATGTATCTGGATGCTTCCTTAAGAGGAAAAGGTGTAGGTAAGCTATTAATGCAAACGTGTCTGGAGTTTGCAAAAGAATCAGGATTTCAACAGGTATATCTGGAAACGATGCCATACATGAAAGCTGCGCAGGAGTTGTATGTTAAAACCGGTTTTAACTATATAGACGGGCCAATGGGTGATACAGGTCATTGAGCCTGCCCTGTTCATATGCTAAAAGATTTATGATATGACGCTTAAAGATTTTAAGGATCAATTTTTTAAAAGGCTCGATTCACTATATCCTGCTCAGGAGATTGAGAGTTTTTTTAGAATTTTAATTGAGACTTATCTAGGTCTTAGTAGTATTGATTTGGTGCTCAATCCAGATCAGAAAATCAAACTTAAAAAACTTGATCTTCTTCTTGCTGCTCGAGAACGTCTTACTCATTTTGAACCACTTCAATATATTTTGGGACAAACTGAATTTTACGGATTACATTTCACTCTTAGTCCAAATGTATTGATCCCAAGACCTGAGACTGAAGAGTTGGTCGAGTGGATTATTAAAGATTCTAAAATAAATATGCCTGCTCGTATTTTAGATATTGGTACAGGTTCAGGTTGTATTGCTATAAGTCTGGCAAAAAACCTAAATACTTTACAAGTAGATGCACTAGATGTCTCTAAAGACGCATTAGATTTGGCTTCTCATAATGCTGATCTAAATAATTCTTCAGTCAGATTTCTTCAAATGGATATATTGGAAGTTGAGGCTTTGGAGGAAAAATATGATCTAATTGTGTCTAATCCTCCTTATGTGCGCAATCTGGAAAAGCAGGAAATAGAAGCAAATGTTTTAAATTTTGAACCACATCTTGCTTTGTTTGTTGAAGATCACGACCCTCTTATTTTTTACCGAAAAATTGCAGAACTTGCAAAACAATCCTTAAATCCAGGCGGAAGTTTATACGTTGAAATTAATCAGTATCTGGCTGAAGAAACCCGGATATTGTTTAGAGAATATGGTTTTAATGATGTTATATTGAGATCTGATTTTGCAGGAAAACCCAGAATGATAAAAGCAAGTTTATGAAAGAGAAAATAGCCAGTATTTGTGTGTTCTGCGGCAGCAGCGAAGGTAATGACCCTGAAATACTGAATCAGGCAAACCAGCTAGGGCGTGCATTTGCAAATCGCGAGATTGCTTTGGTGTATGGTGGTTCGCAGTTAGGGATAATGGGGGCTGTTGCAAAGAGTTGTTTGGAATCTGGAGGTAAAGCAATCGGTATTATACCGGAATTTTTAAAGACCAAAGAAATCGTGCATACCGGGCTCGATGATCTCATCATTACCAAAACTATGCACGAGCGTAAATTGAAAATGCAGGAAGTAAGTGATGGTTTTATTACACTCCCTGGAGGTTTTGGAACTTTTGAAGAACTATTTGAAATTATCACCTGGAGTCAACTGGGTCTGCATCACAAACCTATAGGATTATTAAATACCAATGGATTTTACGATGCCCTGATTGTCATGTTAGATGAGATGGTCAAACGCGGATTTCTAAAGCAGGAAAATCACGATTTACTTATTGTAGATACAAATATTGACCGTCTAATAGAGGCTATGCAGGAGTTTCAACCAGATCTGCAATCCAAATTTTTAAAGCCCGAAAATAGCTAATACGATTCCTGATTCCATTGATATGAGTATAGAAAAGAAAATTAACGAGCTTAGAGAAGAACTTCGCAAGCACAACTACAATTACTATGTGCTCGATAAGCCAGAGATTGATGATTATACCTTTGATCAAAAGTTGAAGGAATTACAACAATTAGAGGCGGAACACCCTGAATTTTATGATGCAAGTTCTCCAACTTTGCGTGTAGGTGGAGAAGTAACAAAAAACTTCGAAACCATAAAGCATGAGCATCGTATGTATTCCCTTGACAATAGCTATTCGCAGGAAGATCTGGAAGATTGGGAAAAGCGTATCAAAAAGCTTATTGATGGAAAGGTTGAATACGTGTGTGAGCTTAAATACGATGGGGCTTCAATAAGTCTTACTTACGAAGAAGGTAAACTGGTACGTGCTGTAACCCGTGGAGATGGTTTTCAAGGAGATGATGTAACGCATAATGTAAAAACTATCCGCAGTATTCCTTTGCAACTAAAAGGCGATTACCCTGCTAAATTTGATATTCGAGGTGAAATCATTTTGCCTTTAGCTGGTTTTGCTGAGATGAATGCCAAACGCGTGGAAGCAGGTGAGGAGCCTTATAGCAATCCCCGTAATACAGCTTCTGGAAGTTTGAAATTACAGGATAGTGCAGAGGTTTCAAAACGGCCATTAGACTGTTTGCTTTACAGTATTAAAGGCGAAAACCTCAATTTTAAAACGCAGTTTGAAGGATTGGAGAAAGCTCGTTCATGGGGATTTAAAGTGCCGGAAGTCGCAGAGGTAACGGCATCGACTGCTGAAACACTTAAGTTTTTAGAATATTGGGACGAACATCGTCACAATTTACCTTACGAGACTGATGGTGTAGTTATTAAAGTTAATGATCTGCAACAACAGGAAGAATTGGGGTATACAGCCAAAGCTCCAAGATGGGCAATGGCATATAAGTTTAAAACAGAACAGGCAGAAACACTGCTGGAAAAAATTACCTATCAGGTAGGGCGTACGGGAGCAATTACGCCTGTTGCCAATTTGTCTCCGGTTCAGTTAGCTGGTACAATTGTAAAGCGTGCGTCATTGCATAATGCAGATCATATTGCAAAGCTCGATATACGAGAAGGCGATCAGGTTTATGTAGAAAAAGGAGGAGAGATTATTCCTAAAATAGTGGGGGTCGACTTTGAAAAGCGCGATCCGCAATCTGAGCCTACAGTTTACATAACCAATTGTCCTGAATGCGATACACCCTTAATAAGAGAGGAAGGTGAGGCTCAACATTATTGTCCTAACGATTTAGGATGTCCACCTCAAATAATAGGTCGTATTCAGCACTTTATTTCCAGAAAAGCAATGGATATTGAAGGTCTGGGTGGAGAAACTGTAGCGCTTCTTGTTAATGAAGGTTTAATAAATAATTACGCAGACCTTTATGAATTAAAAAAAGAGCAAATTTTACCATTGGAGCGAATGGCAGAAAAATCTGCTGATAATTTGATCAATGGTATTGAAGCTTCTAAAAAGGTTCCTTTTGAGCGCGTTTTATTTGCTTTAGGAATTCGTTTTGTAGGTGAGACAGTTGCCCGTAAGCTAGCCAAAGAATTTAAAAATATAGAAGCCTTAGGCGAAGCATCTTTAGAACGACTTGTTGCTGTAGATGAAATTGGTATCCGTATTGCTGAAAGCGTTGTGAACTTCTTTGCAGAAGAGCGTGGCAGAGCGCTTGTAAATAGATTAAAACAATATGGACTTCAATTGGAACTTGATGCAGCGGTACTTGAAAATCAAACTGAAAAGCTGAAAGGCCTTACTCTTGTAATATCTGGTGTGTTTGAAAAGATTTCACGTACAGATCTTAAGAAATGTATTGAAGACAATGGAGGTAAAGCTGCCGGAAGTATTTCCTCTAAGACAAACTATCTTGTTGCAGGTGATAATATGGGGCCAAGTAAACGGGAAAAGGCTGAAAAACTTGGAGTTACTATAATTACGGAAGATGAATTTCTAAGTATGATTTAAAGTTGTAATAATTTAAACTTACAAGTGCGGTGATGAGGTATGCGGGGAAAAGTACTTTTATATAGTTATTTAATTCTAGGATTTGTAGAAATCATTTTAATAGTAAATGGCTATCAGAGTTATTTGGTATTACATCCGTTAGGTGTGATTCTTATATATTTATATCACTACTCTTTTACCCAAGTGCACAACTACTATCTTATATTTTATTTAGCGTGTGAGTTGGTAAATGAAATCTTTTTTCTACTGGATTTTAGATTTTTCTTTGAGCTTGTTTTGATTTGCTATTCCCTTGCAACAGTCATTATGATCTATCATATGTGGCCTCTTTGGAGTAGGTCAAAAGGGAAGATCAGTTTTGATATTTTAATTGGACCTCTTCTTGGGATTATAGGAATGCTTATAATATTCTGGGAATTATTAGTGATGGTGTACGAAAAAATACCAAATTATCCCGTTTTTTATATCGGTTTTGCAGCACTTATGAGTTGGATTTTATTTTGTACTGCAACTCCAGTTAAAAACAATCATCCTTATAATTTTACAATGTTTTTATTAGGTGGTTTGATGGCAATAATGGCATCAACGATGTTTATCTACAGTTTTTTATTTGAAAATAGTTCTATCCTGGCGTTGTGCCTGTTAAGTATGCTGATTTTGAAATGGGTAATTGCAGTTTTTCTCACGAGAAAGAGCAAAATTCTTAAAACGGCAGATGAATTTTTAGAAAATTGATAACAGTAAGATAGTTCGTACAAGTAAAAATCCTTAAGCTGTTAATTTGTTTGATTTCTCGTTATTCTGTGTTAATTTTCTGTACACACAGAAATCTACCATGACCCCTTCCAAAATTTGGTATTTAGCCTTAACGAGCAGTCTTCTGTTTGTAATTCTTTCGAATGTAAATCTCGAATGGGGATTCTTCGTAAAGCCTATTTATATCTTGCTTTTTTATTTGTTTTATTATCATTCTACTAGAAAGCACAGCCTTGTTCTTATTGTATTTCAGTTATCAGCTTTTATAGCAGAAGTCTATTTTCTAATAGATTTGAATACGTACTTTAATCAAGTAATGGTATTTTATATTATAGCTACAGCAATGATGCTCTTCACATTCATTCCTATTTTAAAGATGAAATCGCAAGAAGTGAAGAAGGATATGCTAATAGAACCTATTTTTGGAGTGGTGTCTTGCACATATATTATTATACATTTAATAACTGTATTTTATGAAAGTGTACCAAATAAACCACTTTTTATATTTTCTGGTGTATTATTATGGGTATTTACGATCGTTTGTACATTAATACCGCTTCGCAACAGGCATCCTTATAATATTGATCTTTATATAATAGCTGCAGCACTTTTAATTGAATGCATTTTAGGATTTATGCATCATTATAGTATAGATAATAGTCTTCTGTTAACTATTTTAAATATAGCTATTTGCGTTCATAAGGCAGCAGTCACTTCCTACTTTGTGAAAATTATTAAGGTGCAGACTGATAAGAGTCATTATTACTAGATTTTTATAACCGCAGATTCAGAGGTTTTTAAATTCTTAGAAGTAGAGAATTCAAAGTCTATTCGGCCTAAATTAATTCCGGCCCAACCTACCTGATTGACCAATACATTATTTCCTGCTTTGTTTTTTAAAACTACGGGCTTTGGAAGGAATGTATGCGTGTGTCCACCAATAATTAAATCGATATCCTGAGTTTGCTGAGCAAGTTTTACATCAGATATTTTATCGAATTTATATTCGTAACCCAGGTGTGAAAGACAAATTACAAGATCGCACTTCTCTTCCTGTTTTAATTTACGAGTCATATCCTGGGCTATTTCAAGAGGATCAAGATATTTGGTTTCTTTAGAAAGGCCTTCGGTAACGAGCCCCTTCAATTGAATACCCAGGCCAAAAACACCAATTTTAATTCCATCTTTGAGATATATCTGATAAGGCTCGGTAAGACCTTCCATAATTGTATTAGAAAAGTCGTAGTTAGAACTGATCATTTTAAAACTCGCGTTTGGCATTTGTTTGGCAAGACCACCAACTCCGTTGTCAAAATCGTGATTTCCAATTGTGGCAGCGTCATAACCCATCATACTCATAAGCTTAAACTCCAGTTCTCCACCATAAAAATTAAAGTATGGTGTTCCCTGAAAAATATCTCCGGCATCTAATAAAAGCACATTTTTATTTTCCTGACGTATGCTATTAATGAGGTTTAGTCTTCTAGCCACTCCACCCTGATTCGCGTAAGAAGCATCGGTAGAGGGGAAGGGTTCAATATGGCTGTGTACATCATTGGTGTGTAAAATGACTACTTTTTTGGTTTCTACATTTGATGCCAAACCGTCTAATGTAGGTAGGACAGTTAGAGCAGCAGTAGCAATTGAGGTTTGTTTTATAAACGATCTTCTTTCCATCTTTTATTCTTTTATAAAGCGGTTGTCGCGTACCGGGGCGATTGTATCTTTTTCTTTAAAATAATCGATTAATACAGAACGAACTTTATAATCAAGTACTGTTTCAGAAACCGGATTGTCAAAGAAGGTCATGCCATCTCCTCCCTGTCTCAGGTAATCATTTGTTGCGATGAAATAGGTTTTAGAATCCTCGATTGGGCTTCCGTTTATAGTGGCTTTTTTTATAGTGTCATCGGTATTCAGTATCAATTGCATATTGGCTATGGGATGGGCTTTGCCTGATTGTAAATAATCAAACATTTCTCGGGCCTTGTCTGCCGTGAGTTCAACAATAATGATGCTATTCTCAAAAGGCATAATATCATAAGCAGTACGCATTGTAACATCACCGGCATTTAGTGTAGAACGTATCCCGCCGTGATTAAGCAATACTCCGTCGATCCTATTACCTGTACGGCTTTTAAATATTGGGTTGCTCATTTCAAAAACAGCATCTGCCATCAGATTACCTATCGCGGTATTATACGGACCTTCAGTCTTAGAATAACTCTGTGGAGCATAAGCCAGTACAGCGCTCATTTCTTCGTTAATATGCTTTTGATAGGGAGCGATGTAATCTAAAACTTCCTGGTTTTGAGATAAACTGTCTGTTACCGGGATTTGTTTACCATCAATGCTTTCAAGGGTGACCTGAGATTGCTTGCAAGCTGTCGCTGCGAAAAGCAAACTGAGCAGGTAGATTTTTTTAACCATAAATCGTGGTTTAATTGGATTTATCGTGTGACAGAATTAAGTACATTTGTCGCCCAACAAAAGTATTGGTTTTGTATTTAAGCAAGCAGAATTTCATCAAAAGAAAATTGGAAATTCTTCAAAAGACTTCAGGTCATCAAAAGGCTGAAGTGTTTGAGGAAACAATCGGAATTCTTGTAAATGCTGATGAATTTTCTGATTTTAAATTTTTAAGAAGTCTAGGTAAATCTATGCTTAAAAACGTACAAGTTGAGATAGTAGCATACAGCAAAACCAGATCTGAAACATCAGAAGAAAATGTTACTTTATTTTCAAATTCTGATTTTAAGCTATCAGGTGCGGTAAAATCTATAAAGCTTAATGATTTTATAGCACAACCTTTTAGGTTCTTGATAAGTTATTACCAAAGAGAAAATGTATTTTTGCATTTTTTAAAAGCGAGCTCAAATGCTGCTTTTAAGATAGGCATTCAGCAACAAGCTTCTGCTTGTTTTCAGGATTTAACGATAGACAGTACCCCTGATCAAACCGAAGTTTTTAAGTCTGAAGTTTTGAAATATTTGAAAATTCTAAACCGCATAGATTGACATGCACGAATTAAATGGGACAGGTGTTGCATTAATAACACCCTTCAAAACAGATTATTCAATTGATTTTGATGCGTTTGCTCGTATCATCGAGTATAATATTGAAGGTGGTACAGACTACCTTGTGATTTTAGGTACCACAGCAGAAAATGCGACCTTAAACGCAGAAGAGCAACAGGCAGTAATTAATAAAGCTGTTGAGGTTAATGCAGGTCGTTTACCACTTGTTCTTGGAGCAGGAGGGAACAATACCGCAGCCCTAACCGAATCTCTAAAGAAAAAGGATCTAGGTGCTTTTAATGCTGTTCTTTCAGTGTCGCCCTATTACAACAGGCCTTCACAAGCAGGTATATTTGCACATTACACGCAGGTTGCAAAAGCTTCTAAATTACCGGTAATTCTTTATAATGTTCCTGGTAGAACTGGAAGTAACGTCTTGCCTGAAACAGTAATTAAGCTTGCAAAAAGGGAGTCAAACATCATTGGTGTTAAAGAAGCAATGGGCGATTTAACCCAAATGATGCGCCTCATCAAAGATCGTCCAGAAGGCTTTCTGGTACTTTCAGGTGATGATATGATTGCCTTGCCAACGGTAAGCGTAGGTGGGGAAGGTGTTATTTCGGTATTGGGGCAAGGTTTACCTGAGATTTTTTCAAATATGATTCGCGAAGGCTTAAAAGGTGATTTTGTTTCGGCTTATGAAAAGCATTATAAATTAATGAAGGCAACAGATTTAATTTTTGCTGAAGGTAATCCCGCTGGTATAAAGGCTTTGCTGGCTCACAAGGGCTTATGTAAAGACGTTGTACGACTTCCACTTATGTCGGCAACTTCAGATTTAAAACAGGATATTGCAACATACCTTGAGGACTACGGTCTTTAAGTTTTGTAATCCTAAGAAAAAACCTATTTTTGCACGATGTTTTTAAGCTTGACTAAGAAGATAATTCCGCTAACTCTGGCAGTTGTAACACTGGTTTCCTGTAGTGAATATCAAAAGATTTTAAAATCTGAAGATATGGGTGCTAAGTATGCCTTTGCAGACTCCCTTTACGATGCAGGTAAATACCGTAAATCGCTTAAATTGTGGGAGCAAATTGTTCCTGAATACCGCGGTAAACCTCAGGCAGAACGTATTATGTTTTTAAATGCAGATGCTTTGTATCTGGTTGGAGACTATTATTTATCTGGCTATCAGTTTGACCGTTTTGTATCTTCTTATCCCGATTCACAAAAGGCTGAAGAGGCACAATTTAAAGCTGCTATGAGTTATGCAGCACTTTCACCAAACTATCAGCTTGATCAGACAGAAACTGAGAAAGGTCTTGACCAGCTTCAATTATTTATAGCAGCTTATCCAGAATCAGAATTTGCAGAAGTGGCCAGTGAACGCATTCAGGAGTTGAGTGTGAAAATGCAGAAAAAAGCTTACGAAGTTGCAAAAGGTTGGTATAAGATTTTAGATTATCCAAGTGCGATTGCAGCTTTTGATGACTTTTTATCAGATTATCCCGGTTCTCCTTTTAGAGAAGCCGCATTGTTTTATAAATTTGATTCTCAGTATCAATACGGTTCAAAAAGTATAAGTGTGCTTGTTAAACCGCGATTAGATGAAGCTATTGAAATGTATAAGACTTTAATTCGTTATTTTCCTGAAGGAGAATATCGTGAAGAGGCTGATGCATTGCGAGAAGATATTGATGCTATTTTAGAAAATTATTCCTAATTAAATTAAAGCGAATACCATGGACGTTAAAAACCTAGATGCACCTGTAAATACGGTTACATTCAACAGAAGCGAGATTGATGCACCAACCGGAAATATTTACGAAGCAATCTCTATTATTTCTAAGCGTGCGACTCAAATCAATACCGAAATCAAACGTGAGCTTCTTGAGAAGCTTGACGAGTTTGCTACGTATAGCGATAGTCTTGAAGAGATCTTTGAGAACAAGGAGCAGATTGAAGTATCAAAATATTACGAGCGTTTGCCAAAGCCTCACGCTATGGCAGTACAAGAGTGGTTAGAAGATAAAATCTACTACCGCGATACGACTACAAAACAGTAGTCATGTCTGTTTTAAGCGGTAAAAAAGTTTTACTTGGAGTAACCGCCGGGATAGCTGCTTATAAAGCGGCTTTTTTGGTTCGTGGCTTTATCAAAGCCGGGGCAGAGGTTCGTGTGATAATGACACCCGATGCTAAGGAATTTGTTACACCGCTTACGCTTTCTACCTTATCAAAAAATCCTGTATTTTCTTCATTCACTCAAGAAGAAGACGAAAATGCAGTTTGGAATAATCACGTTGATCTCGGCCTTTGGGCCGATTTCTTTGTTATAGCACCAGCTACAGCCAATAGCTTGTCTAAAATGGCTTCTGGTGCGTCAGATAATTTGTTGCTGGCAACCTACCTTTCAGCTAAATGTCCGGTTTATTTTGCTCCTGCAATGGATTTGGATATGTATAAGCACCCATCTACAGCACAATCTTTCAACAAGCTTATTTCGTATGGTAACATAATGATCGAAGCTACAAGTGGAGAGCTAGCAAGTGGTCTTGAGGGAAAGGGAAGAATGGCAGAGCCTGAAGATATTGTCGCCTTTATAGAGGGAGATATAATTGGAAAGCTTCCACTTCACGGTAAAAAAGTTTTAATAACTGCAGGTCCTACCTATGAAGCTATAGATCCCGTGCGATTTATAGGAAATCACAGCAGTGGTAGAATGGGTTTTGCTATTGCTGAAGAGGCTGCTTCTTTGGGAGCTCAGGTTTTATTAATATGTGGTCCAACGCATTTAAAGTTGCATAATAATTCGATTGAACGCATCGATGTGACTTCAGCAGAGGAGATGTTTGAAGCTGTAAAAAGTAGTTATGCCAGTGTAGATATAGCTATTGCAGCTGCAGCAGTTGCAGATTACCGCCCAGCATCTATTGCAGATCAAAAAATTAAGAAGAAAACTGCGTCATTACAGATTGATCTTGAGCCTACACCGGATATTTTGAAATATATGGGTGCAGAAAAGAGTAGTCAATTTTTAGTGGGTTTTGCGTTGGAGACTGAAAACGAGATTGAACACGCAAAAGCAAAATTAGATCGCAAAAATTTAAATTTAATTGTACTTAATTCGTTAAACGATACGGGTGCCGGTTTTAAAACTGAAACAAATAAAGTAACTTTCATCACCCGTGAAGGGAACATCCTTCCACAGGAGCTTAAAACAAAAGAGGCTGTAGCCCAGGATTTATTTCAATTTATACAAGAAAAGCTCAATGCGTAAACTGCTCTTTATATTTTCAATTTTTAGCCTGAGTTTAAATGCTCAGGAGCTTAATTGTACGGTAAGTATTAATGCAGAGCAAACTGGGCAAAGCAATTTGCAGGTTTTTAGAACACTTCAGACTGAGATTACTGAGTTTATGAATAAAACCAGCTGGACAGTTCTCAACATCAAACAGCAGGAGAAAATAGATTGCAGTCTTGCAATTATCATAAACAGTATTAATTCCGATTATTTTACGGCAAGTATACAGGTTCAATCTTCTCGACCGGTTTTTAATAGTTCTTACAACACACCGATTTTAAACTTTAACGACAGGCAGTTCAATTTTCAATATACCGAGTTTCAACCGCTTAATTATAATGCAAATACATTTGACTCTAATCTTATTTCGGTTTTAGCTTTTTACGCCTATACCATAATTGGTCTTGATGCTTCATCTTACGAATTGGGAGCCGGAGAGCCTTATTTTGAAGAGGCAAAACAGATTGTTAATACAGCACAGCAACAGATAAGTGATGGTTGGTCTGCACAAAGTGGAACCCAATCCCGATATCGTCTTAATCAGGATTTGCTTTCACCCAATTTTAGAGAATTCTTTGATGCTATGTATGCTTATCATCGTAATGGTTTAGATTATATGGCTCAAAATGATCGTGATGCAAAACAATCTATTGCAATTAGTCTGGCATTATTTAATCAGCTTTATAGTAGTAGACCTAATAACTTTCTAACCCGGGTATTTTTTGATTCAAAGGCAGAAGAAATAGCTTCTATCTTTTCAGGAGGACCGCAGGTAAGCATCAGTAATCTGGTGTCTATGCTGAATAAAGTTTCTCCCACAAAGTCCAGTTATTGGCAACAAATTAAATTGTAATCAACAAGGTGTTTTAATTCTTTGATTGTGCCATTTTTCTCTGTTATCTTTACGCACTAAGTTTGGTTCAAAACTTATATTCACTTAATCTAAACAGGTCTTTTGCTTAGTTCACTCCAGATAAAAAATTACGCATTAATTGAAGAAGTACAGCTTCAATTTACTGATGGCTTTACGGTTATAACCGGTGAAACGGGTGCAGGTAAATCCATACTTCTTGGAGCTTTAGGCTTAATTCTGGGTAAAAGAGCAGATTTAGGCAGCATAGGTAATCCAGAAGAAAAGTGTGTTATTGAGGCACATTTCAGCATTGAGAATTATAAGTTGAATAGACTGTTTGAAGAAGAGGATCTGGATTATGAATCTAACACCATTGTGCGTCGTGAAATTTTACCCAGCGGTAAAAGCAGGGCTTTTGTAAATGATACTCCGGTAACCTTGCAGCAGCTAAGTGCGCTAGGTGAAAGACTGGTTGATATTCATAGCCAGCATCAAACGATGGAAGTTACAGATCTTGACTTTCAATTTCAGGTGATTGATGCATTTGCCGAAAATTCTGAAACACTCAAAACTTATAAAAAACTATACTCTTCTTTCAGAAGAAATGAACAGGCCCTAAAAAAGCAACGTCTCTTAAAAGAAGAAGCTCAAAAAGAGGAAGAATATAAATCTTATTTACTTCAAGAACTTCTTGCTGCAAATCTGAAGAACGGCGAACAGGAAGAGTTAGAGTCTTCTTTTGAAACATTGAATAATGTTGAAGTAATTACAGAATCTCTAGCGGAAGCATATCAAACCCTTAGTCAGGAAGAACTTGGTATTAATGATTTACTTCTGGGCGTTAAGGTGAAACTTTCAAAACTTGCTGGTTTTGGGAATCAATTCAGTGATTTGATTAGCAGACTGGAAGCCGTTCATATTGAACTTGAAGATTTAGCAGAAACCATAAACGATCTTGCTTCTGAAACTGAAAGTGATCCTGAAGAACTTTTAAAAGTTGAAAACAGGCTGAAGCTTATTTTTGATTTACAGAAAAAGCATCAGGTTGATTCAATTGCTGATTTGATTACTATTCGAGAAAGACTTGATGAAGAGGTACAGTCATTGACCAATCTGGATGCAGATATTTTAAGACTGGAACGCGAAATTGCACAAGCTAAATTGGAGCTTGAAAAATTAGCCCAACAACTTACTAAACAACGCAATGACGTAATCCCGGCACTTACCGAGCGTTTGCGTCTCATTCTTGTTGACTTAGGAATGCCTAATGCCCGTTTCGAAGTAAGTCTATCTGATAGTAGTTCGTTTTTAGATAATGGTAAAGACCAACTTCATTTTCTATTTACAGCAAACAAAGGAATGCGTGCTCAGGAGTTGAAAAAGGCTGCTTCGGGCGGTGAATTATCACGAATTATGCTAGCTATAAAGTCGGTACTAAGTGATTACGCCAGCTTACCAACCTTAATTTTTGATGAGATTGATACCGGTGTAAGTGGGGAAGTGGCTTTAAAAATGGGACGCATTATGAAAGCTATGGGCAGTCGTATGCAATTGCTTAGTATTACGCATTTACCTCAAATAGCTGGGCAGGGAGCCAGTCATTTCAAGGTTTATAAAGAAGACAAAGATCTTAAAACTACCACTGCTATTAAGGCTTTAACCAAGGAAGAGCGTGTTGCGGAACTCGCAGAAATGTTGGGAGGCAAAGCAACTTCAGAGTCTGCTTTTGACCACGCAAGACAACTTCTTGATTAATAAAATGTATATTTGACGACTTAAATTAAACAACTATTATGTCTTATAATTTACTTAAGGGAAAACGAGGAATTATTTTTGGTGCATTAGATGAAAACTCTATTGCGTGGAAGACCGCAGAACGTGTGCACGAAGAAGGAGGTACATTTGTTTTAACAAACGCACCTATCGCAATGCGTATGGGTTCTATAAATAAGCTTGCAGAAAAAACAGGTTCTAAAATCATTCCTGCAGATGCTACTTCTATTGAAGATCTTGAGAAGCTTGTAGCTGGTGCTGTTGAAGAATTAGGAGGTAAATTAGACTTTGTACTTCACAGTATAGGGATGTCTATCAATGTGCGTAAAGGAAAGCATTATACAGATCAAAACTACGATTGGACTCAAAAAGGTACCGATGTTAGTGCAATGTCTTTTCACAAGACTATGCAGGTTTTGTACAAGCATGATGCGATGAATGAGTGGGGAAGCATTGTTGCATTAACTTATATGGCAGCTCAGCGCGTATTCCCAGATTATAATGATATGGCAGATAACAAGGCATACTTAGAAAGTATTGCCCGTAGTTTCGGTTATTTCTTTGGTCGTGATAAGAAAGTACGCGTAAACACCATTTCTCAATCTCCAACTCCTACGACTGCAGGACAAGGTGTAAAAGGATTTGATGGGTTTATTGCATATGCAGAAAAAATGAGTCCGTTAGGTAATGCTACAGCTCAGGATTGCGCAGATTACACGGTTTCATTATTCTCAGATTTGACTAAAAAAGTAACCCTTCAGAACCTTTTCCACGATGGTGGATTTAGTAATATGGGTGTGAGTGATGCGGTAATGGAAGCATTTGTTGAAAAACAATAGTTCTCAATTAACATAAATAAAATGCCCGAAGCTCTAAGTTCTCGGGCATTTTTTATGAATAGAAATGCTAAATTAATTTTAATTCAAATTCTGTATAATAGCGAGTTGAAAATAGTGCACTTGCTTAATAAGTCTTATCCTCATTTATGAATTTGTACTTTTCTATAATTATTCCTGTTTATAACCGTCCAGATGAAGTGTGTGAGTTGCTTCAAAGTTTATCAAAGCAGGATTATAATAATCCGTTTGAAGTGGTGCTTGTTGAAGATGGTTCGGTAGATACTTCTGAAGAAGTGGTATCCAATTTTCAGAACCTTGACATCTCCTATTACTATAAACCGAATACGGGTCCTGGTGATTCCCGCAATTTTGGGATGCAAAAAGCAAAGGGTAATTATTTTATCATTTTTGATAGCGATTGTGTAATTCCTTCCCATTATCTAACCGAAGTTTTGCAAAGGCTAACAGCAAATTACAGCGATTTTTATGGTGGTCCAGATGCTGCTCTAAAAGTTTTTACTCCTTTACAACAAGCAATTAATTATAGCATGACTTCGCTGCTTACTACAGGAGGAATACGTGGTAAAAAAACAGCACCGGGAAAATTTGAGCCGCGTAGCTTTAATATGGGTATTTCAAAAAATGCATTTGTGTCTTCTGGAGGTTTTGGTCGCATACATCCAGGGGAAGATCCAGATTTATCAATACGTTTATGGGAGCTTGGCTATAAATCTCAACTACTTTCAGATGCTTTTGTGTATCACAAGCGACGAATTTCCTGGTCTAAGTTTTACAATCAGGTGCGTAAGTTTGGTTTAGTGAGACCAATACTTACCCATTGGCATCCGCATACAGCAAAAGTTACTTATTGGTTTCCTACATGCTTTGTAATAGGTTTGATTATTAGTCTTCTGGCGGCGTTGTTTAAAATTAATCTACCTATATATTTCGTATTAGGGTATATGCTAATCATTTTGATTCATGCTTCTTTAGTTACTCGAAGTTTAAAGATAGGTTTGCTTTCGTGTATTGCGGTTATCATTCAATTTTCGGGTTACGGTATTGGGTTTTTAGAATCTTTTATCAAGGTGAGATTGCTTAAAAAGGAGCCGAGACAAAGCTTTCCCCAGTTATTTTTTGAGTAAGTTTACAAGACTATATTCTTCTTATGTCAAACCGAAATCCAAAAAACAGAAAGGCAAACCTTCGGGTTTTTATAACCATTTTACTGGTTACAGCTGCTATTTCGGTGATGATAAAGTTGAATCGCAACTTTACATTTTCGGTTACTATTCCACTTACTTTTGAAAACCTTTCAGAGGATTTGATTTTAAAATCGAGTTCAGCTCAAAAAGTAAAAGTAACGGGAAAGGCGAGTGGTTACGACTATTTTAAATACCGATTTTTCTCTCAGGATTTTCCTATTGATCTTTCTGCATTATCTCAACAAGATGGAAAATACTTCTATGTTTTCAATACAGAAAATGATGCGCTTGAGGGAAGTTTAAGCGGCAGTACGATTACTGAATTTAAGCCAGACACGGTTTATTTTGATTTAGATCGGAATTTTCAAAAGCGTGTGCCGGTGATTGTGGGAGAGGATATAAGTTTTGCAGCAGGATATGGTAGCTTAAAAGGTCTTGAGCTGAAGCCCGATACGGTTACTGTACGTGGACCAAAAACGGAAATAGACACCATAAAACAGGTGATTACAGGAATAAGCCTTGAAGAAATACGCTCAAGTCAAATGGGAATCTTACCTGTGCGTCTATTTAAAAATATACGTCACGTTGAGATTGTCCCCCGAGAAGTTGATTATTCCTTAGAGGTAGATAAATTTACTGAAGGGACTGTAACGGTACCACTTCAATTGCTGAATGTGCCTCCTGGGATTTCGGCAAAAATTTTTCCAAAACGCGTGAATGTTATATTTAATGTAAACCTGTCAAATTACGAGCAGGTTAAATCTTCAGACTTTAGAGTTGTTGTTGATTTTAAAGAATCAGATAGTATTTCTACGAGTTTAACGCCTCAAATAGCAGAAGCGCCAGACTTTGTACGAGATATACGACTAAGTGAAAGCACTGTTCAATATTTGCTTATCAAATGAAAATTGTAGGGATTACGGGTGGAATTGGTAGTGGTAAAACTACTATCGCGCGTTTCTTTCACGATGAGTTTGGAATACCGGTCTATTATGCTGATCAGGAGGCTAAAGCTTTGATGCATACTCCCGAGTTGATAACTTCAATTAAAGAACTTCTTGGGGAAAAGGCTTATAAAGAAGAAAAACTTGATCGTGCTTATGTGGCTTCAAAAGTTTTTGAGGATTCTGATCTTTTAAATAGACTCAATGCAATTGTGCATCCTGCGGTAGGAAAGCATTTTATTGAATGGGCTGAAAAACAAAATGCTCCATATGTACTTAAAGAGGCTGCGATACTTTTTGAGAATGGAAATGCTTCAGATTGTGATGCTGTTATTTTAGTGACAGCTCCTGAGGATCTGCGTATTAAGCGTGTTGTTGAGCGGGATAAAACTACAGTTGAAGCTGTGAAATCTCGAATGGATAAGCAATGGAGCGATGCCAAAAAGATTCCGCTTGCAGATTTTGTAATAGAGAATATAGAACTCATTTCCAGCAAGGAAGAAGCCCGAAATATCCATAATAAACTCCTCTCAAGCCCCATAAATACATAGGTTGTTCTTGTTAACATTTGGTTAAACCACCAAAGCCTTAAATGTTAAAATTATACATTTGGGCCTATGAATAGAAATCTCTTTGTTCTGCTTGTTGTGCTTATGAGCCTGTCGCTCATAGGTATCATTTTTGTGCAGGGATATTGGATTTCTAATAGTATTGAAGCAAAACGCGGACAATTTGCTTTTAATGCACGTCAGGTGTTGAAAGATGTTTCTCGCGAAATTCAAATTAAAGAGGTAAATACCTGGTACAATCCGGTGCTTCATATTCGCGATAGTCTGGGGATTCCAGATGATATTAGTCTTTACGATCTGGTTTATAAGACTGAAGACAGCATTAATAACGAATCTCAGATTTTCAGAAATAGCATTGTTGAGCAAAATTATAAGTTAAGTGCTCCTGTGTTAGATTATGAGGTTGATAGTCTTCGTTTCAAACGATATCTACAAAGGCAATACACTCAAATTATTGATAACAGTGATATTGATAAGTCTGAAGTTGATCGCTCAACTATATTGAGCAGAATGTCTGACCTGAGTGAAGTTGAGCGTTTCAATATAGAGCAGGTAGTAATGCTGATCACGCGTAAAATTCCTATTCACAAACGTGTGTCTGAAGAAGATATAACCCGTTTGCTCACGATGGAGCTTGCAGAGCGCGATATGGATACCCGTTTTGAGTTTGCTATTTATAGTAACAATCTGGTTACAAACGTGCGTTCTAATGATTTTGATATAGAATCACCGGAACAGAATTTTAGTGTGCCTTTATTTACAGATAGTGAAGGCAATAGTGATTATCAGCTCGTAGCTAATTTCCCGGGAGAGAAGAAATATGTAGTTTCTTCTGTTATAGGAATGGGAGGTTTGAGCATTTTGTTTACACTGATAATTGTAATTGCTTATAGTAGTGCATTGCAGCAATTGGTAAAACAAAGACAGATTTCACAAATAAAAACCGATTTCATTAATAATATGACTCACGAGTTTAAGACTCCTATCGCAACGATAAACCTTGCTCTTGATTCTATAAGAAACCCTAAAGTATCTGGTAATCCCGAAATGCTTGCCCGATATATGGGAATGATTCGGGAAGAAAACAAACGTATGCATGCTCAGGTAGAGAATGTACTACGTATATCTAAATTGGAGAAAAACGAGCTGGATATTAAGAAGGAGCGTTTAAAGCTTCACGATCTTATTGTAGATGCGGTTACACATATAGAATTACTGGTTGAAGACCGGGAAGGTTATGTAAAACTGCACTTAGGTGCCGTGAAATCTTCAGTATTAGCTAATGAATCTCATTTTACTAACGTGTTGGTTAACATACTTGACAATGCCGTAAAATATTCATCAGACACTCCTAAAATTGATGTCTATACTGAAAATCTCAAAAATTTCATACTCGTTAAGATCAAAGATCAGGGAGATGGGATGAGCAAACAGGTTCAAAAGAAAATATTTGACAAATTCTATCGCGAGCATACTGGCGATATTCACAACGTAAAGGGTCACGGACTCGGACTTTCTTATGCAAAACGTATTGTAGAAGACCATGCAGGTCAAATCTGGGTACAGAGCGAGAAAGGAAAAGGCAGCACCTTTATAATTAAACTACCACTAATATCTTAAACACATGGAAACAGAAAACAAAAAAATCTTACTCGTAGAAGATGATCCAAACTTTGGAACAGTCTTGAAAGACTATCTTTCTATGAATGATTATGACGTAACGCACGCTAAAAACGGAATGGAAGGATTTGAAAAGTTCAAAAAGGATGATTTTGATCTTTGTATTCTTGACGTAATGATGCCTTACAAGGATGGCTTTACGCTAGCAAAAGAAATTCGTGAGAAAAATGAGGATGTGCCCATCATTTTCTTAACAGCTAAAGCAATGAAAGAAGATGTGCTTAAGGGTTATAAGGTAGGTGCAGACGATTATTTAAACAAGCCTTTTGATAGTGAGGTATTATTGATGAAAATCAAAGCTATTATGATGCGTAAAGCGACAGATTCTGTTGCAGATAGCAAGCAGTTTGAATTTCAGATCGGTAATTTCTTCCTTAACTCAAAATTGCGTTTTCTTACGTACAAAGAAGAAGAGCCAAACAAACTTTCTCCTAAAGAGAATGAATTACTTCGATTATTGGCTTTACATGAAAACGATTTGATGCCAAGAGAACTTGCTCTTACTAAAATTTGGAGAGATGATAACTACTTTACTTCAAGAAGTATGGATGTTTACATCGCTAAATTACGTAAGTACTTAAAGCGTGATGATTCAGTAGAGATACTTAACATTCACGGAGAGGGCTTCCGTCTTGTGGTTAAAAACGAAGAAGAAAAGAAATAGTGGTATAAAAAAAGTGTCTCTGCTACAGAGACACTTTTTTTTCTATTGTTTCAATAATTTCTTCAATTGGGGTGGTGTATTCAAACCATTGAATCGACTCATCCTTTCTATACCAGGTCAATTGTCTTTTAGCAAAACGCCTAGTATTCTTTTTAATCTCTTCGATTGCGGTTTCCAACGAAAAGTCTCCGTCAAAATAGGTGAATAGTTCACGATAGCCTACTGTCTGTAAGGCATTTAAATGTCTGTAAGGATAAAGAGCTTTCGCTTCCTCTACCAAACCCGCTTCGATCATCAGATCAACACGTTTATTGATACGTTCATATATTAGATCGCGATCTGCTTTTAAACCTATTTTCAAACTTTGAAAAGGTCGTTTTACGAGTTTTTGAGCTGTAAAAGACGAATAGGGTTTACCTGTAGCCAAACATATTTCCAATGCTCTTGTTAAACGCTGAGGATTATTAATATCCATCTTTTCAAAATGGTCAGGATCTAGATTTTTAAGTTCTTGTTGTAAACTTTCAATCCCTTCTTTTTGCAATCTTTCCTGTAGCTTTTCACGTATTTCGATTGGAACATCAGGAAAATCATCAAGACCATTAATAACTGCGTCAACATATAAACCAGAACCGCCAACTAGTATGGCAACATTCCGGTCTTTAAAAATTTCGTCAAGTTTATTTAGAGCTTCCTCTTCAAATAAACCGATATTATAATTTTCTTCAATTGAAATATGCTGAATGAAGTGATGCTTGGCAGCTGCTAATTCATCAGTTGATGGAACGGCAGTACCGATAGTCATTTCCCTAAAAAATTGACGGGAATCAGCAGAAAGTATTTCAGTATTATAATGAGAAGCCAGTTTGATTCCCAAAGCGGTTTTACCAATCGCAGTGGGGCCTACAACGGCCAATAGGGTTTTATTCATAATGCAAACTGTTTCCGCAATTGTGGCAATAGTTGGCCTGATCCTGATGCTTACTGGCACCACAGTGATGGCAAACCTGAGTATTTAAATGTAGTTTCTGAGGTTCGGGTTCTGCGTTACCGTTTTTTGCCATTTCTGCGCTTACAATACCGGTTGGTACTGCAATGATACCGTAACCCATAATCATAATTACTGTAGCAATAAACTGACCTAAAGGCGTTACAGGCGCAATATCACCAAAACCGACAGTAGTAAGCGTAACAATACACCAATAAACACTTACCGGAATACTTTTGAAACCGTGCTGTGGACCTTCAACGATATACATTAAAGTTCCTGCAATTACAGACAGAATCATTACGGCAAATAGAAACACCAGAATCTTAGGTCTGCTATCTTTTAATGCCTTTGCGAGTTTGTTTCCTTCTCCAATATATCGGGTTACTTTTAGTATTCTAAAAACACGTAAAAGCCTTAGAGCTCTAATAGTTAGAAGTGCATTTGTACCTGCAATAAAAAAGGAGAGATACAACGGAAGCGTTGATAGCAAATCAATTAAACCATAAAAGCTGAAAATATAGGAGGACGGTTTTTTTATAGATATGATGCGTAAAACATATTCAATCGTAAAAAAGATAGTGATTATCCATTCGCTATAGTAAAAGTAATCACCATAACTAAATTGAAGTTCAGCCACGCTTTCGAGCATAACTAGAACAACACTCAGGAAAATAAGAATCAATAAAACGACATCAAAAGTTTTTCCTGCAGGAGTATCGGCTTCATAAATCACTTCATGAAGTTTAGAACGCCAGGTATGCTTTACAGTATTTGTCACTTTAGTTGATTACTTTGTGTTGTTTAGTTCTTCAAGCTCTATTATTTTGATAACTTTTCGATTACGCAAATAACTTTGAATGATGTGTCGGGCATCTTGTGTGTCTTTCATCGTAGTGATGATGCGTTCCAAAATTTCCAAATTATTGAGTTGGTGATTGAGATTATAAAATCCCAAACCTTTAAACTTTCCGTTTTCTATCAAGATGGCACTGCGCTCGTCTCTTGTTGGACCGCGATCAATAATAATTTTATTTTTGCCATTTAGGGTATGAGCATCTATGAAATTTTGAACTTTTACATTATAAACTTCTGCGGAATCATTGCAAACCTCTTCGTCAGGAGACTCCTGTAAACCAGCTTTACGGCGGCATAATTCGTAGTCTGAAATTACACGATCTAAATACGCTAAACCTGATGGTATGGTTGAAAATGTTGTTATATAAGCTTTCGTACGATCGGCTTTTTCTACCTTCAAATTGAGATAGCCATCTTCATCATAAAAGCTTGCAAGTTGAGCTTTGAATTTTGGTCTTCTGGCGTTTCTATTATGTTGGGGTTTTACCTTTTTAACTTCTTCGTATTCCTTCAGTAAGGCAACGAGCTCGCTACCCGTCTCATCATAACTCAAAGCTTCCACTTCTTCCTGTATACGTTTTGACTTGCGATTATCGCTGGTAAAATGTTGATTTACCTGCTTTTTCATATTTCGGCTTTTGCCGATATAGATTACCCGACCATTGGCATTATGTAGATAATAAACTCCGGTTTCACTAGGCACTTCTTCGATTAGATCACGAAGTTTGGTATCAATTTTCTTTTTAGGATTAAATTTTACCGATTCTTGTATAATCTTCTTTTGAGTATCTTTTGAAAGTAAAATTTTGAAAAGCTTTACTGTTGCCAGCGCATCGCCATTTGCGCGGTGTCGGTCTGTGACCGGAATTCCCAGATTACGTGCTAGTTTTCCAAGGCTGTAACTTTCCTGATCTGGTAATAGTTCTTGAGAAAGTTCTACAGTGCACAAGCTTTTACGCTGAAAATCATATCCCAAACGGTCAAATTCCAGTTGTAGAATGCGATAATCAAACTGTGCATTGTGTGCTACAATAATGCAATCGGTAGTAATTTCAATAACTCGTTTGGCAATCTCATAGAATTTAGGTGCATTGCGAAGCATCTCATTGTTTATACCTGTAAGACCAACTACAAATGCCTGTATAGGACGTTCAGGATTTACCAGACTGATAAATTGATCTACAATCTCGTGCCCGTCAAATTTGTAGATAGCAACCTCGGTAACTCCTTCTTCATTGTATTTTCCTCCTGTGGTCTCCAGATCGAGTATTGCGTACATAAACAGCTTTAAATCCTACTTTCTATAGCTTAATCGTAATTACGGGCTCCAAAAATAGCACTACCTATGCGTACCATTGTGCTGCCGTGTTCTATTGCAAGTTGGTAATCACCACTCATTCCCATAGAGAGCACGGTAAAACCCTGAGATTCTTTAAAGGTATTGTAAATTTTTTCAAGTTGGGCGAACTCACGCTTAATTTGAGTTTCATCATCTGTACAAGATGCCATCCCCATAAGACCAACAATATGCACGTTAGGGTATTTTTTAAAATGCTCTTCAGCAAGCAATTTTTTCGCCTCCTCAGGATTCATACCAAATTTACTATCCTCTTCGGCTATTTTAACCTGAAGCAAAACATCTATAATTCGATTATTTTTTTCAGCTTCTTTATCAATGACCTTAAAAAGTTTCAGCCGGTCTGCACTGTGAATAAGACTTACAAAAGGAGACATATACTTAACCTTGTTGGTCTGAACGTGACCAATCATATGCCATTCAATATCTTTTGGCAAAGACTCCCATTTATCAGTCATTTCCTGGATTTTATTTTCTCCAAAAATGCGCTGACCAGCATCATATGCATCCTGTATAGCTTGATTAGGCTTCGTTTTTGAAACAGCAACCAGGCATACGTTTTCGGGTAATTCCTTTTTTAAACGGGAAAGATTTTCAGTTATTTCAGACATAAATATGGGCTAAAACCAGGAGGTAAAGTTACATAATTGTTACGGTCTTTACCAGTTAGTAAAACTCATAAATTGTAACTGCGCTGCGCATTTTTGGCTGAATATACGTTGATTTAGGAGGCATTGTGAGACCTTCGTCCGAAATATCTTTGATTTGCTGAAACGTTGCCGGGTAGAGCCCAAATGCAACTGCGAACTTTTTTGAATCAACTTTTTCTTTTACCCGAATCATATCATTTTTGCCTTTACCGTAAGCTAAACGTTTATCCTGTCTGGGATCTTCAATTTTTAAAATAGGTTTTAAAACCAAATCATAAAGTAATTGAGCGTCTAAACCTTGTAAAGAATTTGAAAAATTTCGGTATTGTTTCCGCAAATCGAGGGTGTAGAATTCATTGTCCAGATACATTGTAAAACGATGTAATCCTGAAGTTGGAACATAGTCATCACCGCGGTTTTCGATTTTAAAAATAGAATCGAGCTTTATTAGAAACATCTCTTTGTCCATCCCGGCAAGATCTGTAATCATTCTGCTAAAGGAGTGTATGCGAAGATGAGATTCCGGTATGATATAACACATAAAATAGTTGTGTGCATCTCCTGAAGGTTTACTTGCACTTAAATCTTCTGCAAGAAGGGAAGAAGAACTCGAGCGGTGATGCCCGTCTGCAATATAGAGTTCAGACATTTCAGCATATATGGCTTTAATCTTATCAACCAATCGGTCTTCAATTACAGGCCATAAATAATGTGTATCTCTATAAGTTGTAGTAAACTCGTACTCTGGGCGAGCACGCATTACTTCTTCATAGATGGCTCCTAGAGGTATAAAATCGGGGTGGGTAAGTAAAACGGGTTCAGCATTAAAACCAGTGACTTTCAAATATTCTTTAAAAACTTCTTCACGTTCTTCAATGGTGTTTTCATGTCTTTTGATGAGATCATTTTGATAATCTGCTACGCTGGCAGCTGCAATGATACCAACAAATTGTTCGTTGTCGCGATTTACAATTTTATAAACATAAAAAGCAGGCTGTTCTTCTTCAATGAATATACCTTCCTCTTTAAATTCCAGATAGCGGTTACGCACCAATTGGAATCGTTCTTCACCATCCAGTTCTTTATGATACTTATATCCAGGATTTACAATGTGTAGAAAGGAATAGGGATTATTATCCAACCGGGCTTTGCGTTCTGCTTTCGTATAGGTGTCATAAGACCTTGACGCAATTAGAGTAACCTTATCACGTGTAGGTCTTACGGCTTTAAATGGAATTATTTTGGGCATTTAAGAGGCTTGAATTAAATAGGTAATCACATCAAAGTTGCTCAAACTATTCTCAATTACAAGTTTTAATACCTGTAGAATAACCATAGATTCTTAGAAATACCAATTTCGCATTAAATCCGGGTTGGTTTTGGATATTTGATGACGAATTTCAATGCTTTTTGAAACAAGATTGAAACTTGAAGTTTACTCAAATTAAGAAAACTGTGCAGAAACATTCTCTGCCTTTCTACTTTCACTATAATCGTAAAAACCTTCACCAGATTTTACGCCTAGTTTACCTGCACGAACCATATTAACTAAAAGCGGACAAGGAGCATATTTTGGGTTTTTAAACCCTTCATACATCACTTCGAGGATAGCATGACATACATCGAGCCCAATAAAATCTGCTAATTGTAACGGACCCATAGGGTGAGCCATTCCTAATTTCATAACCGTGTCAATTTCTTTAACACCTGCGACACCATTGTATAAAGTTTCAATGGCTTCATTCAACATCGGCATAAGAATGCGATTTGCAACAAAACCTGGATAATCATTTACAGGAACTGGAACTTTGTTAAGTTGCTCAGAAAGTTTGGTTACCGTATTTAAAGTTGCTTTAGAAGTGCTGTAGCCGCTTATTATTTCAACCAGCTTCATCACCGGAACCGGATTCATAAAGTGCATTCCAATAATGAGATCAGCGCGACTGGTTACTGCCGCAATCTGAGTTATGGAAATAGAAGAAGTATTGGTGGCAAGGATCGTATTGGGTTTGCAAAACTCATCTAGCTTTCTAAAAATATCAAGTTTGATAGTTAAGTTCTCGCTTGCAGCTTCAACTACTAAATCAGCATTTAAAACTCCCTCTTTTAAATCAGTAACGGGTTTGATGTTAAGTAGCGTTTCATTCTTTTGAGCTTCGGTTAGGATTTCTTTACTAACCTGTCTGTCAAGATTCTTAGTGATAGTCTCAATTCCTTTTTTTAGCGCAGTTTCAGATATGTCTACAAGATTAACTTGAAATCCGTTTTGTGCAAAGGTATGAGCGATGCCATTTCCCATTGTTCCGGCACCTATTACAGCAATATTTTTCATATAAATGATTTATACTGAATAATTCTATTTATTGAGTTATTCTAGTTTTTATTAGTGTTGAAATAGTAAAAATCAACTTAAGTCGATTCTATGTCTGGTAAATTTACGAATTTTTCAAGGCTCCACGCTTGTGGTTTTTCTGCGAAAAGTGCTTTTGTTTTAGTCCAGGTCTCCCGAAAGAAATCTGAATTGCGATACAGTTCTAAAGAATGGGTATCAACCCAGTGGCTGTGGGTGAAAAATACATTAGGATTGTTAACATCTTTTAATAGTTCAACCTGCAGACATCCTTTTGAAGATTGAATAGTCACTTGAGCATTTTCGAATAACCTGATGAAATTGGATACCTCTTCAGATCTAAATGTCAGTTTGACTATGCGGATGATCATAGCTTGAGTTTATTCAAAATTTATACTTACTGTGTCCCTGTAATCAAGACCAAATAGGGTAGAAGCGCTACCCACCGTGCTGGGATTGCTTTTGTAAATGGCGAGCTCCAAATATCCGGAAGAATTGAAAATGGCAATTTTTTTACCATCTTCTTCTCGTTTACTTTTTTCAATATTAAAATTGATTGCGTCGCTATAATGCTGATGTATTTGCTTGAAATGTGCGCGTTTTGCCTGAATTACAAAAGATCTGCCTTTGCCAATGTCTTCAAAAAGTCGACGGGTGATATTCGTAATAACATTCCCATAGTTATCAACATAAATCACATTGCCTATAATTTGCTTTTGTTCACTACTAATAACAGGCATAATACCGGTGATAGCCTTTATCTCCTGAATGGGTTTCCCGATCACCCCAAGCTTCCCTCCGCGAGCTATATGACAGGCAACCTGAACAAAGACATCAAGCTCGGTAAAATTGGTTTTTATTCGATCATGAATATTAATTTCGACCAATTCCTCAGGCATTATGGTGCGTGTAATCATTGATATGATTCCGTTATTTGCACAAACAAAATAATGACCATCAAGTTTTACTGCAATATGTTTATTTTCAGGATTACGTTCAGAATCTATTCCTATAATATGAATCGTTCCTTCTGGGAAGTTGCGATATGCATTTTGGATGATGTAAGCCGCTTCTGTAAT
>CAXPQP010000063.1:0-54116 GCA_964219495.1 Leeuwenhoekiella sp. | reverse complement strand
AGCAGAAGACGGCATACGAGATTGATCAAGGTGACTGGAGTTCAGACGTGTGCTCTTCCGATCTAGGTAATTATCCACGACAAGTATACCAAGCTCCAATAGAATTCTGCCAGTATTTAAGAATGTTCTGAGCAGTAAAAATCAGATCTGTGGAAGAAGTTACCCGTATTGTAAAAGATATCCGAAATAAGAATTACAAACCTATCTATTTTTTGATGGGTGATGAACCTTATTATATAGATCAGCTTTCCGATTTTATCGCTTCATCCATTTTAACCGAAGAAGAACAAGGTTTTAATCAAATGGTTCTTTATGGGCGTGATGTGAGTTTAGACGATGTGATCTCTCAAGCCAAGCGATTCCCTATGATGGCTGAATATCAGGTTGTTATTGTTAAGGAAGCTCAGGATATGTCGCGCGAAATTCTGGCGCAGGCAGATGACAGGAAGAACAAGTTGGAGGCCTATGCTGAAAATCCACAACCTTCAACCATTTTGGTATTTTGCTATAAATACAAAAAGCTGGATAAGCGAAAGCGGGTTTACAAGAACATCGCTAAGAATGGGATTATTTTTGAAAGCAAGCGCCTTTACGAAAATCAAGTGGGAGATTGGATACGCCGCGTGATGCAAAGCAAGGGTTACCAGGTAGAACCTAAGGCTGCGCATATGCTGGTTGAGTTTTTGGGTACCGACCTTTCTAAAATCAATAACGAACTCGAGAAACTTCAACTTATTTTAGAAGAAGGAAGCACGATTACTCCACTGGCAGTTGAACAGAATATCGGGATTAGTAAAGACTTCAATAATTTTGAGTTGCAGCGTGCAATAGGAGATAAGGATGTGGTGAAAGCCCACCGAATCATCAACTATTTTGCTCAAAACCCAAAGGATAACCCAATGGTAACAACCATTGCGCTACTCTTCAGCTTCTTTCAGAATTTATTGATTTATCACGGCTTGCCCAGCAAGGACAAAGCTACGGTTGCCAAAGCTCTAAAAGTCAATCCGTTTTTCGTAAGTCAGTATACAGATGCGGCACGTAACTACCCAATGAAAAAAGTAAGTCACATCATTAATTTACTTCGTACAGCAGATGTGAAAAGCAAAGGGGTGGGAGCGTACAACATCTCTCAGGGAGATCTTCTAAAAGAATTGCTGGTTCAGGTGATGAACTAGGCTAATTCTTATTCATTTACAAAGGCAACACTGTGTGTAGCTACCACTGCTGCAGTCTCGGTACGTAAGCGTTGCTCACCCAGCATTACAGGAATAAAGCCAGTTTTTAATGCCAATTCTATCTCTTCAGGGGCAAAGTCTCCTTCAGGCCCTATTAATATAAGTACATCATTGCCGGATTTCAGCTTTTGTTTGAGTGAGAAACGTTGTGTTTCATCACAGTGAGCTATAAACCGATCTGCTGCTGAATCTTCTTGAGACTCAATAAACGCTGAAAAGGAAATAGCTTCATTGAGTTTTGGCAAGTATGCTTTTAAAGATTGTTTCATCGCACTTTGAATAATGCGCTCATACCGATCTTCTTTTACGACTTTACGCTCACTGTGATCACAAATAATAGGCGTGATTTCTGAAATGCCAATTTCGGTAGCCTTTTCCAGAAACCATTCGTAACGGTCGTTAAGTTTTGTTGGTGCCACAGCCAGATGCAAATGGTACGGAAAAGGTTGTTCAGTTGATACTTCCAGGATTTTCACACGGCAGTTTGACGGACTTGCGTGTATGATTTCGGCTTTAATAAAATTGCCGCTACCATTTGTTATGTCGAGTACGTCGCCCTCGCGTTTACGCAGCACTTTTACAATATGCTTGCTTTCATCTTTAGGAAAGCTAGCTTCCTGAGCATTTGCTGCAATTTCCGGATTGTAAAAAAGTTGCATATTTAAAATTTAAGTCGGGATTGAGCCTTGGCATGGGTTTCAATATAACCAGTTCCCTGAAGATTTTCATCTCTGTATTTTAAATACCCTACAATACCTATCATTGCTGCATTATCTGTGGTGTATTCAAATTTGGGAACAAAAGTTTTCCAGCCATATTTAGCTTCGGCATCTTTTAAGGCCTTGCGAATTCCGCTGTTTGCTGAAACTCCGCCACCAATGGCAACTTGTTTTATTCCGGTTTCTTTTACTGCCTTTTTTATTTTATCCATCAGAATATTAATTATGGTATGCTGAATGGATGCACAAATATCGTCCCGGTGTTTTTCAACGAAATCAGGATCTGCTGCTGTTTCTCTTTGGAAGAAATACAAAATTGCAGTTTTGAGTCCGCTAAAGCTAAAATCGAGTCCGTCAACCTTAGGTTTGGTAAACTTGAAAGCTTTAGGATTTCCGCTTTGCGCATATTTATCAATTAAAGGTCCACCGGGATAAGGCAAGCCTAAAATCTTAGCGCTTTTATCAAAGGCTTCTCCCACCGCATCATCAAGGGTTTGACCTAGAATGGTCATCTCGAAATAAGAATCTACACGCACCACCTGAGTATGCCCGCCAGAAATGGTTAACGCTAAAAATGGAAAGGTGGGTTTGTCATAGCCTTCCTCATCTATAAAATGAGCCAGAATATGCGCCTGCATATGGTTTACATCAATCAGCGGGATATTTAATCCCATAGCCAGTGACTTGGCAAAAGATGTCCCCACGAGTAAGGAACCCATAAGTCCGGGACCGCTTGTAAAAGCAACCGCATCAAGATCTTCTTTGCTTATCCCAGCTTTTTTTAAAGCCTGATGTACCACCGGGACAATGTTTTGCTGGTGTGCTCTTGAAGCAAGTTCGGGGACCACGCCGCCATATTGCTCGTGTACTGCTTGCCCCGCCACAACATTTGACAGGGTTTTATCGTTGTCAAGTACAGCTGCTGCCGTATCATCACAGGATGATTCGATAGCCAGAATGTAGGTTTTATTTTTTATAGAATCTGCTTTAGGCATAGGGATTGTTCATGTACTTTTACCCAAAATTAGGCTTTTAGCATAGACTTTTTCATTTCTGCTAAAAGCACTGGCTACAAATGCTGAACTATATTTGTATTTTGCCGGGATAGGCAAAGTTAAAACTTAATCGCGTATCAGAAAATTTAGAAAAATACTAAGACGTGTCCTGTTTATCGCAATAGGGTCTTTTGCATTGTTTCTGATTATTTTCTCTATTCCCGCAGTTCAAACTTCAGTCGCGCGAAAAGTAACCGATTCACTTAACGAGAAATACGGCACCGACATTAATGTAGAACGCGTACGTATTAAATATAACGGGAATGCGCTGCTGAAGGAAGTTTATATTGCCGATCATCGCGAGGATACACTTATTTATGCCCAAACCGTTGAAACCAGTATTCTTAGTCTGCAGCAATTACTCAATAACCGCCTCAATCTTGGTGATGTTGCTATTTCTGACGGAACGGTAAACGTCAGAAAATATAAAGGTGAAGAAAATGATAACCTCTATATTTTTTCGCAGAAATTCAATACCGGAAACAATTCAGGTACGCCCTTTAAGTTGTCTTCTTCTGAAGTTGAATTGGAGAATATGAAATTTCGGTTTGTAGATGAAAACCGCGATGATCCCAATCTGGTCGATTTTACAAACCTAAATCTGGTTGCAACCGATTTTAAATTGGATGATGTTGAGGTAACTGCCCAGATCGAGTCTTTAAGACTTGACGCTGCAAGAGATTATCATTTACGAGGTCTTGAGGCCGATTTTAAGTATAATCCTGATGAGATTGTTCTTAAAGAAATGACTCTCGAAACTGAAAATTCAATTATAAAGGGAGATCTTAAACTCGATACGCGCGATGAAGGTTTTTCTGATTTTAATAATCTGGTAGAAATTACCGCAAATATTAAAGAGAGCAGCATTTCTACAACAGATTTAAGAGCTTTTTATTCTGAATTTGGATCTGGATATGATCTTGCTCTTTCCGGAAACCTCACAGGAACACTTAATGATTTCAAAGTTCAAAATTTAAATTTAAGTGGCATTGAAAGTAGCCGGGTAATTGGGAATGTTCATTTTGAACGTCTGTTGTCTGACGGAGATACCTTTCGCATAGATGGTGATTATCAAACGCTGCAAACATCCTATTTAGATTTAACGCGTTTTTTACCGAATGTGTTAGGAAACAGTCTTCCTCCCGAGCTGGTGCGCTTAGGAGTGGCAGATTTGCAAGGTAAACTTATCGTAACCGAGAATACAGTTAATGCAAACGCAGCAATACAAACCGATCTTGGTTTTTTAGAAACAGATATTGATTTTAGAAATTTTAAAAATATCGATCAGGCGAGTTATACAGGGTCTTTGCGTGGGCAACAATTTAACCTGGGTCGACTTTTTAAAGATCCTAAACTTCAAACCGCTACGTTTAATGTGACGGTAGATGGCTCTGGTCTTGAGGCCGAAACGGTAAATACCAGTATAGAAGGTGTAATTAGCAGGCTTCGGTATAATGGTTATACCTACCAATCTATTAATGTTTCCGGGAATTTGAAAAACCCCGTTTTTGATGGCAAACTCACTGTTGATGATCCCAATGCTCAGTTTACTTTTGATGGTTTAATTGATGTTTCTGAAGAAATACACACCTACGACTTTACTGCAGATATAACCCGGGTTGATTTAGGGAAGCTCAACTTTTTAAAAGATTCCTCTGCTGTATTGAAAGGTAATGTGGCGATGGATATGCGCGGAACCAATATTGACGATACCGGCGGTACCATTTTATTTACCAACGCCAGTTTTGAAAATGCAAATGATTTGTATGAGTTTCAGGACTTTTTAATTACCTCTGGTTTTAGACGCGGCATACGCACCATCACGATAAATTCTCCAGATATTATTTCTGGACAAGTTTCAGGGCAATTTAAAATTGGAGACGTCAAGGCGCTTTTTAGAAATGCTATTGGAAGTCTGTATACCAATTATGAGCCTACAAAAATTACCACAGCTCAGTTTATGGATTTTGATATCAAGATTTATAGCAAGATTGTAGAAATTCTTGTGCCTGATGTCGAGTTGGAGCCAGATACTTTTGTTCGCGGTAGTGTAGTGTCTGATGATTCTGAATTTAAACTGACTTTTAGATCTCCGCGTATTAAGGCTTTTGGAGTTCTGGCAGAATCGGTTAATGTTAGGGTAGATAACAAAAACCCGCTTTTCAATACGTTTATTGAGGCTGATAGTATTGGGACCGGGATGTATGGCGTGAGTGATTTCAACCTGATCAATGTTACCTTAAAAGATACCTTATTTATAAGATCTGAATTTAAGGGCGGTCCACAGAAACAGGATGAGTTTGACCTTAGCTTTTATCACACTATTAATGAAGATAACAATTCAGTTGTAGGATTTAAACGTAGCAGTCTTAAGTTTAAGAATAACGATTGGTTGCTTAATGCCTTTGATAATAAGGAAAACAAAATAATCTTCGATAACAATTTTAAAGATTTAGACATCAGAGAATTGATTTTGTCTCACGACGAAGAGCGTATAACTTTAAGTGGTCAAATACAGGATACCACCTATAAAGACATCAAGACCAATTTTGAACAGGTACGTCTTTCCCATATTACTCCATATATAGATAGTCTGGATTTAAAAGGATTGGTCAATGGTAATCTCGATATTCTTCAGAAAGATGGGGTTTATTTGCCGAGCAGCACCATTGATATTTCAAACTTCACTATTAATGACATTTTGATGGGAGACCTCGATTTGTCGATTAGTGGAAACGAAAGTCTTACCAATTATAAAATTAATACCACGCTTACCAATGACGATATTCAATCGCTGTCAGCAATTGGGACGATTGATGTAGGTACCAGCAATCCTTCTATAGATCTCGATGTGCAATTGCGCAGGTTGAAGCTCGAACCTTTTAGTCCGCTTGGAGGAGATGTGATTTCTAAGATTCGAGGCTTGGCAAGCGGTAGGGCGACCGTGACTGGGGATTATCGCAATCCCGATGTAGATGGAGAATTATTGTTGCGCAACGCAGGACTAGCGATACCCTACCTCAATACCAATTACGACTTTACGGGTACTGCCCGGGTGACGCTGAATGATCAGAATTTCAGATTTAATGAGGTTGCTCTTACAGATACCAAATACAAGACAAAAGGAACTTTAAGTGGAACCATTAGTCACCAATATTTTAAGGAGTGGGAGTTAGATCTGGGTATTGAGACAGATCGACTTTTAGTACTCGATACAGAACAGGAAGATTTTGCACTGTATTACGGTACCGGTTTTATGAGTGGTGAAGCAACTTTGAGAGGCCCTACAGACGAACTTGTCATTGATGTGACCGCAACTACAGAGCGGGGAACTGTTTTTAAAATTCCGCTAGACGATACAGAATCTTTTGGAGATAGCAGTAATATCTATTTCCTGAGCCCGGAAGAAAAAGAAAGTCGCCTAAAGGGAGAAGAGTTGATTATTGAAGACATAAAAGGACTCGAACTCAATTTTGACCTTGAAGTAACACGTGATGCAGAAGTTGAAATCGTGGTCGATGAGGTCAATGGCAGTACGCTTAAAGGTCGTGGAGCGGGTTATTTGTTGATACAGATCAATACTAACGGGAAGTTTAATATGTTTGGTGACTTTACACCCTATGAAGGAACCTATAATTTCAGGTATAGTGGGGTAGTGCAGAAACAGTTTGATATTCTGCCAGAAGGAAAAATTAGTTGGGACGGTAATCCTACGGAAGCTTTATTAGATATCAGTGCAGTTTATCAAACGCAGGCAAACCCGTCTATTCTACTCGAAAACCCTTCCATCAACCGAAAAATTCCGGTTAATGTGATTATTAACCTGGATGGTGAACTCATGCAGCCAGAGATTACCTTTGACTTTGAATTCCCCAATACGAGTTCGATTGTTACTTCTGAGCTGGCTTATCGTTTAGATAATAGAGCAACCCGGGAGCTGCAGGCATTCTCGCTGGTAACTCAGGGATCTTTCTTTAGTCAGAATGGTATCGATGCGCAGTCTGCTGCTTACGGAAACCTCATTGAGACAGCTTCCGGTATATTTAACGACCTGCTTTCTGATGAAGACGGGAAGTTTAATGTTGGTTTAGATTATGTGCAGGCAGACAACCGTCCCGACTTACAAACTTCGGGGCGATTTGGCTTTACGCTTTCTACTCAAATATCCAACCGGGTTATTATAAATGGTAAAGTAGGAGTACCTGTTGGAGGTATTAGTGAGCAGGCAGTTGTGGGTGATGTTGAAGTAAACTTTCTGTTAAATGAAGATGGAACCTTACGCGCCAGTATATTTAACCGCCAGACCGATATTCAATTTGTAGCTCGTAATAATGAAGGCTATACTCAGGGAGCCGGATTATCATATTCAGTAGACTTCAATACGTTTAAAGAACTCATCCGTAAAATCTTCAAGGGGAAGATGAGAGAAGTTGAAGAAGAAATCAAAATTATTCAGCCAGATTCTGAAATCCCGTACCAGGGATTGGAATAATTTCTACTTGTCCTACTTGTGAGAATATGATATTTTGAAGCCGTTTTAATTTTTGAACTCGCAAAAACGGTCCGTTCAGATCAAAAATTCCAAAATTTCACCCCTCAAAAAAAAATAGTTATTAACGATAACGATTGAAATTGAGAATACGATTAAATTCATTGCCAATGGTTTATTAAAAGGGCATGAAATTGCTATTTTTACTTTTCATTCTACAGGAAATGACACAAAAAATTAAAAAAATCGGAGTTTTAACTTCGGGAGGAGATTCTCCCGGGATGAATGCTGCGGTTCGTGCAGTAGTACGTACCTGTGCCTATCACAAGGTAGATTGTGTAGGTATTTACAGGGGGTACGAAGGTCTTATAGATGGAGATTTTCATCCTATGGATGCACGAAGCGTACGAGATATCATTACCCGTGGCGGAACAATGCTTAAATCTGCTAGATCAGATCGTTTTAGAACGCCAGAAGGGCGTAAAATAGCATTCGATAATCTTAGAGAACACGGTATAGATGCACTTGTCTTAATAGGAGGTGATGGCACTTTTACTGGCGGACTTTACTTTAACAAGGAATTTAATTTTCCGGTTATAGGAATCCCTGGTACCATTGACAATGACATTAGTGGTACAGACCGTACTCTGGGTTATGACACTGCGTTAAATACAGTGGTAGATGCGATAGATAAAATTAGGGATACTGCAAGTTCTCACAATAGATTGTTTTTTGTTGAGGTAATGGGCCGTGATGTAGGTCACATTGCTCTAAACGCTGGTGTGGGTGCAGGAGCCGAAGAAATTCTCATCCCCGAAGAAAATCTGGGTCTTGAGCGTCTGCTCGAGTCTCTATTAAGAAGTAAGGCAAGCGGTAAAAGTTCTAGTATTGTTGTGGTTGCTGAAGGTGATAAAACAGGTAAAAATGTTTTTGAACTTAAAGACTACGTAGATCAAAACCTGGAAGGTTATGATGTGCGTGTAGCTGTACTGGGGCATATGCAACGTGGTGGTTCACCAAGTTGCTACGACCGTGTACTGGCAAGCCGTATGGGAGTAAAAGCAGTAGAATCATTACTCGAAGGTGAAAGTAACTACATGGTAGGTATTCAACACGAGAAAATGGTGCTTTACCCTATAGAAAAGGCCATAAAAGGAAAATCACATATTAATAAAGAGCTTGTGCGTGTTTCTGAAATTATGACCACATAAGCAAATTACAAATCCAAACACTAGAAAAATGGGAAATTTAAAATTAGGTATCAATGGTTTTGGCCGTATAGGTCGTATCGTATTCAGAGCAACTGTAAAGCGTGATAACGTAGATGTAGTTGCGATCAACGATTTGCTAGATGTTGAGCACCTTGCATACTTATTAAAATATGATTCTGTACACGGAAATTTTGACGGTACAGTAGAAGTTAAAGATGGTAATCTTATCGTAGATGGTAAAACAGTACGTATTACTGCAGAGCGTGATCCTAAAAACCTTAAGTGGGACGAAGTAGGAGCAGACGTAGTTGCTGAATGTACTGGTATTTTCACTACTATGGATACTGCAGATTATCACATTCAGGCTGGTGCTAAGAAAGTTGTAATATCAGCTCCTTCTAAAGATGTACCTATGTTTGTAATGGGTGTTAACCATAAAGATGTTACTCCAAACGATAAAATCGTTTCTAACGCATCTTGTACTACAAACTGTCTTGCTCCTTTAGCTAAAGTATTAAACGATGCTTACGGTATTGAAGAAGCTTTAATGACAACAGTACACGCAACTACCGCTACGCAAATGACTGTAGATGGTCCTTCTAAAAAAGACTGGAGAGGTGGTCGTTCTGCTTTGGCAAACATCATCCCGGCTAGTACAGGTGCTGCTGTTGCTGTAACTAAAGTTATTCCTGAATTGAAAGGAAAACTTACCGGTATGGCTTTCCGTGTTCCTACTCCAGACGTATCTGTAGTAGATCTTACTGTGCGTCTTTCTAAAGAGACTTCATACGAGGATATCAAGAAAACTTTTAAAGCTGCTTCAGAAGGTGAAATGGCTGGCGTATTAGGTTATACTGAAGAAGCTGTAGTTTCTCAGGATTTTGTAAGCGACCCACGTACCAGTATTTTTGATGCTGAAGCGGGGATTGAGCTTAACTCAAAATTCTTTAAGGTTGTATCTTGGTACGACAACGAATTTGGCTACTCAAACAAATTGGTAGATTTGGCTGAGTACGTAAATTCACTTTAATAAAAGATTCAAACCCTTTAAACCATTCTTAGGTTTAAAGGGTTTTTTTAAATTCTTACCACATGATATTATTAGTAGATAGCGGGTCGACCAAGACAGATTGGATTGCCCTTGATGCAGAAGGAAACGAGATTTTTCAGACTCAAACTTTTGGATTAAATCCACAGGTTTTGTCTTCAGAAATTATGACCGAGCGCATTATAAATAATTATGAGCTATATAAACACCGTCACGATGTAACACACGTACACTTTTACGGTGCTGGTTGCGGTACTCAAAAGCCCAAGGAACTCATTAGAGGAGTTTTTGATGAGTTTTTTGATAAGGCTGAGGTTATAGATATTAAAGAAGACACCTATGCTGCATTATATGCTACTACTAAAAAAGGAGAGCAGGGTATTGTATGTATAATTGGTACCGGTTCTAACTGTAGTTTATATGATGGTCAGGATATTGAGCAAAAAGTAACTTCGTTAGGTTACATTCTTATGGATGATGGTAGTGGTAATTACTTCGGAAGACAATTACTTCGTGATTTCCACTTCAATAAAATACCAAAAGAGCTCGCTTATGAGTTTGCAAAGCAATTTGATCTTACTGCTGAAAGCATTAAGAATCATTTGTATAAAATGCCTAACCCCAATACGTATTTAGCACAATTTGCTCGTTTTGTAATTACAAACAAAGAGCACGAGTATTGCAAAAAACTTATTCGTAAAGGCTTTAAGTTGTTTATAGAACATCAGGTGCTTCAGTTTGAAAATGCTAAAGAAATTCCTGTTCACTTTGTAGGTTCTATCTCGTTCTATCTTCAGGAAGAGATGAAAGCTGTTCTTAAAGAATACGATCTGAAAATGGGTAAAGTATTAAAAAGACCTATTGAAGGACTAGTTGCTTATCACAAAAACTATATGTTGGTAAAATAAATACCAACTATCTCAACAAAAAAAGCCTGAAACATCAATTGTTTCAGGCTTTTTTTATGCTTTGAACAGTGCTTATTTTAACGCGATCATCGAGATCTCTACATTCACGTATTTGGGTAAATTTGCCACTTCAACCGTCTCTCTTGCAGGGGCAGTTTCCTCGTTAAAGTAACTTCCATAAACTTCGTTTACAGCTCCAAAGCTTCCCATATCGCTTAAGAAAATCGAACTCTTTACCACATTTTCAAATGTTAGTCCGGCTTCCGTAAGTATAGCCTCTAAGTTTGACATCACCATTTTGGTTTCCGCAGCTATATCACCGCTTACAAGTTCGCCACTATTAGGATCAAGAGGAATTTGCCCACTTATATATAATGTATCACCTGCAAAAATCGCCTGATTGTAGGGTCCTATAGGTGCAGGTGCATTTGGTGTGCTGATTATTTTTTTCATTGCTATTTGGTTTTAGATAGTTTGCTTAGTTCAAATTTCACCTTCTTATAAACGTTGATCTGGAGTGCGTCGCTGCTCATACTTAAGGTCACTAAGTACAGATGATTTTATGCCTATGAAAAAGTTCCAGGAAGCATAGGTGCCAAAGGGTGTCCAGGCAAAAGTCATATTAAAACTTTCCAGATCTCGTGCGAAACGTAACTGCGTAGGAGTGAATTTTCCTGTAGTAACATCAATACCTGAAGATGCTCCTACAAACCACTTTTCACCCAGCTCCACATCACCGCTAAAGTTTATTGCGTGTGAGGTAATTCTATTTTGCCTTGCTGCATTTCCATAGTTGACATTATAGTTAACGCGTAAGTTCCAGGGAATTTTATAATTATAGAGTTCCTGATCTTCTTCCGGGTCTTCCTCTGCACCATCACTGTCGTTAAACTTATTCTGTAACTGCCTGCTATCTTCTCCTAATAAGTTATCACGCCTCGCACCGTTACGGGCTGTTTGCGTTTCTTCACCTTCAACGTCGTCATTTTCCTTTCCAAAGGTTTTACTGCTGAAAGAATAACCAAAGTTTGCACTGGCATTGGTCAATCTAAATAAACTACCACCGTTTGCAATATTCAATTTATCGATACGCGCATTGTTATTGTTTAATGCATACGGGTCTAAAGTCATATTGAAATTTACACTAAGCTTGCTTTGAATGATTGGGATGGTTCCTCTTACATTAACCGGACTCAACTTTAAACTATCTGCCAGGAAATTGTAGTTGGTTGAAATTGCAAGGTTGCTGAGTAGATCAATCTTTTTCGGTTCTACTGCGGTACTGTCTTTATCGCGTACTTTAGCTTCGATCGTATTGTTTACGTTGAAACTGATTCCGCTTGACTGAAAATTACTCGGAGCTCCGTAAAAACCTCCCTGAAAACGGCTATAGGTTACTTCGCGGGTAAGTGGACCGTTAGGATCGTCTAGTTCAGGAGCGAGGAAAGTCTCGTAATATTTGTCAAAGGCCGGGTTGTAATTGAAAGAAACGGAAGGCTTAACTGTATGGCGTATCGCCTGTATTTTTTTGTCATCCCCAAAGTTAAACTGGCCGTATAAGGTAGTACCAATACTTGTACTGAAATTATACGTATTAAAACGATCAAAACCGCTTATCGTATCGCGTACAATAGCCTGCTGGTCCGTATCGTATCGTTGATTAATCGTTTCAAAAACCCAGCTTTCCTGAAAGTTTGTACTTGCAGACACACTTAGGTAGTCAAGCAGTTTAAAGTTGGTTGTAATAGGCACACTGTGACGTATTCCCAGTTGCGCATCGCGAAACATCTGCGCTGTAAAAAATAAACTATCTGTAGTCTGAATTCGGTTTTCACCACTTCCTGAGTAGTTGAAGTTGATGTTTTGAAAGAATCCTTTTTTGGTTCCGGAAGCTGGAGCAAAAGGATAAATACGATCTACATTCACCTGCAAGCTGGGCAATGTCATATTGATTTGCTGGGTTTGCGTGTTTTGAGAGTGCCTTGCAGTCAAAGCCAGGTTTACCTGAGGTACAGATTGAAAAGTTTTAGAATACGAGACTGATGAACTCAAGGTGTTTGTTAAACGGCTGGCAACATTGTCTATGTTAGTAGATTGTCTGAAATAATTACTACTACCCAGGTTTACAGAAGCTGAAAAACGACTGTTAGGGCTCGCTTTAGAATCCTGACTATGCGACCATTGAATGTTATAGGTGTTGGTTTCCGAAAAATCGGGTAATCCACGTTCACTAGCTAGCAAACGCTCAAAACGAATATTTACATTACCACTAAACTTATAGCGTTTACGGTAGGAGCTGCTTCCGCGAAGGGCGTAACTACCGTTGGTATAATAATCTCCCTGCAAGGTCAGATCTACATAATCGTTGATGGCAAAATAATAACCACCATTTTGAAGAAAGTATCCGCGCTCGCGGTTTTCACCGGGAGATGGTAGAATAAAACCAGAAACACTGGTTTCTTTTTCCATTGGGAAATAAGCAAATGGTACACCAAGCGGAATAGGCACATCGTAAACAAACATATTTACGAGACCAGTAACTATTTTTTTGCCAGGTACAAACTTCACTTTGCGAGCATAAAAGTAATATTCCGGGTCATCCTCATTTTCGCTGGTAGTAAAACGCACATTCTTCATAAATACTACCGAATCGTTTACCCGTTTACTCACTTCATTGCGTATGTAAAACTCCTGTTGCTGAGTACGCGAACCGTAAATCAGGGCTTTTTCGGTCTTAAAATTGTATTTAATAGAGTCGGGCTCCACCGTATTTGGTCCCTGTACAAAAACCGGTCCCTGAGTGTAGGTGCCTGTAGAATCAACGATACCTTTTGCGAAAACGGTATTGGTGTTATTATCTACAATAATTTGTCCTGCCTTAATATTGATATCCGTATAATTAATTTCAGCTTCATTGTAGAGATACAGTTTGTTCTCACGGCGGTTGAAGTGGCTGTAGTCTGTGGCACTGTATTTGACAATATCGGTTAGTGATTCGCGGGGTACGGCGATACTATCCTTTGCGGTGGTATCTTGTTGAGTTTTGGGTTTTTTCTCAGTTAAAAGAGTTCCCTTTGGCATTAACCCATCATTAGCTGAAGTGTCTGCAGGAATGGTATTAAGCGTGCTTACAGGAAGTTCCTGAGACCACACAGACCCACAGCATATAAGGCTTAAGCCTAAAACCAGTAGTACTGAGAGGATCTTTGTTTGCAATGGGATTAATACTATTTTTGTAAATGTAAGGGCAAAATTCAAAGTGCCAAAATTACATCTATTTTTTAGAAGCCCTAAGCAAACCGGAGTAAAATAGAAGAGCTCGGCATGAGCTGCGTTATTATCGCGGCAAATACGAAGCACAATTTTTAAAATATTTATAAAATAGCCCAATAAAATTGACGTTACCCAAATATGAGAACGATAACAACCTACCTGATAGTATTTGCTTTTTTCGCTTTTGCGAAAACCGGTTATACTAATGTAAAACCAAACAATACCAAGAAGTTTGTGGTGTGTATTGATGCAGGTCATGGAGGTCACGATCCTGGAAAGAATACTAATAGTGGTATCAAAGAGAAGGATATAGCCTTAAAAATCGCTTTGTTAGTTGGTGATCGTTTGAAGCGTGATCAGGATGTGGAGGTTATTTACACGCGTAAAACCGATGTGTTTATAGGTCTTGAAGAGCGAGGTCATATTGCTAACCGTGCTAAAGCAGATCTATTTGTTTCCATACATTGTAATGCACATCACTCACAAGCTTCAGGTGCTGAGAGTTACGTTTTAGGATTACACCGCAATCAAACTAATTTGGAGGTAGCTAAGGCTGAGAACGAAGTAATCTTTTTGGAAGACAATTATAAAGAGAAGTATGCTCAATATAATTTAAACGCTCCGGAGTCATTAATAGGGCTTACGCTTATGCAAGAGGAATTTTTAGATCAAAGCATTCAGTTGGCGAGTTATGTTCAGGATAATTTTAGAGATAAGCTGAAGCGAAAAGACCGCAGCGTAAAACAAGCTGGTTTTGTTGTCTTGCATCAGACGGTGATGCCGAGTATTTTGATTGAAACAGGTTTTATTACAAATACGGAAGAAGGTCGCTATCTTAATTCTTCAAAAGGTCAGCAAGAGATCGCTGGTTCGATTGCAGATGCTGTAATTAATTATAAGGATAATGTTAAGGCAAATGATTTTTTACCCATACAAAAGGAGTTGCCAGTCGCCAAAGTAGAAGATGTAGTTGTTGAAGATGCCGTATTTCGGGTGCAAATTGCGGCCAGTAGTCGCAGTCTCGATCCTAAACCTTATAACTTTAAAGGATTGTCTCCCATAGAGCGTGAGAAAGAAGGAAAGCTTTATAAATATTACTACGGTAACACATCTAACTACTCTGAAATTCAGCGTAAACTGAGTGAAGCGCAAGCTAAAGGTTACAAAACTGCTTATATTGTCGCCTTTAAAAATGGAATTAAGAGAAACGCTAATGATTTTATAAATAAAGGTTAGCGTGTTAAGTCTCAAGAGATTTTATTCCTAAATTTGAGGCTCATCAAAAAAAATAAGGCATTGAACATTTCTAGAGAAGTAAAAACAGGTCTTTTGGCGGTAGTGGCCATAGCGTTATTGATCTTTGGCTACAGCTTTCTAAAAGGTAACAACCTCCTTAATAATGACCGTACTTACTATGCCATCTACGATAATGTAGAAGGTTTATCACCTGGTTCTAGTGTTACCATTAATGGTCTTGTGGTTGGTAAAGTACTTTCTATAGACTTTGCAGATACTAAAGGAGATCTTCTGGTTACCTTTAATGTCCAGAATGACTTTGAGTTTTCAATAAACAGTAAGGCGCAGATTTACGGTGGTGGATTGATAGGTGGTAAAAATTTATCAATTAAGCCTGAATATGACCGTGGTGAAGTCGCAAAATCTGGAGATACATTAGAAGGTACCATTGATGAAGGTATATTTGAGTTGGTTAATGAACGTTTAACTCCGCTTCAGGCTAAAGTTGAGTCTGTGATCAATAGTACCGATTCTGTTTTGACAGGTGTTTCTAATGTACTTGATGAGCCTACCCGTAAAAATCTACGTGAAACCATTGCAGATATTAGTCAAACCGCTGTTTACTTCAAAGAGGCTTCTAAAAACCTCAATGAATTGCTGGCCGATAATGATCAGAAGCTAAGCCGTACCTTTACGAATCTCGATAAAATGTCTTCTAACTTTAGTAAAGTAAGCGACAGCTTATCTCGAGTAAATATCAATGAAATGGTTGGCAAGATGGAGCAGGTGCTAGCAGATCTTGAAAGTATTTCTGGTAAAATAGAACAGGGTGAAGGTAGCCTGGGTCAACTCATAAATGATCCGGATATGTATAACAATCTGGAGCGCGCTACCAAGCAGATGGAAGAATTGATGCAGGATATTAAATTGAATCCGAAACGATACGTTCACTTTTCTGTTTTCGGTAAAAAACCCGGGCCATACGAGGAGCCTAAAGACTCACTTAAATAAACCTGATGGAATACTTACCTAACATTTTGTTTGCGCTGGCGCTAGCCGCAGGTATTGGTTTCTTTGTAGTTAACTGTAGAAAGTTAATTCGCAATATAAAATTAGGCCGTGATGAAGATCGAAGCGACAATAAACCGCAGCGATTTAAAAATATGGCTAAGATTGCCTTGGGGCAATATAAAATGGTACGAAGACCGGTTTCCGGAATCATTCACGTCCTGGTTTATTTAGGATTTATTATTATAAACATTGAAGTACTCGAGATTATCATCGACGGACTCTTTGGTACACACCGAATTTTTAGCTTTTTAGGAGGTTTCTATGATTTTCTGATAGCTACATTCGAAATTTTTGCACTTTTAGTACTGGTGGGAGTAATCATTTTTTGGATACGTCGTAATGTGATGCACATAAAGCGTTTCCTCAATAGAGAGATGAAAGGCTGGCCAAAGCTTGATGCAAATCTTATTCTTTATTTTGAGATGGTACTGATGCTTCTGTTTCTTACCATGAATGCAGCTGATTTAAACCTTCAGCTACGAGGAGCTGAGCATTATGCGCAGGCATCTGGGGTTGTGGGCGCTTTCCCGGTAAGTCAATATTTAGCTCCCGTATTTGATAGCTTCAGTACTTCAAGTCTTATTCTTGTGGAGCGTATCGCCTGGTGGGTTCATATTTTGGGTATTTTGGTTTTCCTTAATTATCTATATTATTCCAAGCATTTACATATTCTTTTAGCATTCCCCAATACCTATTTCGCCCGACTTAAGCCTCAGGGAGAGTTTGATAACTTAGAAGCTGTTACCAATGAGGTTATGTTGATGATGGATCCAGATGCTGATCCGTATGCAATGCCTGCGGAAGATGAGGTTGAGGAAACTCCGGCAAAATTTGGTGCTTCTGAAGCGACAGATTTAAGCTGGGTCCAGTTACTCAACGCCTATACCTGTACCGAATGTGGTCGCTGTACCAGTGAATGTCCTGCAAATCAAACCGGGAAAAAACTTTCACCACGCCGTATAATGATGGCAACTCGTGATCGAATTGAAGATATTGGTAAGAATATAGATGCTAATAAAGGCACTTTTCAGGATGATGGTAAACAATTGCTAGACGATTATATCACGCGAGAAGAGCTTTGGGCATGTACTACCTGTAATGCTTGCGTTGAGGCTTGCCCGGTTGGGATTAACCCATTATCTATTATAATGGATATGCGTCAATATCTCGTAATGGAGCAAAGTGCAGCACCCACAGACCTTAATAACGCAATGACCAATATCGAAAATAATGCAGCCCCCTGGCCATTTAATCAAATGGATCGCGCAAACTGGATAAACGAACTATAACAACCAAACACAATCAAATAATAGACAATCTCATGAAAAAAGAGGAAGTAGACAAAATGTTAAGTGAAAAATTGCAGGACGGGGAACACGTAAGTCCGGTTTTGCCAGAAGGTGTAAAAAACTACCTCATTGATATTGACGGTACCATTACCGAAGATGTGCCTAATGAAGAGCCAGAGCGTATGTCAACCTGCAAACCGTTTCCAGACGCACTTGCGACTTTGAATAAATGGTATGATGAAGGTCATATTATCTGTTTCTTCACATCACGTACCGAAGAACATCGTGAGGTTACCGAAGAGTGGTTAAATAAGCACGGTTTCAACTATCACAGTTTGTTGATGGGTAAACCAAGAGGAGGAAACTATCATTGGATTGATAATCACCTGGTACGTGCAACACGTTACAAAGGTAAATTTACAGATCTTGTAGAAAAAGATGTTACCATAGAGGTATTTAAAGACTAACGCAAAAGAAGCAGAATCTTATGGCAGAAGCGATTAAAGTTCCTACGATAGCAGAATTTATGGCGCAAGGCAAAAGCCCCGAAGTTTTATTCTGGGTAGGTTGTGCTGGTAGTTTTGACGATCGAGCAAAGAAGATTACCAAGGCGTTTGTAAAATTACTTGCAAAAGCTGGAGTTGAATTTGCCGTATTGGGAACCGAAGAAAGCTGTACCGGTGATCCTGCCAAACGTGCTGGAAATGAATTTTTGTTCCAAATGCAGGCTGTTACCAATATTGAAGTGCTTAATGGGTACGAGGTAAAAAAAATTGTTACTGCCTGCCCGCATTGTTTTAATACCATTGCAAATGAGTATCCGGGACTGGGAGGGAATTATGAAGTTCTACACCATACCCAGTTTTTAAAGTCACTTATTGCCGAAGGTCGCCTTTCTGTAGAAGGAGGGAAATATAAAGGCAAACGTATAACCTTTCACGATCCGTGCTATTTGGCACGAGCAAACCGCATTTATGAGGCTCCTAGAGATCTTTTAGCCAAGCTGGAAGTAGAACTGGTTGAAATGAAGCGTTGTAAAACAAAAGGGTTTTGCTGTGGTGCAGGAGGTGCTCAAATGTTCAAAGAACCGGAACCAGGTTCTAAGGATGTAAATATTGAACGTACCGAACAGGCTTTGGAAACTAAACCTGAAATCATTGCAGCAGGATGTCCATTCTGCAACACCATGATGACTGATGGTGTGAAAAATAAAGAAAAAGAAGCTGAAATTGAAGTTCTGGATATTGCGGAAATGATTGCTTCGGCTGAAGATTTGTAGGAATTATAAAACTCTGTAAATCAAAGCATCGCATTTGCGATGCTTTTCTTTTTTACAAGAATTGTATAGATTTATTACATTTTATCGACAAAATACCTACTTGTAAATTGATATTAGATAATTTTTAGCATTTATTGTGTAGTTCAACGATTATATTTGTATTTAATCTGTAAATCGTTATATATTAGCGCTATCAACAAACAGGATATGTACAGTTTAACCCCAAATCAGAACTGTGTCCGCTTATTATTTGTCGTTTTTAGCATAATATGCGGCACAAGTCAAATTTTCGCTCAGGGAGTGGGATTTGGCACGACCAATCCACAAGCTACGCTTCACGTAGCAGGGGCTATGCAATACATTCCAGATACATCAGTTCAGCCTCAGCGTGTAGTAGGTATAGACGATACTGGTTTGCTAGGGGAAATTGATCTCGGCGACAATTTTGGGATTGTCAATAATGAACTTACTATCATTAACGACTCCGGAGCTGATCTTCTTAATATTGAGGATCTATCGATTACTACAAATACTCTCAGTTCCGGAAATATTTACCACGATTTTGATATTGCTATTAATGGGATTCATCAAATGACTCCTATTGTTCGTTTAAATAACAGCACTACAAATTATAGTATAAGTGGTTTTCAGGGTGGTATTGATGGAAAGCATATATATGTATTAAACGAAACTTCGGTTAACGTTACCTTTTTAGATAAATCAAATGGTGCAACAGCCTCCAGTAGTGAAAATCAAATTATACTTCCTAACGGAAGTAGTATGGGTCTAAGTGGAAAAGGAGTAGCAGAATTTATATATGATGGAACCATAAATAAATGGTTACTGGTAAATCTTAGAGATTAAAACTTCTGGCCTATGAATAGAACATTACTTTTTCAGATTGGTTTTATTGTTTTTGGATGCTGTCAATTGACGGCTCAAGTGGGTATAGGCACTTCAAACCCGCAGCATCAACTGGATGTAGTTGGTAATGTACGTGTACGTGACCTCTCCTCAACCGGTCTTGACCTAACCGGAACTACCACAAATGGATTGCTTCGTAAAACGGAACTTGGTGGTGGTATTATTAAGGACAACAATAAGAAAGAAATACGACTTACTCCCACAAAATTATCTTTAGGTGAATTTGATCTTGATCCTGTAACCCCAGATAAGGATAGTGGCGGTAACCGCTTCTATGATGATTTGGATTTAGACATCATGGGTGCAAATCAGGATATAACATTGCTTACCGTATTTAATACAGGAGGTAAAGTATCTATAACTGGCCTTAAAGATGGTTCACACGGTCGTCGTATCATAATATACAATGCGGGTACGGCTAACATGAGTTTTGAGCAGGATGATTCAGGTTCTCTACCTCAAAACCGTATCCTGACACTAGCCAATGCTTCCCGTTCAACTTCGGGACAGGGTTTTTGCGAACTTGTCTATGATGAAAATGGTGGAGACGATGGTCTGGGTCGCTGGTTTATTATCAAGTTTCAGGAATAACCATAACAATCCCCAAATTATGAAATCAATTCAACTCCTTATAGTAGCACTTCTAGGCATAATGCCGGGTATTATTTTCGCACAGGTAGGGATAGGTACGACAGAACCAACCGCTATGCTTGACGTTAATGGGACTATCATGGTAGAATCGGCAATCGATAAGAATGTTGATGCTCTTGTAGCTGCAGATGCAAATGGCGTTCTAACAACAATAGAGCTAGGTCAAAATCTGGTAATTAATGAGGGGCGAATTTCGATGCGAAGTTCTAGTTTCTATACTATGGGTGTTCAGGATTTAGCAGCCATTAGTGTTTTGCCCGGTGGTATTACCAATAATCTTGATCTCAATATTGATGCTGGTGAAGCAAACGAGGGTAAAATTGTAATAAAGCTTATCAATACTCCAGGAAACATTAAGATCACCGGTATTCAAGGTGGTTATGATGGCAGACATGTTTATTTGTATCAGGATGATAAGAGTACGATGACAATACTTAATATGAGTGCCTTGTCTTTACCGGGTAATCAGGTGGATACCCTTACAGGTTCATCGTTCAACATTTCGGGTAGAGGAATGATTGAGTTGGTTTATGATGGTCCCACAAGTAAATGGGTGGTGATTTCTCATATTGAGTAGGCTGATCGTCTGATCTCATTTTATCTAGGTGAAAGTTCGCTAAAAGACTAGGTTTTACTGCCTTTTAACATTCTCTTCTCGTATCAACTTTACATTAAATCTTAAGTTTGTGTTCTTATATAGGAACACAAATTATGCTTTCACCATTTCAGGACATACCTAAAACTTCTCGTGTCTGGGTCTATCAAAGCGACCGGAAATTCACCGAAGAAGAATTACCTCGACTACAACAGGAACTTTCAAATTTTCTGGAGCAATGGACGGCTCACGGAGCTAACTTAAGCGCTGGTTTTGAAATCAAATACGATCGTTTTATAGTAATTGCTTTAGACCAAAATATAAATGCAGCTTCAGGCTGCTCTATAGACTCACAGGTTCGCTTTATTCAAAAGCTTGAATCAGAATACGAAGTTTCGCTTCTAGATAAAATGAATGTTACCTACATTCAGAATGATCGCCTGCATTTTAAGCCACTAGCCGATTTTAAGAAAATGGCCAAAGATGGAGCAGTGGGTAAACAAACCATCGTTTTCAATAATCTGGTTAATACGGTCGAAGAATATGAAGAACATTGGGAAATCCCTGCAATAGAAAGCTGGCATAATCGTTTCTTTAAATAAAAAGATATGCTGCACAAAACCGTAATCCTGTTGCTCGTTTTTATAACTAGCTTTCAGGTATATTCACAATCTTCTAATCCGCTAATAGCTAAGGAAATCTCAGAACAACAAGCCTGGGTAGATAGTGTCTATAAATCTATGAGTCTTCAGGAGCGTATTGGTCAGCTGTTTATGGTTGATGTTTTTTCGAGCGATCCTAAAGCCAAGACCGACGCTATAAAAGCACTTATTCGCAACAATCAAATTGGGGGAGTGATTTTTTCTAAAGGGGGACCAATGCGTCAGGCGAAGCTTAATAATGAGTTTCAGGCTGCTAGCAAGGTACCGCTCCTGATTGCGATGGATGCTGAATGGGGACTTGCTATGCGGCTCGATTCTACTTACGCATTCCCTTGGAATATGACTTTGGGTGCGATTAAAGACAACAAGATTGTTGAAGCGGTAGGACGACAAATAGGTCTGCATAATAAGCGTATGGGTGTACATATCAATTTTGCTCCCGTTGTAGATATTAATGTTAATCCTGAAAATCCAATTATTGGAAATCGTTCATTTGGTGAAGATCGTGATAACGTTACTCAAAAGAGTATTGCATTCTTAAAGGGAATGCAGAGTACCGGAGTTTTAGGAAGTGCGAAGCATTTTCCGGGACACGGTGATACCAATCAGGATTCGCATAAAACCTTACCTACTATTCCATTTTCGAGACAACGACTCGATTCTATTGAGATGTATCCTTATAAACCACTTATTGATGCGGGCATTGCCAGTATTATGGTTGCACATCTTAATGTACCCGCACTTGAAAGTCGCAATGGGTATCCCACTTCAATATCTAAAAAAGTGGTAACCGGTTTGTTAAAGGACAGTCTTAACTTTCAAGGCTTAATCTTTACCGATGCCCTCAACATGAAAGGTGCAGCTAACTTTAAAGAGCCCGGTGATATCGATCTGGAAGCATTTAAAGCCGGTAATGATATTTTGCTGATTAGTGAAAACGTACCCAAAGCTGCTGCAAAAATTGAAGAGGCTTATAAAAACGGAAGTATTACAGAGGAAAGACTATCCCGTTCTGTAAAGAAAATATTATTTGCAAAGTTTAAAGTTGGGCTTAGTGCCTATAAGCCGGTTGATACTCAAAATTTGTACAAAGATTTAAACACGCCGGAAGATGATGTGATCTATACCAAAGCGATGGCGCAGGCACTGACTGTTTTAAAGAATGACCGTGCAATCTTGCCGGTTAAGGATCTTGAAGATAAGAAAATTGCATATGTAGAATTGGGTGATGAAAGCGGCAAACCGTTATACGAAGCGATGCGCAAGTATGCTGAGGTAACACAAGTAAAAGCAGATACAAATGCTGAACTTTTAGAGAAGCTGGCTAAATTTAATTATGTAATTATTGGTTTTCACCGTTCAAATGAAACACCCTGGAAATCATTCTCCGTTACATCTCAGCAAAATGCGACAATAGAAGCTATTGCAGCCAGTAAACCAACGGTTTTAGATGCATTTGTAAGGCCTTATGCTTTATTACAATTAAAAGATTTATCCAACCTGGAAGGGGTTGTTCTTTCGTATCAAAACAGCACAATTGCTCAACAGCTTAGTGCTCAACTTATTTTTGGAGCAATTGGGGCAGAAGGAAAGTTACCAGTCTCTCTCAATCCGCATTTCAAGATAAATACCAGTTATGAAACCGGTACTCTAAGAAGATTGAAGTACGGTATTCCTGAAGAAGAACAGATGGATTCTGAGAAATTGAAGGGGATCGATAAGTTGATGAAAGAAGGTTTGACCGATTTGATGTTTCCGGGAGCTCAGGTGCTTGTTGCTCGCCACGGCAAGGTGATTTTTGAAAAATCGTATGGATACCATACCTATCGCAAAAAGGAAGCTGTTGCGCTTGATGATGTTTATGATTTGGCTTCGATGACCAAAATACTGGCAACCCTACCTATGCTTATGCAACAGTATGATGCCGGGATGCTGAAGCTTGATGATGAGTTGGGAGATTTGGTTCCGGTATTAAAAGGAACCAACAAAGAAGATATTACAGTTAAAGAAGTGTTGTCGCATTATGGTCGTTTAAAGCCGTGGATTCCGTTTTATACCGCGACATTCGATGAGAGTGGAAAACTTTCTAAGGACTATTACCGTACCCGTCCTGAGGATAATTTCAGTATAAAAGTGGCAGAAGATTTATATCTGCGCAATGATTATCCCGATAGTATAATCAAAACCATAGCCGATTCTGACTTACTTTCTAGACGTGTTTATAAATACAGTGATCTTTCTTATTTTCTTTTTAAAGATTATTTGGAAAAAAACCTGGGTACAGACTTAGATACGCTTACTCAAAAGCGTTACTATCAGCGTTTGGGGGCCAATCATATGGGGTATAAACCACTTTCGAGAATCGCAAAAGCTAAAATAATTCCGTCAGAAAATGATACGTACTGGCGTATGCAGCAGGTACAGGGTTATGTACACGATATGGGAGCCGCGATGGAAGATAATATCGGCGGGCACGCCGGACTTTTTAGCAACGCCAATGATGTGGCCAAAATGATGCAGATGTATTTGCAAAATGGTTATTACGGCGGAAAACGCTACTTTTCAGAAAATACTATGCAGGCTTTCAATAGGTGTTATTATTGTGATCAGGGAGTGCGCAGAGGAATAGGTTTTGATAAACCTCAATTGGGTACAGCTGGTCCTACTTGTGGTTGTGTTTCCAAATCTAGTTTTGGACATTCTGGCTTTACCGGAACGTTTACCTGGGCAGATCCGGAAACTGAAATTATCTATGTTTTTCTCTCAAACCGAACATTCCCAACTGCAGAAAATCGAAAATTGATCACTTCAGACCTTAGAACCCGTATTCAGGAAGTTATTCAGGATGCTATAATCCTATAGCGGCTTCTTAATTATTTCTAAAAAACAATCTTTCTAAACATAAGCGGCTTTTTATTATCTAATTTTGAGTTTTAATAGACAGGACTTGCAATTTCAGAAATTCAGGTTTGGTCTATTAGAATATTAAAATCCGTATTTTAGGATTTTGACAAATTTCAAATCGATGAAAATTGCTATTGTTTGTTACCCCACCTTTGGAGGGAGTGGTGTTGTTGCTACCGAATTGGGAATTGCACTCTCTAAGCGCGGCCACGAGGTTCACTTCATTACCTATAAGCAACCGGTAAGACTGGATTTACTGAATGAAAAGATATTTTTTCACGAAGTAAATGTTCCCGAATATCCGCTGTTCCATTTTCAGCCTTATGAGTTGGCTTTATCCAGTAAACTCGTAACCATAATCAAGGGCTATAAAATAGACGTTTTACACGTGCATTATGCGATTCCTCACGCTTATGCGGGTTATATGGCTAAAAAGATGCTGGAGCAGGAAGGAATAAGCATTCCTATGGTGACTACATTACACGGTACCGATATTACCCTTGTAGGAAACCACCCGTTCTACAAACCAGCAGTGACGTTTAGTATCAATAAAAGCGATGTAGTGACTTCGGTTTCCCAAAGCCTTAAAGATGATACCAACAGGCTATTTAAGATCAAGCGGAAAATAAAAGTTATTCCAAACTTTATTGATCTTTCTACCGTCAAAAACACATTTACAGATTGCCAACGCGGACTTATGGCTTCTGAAAATGAGCGAATTATTACCCACATAAGTAATATGCGTGAGGTAAAGTGCATACCTGATGTGATCAAAACATTTGCGGCTATTCAGAAAGAAATTCCGGCTAAATTGATAATGGTAGGAGATGGTCCAGAACGTGGTCCGGCTGAAAATTTAGCAGAAGAACTGGGTATTGCTTCAAAAGTAGTTTTTCTGGGAAATAGTAACGAGATTGAAAAAATTCTTTGTTTTTCAGACTTGTTTTTACTGCCTTCTAAGGCTGAAAGTTTTGGTCTTGCTGCTCTTGAAGCCATGTCTCATGGAGTTCCCGTAATATCTTCTAACGCTGGCGGTCTTGCAGAGGTTAACGTGGAGGGGTTTTCAGGATTTCTGAGTGATATAGGTGATGTAGAAGAAATGGCTTCAAATGCACTGAAAATTTTAGGAACAGATGAAAGTCTGAAAAAATTTAAACAACAAGCCCGTACTCAAGCTCAGGAATTTGCAATAGAAAAGGTTGTTCCACTTTATGAAGAGGTGTATTCAAAGGCTATTAAGCGTTTGGCTGATAAAAAGAACAAGGTCGTTTCGGAATAACTATTTAGTACAACAAAATCTTCTTGTTATAGAGCATAAAAAAAGCTGTCAATTGACAGCCTTTTGTATATTATGTGATTGGTCGTTAGAATTGGTAACGTAAACCTAACGCGATATCAAAATCAAGATCGTCGTTGTCGTAGCGTCCAAAACCAAATTCTGGTCTAAAGTCTAACGAGATGATAAGCGGAATGTTGAAGTCATATTCAATACCTATATCACCAGCAGCAAAAATAAAGGTGTCGTTGTCATCTTCCCACGGACCTCTGTTATAGTCGTATGATGCAACACCACCACCTACACCGGCGTACCAGTTAAAACCACCGTCAATATTCCATACCCATTGGTATAAACCGGCTAATTTAAAACCGTCAAAATTATTACCATCTCTAATACCTAAATCCAGTTCTAATCTGTTGTTTCCGCCAAGAGCTCTCTGATACGAAATCTCCCCTCCAAAACCATCGCTATCTCCAAGACGTAAACCTAAAGCGTTATCTGCAATGTTCTGTGCCTGTGATGTAAATGAAAACCCTGCGATTAATACAAAAGCTATAAATAATTTTTTCATAATAAATTCGTGTTAGTTAATACTTGATGTTGCAAATGTAGTTTTAGAAAACATTAGTTATAATGCGGCTTGCGCCAATCTTTTGTTAAGCTTAGCTAATAGTCTGTTAATATCAATATTCGTTATTAATTGTACCTTTAGGCTATGATTACAAGCCTCGACAAAGCTCTAGATACCCTCGCAGCATCACTCCAAGGAGAATTGAAGCTCGACCCGTTACACCGCAATCTGTATGCTACAGATGCTTCTGTTTACAGAAGAATACCACTTGGTGTTGCATTCCCAAAAGATGAAGAAGATCTCAGAAAGATAATTTTATTTGCGAGTGCTCATAAAGTAGGTCTTATTCCGCGTACGGCTGGTACTTCATTAGCTGGTCAATGTGTGGGTGATGGCTTAATTGTAGATGTCTCAAAACATTTTACAAATATCCTATATTTTGATGAAAAGGCTAAAACCGTAACGGTACAACCCGGTGTTATTCGCGATGAACTGAATCGTTTTCTGGAGCCTTATGCTTTGTTTTTTGGTCCTAATACCTCCACTTCAAACCGTTGTATGATTGGAGGAATGGTTGGTAACAACTCATCCGGTACGACATCTATTCAATATGGTGTTACCAGAGACAAAGTCCTAAAGCTTAAGACCCTATTGAGTGATGGTAGCAAAGCTATTTTTGAAGAAATTACTACGGAAGATTTTTCGCGAAAGCGGAAGCAAGACAACCTCGAAGCTCAAATTTATGAGAGCGTTTTTGAGCAACTTCAAGGTGAGAAGGCCCGTGATGAGATTATTCAAAATTTTCCAAAGCCCGAAATTCATCGGCGAAATACCGGTTATGCCTTAGATGCGCTTTTAGATAATGAGGTTTTTTCAGAATCGGCAGCAAGCTTTAATATGTGTAAGCTTCTTGCCGGAAGTGAAGGAACATTAGCTTTCACTACTGAAATTACTCTAAAACTTGATGAACTTCCCCCGGCTTGCGGAGTGATGGTAGCAGCGCATTTTGCAACTATAAACGATTGTCTGGAAGCCGTTGTCCCGGTAATGCAGCATAATTTATATGCCTGCGAAATGATGGATAAAGTCATTCTTGATTGTACGCTTAACAATCGGGAGCAACAGAAAAACCGTTTCTTTATTGAAGGTGACCCACAGGCAATTCTGATGCTTGAAGTGCGAGCCGATGAAATGGATACTGCTCGTAAACAGGCAATTAATCTCATTAAAACCTTAGATGATTCAGGCTTGAGTTATGCGCATCCTACTTTGGAAGGCTCTGAAATCAATCAGGCACTCGAATTGAGAAAGGCTGGCCTTGGCTTGCTGGGTAATATTGTGGGCGATCGCAAAGCTGTTGCATGTATAGAAGATACAGCCGTGGCTCTTGAAGATTTGGCACCTTACATTAAAGAGTTCAGTGCGCTGATGGAGGATTTTAAGCAGGATGCCGTGTACTACGCGCACGCCGGTGCAGGCGAACTTCATTTACGACCCATACTCAATCTTAAACAAAGCGACGATGTCGTCTTGTTTAGGCAGATTACTACTGCGGTGGCAAATCTCGTTAAAAAGTATAAAGGGACTATGAGTGGTGAGCACGGCGATGGTATCGTGCGCGGAGAGTTTGTAGAATTGATGTTGGGCAAGGAAAATTATGAGCGTATTAAGGCGATCAAGAATGCTTTCGATCCTGATCATATTTTTAATCCAGATAAAATTGTTGACGCCCAGCCTCTTGATGCACACCTGAGATACACTCCTGACCGGGAAGAACCAGAACTCAACACCTTAATGGATTTCACAGATTCTCAAGGTATATTGAGAGCTGCAGAGCAGTGCAATGGCAGTGGAGATTGCCGTAAACTACCTGCAGCAGGAGGTACTATGTGTCCCAGCTATCGAGCCACCCGTAATGAGAAAGATTCAACCAGAGGACGAGCAAATGTATTAAGAGAGTTTTTAACGCATTCCCCACATAAAAATAAATTCAATCATAAAGAATTAAAGGAGGTATTTGACTTGTGCCTGAGCTGTAAAGCCTGTGCCAGTGAGTGCCCCAGTAATGTGGACGTAGCAGCTCTTAAAGCGGAATTCGAATATCAATATAAAAAGGAAAATGGCAGTTCGTTACGTACGCGAGCCTTTGCCTTTAATAGCTATTTAAACCGATTTGCTTCCGTTGTGCCGGGCATTACAAACGGGTTGTATTCAGGAAAACTAACTGGCAAGTTTATTAAAAAAACGCTCGAAGTTGCTCCCCAACGAAGTCTTCCGCCATTGGCAAAAAAAACCTTACGCAAGCGACTTAAAAGTCTACGGGCTTTCAATCCGGAAAAGCCTATCAAGACCGTTTACCTGTTTGTAGATGAGTTTACCAATTTTCTCGATGCTCAAATAGGCGAAGATGCGGTGATTCTTTTACAGCGATTGGGCTATGAAGTGCGTACAACTGCTCACGCAGAAAGTGGTCGCTCGATGATTTCTAAAGGGTTTTTAAAAGAGGCTGCTAAAGTTTCAGATCAGAATATAAAAGCTTTTACAAATCTTGTAGATGCTGAGCATCCCCTAATAGGGATTGAACCTTCTGCGATCTTAGGCTTCAGAGATGAGTATATTAGACTAAGTGATGATGCGCAACAAGCAAAAGATTTGGCGAAACACGTTTACATCATCGACGAATTTATCGCTGGCGAAATCAAATTAGGAAATATCACTTCCAAACAATTTACGACGGAAGCTAAGCAACTTAAAATACACGGGCACTGCCATCAAAAGTCCCTGAGCGGGATGGAGCATACGTTTGCGATGCTTAATCTGCCTGATAATTACAAACCAACACTTATTCCTTCAGGCTGTTGCGGGATGGCGGGCTCCTTTGGCTACGAGCAGGAACACTATGAACTGAGTATGCAAATTGGTGAACAAACGCTTTTTCCTGCGGTGCGTAAGGCTGCGTTAGAAACGATTATTGTTGCCCCGGGAACCAGCTGCAGGCATCAGATAAAAGATGGGACACAACGCCAGGCATTGCACCCCGTTACGGTTTTAAGACAGGCACTGCTTTAATTTATACGGAAAGCATAACCTTAAATCGTGCCGGTTCATTTATGAGTTGTCTGAAACCGGTATGCAAATTCTTTTGTTCTACAGCATATGGATAAAAGCTAATAGGCTCAATACACAGCATATTAATTACCTCAGTCCACAGCATAAAATGACTAAATCCTTCTGTTTTGATTTTTAGACTTTTCAGATCTTTCAGGGAGATTTCTGTGCAATCTGCCACTTCGTAGGCTCTACTGCCAACCGCTAGTATCTCAGGTAAAGTAATTTCTTTTTTATCAGTTTTTACGATAGGATTTTCAGAATGAAGTTTGAAAGCGGGGTGGTATCCCAACATATACGGCATACCCTCAGGACCTGTTATGATAAATTCTATAAGTAACTCTTTCTCCTTAAGAATAAACTGCTTCTGAAATTTAAAATCATAAGGCCATTTTAGCCACTCTTCGCTCGATTTTTTAGGATACTTGGCATTTTTAATCGGCGTATTTGCGGTATAGGTTTTCTGAAATACTGCCCGTGTTTCTGTGGTATCTATCAGTTGATATTCTAGTTCGCGTAACAATCCGTGTTGGTCTTGAATGGCTTCACCACTAGGTGTTTGTACTTTAAACTGAGCTTGGTCAGTAGGACCAATAACCGGAAACATTTCATCATCAGATTTTCCCCAACCGGGGCTGCCTACCTGATGAATATACTCGTGATCGTCGGCTTTAAAACTTACCAGCGAGCCGGCATCAATTGTTACACTGAGGTTGTCGAGTTTGAGAGTGGTCATATTAGTTTAGTTTTTCAAGTGCATTAGTATAATCGAGTTGAAGGTCTTCGTGGAGTGCTTCAATCTTTTTGGCGATGTATTCTTTTTGTCTCAGATAAAGGTTCCGCAAGACATTGTTGTTGCGTATTGCAGGTCTAACTTCGGTCATTTTTTCGCAGAAATAGAGTAGAAGCGCGACCTCTGTTTCCTTGTTTCCTGAGTAACGTGCATACTTTTTGGTCTCCTTCAGAATTTTACGAATGCCTTTTTTTATCCAGTAATAATTCTTGGTATTAATAGCTTTAAACTGATCATTAAGAAGCTCTTTTACGCTCTCAATATACCCCTCCTCATAATCTGATTCAAAAAGTAGGTAGGTGAGTAGCTCTTTATTTTCTTTTTTGAACTTAGCCAGTTTAAGACATATTTGAAGGAGTTCTGCCTCGTCCCGGTGTTGTAATTCTTTCTTAAGTTGGGCGACAGTAGCTGTATTCATAGCTGCAAGTTAGCCAAAAAGCTGTTAAAGCCCGTTAATACTGGTGTTTCAAACGCTAAATTATAATTAAAATCTTGCAGGACCGTCTGTTGATGAGTAGTTTTAGGTATAACCAAAAGAAAAATAGAACTATGAAATTTACACGAAATGCTTCTGCAACCTGGAAAGGAAGAATAAAAGCCGGAATGGGAACGATATCTACTGAAAGCGGTGTGCTCGATGCAGCCAATTATGGTTTTGCTACCCGTTTTGAAAATGGTAAAGGTACCAATCCAGAGGAATTGATAGGAGCAGCACATGCAGGATGCTATACCATGCAGTTATCTGCTTTCTTAGGAGAAGAAGACTACAATCCAGAAAATCTTCATACCAAGGCAGATGTCACTTTTGAAGATGGCGCAGTTACTAAAGTTCATCTTACACTCACCGGGAAAGTGCCTGAATGTAGTGAAGAGGAGTTTTTAAAATTGGCCAATAAGGCTAAGGAAAACTGTCCTATTTCAAAACTCCTTAATGCAGAAATTACGCTGAATGCTTCTTTAGAATCCTAAGCATTCACAACTTTTTATAATTAAAGCCGCCTTGAGCGGCTTTTTTATTTGGTATTAATTACTAAAGCTGTGGTTAAGGCTACTTGCGTATATTTGAAATCTAAACACGATTTGTGCTATCCTACCTGTCTCCATATATTCCGGTTTTAAGTGCCTTTATAATCACTTATATGCTGATAATTCTGTTTTCTAAAACGGGATTGGCTTCTTATTTTACAGATGCTGTTGGTGGTAAAAAAATGCATCACACACCTGTCCCGGCAATAGGAGGAATTGCTATTTATACCGCTGTGCTGCTGACCACAGCTTTCTTTTTTCCTCAATTTCTACTCAGTGAACGCTATTTATTCATTGGATTTAGCCTGATGTTTTTAGTTGGTGTTGCTGATGACTTTCGACCTATGGGTTGGAAACTCAAACTGATTTTTCAGGTATTAATAATCGCTTTTACAGTAATCTTTGCAGACATACGATTAGAAACCGTTATGTTGAATGACCGGGTGTTTTTAATAGATTACAAATTCAGTGTTATTTTGAGCACGCTACTTCTCCTGGCAGGTACCAATGCATTTAACTTTATAGATGGTATTGATGGCCTGGCATCCTTGGTATTCCTAACCTGCATTTTTGGGATTTTATGGTTTTTAACCCCATTTTTCAATCCGTTTTTATATGTGGTGTGCGCATCGGTATTTGCTTTTCGATTATTGAATAACGCACCCGCACGAATTTTTTTAGGGGATGCGGGTTCTTTAATGCTAGGATTTTTTTGTTCGATAATGTTGATAGTCTTTTGCGAAGCTGATTTGAGTACCACTAATTTCCGACTGGAGACCTATGCACAGCGTCTGCCAGTTGCTATAGCCTTGTTCTGGTACCCGATATTTGATACGCTGCGTGTTTTTACAGTTCGATTAATGGCTGGAAAATCTTTGTTTGAACGGGATAAACGTCACAGTTATTCCTTACTTACCCGATTTGGAATGGGAGCAAGAGCAATCGGACTTTTAGTTTTTAGTTTTACCTTGATTCAGGTTTTTGCAGCAGTTTATTTAGTTCCACTATCAGGATTAACGGGCTTTTTTATAATCCAAACTTTGATGTGGTTGGGGATTCATTTTTACCTTCACAGACTTAGCATTCGGTATATTTCATCACGTTCAAAGCTTTTTTAATGGCGAAAGAACCTCATATAAAACTCGCACTACCGCAACTGAGTTTGCAAGATTCAGTAGCTGTTCAGGAGGCGGTAGCCCAAAACTGGGTTACAGCAGGTGGACCATTTGTGAGCGATTTTGAAGCCAACCTGCAAAAGGCTCTTGATACAAAACGGGAAGTAGTTGCACTCAATACTGGTACGGCGGCATTGCATTTAGCATTACGTTTAGCTGGAGTACAAGCTGGTGATTTTGTAATCTGCCAAACCATGAGTTTTGTTGCTACTTCAAATCCAATCGCATATCTAAATGCAATTCCCGTATTTATTGATAGTGAATCTGAAAGCTTTAATATGAGTGTTCCGGCATTGGTGGAGGCGATTCAATTTTGCATAGCTAAAAATAGGAAGCCGGCAGCAATCATTGCAGTACATTCCTTTGGAATTCCATGTAAAATAAAGGAGATAGCCGCTTTGGCTCAAGAATATAATATTCCACTTATTGAAGATGCAGCCGAAGCATTGGGTAGTAAGGTTGCCGATCGTGCTTGTGGTACTTTTGGGGATTTAGGAGTACTGTCTTTTAATGGTAACAAACTAATTACAACCGGCGGGGGAGGCGCTTTGATTTGTAAAAATGCCGAGCAAGCCGTGCAAGCGCGTCATTTGGCTAGTCAGGCGAAGATAAGTGCACCAGGTTTTGAACACGATGAGATCGGTTATAATTATGCGATGCCTGGTCTTAATGCAGCTCTTGGAGCAAGTCAGGTAAAGACTTTGAGTGAAAAAATTACAGCAAAGCGAAGTTTACACGAGTTTTATAGTCAGTTATTTGAGAAAATTGAAGGTGTAGCGTTACTCAGCGCAACAGCTGATTCTTTTTCTAATTATTGGCTGAATGTAATTCAGTTTTCTTCACAACTGCAAAACTACACTGCTTCTAAGCTACTAAAGCATCTGGATGATTTGGGTGTTGAAAGTAGATACCCCTGGAAGCCCCTGCATTTACAGGGTATTTATAAGGAACAGTATTATTTTGGCTCTACCGTAGCTGAAACTTTGTGGCAAAATGGATTGTGTCTTCCGAGTGGCTGCGGACTAACAAAATCTGAGCAAATTGAAATTCAAAATGCCCTAAATGCGTATTTTTCTGCTTAATTATGGCGTATAACTTAAAGAACGAAGTAATTCTTATCACTGGCGCGGCAGGTAGTATTGGCCGCGAATTTACTATGGGTCTTGCCCGCCGTAATGCCAAGCAACTGATTCTTGTTGACTTTGCAGAAACCGCTTTGCATAGTTTAACGCTTCAACTTAAAGATATTGCTCCAGATCTGGATATCATTTATTTCATTGACAGTATTTGTAACCAGGCATTTGTAAAACATGTATTCGGTGAATATGCTATTACTACCGTAATTCATGCTGCTGCGTATAAGCACGTTTCGATGGTTGAAGCTAATGTTTGTGCGGCCATTCACACCAATGTTTGGGGAGCAAAATTGATTTTAGATCAGGCTATCCAAAATCAGGTTAAACGATTCATTTTTATTTCTACTGATAAAGCGGTGAGTCCACAAAACGTAATGGGGCGCACGAAGAAGCTTTTTGAAGATTATGCTTTGCAAGTACAGGAGCAACATAGAGAAGTTGACATCAGTATTTTAAGACTGTGTAATGTCTATGGTTCGTCAGGTTCTGTAGTTCCCTTATTTAAAGAGCGAATCGCAAATAATCAACCTCTTGTAATTCGAGGTAAGAATGCCACTCGAGCTTTTGTTCAACCTGAAAGTCTTTTAGAGATGCTCGAAGTTTTGATAGATGACGACGCTCAGGGACTTTACATTCCACATCAATACGAATTGCTTACCGTAGAGGAAGTTGCACACCGAGTTTTAGAATCTTGTGCTGAGGATGAAAATTATCCTAAGGTTTATGAATCTCTTTTTGACTCAGAAAAGGAAAACGAAGAGCTTAGAGCCTCAACCGAAATTGAGAGCGATGAGCCTTTAGGTCCACTTGTTTTTCTAACCAAAGCTGAAAAGACAAAACTTGACCTTAACCTGATGGAACAGTGTTTACTCGCTGCCAAAAACTATAAAGCTGAAGAAGCTTTGAAGCTACTTTTTGCTTTAACCAGTTCGTAGCGATTAGCTAAAAGTTTCTGTAGTATTTGAAATTATGCGTTCTAAGGCCTGTTCATATTTGCCGGGGAATTTGGCATTTTTCAGGTTTTCTATATGCCGCATATGGTGGGTATCTGTTCCCAAATAATCAAACATTCCTTCCTCTAATAATTTGAGGGCAGTTTTAGCTATTCCCGATCCGTAATAGCCGGTAATTGAGAGCGCATTCAACTGAAACTTACAGATGCTTTTCAATTCGTGATACGTACTGTACTTGCTATGATAAAAGGCGTAACGCTCTGGATGGGCGAGTACGGGAACAAAGCCAGCGTTGCCGATCTTAAATAAAATTTCACGTAAATTCACCGGAGGCTGCAGATAAGACATTTCTACCAGGACAAATTGATCTTTGAGTGGCAGAATATCCTGAGTATCGAGTAAATCGGTAAAAGCGCTGTCCATCATATACTCTGAAGAAGCACGAATTTTAAATTCTGAATGTCCTTTTTTAATAAGGAAATCCTGAAGTCTTTGCTGAGCATCGGTTATGGTTGTAGGAGTGTTGGGATGAAAATCACTCATTGTATGCGGAGTACAGATGAGGTTTGTTATACCGATCTCTTTAAAATTTGATAATAATTGCAGCGAATCTTCAGGTGTTTTAGCACCATCGTCAATTCCGGGTAGTATATGATTGTGAATATCTGTAAATTCGCCCAACTTGGAGGCTAGAAGTTTTTTAGAACTGAATATCGAAAACATGTTGCCTATTTAATTTTTGTAAAAGTACATTTTCTTTACTGTAAAAATCGACTGACGCAGAGACTCCCTTAAATACCATTCAACTATGAAGAACCATTTGGCCTGCTTAACTCTTATATTCACTTCTATTATTTATGCACAGGACAGTCTTGTGACCTCTATTGATTTACGTGGAATGGCGTCTAGCGGTGATGCTAATAATTTCTGGTTTTACGCAAATCAGAAAGGAAGAGCAGATGAACAGACAAATTTTTACGCTTTAGCACAAACAAAGTATGAGAACGCCATTAATGAGGATAACCGCTTTGAATTGGGTGGAGGTTTATTGTATAAAAATGGTTTGTATGACGGCGCAATTATCGATCAGCTCTATGGTACCTATCAATGGAAAATTCTTAAAGCCGATTTGGGTATAAAACACCGGGACGAAAAGTTAAGCGGAATATCAAGTGTAGGCGGAGATATTGTATGGAGTAATAATGCAAGAGCGCTTCCGGGAGTTTACATTCAAATGACCGAACCGTTTAAGATTTTTAAATGGTTTGAAGCGAAAGCTACTTTTGGACATTACTTCCTTGGAGATGATCGCGTGGTTCAGGATGCACAGGTACATCATAAAAGTCTCGAACTTGCCCTGGTTTTTTCTCCAGGAGATCGCCTTAGCGGTAGTATGAAGCATTATGTGCAATTTGGAGGTACTTCACCTCGATTTGGCAAGCAACCCTCAGGTTTTAGAGATTATATCGATGTGTTTTTTGGCCAGGGTAGTAGCAATGCCGGTGCTTTTGATGGAGAACAGGTAAACTCTTTAGGTAATGGTTTAGGATCTTACGAACTAGCTTATGACTTAACTCGTGAAAATTTTTATTTGAGAATGTATCATCAATCTTTATTTGAAGATACTTCAGGGATTGAGTTGAGCAACTTTCCTGATGGAGTTTGGGGAGCTTATTTAGAACCAAAAAATTCAGGGTTTTTAAAAGCCATAATTTACGAGTACGTGCAAACCGTATCTCAAAGTGGTCGTTTTTCTAAAGATCCTACTCAAGGTAGTGTAAGTGGTAGCGACAGTTATTTTTGGAATGGGATTTACAATACGGGTTGGCAATATCACAATCGTATAATCGGATTACCTTTTGTTATTCCAGATCGTGTAGCGCCTCAAAACAAAAATATTAACGATCGTTTTTATGTTCACCATCTCGGAGCTACAGGAAGTCTGGGGAAATTTGATTTCAAGGCCAAAGTGAGCTATGTCAAAAATTTGGGTACTTATGGAAGACCTTACCCAATTACAGAAAAGGCCGTTTACTCATTTCTTGAATTAACCTACCCAAGTAGTTTTGGAAACTTTACTGCCTTATTAGGAGCAGATTACAGCAATCTAACTAAAGAAAACCTGGGGATAGGTATTAATTATAACTATCAGTTTTAAAGGAGTAAATCTGCTAACTGACGGCTTTTAAGTATCTTGCTTAAAAACTTTGCTTTGCTAAAATTCTGCCGCTTCATAGGTTTATTCTTCCTCTTGTCTCAAAGTCTGGTTGGGCAGGAGATACCTCCTGTTCAGAATTTTACTCCTGAAGCCTACGCTGCCGAAAATCAAAATTGGGCGATCTCGCAAGGAGCAAATGATTTTATATATGTAGCCAACAACTCGGGAATGCTTGAATATGATGGAGCACGCTGGCGTTTGTACGACTCTCCCAATAAAACCATCATTAGAGCGGTAAAATCAAGTGGCGATCGCATCTATACTGGCGCTTATATGGAATTTGGATACTGGGAAGCCAATGCTTCCGGAATGCTTCAGTACCACTCCTTAAGCAAGAAAACAGATCTTGATCTCATTGAGGATGAACAATTCTGGAACATATTTGCGGTTGATGATCTGGTTCTTTTTCAGTCTTTAAACCGAATTTACAGCTATGATACCGTAAATGACATTTTTGAAGTTTTTGAACCGGAACATCCAATCATTAAAGCCTTTCTAATAGATAAATCCTTGTTTTTTCAGCAGGAAGGTCAGGGTTTGTACAGATTGCGCAATGGTAATCCTCTATTGGTTTCTAATGCTTCGATTTTTAAAGAAGATGTGCTGGTAAACCTCTTTAAAGCAAATAAGGGATATGTAACTATTACTGCTCAATCTGGTTTTTTTGAGATAAATGGTTCAGAAATTCAACGTATAACCTTGCCCAGCCCGGTTAATGAGGTGGTTATTTATAGCTGTGAACGATTGCAAGATGGGAGTTTTGTGCTGGGTACGATCTCTTCTGGGATTATACACTTAAATGCTGATTTTAGTTTTGATTACAGCATCAATCAACGTACGGGTATTGCTAATAATACGGTATTAAGCATTACAGAAGATCAGGACTCCAACGTTTGGCTTGGTCTTGATAATGGGATCAGCGTTATAAACAGTAAAAGTGCCTATAGCGTTTACCGGGATGATGCCGGGAAATTAGGATCGGTCTATACGGCTGCGCGTAAGGGTGATTATTTATATCTGGGAACCAATCAGGGTTTGTTTTATAAAAATTACAGCCAGAAAGATTCAGAATTCAAACTAATTAGTGGAACAAAAGGCCAGGTTTGGAGTTTGAATAAATTAGGGGATGATCTCCTTTGTGGGCACCATTTAGGAACTTTTATTGTAGACGGGACTTCTATAAAACCCATTGCTTCCATCGATGGCACCTGGCAGATTAAGTGGCTTGATGAGGCTAAAAATTTAGCACTTCAGGGAAATTATAGCGGTCTGTACATTTTAGAAAAGCAAAATTCAGGTTGGACGCTTCGCAATAAACTCAAAGGTTTTGATATTTCGAGTCGGTATTTCGGTGTAGGGGCAGATGCTAATATTTATGTAAGCCACGAGTATAAAGGTGTTTTCCAATTAAAGGTAAATGCACAGTTTACAGAAGTATCTGATTATAGCTTATTACCTCAATTGCCGCCGGCTGAGAAAGCGGGAATCACCAGCTATAATGATAAACTGTTTTATGTGTATAATGAGGGCGTATTTGAATTAGGTGATCCTAAATTGGGTGTTCAAAAAGACACCTCCCTTACGCGATCTATTTTCAATCAGGGCAATTATTCTACAGGGAAACTTACGTTTGACAAGGCAGATAATAAATTATGGGCTTTTAATGAGCAGGAGTTGGTAAATATTCAGCCAGGTATACTTTCTGATGAATTTGAAGTAAACCGCTATGCATTACCCGCTCAAAGCAGAAGAGATATTTCAGGTTTTGAGAATATAACCGCAATCGGGGATAACATCTACCTTTTGGGTAATGCTACAGGCTATATTCTATTTGATCTGGGCAAAAATAAAATTGAAAATTTCAGAATTAATCTGCGGGCGATATATAACAGTACTCGTGAGGGTAATGGAGAGGCTATTGCTTTGGTTAATGATAAGATTTTTGACAATAACAGGTCTAATTTGAAAATGAGTTACAGCGTAGCTCAATATGATAAGTTTAAATCGGTAGTTTATCAATACCGTCTCAAGGGTTACTATGATTTCTGGTCTGCATGGTCCACACAGTCTGTGGTAAGCTTTGAAAACCTTCCGCACGGTTCGTATGAATTTGAAGTTCGTGCCCGAATAGGAGAACAGCTTTCTGAAAATACAGCTCAGTATGCTTTTCGAATTAAAAGGCCCTGGTATTTTTCAATTACCGCTATTGTAATTTATGCCTTACTCGGTCTAGCCCTTTTTGGTGTAATGCAGGTATTGAATCGGAAACATTACCGAAAGCAAAAGCAACGCCTCATAGATATCAATAACCGGAAAATGGAATTGGCTAATTCTGAAAAGGAGCGTGAAATTATCAAACTTCAGAATGAAAAATTGCAGCAGGATGTAGAAAGTAAAAGTCGCGAGCTTGCCGCATCAACCATGAATCTGGTTAAAAAGAATGAACTGTTAAACACGATAAAAAAGGAACTCGAGCAATCTGAACAGAAAAACATAAAGCCGGTAATCAGGATTATCGATAACAATCTCGATCCTAAAAAAGACTGGGAGTTTTTCAAAGAAGCTTTTAATAACGCAGATAAAGATTTTCTCAAGAAAATTAAACGTAAGCATCCAAAACTCACTCCAAACGATCTAAAACTCTGCGCATACTTAAGACTTAATCTTACCTCTAAAGAAATAGCTCCACTTTTAAATATTTCGACACGTAGTGTAGAAATTAAAAGATATCGTTTGCGTAAAAAAATGGAATTAGATCGGGATGAAGGCCTTGTTGAGTATATTCTTTCCATTTAGGTAAACTATACAACTCATCATTTTACCTCAACATTACCTATACAACTTAATGTAAACAGGTCTATACAAGGCTTTTATTGAGTTGTGTCAGAAAGTTTAACATACCTCTCTTAGGTCAGTAGCGCAAAGGTTTGCGTAAAGTTTTCTTTTAATTAAAGGCGCCATTTTTAAGATGTTGATATTTTGTAGGGGTAATTTCTAAGGATAAGCTAAGGTCAGCCGGTATATTTGATTTCCAAATTAAAATTTATGAGATCATTAGTATGCTACGTGATAGCTGTCTTGTTTTCCGCGGGTGTAGTTGCCCAGTCGGGAGATCAGATTCAGGTATCAGGTACTGTAACAGACCAGACGGGTATGCCACTACCCGGAGTAAATGTTATTGTTAAAGGTACCTCAACTGGAACAAGTACAGATTTTGATGGCTTGTTCGATTTTAGAGCTCCGTCATCGGGGACGCTTGTTTTTTCGTATTTAGGTTTTAAGACTCAGGAAGTCGCTATCAATGGAAAGACAACTTTTTCGGTAACATTGGAAGATGACACGAGCACTCTTGAAGAAGTGGTGGTTATCGGTTACGGTACTCAAACACGTAAGGAAGTTACCGGAGCGGTAAGCGTTGTAGGTTCAGAAACTATTGAAGAGCAAAATCCGGTACGTATTGAGCAGGCGCTTCAGGGGCGTGTTGCCGGGGTTAATATCAGCTCGACTTCAGGTTCGCCAGGTAGTGCTTCTACTATTAACATACGTGGTATTTCAACCAACGGGGACAACAGACCTTTAATATTAGTAGATGGCGCCGTTATTGAAGATTTAAGTGTTCTTAACCCTAATGATATTGAGAGTATTAACGTACTTAAGGATGCAACTGCTGGTATTTATGGGGTACGTGCTGCCAATGGAGTTATACTTATAACTACCAAAACCGGTCGTAAGAATAGTGACCTTCGTGTAAATGTAGATTCCTATGTAGGACTTCAGGAAACGACTCGCAAACTTCCGGTGTTGAATGCTACCGAATATGGTGCAATTATTAATGAGGCTTATGTAGCAGGAAATAAGGCTCCTCCATTTCCAAACCTAAGAAATTTAGGAATGGGAACAGACTGGCAGGATCAGGTGTTTCGCAAAGCTTTAGTTTCAGATATTAATGCTACTGTTTATGCGGGTGGTGAAAAATCTACTTATTCTATTGGTCTTGGATATCTAAATCAGGACGGAATTGTAGGTGGAGGTGCTGCAAATTTTGAGCGTTTCACCGGTCGTGGTAGCTATAATCTGGATATCACCGATAATTTAAAGTTCAAAGCTTCTGGGATTTACACCAACTCCAACCGAAGCACACTTCTAGAAAATGCATTGGGTTCTGTATTATTCAACGCTGTAAATATGGACCCAACCAAGCCGGTATATGATGCGAATGGTGAGTTTACTCTCGCAACGGGTTTAGGAAATGAAGTAATCAATCCGGTAGCTCAAATTGCAAATACATTCAATGCAACTCAGGTTGATAAGATTACAGGAACGGTAGGATTGTCTTATGGATTTTTAGATAACTTCAAGATTGAATCGAATTACCAGTTTAATTACTCAGAAGTGCGTAACCGCAGCTTTACTCCATCCGGAATTTTCTATGGAGATGGTAAAGTATTCAACAATACAGGAGTAAATCAATACTATGTAAACGACAGTTTCTTCAGAGATTATACCTGGGATAATCTATTGACTTATACCAACACGATTGCAGATGATCATAACATTACTGCTTTATTAGGTATGTCTGTTTTTCAATCTACTGGTGAATTCTACAACTTTCAGGGATTAGATGTTCCTGGAAATACTTTTGCCGAAGCAACTCTTGACGGTGCCGGTGAGGTGCGTGATCAACGTACATTTTCTGGTCCTGCCGAGTTTGATGCACGATTACTATCCTATTTTGCAAGACTTCAGTACAACTATAAAGAGAAGTATTTGCTTTCTGCTTTAATACGTCGAGACGGTTCAACGCGTTTTGGTCCTGAGAATAAGTTCGGTTATTTTACGGCTATTTCGGGAGGTTGGGTAATGAGTGACGAGGATTTTTATGGAGATGGTGATGTAGTAAATTTCTTCAAGTTAAGAGGTAGTTACGGTATTTTGGGTAATGATCGAATTGGTGATTTCGCTTTCCTTTCTGTACTAAATGGTGAAGGGACCTATGTTTTCGACGATGAATTAGCTGTTGGAGTTGCTGTAGGCCGACTTTCTAACCCTGAAATTAAGTGGGAACGTCAGGAAAGCTGGGATGTTGGTTTTGATATGGAATTGTTTAATTCTTCTGTGAAAATTACTGCCGACTATTTTAATAAGCGTACCGAAGATTTATTACTTTCTCCACAGGTGTCTGGTATTTTAGGTATTAACGCTCCTGGCGCATCTGCACCTATTGTAAATGCAGGAAGTGTTGAGAATAAAGGTTTTGAATTTTCAATCAATTACAACCAAATCATCAGCGATGATGCTGACTTCAATATTGGTTATAACCTGACTACGCTACAAAATGAAGTGCTACAGGTAGGTAATGAAAGTGGATTCATCCCTGGAGGAGCTTTTGGTTTTGGTCAGGAAGCGCCTGCACGTATGGAGGCTGGTTTTCCAATAGGTTACTTCTACGGTTTGCAAACCAATGGAGTCTTCCAGACACAGGCTGAAGTTGATGCACATGCAACGCAGGTAAATGCAGTTCCTGGAGATTTACGCTATGTAGATCAAAATGGAGACGGAGTAATTGACGGCGATGACCGTGTGAATATTGGAGATCCAATTCCAGATGTTACAATGGGATTAAATCTGGGCTTCAATTATAAAAACTTCGACTTTACGGCTTATGCCTATGCGTCTCTTGGTAATGATATCGTTCGTGCCTACGATCGTAATCAAAACTTAACCAATAAAACCAATTATGTACTCAACAGATGGACGGGTCCAGGTTCTACCAATACCTATCCACGAGTAACGATTGGTCCTAACTCAAACCTGCTGTTTTCAGACTTTTATGTGGAAGATGGTTCGTACCTGAGACTTCAAAATGTTCAGGTAGGTTACAGTCTGGGTAATGAGGTTATTGAGCAATTGGGAATCAGTAAGCTGAGATTTTATGTGTCAATCGCCAACGCGCTTACGCTTACCAAATATCAGGGCTTTGATCCTTCAGCAACATCTGGAGCTCCTATTGGTGGTGGTATCGATCAGGGATTCTATCCGGTGCCACGTGTGTATACAGCCGGACTAAACTTCAAATTTTAAACGAAGAGCCATGAAAATGAAAAAAATATATAGCATTTTAATTGGGTGTTTTACATCGGTTGCCCTGCTTTCGTGCGGTAACGATTTTGTAGATGTAGATCCCCTAAATGAAAACTCGGAAGATTATTTCAATACTCCCGAAGACTACGAAGAGGCTTTAATAGGAGCTTATGATTTGTTGCAGGCTACATACCTTAATGTGATGGTAGGGGAGATTGCTTCAGACAATACACTTGCCGGTGGCGAGAGCGCTACCGATACTCCCGGAATTCAGGAGATTGATAATATGACGCATACGTCGGTAAACCAACAGTTGCGTGATATCTGGGGATGGATGTTCAGCGGTGTTAACCGTGCAAACTACATTCTGGAATTTCAGGACAAGATTGATTTTGCAGGAAAAGAAGAAATCATTGCTCAGGCGCGATTTTTAAGAGCCTACTACTATTTTGAATTGGTTAAATGGTTTGGTGATGTACCTCTTGCTGTTGATGAGCGCTTTTTATTTGGTGATCAGTTTAATGCTGTTCGCACTCCGGCTTCAGAAGTATATGCACAGATTGAGTTAGACTTAATTTTTGCTGCGGAAAACTTACCCTCCACTCAGGCTCAGGAAGGGCGTATTACCAGCGGTGCTGCTCGCGCGTTGCTTGGTAAAGCCTATCTCTATCAGGATAAATTTACCGAAGCTGCCAATGCACTCGATCAGGTGATTGCTGGTCCGTATGATTTGGTAGATGATTATTCTATTTTATTTGTTCAGAAAGGTGAAAACAGCGTTGAGTCAGTTTTTGAAGTTCAATATACTGATAAAGAAGGTGCGGGTTTTGGATGTTTACAATGTAGTGAAGGTAACGTAGCTGTAGGTTTTAACGGAATTCGTAATTACTCAGGTCCTGAGTTTGATAGTGGATTTAGTTTTAACGTTCCGGTAGCGGAAGCTTATAATGCCTTTGAACCGGGAGATAGCCGTCAGGACAATGCTATTTTAGATATAGAAGCCTGGTCAAATCAAACCGGTGCAACCTATTCTGAAGGTTATGAACATACGGGTTATTTTAACCGTAAATACCTTCCACTTAAAGGTGATGCAAACCTGGGAGATGCCAATCTTACCAATCCGAACAATTACCGTTCAATACGTTTTGCAGATGTTCTTTTAATGGCTGCAGAAGCGCATAACCGCAAAGCAACTCCTAACGATGCATTGGCACAGCAATATCTTAATCGCGTACGCCGCAGAGCTTTTGGTGATATGGATCACGATATTGTAGCTACAGGTGCTGCTTTGACTGAATTTATCTTCAACGAGCGCAGACTTGAACTAGTAGGCGAGGGGCATCGTTTCTTTGACCTGGTTCGCACCGGTCGCGCGGCAGATGCCATCCCCGGATTTACTCCAAATAAAAACGAATTATTCCCCATCCCATCAATTGAAATTGAATTGGCAGGAAACAGATGGGATCAAAATCAAGGATATTAATTAATACACCAGAATACGATGAAAATTTTTAGACTTTTAGTGTTAGTTCTTACAGCAGTGACTGCTTTTACTGCTTGTGAGGATGATGTCATCACAAACTACGCTTTTGAAGAGATTTCTGCTCCTCAAAATTTAGCAGCAAATTTCGAAGTAACTCAGGATGATTCGGGGATGGTGACAATCACTCCGGTAGGTGAAGGTGCTTCAACCTTTACTATTTATTCGGGAATTGAAGGTGATGAGCCGGTAACTATCAATGCAGGTGAATCAGCAAGTTTTACTTATGTTGAAGGAGACTATGTGGTGCGTATCATCGCAACCGGCGCAACCGGTCTTACCAGTGAGTATAACCAAAACCTTAAAATCTCTTTTACAGCGCCAGAGAATTTAGCTTTTACAACATCAGTGAGTGGTTTGACACTAACTGTAACTCCAGAGGCCGATAACGCTGCGCAGTTTGATGTGTATTTTGGTTTAGGGGATGATGAAGAACCTATGACGATTATGGCTGGTGAATCTGCTGTTTATGAATATGCAGAAGCAGGAACTTACGACATTAGAGTTGTTGCTCGTGCAGCGAGTGTATCGACTATCGAACTTACAAAATCTGTTGAGGTTGCAGGAGCGGTTGGTCCAATCGCATTACCAATTACCTTCGACGATCCTGAAGTAAATTATGAGTTTTCAACCTTTAACGGTGCTTCGTTTGAAGTAGTGACGAATCCAGATCTTTCTGGTGTAAATACTGCCGAATCTAATGTGGGAGCAATTACCAATTCTGGAGCTCAATATGAAGGTGGTGTATTCAGCTTAGGAACTCCGGTAGATTTTAGCGGTCCTAACAAAACCATCACAATGAAATTCTGGTCAGATACTCCTACTTCTGTTCTTTTAAAATTTGAAGGTGGTGTGAATGGTGAGCGCCAAACCGAGATTACTAAATCTCACGGTGGTACAGGCTGGGAAGAGCTTACTTTTGATTTTGCTACCGAAGCAATCAAGAGTTACATCGATGGGAATCAGGGTGTAGGTGAGGCATTTGTTCCTACCGGGCAATATGCGTCAATCGTGATTTTTGTTGATGGTCCTGGTACCTTAGCAGGAACTTTCTATCTTGACGATCTTATGCAAACAGGAGGAGCAACAAGTCCACAAATGGCGGCACCTGCCCCTACGCAAGCAGAAAGTGCAGTGATTTCATTATTCAGCAATGCCTATACCAATATTGATATGGCTACCTGGAGAACCGACTGGTCTGCTGCAACTTTAGAAGAAACTACTATTAGCGGTGATGATGTTAAGGTATATTCTGCTCTGAACTTTGTAGGTGCAGAGCCAGTGGCACAAATTGATGCTTCTCAAATGACGCATTTTAGAACAGATATCTGGACTAATGGAGCAACAACATTCCGAATCAAACTTGTTGATTTTGGACCGAATGGAACCTATCAGGGTGGTGACGATTCTGAACACGAGATCGTGATTGAAAATCCTGCGCAGGCAGAATGGGTAACTTTAGATATTCCATTAGCCGATTTTACCGGTTTGCAAAATCAGGGTAATATCGCCCAACTTATTTACTCTGCAGCACCGGCTGGTGAAGCTACTGTTTACTTGGATAATGTATTTTTCTATGATGCCAACGCTGCTGCGCCAGACAGTCCGCAAAACGCCGCTCCGGCACCAACTTTTGATGCTGCAAATGTGATTTCGTTATTCAGCGATTCATATACCGATATCAGTATGGCTACCTGGAGAACCGACTGGTCTGCTGCAACGCTAGAAGAAACCAGTGTAGCAGGTAATGCGGTTAAGAAATATTCAGCATTAAACTTTGTAGGCGCTGAACCTTCAGCTCCAATCGATGCAAGTGCAATGACGCACTTCAGCACCGATATCTGGACTGGTGACGCCACTCAAATCCGTATCAAACTGGTTGATTTTGGACCAAACGGCACTTACGATGGTGGAGATGACAGTGAGCACGAGATCACTCTTAACTTTGATAACGGAGACTTTACCCGCAACAGCTGGGTGACTTTAAATATTCCGTTAGCAGATTTTACAGGTCTTGCTGCACGTGAGCATATCGCACAATTAATCTACTCAGCGGGTCCTGCTGGCGCGGCTACCGTGTATGTAGATAATGTTTACTTCCACAACTAGGAATTAAAAAACAGACTATGAAAGCAATTTTAAATTTATTTACAGTACTGAGTTTACTCCTGGCATTAGGTTGTCAGGATGACGACGCGACGCTCGAGTCGGTCAGCGTACCTCAGAATCTTACTGTATCAACAGACATAACCACAGATGGTTCAGGTAATGTAACTTTTACCGCAACCGCAGATAATGCGCTTACGTATCGCTTTGTATTTCCTGACGGATCGTCTGATGTGGCACCAAGCGGCGTGTACACCAAACGGTTTACCAAAACGGGTTTAAACCGCTATGTGGTAACTGCTATCGCATACGGGCAGGCTGGTGTGAGTACTTCAAAACTGGTAGAGTTTGAAGTAGAGAGTGATTTCTCAGACCTTGACGCTATTGAGTTTTTAACGGGCTACAATCCTGCAGCTGGTGGAGCATCAACAAAAACCTGGTACTGGGCTGCAGATGTGCCAAATCACTTAGGTGTAGGTCCTAATAACGACGATGTTACCCAGAATTACTATTGGGCGTACTTTTCATTTACAGATCCGTTTGCATTGAACTTTGATGCAGCGAGTTGTGCTTATGATGATGAATTTATTTTCAGCACTACAAACGGGGAAGACCTAAACTATTTATACGATAATAATGGGGCAACTTTCTTTAACCGTTCGTATGCGAGTGTTGCCAATGGAGCTTCGCCTGATGACCAGTGTTATGAGTTTGACACGACTAGTGGAGGTACACAAACGGTTACTTTAGGTCCTTCAGAATCTGTTGTTGAAGCAGAGCGTAAGCGTGGTACCGTGATGAGTTTTAATGATGGTGGTTTTATGGGATATTATATTGGTGCTACCCAATATGAGATTATTTCTATCACAGATAACCGAATGGTAACTCGTGCAGTTCAGGGTAATGATCCTGGTCTGGCATGGTATCAGATATTTACTTCAACAAAACCTGTTGAAAGTTCAGGACCAGTAGCAGAAGAAGATGACTTCCCAAATTTGGTTTGGTCTGATGAGTTTGACACAAACGGTGCTCCCGACTCTGCTAACTGGACTTATGATATAGGTACTGGTCAGGCTGGCTGGGGTAATAACGAAGAGCAATATTACACGAGTCGTGAAGACAATGTAGTTGTTGAAGACGGAATGCTGAAAATTACCGCAAAGCGTGAAAGTTATCAGGGAGAAGACTTTACTTCTGCCCGTATTAAAACGGAAGGTTTACAGGACTTTACCTATGGTCGTGTTGAAGCACGTATGAAATTACCATCAGGTGCAGGTACCTGGCCTGCTTTCTGGATGCTGGGTGCAGATTATCAAACCAATGCATGGCCGGCAGCTGGTGAGATTGATATTATGGAACACGTAGGACGCAATCAAAACGAGATTCTTTCTACGTTACATTTCCCGGAAAACTTTGGAGGAAATGCCATTTCAGAAAGTACCACAGTAGCTGGAGTATCAACCGATTTTCACGTGTATGCTGCAGAATGGACCGAGACGCAAATCCGTTTTTATGTAGATGATGAGTTGTATCACATCTTTGAAAATGATGCGACCAAGCCTTTCAATAAAGACTTTTTTATCATTCTCAACTTTGCAATGGGTGGTAACCTGGGCGGTGCAATTGATGCATCATTCCAGGAATCTACTTTAGAAGTTGACTATGTAAGAGTATATAAGCGTGACTGATTTTTAGATTAAAACAACAATTTAAAACGGTAAACGCTCCTTTTGACTAATTTAAAAGTATGAAGGAGCGTTTTTTAATTAAGCTGAAATATTATGAGAATACTAGTATTGAGTTTTGTGTTTTTAGCTAGCTGGGTTAGTAGCGCTCAGGAATACGAACTGGTTTGGGAAGAGGATTTTAACGGTCCTGAACTTGACGAATCGGTGTGGAATTACGAACTGGGTAACGGCTGTCCCAATCTATGTGGTTGGGGTAATAACGAGCGGCAGATTTATACCAAAGAGAATCATCACTTTGAAGATGGTAACTTGGTAATCACGGCTAAAAAAGATGGTGATACCTATACATCTACTCGTATCACCACACAGGGTAAACAGGAGTTTCAATACGGTCGCATGGAAGCTCGTGCGAGTTTACCAGTTGGTCAGGGGATCTGGCCTGCTTTCTGGATGCTGGGTTCTGATATTGGTCAGGTAGGTTGGCCAGCCAGTGGTGAGATCGATATCCTCGAATATGTAGGCCGTGAACCGGGCGAAGTGTTTACAACCCTGCACACACCTTCAAATCACGGCGATAATGCCAGTAGCAAGAAAACCAAGTTTCCTGGGATTGAGAAGGGTTTTCATACCTATGCTGTAGAATGGTCACCAGAGAAGATGGAATTTTTTGTTGATGATCAGCATGTGTTTACCTACAATCCAGAACCTAAAGACGCTGCAACTTGGCCTTTTGATCAGCCTTTTTACTTTATTATCAATATGGCTATTGGTGGAAATTTTGGTGGTCCTGAAGTCGATGACAGTATCTTTCCGCAAGAATTTAAAGTTGATTATGTACGCGTTTACCAACTGCGTTAATAGGATTACAAACCCTAATGTTTAATTCTAAATCTTTAATTATGAAGCAATCACTAGCCATTTGCATGCTTGCCATCTCTGTTGGCTTTCCCCTTAGTTTGAGTGCGCAGAAGGGAATCAATACCTTAAACCCGGTTACCGAAAAGAAAATCGATTCAATCATCAAACTGATGACCCTCAAAGAAAAAATGGGTCAGATGGTACAATACAACGGTAATTTTGATCTTACCGGTGCTCCTTCCGAAATTGATAATGATTCAAAACTGAAAAAATTACGAAGCGGAGAAGTAGGCTCTATGCTTAATGTACTTACCGCTGCCGCTACTCGTGAGGCTCAGGAAAATGTGATGAACTATTCCCGCCTTAAAATTCCACTCATTTTTGGATACGATGTGATTCACGGTTATAAAACGATTTTCCCGGTTCCATTAGGAGAAAGCGCCAGTTGGGATTTAAAAGCGGTACAAAAAGGAGCTCATATCGCTGCTGTAGAAACTGCTGCTTCAGGGGTTCATTGGACATTCGCTCCAATGGTAGACGTTTCTCGCGATGCCCGTTGGGGTCGCATTATGGAAGGTGTGGGTGAAGACCCGTATCTAAGTAGTGTGATGGGAGTCGCACGTATTAAAGGTTTTCAGGGAGAGGATCTTGCAGACGAATTTAGTATTGCTGCCTGTGCCAAGCACTTTGCAGGCTATGGTTATGGTGAAGGCGGAAGAGATTATAATACAGTAAATGTGGGTATTTCAGAACTTCAGAATTCAATTTTACTTCCTTTTAAAGCTGCTGCCGAAGCTGGTGTTGCCACCTTTATGAACAGTTTTAACGAGATTGACGGAGTGCCGGCAACTGCCAGTACCTACTTGCAACGCGAGATTCTTAAAGGAGATTGGGACTACAAAGGTTTTGTGGTTTCTGACTGGGGTTCTATAGGCGAAATGATCAATCACGGTTATGCTAAAGACAAGATTCAGGCAGGCGAACTAGCTGTAAAAGGTGGTAGTGATATGGATATGGAAAGTCTGGTTTATGAAGAAGCTCTCGTTCCTTTGGTTGAAGACGGAAGCATCGACGAGGCGTTATTAGATGATGCCGTACGCAGAATTCTAAGAGTGAAATTTGATCTGGGTCTTTTTGACGATCCGTATAAATACAGCGACGAAGCTCGCGAGCGTGAAAATCTATATACCGAAGCACACCTCGAAGCTTCAGAAGATATCGCACGCAAATCGATTGTGCTTCTAAAAAATGAAAACAAAACCCTTCCCTTAAATAAAGAGGTGAAAAGCATTGCGGTGATTGGGCCGTTGGCGGCAGATAAAGATTCGCCATTAGGTAACTGGAGAGCTCAGGCAATCCCAAACTCAGCGGTATCTGTTTTGGAAGGTATTCACGAGAAAGTGGGTGATAAGGTTACCATCAATTACGCAAAAGGCGCCGAACTTGCCATAGGTGAGCGCGCTTTTATTCAGCCTTTAAAATTGAACGAGACCGATACTACTGGCTTTGCAGCTGCTGTGGCTGCAGCTAAAAAGTCTGAGGTGGTAGTTATGGTGCTGGGAGAAGATGCGTATCAAACCGGGGAAGCCCGTAGTTATGCCGACATCCGTCTAGCAGGTGTTCAACAGCAACTGCTTGATGCTGTTCACGCTGTAAATTCAAATATAGTTTTGGTGCTTATGAACGGGCGTCCGCTAGATTTATCGAAACCTAACGAACAGGTACCTGCAATTGTAGAAACCTGGTTTTTAGGTTCGCGTGCAGGTACAGCAATTGCCGATGTTCTTTTTGGGGATTACAACCCCAGCGGAAAATTACCGGTGTCCTTTCCGAGAAGTGTGGGGCAGGAGCCTTTGTACTACAACCGCAAAAGTACCGGACGTCCCAGCAGCGATCTGATTTTTTATTCGGGTTATGAAGACTCCTCCATTGAAGCTTTGTTTCCGTTTGGATTTGGATTAAGCTATACCACATTTGAATACGGAGCTATAAACTTAGATTCAGAAACCTTAAGTGCTGACGGAATTATTACAGCTTCCGTTGAGGTGACTAATACCGGTGACGTTGCCGGAAAGGAGACCGTTCAATTGTATATACGTGATCTTTTCGCCAGTAAAACCAGACCCATAAAAGAGTTGCGCGATTTTAAGCAGGTTGAATTAAAACACGGAGAAAGCCAAACAGTGATATTTGAAATCACCCCAGAAACATTGAAGTTCTACACCGCCAATAATGTTTGGGAAACCGAACCTGGAGATTTTGAATTGATGATAGGAACCAATTCTATGGAGCTTCAAAAGGTTACGATTACTTATGAATAGTTAATAAACTAGTGTTTATAATGAGAAAAGGGCTTTAGCGGTTTGCTAAAGCCCTTTTTTATTCTAGTTTCTAAAGAATTTCTTGTTCATTTTCTTTGCTTCTCCAAAGAAAACGAACCAAAAGAAATGAGCCCCTCGCTTAGGAATTTTTCGCCTTATGGGCGAAAACCACCTTGTTAGCTCCGCGTCACTATCGCTCCTGTATTTCGGAGCTTCCTGCGGTTATTCTGATCCGAGGGATTGAGATTCGTTTAGAATTGAATATTTTAATTAAATCTAAAATCAGTTGAGAGGATACGAATTTTATTGATCATTTTATTTTAGCCGACCCACTCAACCCAATTAAATGAATATTTATGATTGGGAGTTTTAGAATTTATAACTCAGATAAACCCCGTTAAACTCGGGGCTCATTACGGGAGTAAATGACAAATCTTCAAATTTCTTTTTGTGGAGTTCAGGAATGAGGATTCCACTGCTGGCTCCTAAAACATAACCTAAAAGGACATCACTTAAGAAATGCTGACCCGCTCCTAAACGCAAGGCACCAACTCCTGCTGGTATTACGGCGGCACCCGTCCAAATCAGCCATTTGTTTTTTGAATCAGGATAAAAATCTGAATATACTTTTGCTGCGAAAAAGGTCGCGGTTGCAGAAGCGGCAACGTGACCCGAGTAGAAACTACGGGTATTACTCGACTTGGTACGTATTTCTATCGGAATTTCTTCACTATAAGCCCGGGGTCTTATACGGTTCGTTAGACCGGCGCTTATGGTAAACAGAGCAGCTGTAGTAGAAAGGGATTCTAAATACATCACAGAGAGTTGCCCAAAGTGTCCCTGCTCATTATCAGTAAGCATAAATATAAAAGGTGCTACAAAAGAAGCCCCGAAAGGTACATCGCTTATTTTGCTTAAATCTTCATTATGGTAGCCAGCCGACCAGCGATCAAAGAAAGGAACATTGTCTTTATCAAGGTTCATGATTTTCTCTTCACTCGACCCATCTTTATTCTGAATGATTAAAAAACCAGTGGCAGAACCTGCAAGACCCAGTCCAAGCCAGGTACCGTCTTTAGCCCAACTTAACTCATAAGGAGATTCAGATTTTTGAGCAAATAACGAAGTGGTGAGCAGCAGAAAACATAGACTAAGAATACGCATAGGTTGGTTGAATTAGATTGTTAAACGAAAATGATTAATAATCTCTTCGCAACAATCTGCTTTAACGATTCTATAGTAATCATTTAGTAATACTTTAAATATTTTGAGTGGATGTATATTTGCGTTCTATGAGTACACTAGTTGCGATAACCATCAGGCCCGAGATGCTTGAGAAAAACGATTATATCATTAAGCAAGGCTTAAAGAAGGCTAATATTCCGTTTTCACAGGTGGCCGACTGGCGTATACGCAAACGCTCAATCGATGCGCGCAACAAACCGGTAAAGCTGCAGTTGCAATTAGAAATCTGGCAACGCGGTGAAACCAAAGCTACGCTCAATCGATTTGTAGCCCGTGATGTGCGACCTGCACCGGCAATCGCCATTATTGGCGCAGGACCAGCAGGTTTATATGCAGCTTTACGAGCTATTGAAGCCGGCTTAAGACCCGTGGTTTTTGAACGTGGAAAGGATGTGCGCGAGCGCAGGCGTGATTTAGCCAAAATCAATAAAGAGCAAATTGTAAATCCGGAATCTAATTATTGTTTTGGGGAAGGTGGCGCCGGTACGTATTCTGACGGAAAATTATACACCCGCTCCAAAAAGCGCGGTAATGTGCTTAAGGCGATGGAGTGGCTGGTGCATTTTGGTGCTGACGAAGATATTCTGGTTGATGCGCATCCACATATTGGGACTAATAAATTACCAAAGCTCATAAGCGCAATGCGCGAAGCGATAATCGAAGCTGGAGGAGAAGTGCATTTTAATTCAAAACTCACCGATTTGCTGATTGAAGACAAGCAAATTACCGGTCTGGTCATCAATGACAAAATCAAGTACGAGTTTAAAGAAGTGATTCTGGCTACAGGGCATTCAGCCCGGGATATTTTCTACCTCTTGCACGATAAAGGTGTAAAAATAGAAGCTAAGCCCTTTGCGTTGGGTGTTCGGGCAGAGCACAGGCAGGAGGTTATCAATTATATTCAATACCACGGAGAGACTGATAATCCCTATTTACCACCAGCTTCCTACAGTCTGGTAGAACAGGTAGATGGGATGGGTGTGTACTCCTTCTGTATGTGTCCCGGTGGAATTATCGCTCCCTGTGCCACAGATCAAAGCGAAGTGGTTACCAACGGCTGGAGCCCCAGTAAACGCAATAATCCCTATGCAAATAGCGGAATTGTAGTAAGTGTGGAACCCAAAGATTTACCCGGTTACACTCCCAACGATCCTTTTGTGAGTCTTAATTTCCAAAAGGCTGTAGAGCAGGCGTGCTGGGTTGCTGGTGGAAAAACGCAACAGGTGCCTGCCCAGCGTATGACCGACTTTGTAAAAGGCGTGAAGTCAACAGATTTTCCGAAGACCTCTTACCAGCCGGGGATCGTAAGTGCTGATTTGAATGTGGTGTTACCAGCTTTAATCGCAAACCGACTTAAAAAGGCTTTTGTAGCTTTTGGTAAGAAAATGCCGGGCTACTTGTCGCAACATGCAGTATTGCATGCTCCAGAGAGCAGAACCTCTTCTCCGGTCTCGATACCGCGTGAT
>CAXPQP010000062.1:0-76145 GCA_964219495.1 Leeuwenhoekiella sp. | reverse complement strand
GACCGACTTTGTAAAAGGCGTGAAGTCTAAAGATTTTCCGAAGACCTCTTACCAGCCGGGGATCGTGAGTGCCGATTTGAATGAGGTGTTACCAGCTTTGATTGCTAGCCGACTTAAAAAGGCTTTTGTAGCTTTTGGTAAGAAAATGCCGGGCTACTTGTCGCAAGATGCAGTATTGCATGCTCCAGAGAGCAGAACCTCTTCTCCGGTCTCGATACCGCGTGATGAAAGAACGTTAGAACATATTGAGATTAAAGGCCTGTATCCCTGTGGAGAGGGAGCCGGTTATGCCGGAGGTATTATGTCTGCCGCTATAGATGGGATCAATTGTGCTGATGCCATCGCAGCAAAATATGGTCTATAAAACACAAAACCCTGCTCCTGGCAGGGTTTTGATTTAAGCATAAAGCTTAATGCGTTTGCGCGTATGTAATTACTCAGCAGAAGGAGCAGCAGTAGTATCGATTGCTACTTCTTCAACTTCGATGATCTCTTCTTGTACAGGAGCTTCAACTGGAGCCTCTTCCATAGAAGTTTCTTCCATTACCTCTTCTGTTTTCTCTTCAGCAGATTCTCTGCAAGAAGAAACAGTGATCATTAAACTCAAAGCAAAAACAGCTAAAAAAATGCGTTTCATAGTATAAGGTTATTTGCGTTAAAAATGCGTGCGAATCTAAGCGATTTTTAAACGCGTGCAACAGTGCCTTTGATTTTTTTTGAAAAATATTTATTGAATTCAAATTTTTGATATTCAATTTATTATGATTTTATTTAATGCTCTTTTAAATTTTGTAAATGAGTGTTTGCGAATTTGTGGTGCTTCAAAAGCTTTAATGTCTGTGCATAGAATGTTTATTCCTGTATTTCAAGTTTTGTGCAATACTAATTAGAACAATTTACTAACCCTACAACTTTATAAATACATCAGGTGATTCAACACGATTGAACTTGAAAATACATTCAAAATATTTTGTAAGTTTTTACTTTCAATATGTAATATTTTGCGTGTTTTAAGCTGTGTAATGATAATTTGAAAGGTTTAAAAAACTATATTAGCCTGTTTTTTAACACTTTTTAAGGAGCTCTAAGTCATTGATTATAGGGCTATAATTAACAATTATACAACTTCATATGGTAAAAAAAATTACTCTTTTTTTTAGTGTTTTACTTTTTTACAGCATTACCAATAGTGGTTATGCTCAAATAAGTGGTCCTGAAACGATCAAATTTGATGCTGCTGATAATACCAATCTTGGTCCGGTAGCAAATGATGGTGAAGCCAATTCTTCAGACATCACGGGAGTTCAAATAGACATTGTAGCTATTGATGCTTTTGGGAGCCCCACCGGTGCTAACTTATTTTATAACAGCTCATTTGTTATGGGATTTGAAGAGGGGATTTCTATCGGGACAGATCCCGGAGTAACTCCCTGGCGCGGACTTTCTATTAAATCTAATGACGGTACTGAATTTGACTTCGAAGCTTTTACGGCAACTGAATTCTCTTATGGGGCTAATGTTAATGTAAACGTTGAAGGCTATTATGACGGTGTTCCTACCGGAAGTGCTACCTTATTAATTTTAGGAGGTAATGTAAACAACTTTAGTTCTGCAGATTTACCAGATATAATCTTTGGTAATGTAGATGAGGTTCGAATTATTACCCAATCAGATTACTTTGGGACCTTTGATGCCTTTCAGTTTGACGTTGCGGCAACCGGTGGAGGCAATACAGCTCCAATAGTGATTCCTCCCGCTCCCTCAACCATATTAGAAGATGCGATTAATGCCGTCTTACCAGATGATGTTGAGATTATTGATCCCGATGCGACCGATATGCAAACCTTAACCATATTGGTTACAGGTGGAGTTGTAAATCTGGGAACAGCGGGTATCACCTTTGGAGGAGGTGGTAACGGGAGTGCCAATTTCACTGCAATGGGAACATTAACGGCGATAAATGCTGCTTTAGATGCTGCAACATTTACTCCCGAACCTGATACCAATGGTCCATTTGGAGGTTCGATTGCCATTACAGCAAACGACGGAACTGATAATTCAGTAACAGAAGGCACTTTTATTGATATCATACCAGTAAATGATGCTCCAAGTTTTGATATAGGTAGTAATCAGACGATTGATGAAAATGCCGGAGCACAAAGTGTTACTGGATGGGCGACCTCAATTAGTGCGGGTCCATTTGAAGAAGAAATACTGCAAAGTCTAAGCTTTAACCTCTCTAGTGACAATACCAGTTTATTTAGTGTTCAACCTGCGGTAGATGCATCTGGTACATTGACGTATACACCTGCAACCGGAGTGTCAGGTAGTGCCACTGTTAGCATTAGTCTTCAGGATGATGGAGGTACCGATAATGGAGGTGTAGATACTTCTACGCCTCAGTCATTTACAATTACAGTTTCTCCTGCTGCAAATACGCCACCCACTATAGTTTCTGCTGCCGGTTCAACATTAACTGAAGAATCAGTTAATGTGACAATCAATGTAGCTTCATTTTTTGCTACTGATCCAGACGGTGGAGATTACATCAGTTATTCGATTACTACAGGTAATGATGAAGGTTATTTTAGTATAGATGCGTCGGGAAATGTAAGTCTTTCAAGTGCAGGTGTTGCTGCAATTAATTCAGATGCCGGAGTAGATATTACCAGTCTTCCCCTTGGTGTTACTGCCAGTGATGGTACTGATAGCTCAGCAGAAAGCCTGGTAACAATTACGATTAACCGTATAAATGACAACAGGCCCATATTCACCGTTGAAAATGGATCTACAGTTACTGAAGAATCTGTGAACACTACGTCTGTTATTGCACAAGTTTCAGCAAGTGATTTAGATGATTCAGATGTGGTAAGCTACACTATTAGTTTAGGAAATAGCGATGGTTGGTTTAGTATTGATGCAAATGGAGCTATTCGATTTACAGAAGCAGGTGTTGAAGCTGTAAATACAGATGTAGGCATTGATCTTAATGCTGTTCAACTAGAAATAAATGCTATAGATGGCACCTATGAATCGCAAGGATTTGCAAGTTTAACCATTTTAATTACTCGTATTAATGACAATGCTCCAACCATTGACAGTGCTACAGGTTCAACTATTACTGAAGAATCTATTGCTGCCGGTGATTTGGTGGCAACATTTTCAGCCAGTGATCTGGATGATACAGACACTGTTTACTACAATATTACAACAGGTAATGACGATGGCTATTTTAGTTTAGATCCTAATGGTAATGTAAACCTTACTAGTGCAGGAGTTGCTGCAATTAATTCAGATGTAGGTGTAGATATTCAGACTTTAAGTATAGGTGTGACGGCTACAGACGATACCTTTGAATCAACAGAATCTTTAGTAACTATCACAGTCAATCGTATTAATGACAACAGACCTCTATTTAATGCTGAAAATGGATCTACAGTTACTGAGGAGTCTATAAACACTACAGCTGTAATAGGCCAGGTATCAGCCAGCGATTTGGATGATGGTGAGCTGGTATCATATGAGTTTGTTTTAGGAAATGAAGATGGTTGGTTTAGTATTGATGCCAATGGTGCTGTGCGGTTTACAGCAGCTGGAGTTGAAGCTGTAAATACCGATATAGGCTTTGATCTTAATGCCATTCCCATAGAAATAAATGCTACAGATGGTTTGAATGTTTCACCAGGAAGAGCCCAGTTTACAATTTTTATTACGCGTATAAATGACAATGCTCCAACAATCGACAGTGCTGCAGGTTTAACTATTACGGAAGAATCTATTGCTACTGGTGATTTGGTGGCAGAATTTTCAGCCAGTGATCTGGATGATGCAGATACGGTAACCTATACCATCACTACGGGTAACGACCAAGGTTATTTTGATATTGATGCAGTAGGAAATGTAAGTCTTACAAACGCAGGCGTTGCTGCAATCAACGCTGATGTAGCTCCAGAAATTACGAGTTTAGTTGTAGGAGTTACAGCTAGTGATGGAGTAAATGCTTCGGCAGAAACCCAGGTGACAATTACGGTTAATCGGGTGATTGAAAATACTGCACCAAGCCTTATTGTAACCAATGTTTCAGTACTTACCGAAGAATCAGTTAATACAACGCAGGTTGTGGCTTCATTTTCAGCTACTGATCCTGACACAGGAGATGACATCAGCTATACGATTACAACAGGTAATGACGCAGGTTATTTTAGTATAGATGCATCTGGAAATGTAAGCCTTACAAATGCAGGAGTTACTGCGATTAATTCAGATGCCGGAGTAGATATTACAAGTCTTCCACTTGGTGTTACTGCCAGTGATGGTACGGATAGTTCGGCAGAGATCCAGGTGACAATTACGATCAATCGTGTAAATGACAACAGACCTCTATTTAATGCTGAAAATGGATCTACAGTTACTGAGGAGTCTATAAATACTACAGCTGTAATAGGCCAGGTTTCAGCCAGTGATTTGGATGATGGTGAGCTGGTATCATATGAGTTTAATTTAGGAAATGAAGATGGTTGGTTTAGTATTGATGCCAATGGAGCTATGCGGTTTACAGCAGCTGGAGTTGAAGCTGTAAATACTGATATAGGTTCTGATCTTAATGCAATTTCCATTGAAATAAATGCTACAGATGGTTTGAATGTTTCACCAGGAAGAGCCCAGTTTACAATTTTTATTACGCGTATAAATGACAATGCTCCAACAATCGATAGTGCTACAGGTTTAACTATTACGGAAGAATCTATTACTGCCGGTGACGTGGTGGCAGAATTTTCAGCCAGTGATCTGGATGATGCAGATACGGTAACCTATACCATCACTATGGGTAACGACCAAGGTTATTTTGACATTGATGCAGGAGGTAATGTAAGTCTTACTAACGCAGGGGTTGCTGCAATCAATGCTGATGTAGCTCCAGAAATTACGAGTTTAGTTGTAGGAGTTACAGCTAGTGACGGAGTAAATGCTTCGGCAGAAACCCAGGTGACAATTACGGTTAATCGGGTGATTGAAAATACTGCCCCTACACTGGTTTTAATAAGTGCAGTTTCAGAACTTACCGAAGAAGCTGTAAATGCCTCAGACATTATTGCGCGTTTTGAGGCGACAGATCCAGACACCGGAGATGTGCTTTCCTATTTTGTAACCGATTTTAATTTTGGATTTGTTACTATCGATGCTACAGGAAATGTGAGACTAACCGACGCGGGGGTTGCCGCCATTAATTCAGATACAGGATCCCCATCTGATCTGGTTTATTTCTCTTTTAGAGTTACATCTAAAGACGGTACTGATTTTTCGGCACCAATTGCTGTAAATTTAGATATTAATCGAATAAATGATAATGCACCTACTATAGATCAGTCCATTGGGTCAACAATTGAAGAAGGTAAATTCAGTACTTCTACCGTTGTAGCAAATTTTAGTGCTAGCGATTTGGATTATAATGATACAGTGAGCTTTCAAATAACTTCAGGTAATGAAAATAACTATTTTACTATTGATGAAGCGGGTACTGTTACATTAACAGAGGCAGGTGTTGTTGCGGTAAATGCAGATGTAGCTCCAGAAATAACCAGCCTCGTTATAGGGGTTACTGCAAGCGACGGTCTTAATAACTCGTTAGAATCTCAAGTGAGCATTACTGTGATTCGCAACCGCACCCCAACAATCAATTCAGCAGAAGGATCAACCCTTACAGAAGAATCAATTTCTGTAGACAATGTAATTGCAACATTTACAGCAACCGATATTGAAGTTGATGATGTCATTTCCTTTAAAATCTCAACTGGAAATGAAAATAACTATTTTACTATTGATAATGATGGTAAAGTCTTTTTAACGAGTGAAGGGCTGGCAGCAATAAATTCGGATGCCGGAGTTGATATTACTCAAATTACTTTAGGGGTAAAAGTAAGTGATGGATTTGATAGTTCTGACGAACGTTCTGTTTCAATCTTTGTAAACAGAATTAATGATAATACTCCAATCATTGAAAGAATTGATGTCTCTACCCTTGTTGAAGAATCGGTAAATACTACCGATGTTATTGGAACTTGTATAGCCTATGATCCAGATGATGGTGATTCAATTTCTTTCGAACTTGTAGATCAGGTTGAAGATCTGCTAACTATAGATCAAGCGGGGAATATAAGGCTTACACAAGCAGGAGTTGATAAAATAAATTCAGATGATCAATATACATTTGTCCTAGTTTCAGGTGTAATTGTTTCTGATGGTACCTATAAAACTAGTCCAGAAGGTTTTGGATTGAATGTTGAACGTGTTGATGATAACCCTACGATAATAAGCGGGACGTTATCAGGAACTGTGACAGAGAAGATCGCTACTACTGCCAAAGGCTATGTAGAGGCTTCAGATAAAGATGATCAGTTTTTACCACCATATGTTATAACTAGTTATTCAACTCCCAAGTATGGAACTTTCAGTTTTGCAGTTTTAACTACTAATAACTGGACATATGAACTAGATAAAAATAACACGGAGGTAAATGCTTTAAATGCCGGAGAAACCTTAACCGAACGTATAGTAGTTGGGACTGATAATGTAAGAGAAGAAATAGTAATAACTATAAAAGGCTTTACCGATTGCCCAGACGATCCCAGTACCACAGATTCTGATGGTGATAACATTCCTGATGCTTGTGATAGCTGCCCCAATGATCCACTGGGTGCCGATGATGATGATGGTGATGGGATTTGCAATTCTGTAGATAACTGTCCTTCAACTGCTAATCCAGACCAACTGGATACAGATGGTGATGGTATAGGCGATGTATGTGATTTTGATGCCGATAATGACGGTATTTTAAATACCGATGACAATTGCCCTATTACCGCCAATCCAGATCAGGCAGATTTAGATGGTGATGGTATTGGTGACTCCTGTGACGATGATGTAGATGGTGATGGTGTTGCAGATGTAGATGATAACTGTATGTTTACTGTAAATCCCAATCAGGAAGATGGTGATAGCGATGGTATTGGTGATGTGTGTGATGATGATTGGGATAATGACGGGATTTTAAATACCGAAGACAATTGCCCTAATACCGCCAATCCAGATCAGTTAGATAGTGACGGTGATGGAGTAGGTGACGCCTGTGATAATTGTAAACTTACGGCAAATGCAGATCAGGCAGATACTAATAATGACGGTGTAGGAGATGTTTGTGACAAACCTGCTATAGATATTCCACAAGGTTTATCGCCAGATGGAGATGGTGTAAATGAAACCTGGGTTATACCTGGAATTGAGAATTTCCCAAATAATAGGGTTTACATTTTCGATAGATATGGTTCTATGGTTTACGATAAAAGCAATTATGATAACTCCTGGAACGGCGTCGATACGAATTCCAAATCAATTCCTGACGGTACCTATTACTATGTTATTCAGCTAGGGAATGGAGAAACCCGAAAAGGCTATTTAATTATAAAGCGATAATACACACATGAAAAAATACTATAATTATATACTTGTTACACTTTGCATTTTAGGTTCGTACGGCCTTCAGGCACAACAAGATCCTGAATATTCTTTGTATAACTACACGATGCATTTATTAAACCCTGCTTATGCTGGTACCTCAGAGAGCGAGGGAGTTAGTCTGGCATACAGAAAGCAATGGTTGGGATTTCCTGATGCGCCTACATTTATCACCGGGTCCTTTAGCACCTCTTCCGGAGAAAATGTAGGCCTGGGTTTTAATATCTATCATAATGAATATACGATTGTCAATAGAACGCTCATTACAGCCGACTTTTCCTATAAGATAAAAGTTGGTGATACCACTCAGCTTTATTTTGGTTTAAAAGCAGGAGCGAGCATATTGAATGTAGATTATTCACGTCTTGATAATATCAATCCCGATCCTGTATTTAGTGAAAACGTAAATGAAACCAGTATGGTCTTAGGTTTTGGAATGTATTTGGTAAATCCTAACTATTACATCACCGTTTCTACACCTCAGTTTTTACAAAGGGAAATCGAAAACAGTTCAGAGCCAAATGGTGTTAATTTCTATTTTGGTGGAGGATATCATATTCCACTTAATGAAAATTTGACGCTTACACCCAGAACGTTTTACCGCCTTTTGGCAGATACTGATAATACCTTTGACTTAGGTGCATCACTAGATATCGATGAAGAGAAATTCACCTTTGGTGTTAACCATAGTTTTGATCGCATGGTTACTGTTTACGGGCTCTTTAAAATAGTCGATCCTTTACGGGTAGGGCTTTCTTATGATTTTGTGACCAGAGAATTTATTTCAAGCGACACGGACGGGTCTATAGACTTTGTACTGCGTTATAAAATCTAAAAGCAGCTAATTAAAAAGCCCCTCATTGAGGGGCTTTTTTTATTGGCAACGCTAAATGCAATTTTATATTTTATAACCTAGACAATCCTTTCACTTCCGTCTTATTCTGTACAGGAACCAGGCTAATGGCATAACCCCCGCCGGGAGCACAATCCAGTTTCAGTTTTGATTTAGAAGTAACCACATACTTTTTAATGGTATAAGCCTGCGGATTGGTTTTGTAATGGGCATCAGCAGCATCGGCATAAACCGTAGCGATGTACTGCGCTTTTGGCGACAGGAAGCTGAAGTCTATTGATGAGGTACGTTTCTCTTCATCATTGGTACGGCCTACAAACCAGTTGGGTGAATCTTTCGCTTTGCGGGCATAGGTGATATAATCGCCAGGCTCTGCTTCCAGAACCAAAGTCTGATCCCAATCGATCGCAACATCTTTTATAAATTGAAAAGCATCCAAAAACTTGTTATAGGTTTCCGGCAAGTCGGCAGCCATTTGTAGCGGACTGTACATAGTCACATACAATGCAAGCTGATTGGCAATCGTAGCATTTACGTGCGAGTTGTTGTTAGGATTGTATTCACTCACGCTCATTTCAAAAATACCCGGTGTATAGTCCATAGGGCCGCCTATAAGACGGGTAAAGGGTAAGATGGTGGTATGATCTGGATTGTTTCCTCCAAAGGCCTGATACTCGGTCCCACGGGCAGACTCATTACCAATCAGGTTAGGGTAGGTGCGTCGCAATCCGGTGGGGCGCACAGCTTCGTGTGCATTGACCATCACTTCATAATCTTTGGCTTTTTTTACGGCATACAGATAGTGGTTGTTAGCCCATTGCCCATAATGGTATTCACCTCTCGGGATGATATCACCCACATAACCACTTTTAACAGCGTTGTAATTGTTGGCTTTCATAAATTGATAGGCCGTATCCATATGGCGCTCATAATTGCGTATCGCGCCTGAAGTCTCGTGGTGCATCATCAGCTTAACACCTTTTTCTTTAGCATACTCCCTAAGGCCTACCACATCAAAATCGGGATACGGAGTGACAAAGTCAAATACATAATCTTTTGATTTACCAAACCAGTCTTCCCAACCTACATTCCAACCTTCTACAAGAATCTGATCAAAACCGTGCTTCGCTGCAAAGTCGATGTATTCTTTAACGTGTGCGGTATTTGCCGCGTGGGTTCCGGTGGGTTTTAGGTTTTCAAAATCAGTTACTCCCAGTTGTACACTAGGTACATCGCCATAAGCCCAACTGCTTTTGCCGGTGATCATTTCCCACCAAACGCCGATGTATTTTACCGGTTTGATCCAGCTGGTGTCCTCATATTCGGTTGGTTCGTTAAGGTTTAATGTGATGTTAGAAAGCAAGATATCACCAGCCTGTTCACCTGCGATTACCGTACGCCAGGGCGTGTTGCGCGGCGCCTGCATATAAGCCATATTGCCCACAGCATCTGGTGTAAGGTGTGACTCAAAGGTCATCGATGCGGTATCAAAGTCTAAATGCATTGCCGAATATTCAACCAAAGCAGCCTCGTGAATGTTAAGGTACATACCAGCGTCGGTTTTCAACATTAACGCGGTTTGTACGGTAGAGTCTGAGATAGGTGTCATCGAAGCATTCGCGCCATTGCGCTCTAAAGCTCCTGCAACCGACTGCTTAATCTGGGATATTTTGGTTTTGGTATAATCATATTCCTGCGTATCATAATCCCCGGGAATCCACCAGGCGGTGTGATCACCATTCATTGCAAACTCCGTTTTTTCATCTGCTATGACAAAATAGATAAGGTTATTTTGCTCCGGGAATTCATACCTAAAGCCCAGACCATCATCAAACAAACGGAAACGGATGTGCATCATTCGGTCTGTAGCGTCCTGCTTCAGTTTAACAACCAACTCGTTATAGTGATTGCGAATGCTGCTGCTTTCTCCCCAAACCGGTTTCCAGGTTTCATCAAAAGTCGATGTAGCCGAATCGCTCAGGCTAAAGCCATCGATTAAATCTTCAGCATCTTTCAGCTCAAATCCTAAATGACTGGGTTTAACCAATTCGGTTCCTTTGTATGAAAGAGCATAGGTTGGCTTTCCGCTTTCCAGCGAAAAGTTTAAGGTAAAATCTCCATCGGGAGAACTGATTTGCTGCGCGTGCAGGCTACTAAGCCCAAAAATGCAAAGCAGTGTAAATGCATAATAGAATTTCATGTGTGTGAATTTAGTTACAACGTTGTAGTGTCAATAAACAAAGGTAATGGAAGCAGAAGTTATTCTAAAGTTTTTTGTCGAAAGGCATTGATTAATACTTAAGTATCTGGCGACAGGTTTGTTAAATAATTTTAATACGAGTTCTTAAAAATCAATGCTATATATCGCATTCTTAATAAACCTTTAGCACTTGATGCTAAAGTATCTTAAGTATTTTGAATAACCGGAAGCTGCTTAGTAGTTTAGAGTATCAAAATTGACAATTATGAAACTCTTAATAAGCATTATAAGCATCGTAGCCCTTTCTTTTTCACCAATGGAATCGGCACTCAATACATCAACTGAAACTGTAAATACCGCTGTAGTAAACGAGCAACTTACCTTTGATGGATATGAAGGTGAATATTACTTTTTTACTGATACCAATTATGAAGCGGTGGTATTAGAAGCAAATCAAAAATTACCTATCGATTTGATCAACGGTAATTATGAAGGAAAAAAATTAGAAGTGTCTTATGAGGCCGTAAACCGTACTCAGGATTCATCAAGTGAAGGTGTTATCAAAAGCGTAAAACTTTCAGAATAATTTAGACCTGCAAATACTCACATTGCAACTTCAATGAGAAAAGCCAAACAAAAGATTGTTTGGCTTTTTCTTTGCTAATTAACTAACGATTTTAAGCTGTAGGTGGCGTATAAGCGGGTACGACATTTTCAATGGGTTCGAGGCTTTTTAGATAAGTAAAGATCGCCTGTACATCTTCATCAGTCAAATGCTGGTATGCCTGTATGGGCATTGGTGGCATAAGCGGACGGGTGTTTTCCATCCCTTTATACATTCCCTTGCGGATGGCATTTGAAAACTGCTCTAGCGTCCAGGTGCCAATACCCGTATCGTCTGGAGTGATATTGCCTGCATACGTAGTTCCCCAGGGACCAATAGCTGCAGTAAGGTCTCCCTTTAACAACGCCCACGGACCAAGAGGTACATTTTCAGGAATTAGTGGCATAGCTTCTGAGGCATCATACCCCATCATATAGCGATCCATATCAAACACAGGACCTTTTTCAGTCATCTTCTTTGGTGTGTGACAGTTGGCGCAGTCTAGGACCTGCACCAGGTATTTACCGCGTTCTTTGACACTCACTTTAGGCTGGGTAGTTGCCTGTTGAATGGTGTACTGTTCTTTTTCCTGCTCTTTTTCGCCGTCTTTACAGGAAGTGAGCAACAGAGCAAAGCAAATGCTGGTGTAGATAAAGTAGGATCTCATATTCTAAAGGATTTGATTAATACGCTTGGTTTATAGTTAATTAGCCGGTGCTGCAGGAATATTAGGGTTCATCGGTGCAAAGACACCATCTGGATTTTCTTCTACAATCCACGCGTGTAGCACCCAGGAGCCTCCTGCCACGTGCGGATTAAATTCCCAATGATCTTCATCCCCTGTAAAACCTTCTGGCGGAGTAGGCGATAAGGCAACCGGAACGGCATATTCTACAGCTACAAAACGCATACTTCCATCTTCTTCAGGGATGTAGAGTAAGATTTCTGGTTCTTCGAGTAGAAAGTCGGCATCAAAACGATCGAGCTGCCCAAAGTGAATGCCCATATGGGGTACATAGGGTGATACAGCTACAAAGCCCTGTGCTTCGGCTACCTGAAAGTTGTGATAACGCTGCATTTTTTGGGTAAGACGATCGAGTTGCTCTTCGAGCGATAGCGTTTCCACTTTTAAATCTGCGAATTGATCTTCCGCCTCTGGCGAAAGTTCTTCGGTAGAACAAGCGGTACTCATAATAAGTGCGGTGGCACACGTAATTTTTACCAGTCTGTGTGCCCAAGTAGATACATTTTTCATAATGTTTTAGCTTAAGTTGAACGGTGATAAACTTTTGTTTTACGAAGTTTAAAAGAATTCAAAAATGCTACTAACACTTATGTTGCATTGCTTGACAAGCTGGTTGCATTGTGTCTAAGGTATACAAAATCAGGTAATTATAAAAAGGAATTATTCCTTTTCGAGAAGTGTACTCGGGGTATCGCCAAACTTTTCCTTGAAGCGTTTGGTAAAATAACTCATATTAGAATACCCCACCGAGTAGGCAATTTCAGAAACCGAACCTGTTTTATGCAGTAGTAATTGGTGGGCTTTGTTAAGACGAATTTCATTGATCAACTGGCTGGGCGATTTGTCTAAAAGGGCTTTGAGTTTACGGTGCAATTGGGTACGGCTAAAACCTACCTGCTGCGCGAGTTTTTCTACTGAAAAGGATTCTTCGTGCATTTCGGCTTCTATGGTTTTAAACACCTGTTGCAGAAAGGCATCATCAAGCGAGTTAAGTTCCAGATCATCTACCAGCAATTTACCTGAAGCTTTAAAGCGTTGCCACAGTTTTTCTTTGGCAGTAAGCAGGTTTGAGATGCGTATCAACAATTCTTCTTCCTGAAAAGGCTTGGTAAGGTAACTGTCTGCTCCCTGCTGCAGGCCATCCATCTTATGGCTGTGATCTGTCTTGGCGGTTAGCAAAATGACCGGGATATGACTGGTTTTGGGATTGTTTTTTAAACTGTGACACAGCTCCAGCCCAGATTTATGCGGCATCATCACATCGCTCAGCACCAGATCTGGTATGAGGTCTATAGCCAGTTCTTCGCCCTGTTTCCCATCATTGGCGGTAGTAACGGCATAGTTGGTATTCAGGATACTTTTAATAAAGTTGCGCAAGTCGAGGTTGTCTTCAACCACCAGAATATGTGGCTTTTGACTGTTTTTGGAAGCGGAAGGATCAGGCTGTTCGTCATCAGTTTCCGGGAGATCTGGAGTAGGGGAAGTGCCTGATGGGACGCTTTCATGTATGTAACTGTCTTTGGGTAAAGCTTCCAGTTGGGTAGGGATTTATAGCCGGAAGCTGGTTCCCACGCCCGGTTCACTGCTCACCTCGATACTCCCGTTATGCACGGCAACCAGTTCTTTACAAAGTGCCAACCCAATGCCGCTGCCTTTGGCCTCGCTACCTTCGGTACGGTAAAAGCGGTCAAATATATGCGGAAGTTCGGCTTCGGGAATACCCTTGCCGGTATCGGTCACTTCAAATTGCAGACTGTTGTGCTCGTTGGTAATGCTTACGCTAACGCTTCCACCTTCCGGCGAATATTTAAAGGCGTTTGATAAAAGGTTTGCAATAATCTTTTCGAGTTTCGAAGGATCATAATAGGCAATTCCCTTTCCGGTTTCTGCTCCCAAAACTTCAAGACTGATGTTTTTCCGCGCTGCGAGACTTTCAAACGAAAAAGCCAGCGTACGCACAAACTGCACCACATCCCCGGGATGCAAAGCCAGTTTTACCGTGCCGCTTTCCAGCTTTGCCAACTCAAGCAGTTCGTCTATAAGCGACTCGAGCCTGTGGGTATTGCGGGCAACTACTTCGAAGGACTTTCGCGGTAACGCAACCGTATCGTTTGGAGTATTGTTTTGTAGTGGTTTCGCCTGCGAAAAAATACCCTGAATAAGCGTCAACGGCGTTCGGAATTCGTGAGAGATATTGGTAAAGAAACGCGTTTTGAGTTCGTCAAGATCCCGCACGCGTTGTATTTCAATCTGTGCGCGTTGGGTTTCCAGATGTTCCTGTTCGGCCTTTTTAGCCAGGGTTTGTCTTCGGTAGGCAATACCAAACGAGAAAATGATGATTTGTAAAAAGATACTGGCTGCAAAAGGGTCTATACGAAAAGGCGGATTGATAATTCGCAGAGACCAAAGCGTCCCGATTAGCATCATCAAACTGCCTACGAGCGAACCCACTCCAAAATACCGGGCAAACAGGTCTTTTTTACGGAGCAGTATAAACGATAGGATAAGACCTGCAAGGGTGTAGAGGTTGAGAAATATATAGTGCGGCCCAACGGCAGTGTAGCTTACCTGAGGTTGAAAGAACAGGGTATAGCCGGCTGTACCCAGTATTTCAAGAATGACAAACAGCGCCAGACCCAGCATCATCTTATCGAGCTTCGGGAATTTTTCTTTTGCGTTGACAAAGGCTCTGCCGAAAAACCAATAGCTGTAAAATATACTCGTGGCAATTACCAGCCACAGCATATACAAGCCATTTGAGGTAGTGTTGAGTATAAGGCCGCTGGTCATACCCTGCGTAAGATTACAGAAGAATAACCAAAGCGAAAACCACAGATAAATGCGTTCGCGCAGGTAGAAAAACTGAAGCAGGTGATACAGGAAAATAATAAAGGTCACCCCAAACAAAAACACATTGAAGGTATGTTGGGGTTGATTAAACTCGTGGTAATAGGCCTGTTGCGGGTGGCGGGCAGTCAAATTAAAATAGGGCGGGTAGCCCATCGCATTACCCTGCACCTGTATTAAAAGGGTGACGGGTGTATTAAACGGCAGTTCTGCCAGTGAAATGCGGTTATACGCCAGCGACTCCTGAAAACTGCGTTCTGCTTTGGGATAACTTAAGCCTGTCTTTTGATGAAAAATAAGCCGGTCACCGGCATAGGCATACACATCTACCTTGCCATTGCTTTTAGCCCAGGCAGGCGGACCGATCATCTTATCTTCAAAGTGGAGTGCCCAGCCGCTAAGGGGTTGTTTGGCCTCTAGTTTAAGCTTGCCCCAATAGGTGTTGCCTACTTCCAGGTATCTGGGTAAGGCATCTCCTTTTAAATAGTCTGTGGGCGGATTGTCAAGAAGAATCTCAGGGCTTAAGCTATGGGTAGAATCGGGATAGACGGCTAAGGCATAATCAAGACTGTGTACGGGATACAGCGTATCGATCACATGGGTTTGCTGAGCCTTTGCGATACTCAAACAGCCCAAAACAACCACCCATACCAGAATACGTATTTTTTGATTCACACCTGTAGTCTTAATATGCTTATGATTAAAGGTTTACCAAAGTGTAAGATAGGTGTTTTTTGAGAAAAGGGAGAAAGTAGTTTGCTTACAAGGCACAATAAACCTATACAAGTCAAGTGTTAAAATCGTTAATTAAGCTGACTATTTTAATTTATATTATACTGTACATCTAACCATCTTAAATAATAAGGATCGGAAATACTTTCTTTAACCCTTTTTTTAATTACGTTATTTGTTCTTATTTTTTCAGAATTCAAAACTGAACATAGAACTAAAAATTTAGAGAGTGGATAAGGTTTTTGTTTGTTTTGAGGAAATAAGTAAAAATTCAATCGGCTATTAGTACTGCCTAATTCTGAAAAATTCAAAATTTGATTTGCTAATGTTACTGTATTGGTAATTCCTGACGAAATCTGATTATAAAGTAATTTTTCAACTTTAACATTATTTGAAATTAGAAGTCTAGACAAAATTGCGGTTACTTGTCTTCTTAGAAATGTGTCCGTCTGCCATAAGTTTTTATACTTATCTATAAATCTGTATAAATCTTCTGGATGATTATATTTTGCTTTGAACCATAATAAACAATAAAAATCTGATGGCAATGTACGTTTAAATGAGAAGGCTGTAATTTTTCCCTCAAACCTTCTTAAAAAATCCTTGGATTTATCGTTTACTGGAATTTCCCAATTAGTAACGAGGTTGCACAATTGGTAAAGGGATAGATCATCGAAAATATCAATCATATCTAGAATTTCAATTACAACTTCAGAAGATTTTTTAAGATAACCAATATTTGATAAATACATTAGTAAATGACTTCTTAGTCCAGGATGGTCAATATATTTTTCGGTTAATATTGGCAAAAGTGATTTAGAGTGTAGTTTACTGTATGTAGTTATATATCTTTTTGCAATTTTATCCCAGTATTTTGCCCCTGTATCTTTAAAGTGTTTTTTAAATCTTTTATGTAATTCCGAGCAAACGCTCCTATAGTCAGAATCAGTTTTTTTTGTCTTTTCAATGTTGTCAATATATCTGTTGTCATCTATTTGAAAGTGATAAAAGCCCTGTTCCTCATCATAAATGTCTGTCTTCGCAAGATTTAGAGCAAGACCTCTAGTTTTAAGCATATCAGATACAGAACTTATAGTTTCTATTGCTTCTTTTTTTGTGTTAACTCCAATTACAATATCATCCATCCATCGAGTAAAACTATTGTCCGTTTTCTGTTTAATTACGTCATCTACTTCAAAAAGGAAGGAATGTGCTAAAAGTCTTATTCCTTCAATATTAGTTGTTGGAAGTCCTCGTTTAGTGTAGGGTAAATAGTCTGGTTTCCAAGCAATTTCTTGAATTATCCTAAAAAGGAGATCAATTAAAACTTCATCAATTTTACTATAACTAGTAAAAACTTTTCTTAACTCGTCTAAGTCAATACTATCATAGTAGTTTGAAAGGTCCGTAACAACTATTAATTCTTTGTCATTTTGAAAATGATAAATCTGCTTTTGTAGTTTTTTCCATTGTTGTCTCCAAGTCATTCCATACTCTTTTATTTCATGAGGGAACGCCATGTTATGCCTGTCTCTTGAGTAAAAAGCATTTTCGGATGGTTGGTTTGATAGGATTTTATCGGAAATGTTTTCGACTAAAGTTTGCAAAACGACTGCATCACTTGGTTGTGGAATAACTAAATGTCGGCAAACACCAAACTTTTTCTCTATACGATATATTAATGGTTGTGATACTTTAAAAGTTCCATTTAAAATTTCATTTCTGATAGCAAGACTTCGTTCTTCAATATTGAAGTTAAAATCATAATGGTCATAAAGGTCTTTTAAGTCAAGACTTCTAAGCTGATTTTTAACAATGTTTCTCCAAACATCTGTAAGCTTTTTTTTTTCAAATATTTTCGAGAGAGTTGCTTTTCTTAACTTATTAAATCTTTCTGTCTGCATTAAATATTTTCCTCTTGATTACAATATTATTATCCTAACATTAACGGTTTTAATAAATACTAAAATTTCCGAATATTATCATTCTTAACATTGATTCATAAAAATAGTTTTTTAGCACAAGCAACTTACAGAAAGCCGTAATTTTTTAAAACGTTTTATTTTATAAGTTATTGAAATTAAGATGTTTGATTTCTAAAAACCTTGGTATATTAAATATTATTTAGAAATACCTGTTTGTACTCTTACAAAATTCCTGATATTCAGCTATAATTGGTAAAATCTTATTTAACTTATAATTTTTATCAATTTGTACGTATCATTAATTTAAGGGCATAACTATTTTAGAATTATCATGTTTTGATACTTTATCCTTAATAGCAATAACAGACTTGACGCTATTTCCTAAATAATAGTCTTTTAAGATTTCTATTACTCTATAATGATTTTGTTTTACTGCAAAAATGTTCCAAGAATTATTATTCATAAATACAAAGTTTGTATTTGCTCTAGTTTCGATGGCTCCCTGATAGCGTATTTTTTTTTCATTAAAAAGTCTGTTGCTTAAAGATGCATTTTTACGTCTGTCTATTAGAACAAGGTTGCCTAATCGATGAAGCCATTCAGAATGATCTTGGGTATCTATATTCCAAGAAGTATCTTGTATTTTTCGCGGTATTAAATGCTCAACTGAAGAATTATTTTTATTGAATTGCATATTGGTATTGAAACTTCCTAAAAGCAAGTCAAGTTTTAATAAAAGGTATCTTGTTTTATTTATTCTTGTTCCAGCATAGCTTCCCCAGTTTTCATTATCTAAAATTGTAAATAATTCATTAATATCAAGCTCTGTAGATGCTTTATCATCTTGATAATCATATTTTAAATATTCACTATCTATAAATTTATCCGCCGCAGTCTCAATAGAAGCATTATCATAATTACTTCCCTTAAATTCATTCATTTTTCTTAAAATTATAAAAACTCTAGTTTGAGAAGTTCGTTTCCCAGTTAACCATGGTACTGAAAGTAAATTGTCAAGTTTGATAATGAAATCAATTATTCGATATTCTCCAAAGCATTCTCTATAGTACATTAAGGGGGTCATATATTGATTACCGAATACAGTAGTAAGAATCATGTTAAGATTTGAGAATAAGCATCCTGTTTCTTTAGATGTGATACTACCATTTGTTATTGCTTCATAATGTCCTACATACTTTTCAACAAATTCGAAAGTGGAAACACCTTTTTTCAACATGTTTCGTTTCCACATAAACTCAAAAGCTTTAGGTAGACTCTGATTATCATCACTTCTGTATTTCATATTGATGAAAACTAAAGACCATAGAAAATCATCAAAACTTGAGAATGGTTCTCCTATATTATCTTCAAAGCTTGTCCATTTTTCAGCATATTTCTTTCGTTCTTTGTCATCTGAAATTATTCTCAAATTTTGCGCTCTTAAAATATCACTCACTTGTAACTGTAAACCACGACTATTTAAAACGGTAAATAAATTATATGCATCATCTAAATTATTTGGAGTTGCTAAGTATAAAACCAGAACCTTTGAGGAAAGGTATTGAAAGAACTGCTGTATAAATTCTTGATATTCATCAACGTTATTGAAAGTTTTACTAATATTTCCCCACCATTTTCTCATGGATAAAATTGATTGAGCCATATTTCGTACGGAAGTAGAAGCATTTTTTGTATCTACAAGTTTGTATAATTCATCTTCATCTTCAGTGCCTCCTTCCCTCAATAAATATTTATCAAGGAATTCTTTATCATCTCGAATTTCAAATACAATTCGATTTCTTTCTGGAACATTATCATAAACATCTTCTTCCTGTCTTAATCGATTTAAAACTTTCTTCTTTAATCTGTTATCATCTGATAGATCTCTAATTACACCATGTAGTAAGAATAAAGTAATGAATCTTTGCTGACCATCTAAAATATCTTGGTAAGTATATTTGATTTCATTTTCCTGTACTGTCTTTGTATTCCAAATCATACAACCCAGGAAATATTCCTTATTATCATCATTGTCAATAGCTGATGTTAAATCATCTAAAAGTGCTGATACTTGATCATTGCCCCATACATATGGTCTTTGATATTCAGGTATATTATAAAAGCATTCTGGAGCAAATACATCTTTAATATATCGTTTACCCGTATCTAAATTATAATTGTCCATTATTACTATTATTTTAATTTACCTTAATTAATTTCATTATGTGTAATGATTTTATAACTGCGAACTATTTATTCACTGGATATTTATAATCAAATGTATTCACCAAAATCAACACTTAAGCTTTATCGACCTAAAAATAACTTTTTAACACAAAGTAACTTACAGAAAGCCGTAATATTTTGAAACGTTTCAGTTATTTAAGGTTTTAGAAGTGAGTAGGTTTGAGGTAATGGGGAGTTTTTTCTAAACGAACTGCTGGTTGATTTGATTTTTTATGCGATGTGTTTTGAGCCGTATCTAGAGTTGCTTTTAGTCGAGTTTGTAGGTGCTTCGCTAAAGTCCGCATCCCGGGAAAACAGGTGTTTAAAAAGCTGTAATCTGCACCCCAACATCCCCGAGCCACACCCGAACAAATACCGAACGAATACCGAACAAAACCCCTCCTTTTTTGCCAGTACCCTGCAATCGACTGCAATTGGATGCAATTGACTGCATTTGTATGAAAAGGACTGCAATGGAATGCAATTAACTGCAATCGCGTGCAATTGACTGCAATCAACTGCATTTGTTTGTAGGTTTGTTATTTTTTAGTTATGATTTGAGATGTAGGTACTGTAGGGGCTTTTGTTCATTTTCTTTAGCTCGCCGTTGCTTATTGGTTTTGGAGCTCGTGAATCTCCTATCGTCGATTTGCTTCTCCAAAGAAATCCTTCGACTATCGCTCAGGACAGGCTCACCAAAAGAAAGGAGCCTTTTTAATCTGAATTGTTTATTGTTAAAATTTGGTCAGATTGAATGTGCCTATAATAATTCAGATCCTTGATTGTAATCTTGCGAGGCACATTTCTTAGGTGTTTTTGTCCTAAGGGGCAAAACCGCAACAAGCCCCCTAAATTTTCTCCAAGGCTTCGAAAATTTTTAACGGGAACTTCTTGCTATACTGAAGAAAAAGTGGACTAAAGAATAAAATTCTTAGTTCCAATATTTCATAGATTCAAATTACAAGCTCCCTTCTCCTGTAGGAGAAGGGCGGGGGGATGAGGTGAAACGGCCTACTTTTTACATCTGTAGTAAAACAAGCAAAGACCGGAGCGATGGGCAGTGGAGGATGGCCTAGCGCAGCGGTTAGCCATCCGCACGATAAGGGGTTTGCGTAGTTTTCAAGGATGTAAAAATAAGCCTAGCGTTTTTTGTTTCTTTTTCACGCCCTGAGCTTAGTCGAAGGGTGGGCGATGCAAACCGAGGCACGAGGTTCACGAGTTCCCGTATAATACAAATGACACGAGCTAAAAAAGAAAGCAACATTCTATAAACAATAAATATCTTTTTGAATTCAAAAACTCAAAGTACGCGATACAATGGCGCACAAACAGGGGTAATATTGAAGAAAAAAAAGGCTAAAGAATAAAACTCTAATTCTGATCTCAAAGATCGCCTGGAATAAAAATGTTGTTAAATTTGAAGTAAGTGCTTGAAGTACAGCAAGGGATAAGTTTAAATACAAATGCGGGAAAGGACTTATAATCCTGTTCCCGCATTCGTATTTGACTGGTGTATATTAATAGGCTGCTATTTGCAAATATGCTTTATGAATTATTGAAATTTCAGCTTTGTTGACTTCTTCCAAAGCTTCTCTATATGCCTCTTCTGAATTTAAAATGATACCATTCTGATGTCGTTTCAGGTTGGAGAAAAATTTGACTTCAAACCAGACCTTATTTAGCATGGTCTGCTCGTCGCTGGTAAGTCCGTCGCCTCGTTCTCCCTGAATCAAAGTGATTTTATTATCCTGCATCATTGCAAAGGTATATCCCTGAATTTCCTGCATACGTTTGTAAGCAATTGACTTAATTTTTTCTGCGGTTTCTTCATCTGTAGGCAAATTTCGGATGGCACCTATAAGAATATAATTTTTTCCAAAATCAACTTTTTTGACTAGTTCCTGACCGTATTTGAGATCAAAATGCTCTGTTTCTGTTTCTTTCAATGTTTCGAGAGCAGCACTAAGACCAAAGGCTGGATCAAGTTCCTCAAATGCTTCGAGATCGTATCCACCGGCTAGTAACACACCATTTTCGGTAACGGGATATTGTTCAATTATAGATTGGTACATAGGGTTGCTTACAGCAAGCTCCAGATTAAACGTTTTAAAACCTCCTGGCTCGGGATATATAAGCTCGTTAAAAGCATTCAGTTCGTATTCCCAATTAGTAGATGACAAAAGGGATTTACCCCAGTTTTGATCTCTGTATACTGTTTCAGGCTGATCAAACGCAGCAGCAACAGGAACAAAATTCTTGGAGTAAAAACCCATACCCACCTGCTCTGCTATAGGATAGGTTTCTTCAAGAATCTTTTTACTATCACTGGTAATCGTTAGCGTTCGGGTTCCGGCATTTTGATCATAGGTAATATGAGTCTTGTTGCGGGTATCAGTCGAAGTAAATTCAATAGTTTTCAGCACACCTGAAGAGAAGGTATGAACAGCTACACCTGCTTCACTAGAGTATTTTTTAACTGCTGGCAGACCATTTTCATATTGAGTTTCATACCATACACTTCCTTCAGGAGTGTAGTACTTAGCCCATAAAGGCTGGTTATCTTCATTACGGCTCACTTCCATAAACAGGTGATCAGAAGGGAGCGGGCTATAGCGTCTTACAGATTTTATATAGCCATTTTGATGGTACTCAAATTCGGCCGTGGTACGGCTTGTTGAACCCGAGTTGTATATAGTTTTTCCTTCCATAATCCAGCCGTTAGGATGGTAACTGATGATTTGAAAATCAGCATCAGATTCAATAGCATAATCTGATTGTGAAAGCTGGTCATCATTCTGACAGGAAAAAATAAGAATAGATACTGTTGTAAGCAATACCTGAGAAATACGTTTAAACATTAATGTGGGGTTTATAAATGAATAGAATTTTACAGAAAGTACATTCTGCGGTATTTTATATTAGCGAAAATAATAAAAAATTAAAGCCTCACAAGTAAATTGGAAGTTATAGATACTTGCCTTTATTTGTAGTTCTCTCGTTCTGCCTGTCGGCTTAAAAAATTCTTAACGGGAACTTCTTGCTATACTGATGAAAAAGAAGACTAAGGAATTATAATTTTAGATCCAGTATTTTATAGATTCCAATTATAAACTCCCTTTTCCTGCAAGAGAAGAGTTGGGGATGAGGTCAAAATCATCTTTTAAGTTAGCACTTCGACTGCGCTCCGTGTGACACTCGTTTATAAATAAAAATAGGATACGCGATACAATCGCGCACAAACTGGGAAGCCTTGATTTTTTGTTTCTTTTGCATCAAGGCAAAAGAAAGGGAATATACCTAGAAGTAAAGAACCTTAATTTTAAATTGGCTAAGTTTCTATGGATTGTTTTGTTCATTTTCTTTAACTGGCTGTCGCTTATTAGTTATAGAATTCGTGAACCGGTAACTTGGTTTGGGTATATTAGTTTCTATAGAATTTTATGTTCATTTTCTTTAGCTCGCTGTCGCTTATTGGTTTTGGAGCTCGTGAATCTCCTATCGTCGATTTGCTTCTCCAAAGAAATCCTTCGACTATCGCTCAGGACAGGCTTACCAAAAGAAAAGAGTCCCTCGCTTAGGAATTTTTCGCCTCGAGGGCGAAAACCGCCTTGTCAGCTCCGCGTCGCTCTCGCTCCTGTCCTTCGGAGCTTCCCGCGTCTATTCTGAACCGAGGGATTGAGATTCGTTTTACCCTCCGGGATTGATAATTTATCACTTAATTCTTCAAAGAATTAAAGATCAAGCTCCCTTCTCCTGCAGGAGAAGGGCTGGGGATGAGGTGAAAAATCATCTTTCAAGTTAGCACTTCGACTGCGCTCAGTGTGACACTCGTGTGTTATAGAAAATTAAGTAAGCGCTACAATCGCGCACAAACTGGGTAAGTAAATAAAAATTAGGTTACGCAATACAATCGCGCACAATCCTGAGATTGTCATTAAACAACCCTATTATTTTTCTCTACTCATTTTAATTTTATGCAGTAGCAACATCTCAATTTCTGCACTGGAATAATATACACAATTCCCCACTTTAATAAACGGAATCTCCTGTTGACGGCGCCAGCGATACAGGCAGGAAGCGGTGACTTTAAACAAAGCCATCAGGTCTGCATCGGTGTACAGGATAGGAGGGGTAGAAGGGGCTTTAGGATTTTCATTCTTTGCCATTAGTATAAAATAATTAGCCGATGTACTCGTAATTCGCTTAACAGGGTCTTTAAGGATAACCGTAGTTTCTTGAGCTGATGATACCGTTAAGACCTTGTTAATTTTAAATCTAAAGTATCAAAAAAGTAAATACGCCGGATACCGGAAAAATCCCGTTTTTTTATAGGCCTTTAGCCTGACTGGAAAATGCTGTTTTCCGATTACAAAGAATTACGAGTTTAAAATGCTTTGAGAATTGATTTTTAATAGAAATGATCTATACGTCAGTTGTTTTTAATTCTAATCGTCAAATTATTTTAATTTATGGATACTACCTGAAATTATTTTTTAATGCTTTCAAATTAAGGGGTAAAAGCCCCTAACATGCACCCCATTCATTTCTTATTTTTGATAGGTTATTTTGTTAATGCTTTATTAAATAAACGCTATATCTTTAGATTGACTTAACAAAGTTTAGGACAGGTCGATTCTGTTTGAATCGTGCTCCTGTTTTTTAAATATCAAACAACAAATACTTAATTATAAACATTATGAAACAAAAACTACGTTATCTATTTTTTGTATTTCTACTTAGCGCCGGTTACCTGCAGGCTCAAACAGGTTATATCGGTGAAATACGTATGTTCGGAGGTAATTTTGCTCCTAGAGGCTGGGCTTTTTGTGAAGGTCAGCTGCTACCTATAAGCAGCAATACAGCTTTATTTTCTATAATAGGCACAACCTACGGTGGAGATGGTCGCACCACATTTGCCTTACCTGATTTGAGAGGTAGAGTGGCTGTAAATGTGGGTACTGGTACTAATTTAAGCCCGGTGGCTGCAGGTCAGAAGATGGGAGTGGAGACTAATACGCTTAACGTAAATCAAATACCTGCACATACCCATCCTTTTTATGGAGTGGGTGAGGATGGTAATTCTGCATCTCCCTCAAATGCTTTTTTTGCAGGGACTAAAGTCTTGGATCCTGAATATGCAAATTCTGGAACTCAGGTGCCGTTAAATGCTCAGGTGTTAGGAACTAATAGCACTACTAACCAGCCTGTAGAAAATAGACAGCCATCTCTGGCTACAGCTTATATCATTTGTATACAAGGAATTTTTCCTTCACGCAGTTAAAAACTACAACCTATGAAAAAATATTATCTCGTGCTATTTTTTGTGTTAGCGCTTCAGTCTGTTACCTATGCTCAGGATCCTTTTATTGGTGAAGTGCGCTTATTTGGTGGAAATTTTGCTCCCAGAGACTGGGCTTTTTGTGAAGGTCAGCTTCTACCTATAAGTACCAATACAGCTTTATTTTCTATAATAGGCACAACCTACGGTGGAGATGGTCGTACCACATTTGCCTTACCCGATTTGAGAGGGCGTGTTCCTGTTCATCCCGGTACGGGGCCTGGTCTTACTGAAGTTAGACTTGGGCAAAATGCAGGTAGTGAGTCAACTACACTCAATGCCAATCAAATACCCGGTCATACCCATCAGGCGTATGGAGTATCAGAAACTGGTACTGTCTCTTCTCCACAGGGTAGTTACCCGGCTTACACCATGCCTCTTGACCCTGAATATGCACAAAGCGGAACCATAGTGCCTATGAATAGCGGAGTTATAGGTACTAATCAAACGACTTCTGAGTCGGTAGAAAACCGCCAGCCTTCTCTAGGTGTGCGCTATATTATTTGTTTATTCGGTACTTACCCTTCAAGAAGTTAATTATGAAAAATATTATTTGTATTCCTATCATCATACTATGCTTTTTAGGTAGCATAGAAGTAAAAGCTCAGGATCAGCCATTTTTAGGGGAGATTCGCATGTTTGCCGGAAATTTTCCTCCCAGAGGCTGGGCGTTTTGTGAAGGTCAGCTTCTCCCTATTAATAGTAATCAGGCATTATTTAGTTTATTGGGTACCACCTATGGTGGCGATGGCCGCACCACATTTGCGCTGCCCGATTTTAGAGGTAGAGTGCCTGTGCATAAGGGGCAGGGACCAGGCCTTAGTAATTATCAATTAGGTCAAAAATTTGGAACGGAACGGGTTACTGTTACCAATAACAATTTACCTGCGCATACACATCCCGTGAATGGGGTGACCGAGAGCGGTACAATGGCCAGTCCACAAAATAATTACCTCGGCGATTCACATCCTAATGATCCTGAATATGCACCTTCAGGTACCCGGGTTCCTATGAATCCCGGAGTGGTGGGTCCAAATACCAGTACTAATACATCTTTTGATAACAGACAACCGGTAATTGGATTGAATTATATTATATGTACCGCAGGTATTTTTCCATCAAGAAGTTAAGCTTATGAAACAACTCTACTTAATCGGACTATTTTCTCTTTTATTGGGAAGTTTTACCGGCAACGCTCAGATTACATTAAATACCTGTGATGCGTTTACAAACGATCAGGATTTTACGCTCCTCCTGGAAGGAGTAGATGCAACCGGAAGGAATTATTATCAAACCAATCCGATTACAGGGGATCAACCCTGTACCGGTCTTGGTGTCTGCGAATTTAGAATAGCCTATAATGCTGTTGAGGCTCGCTGGGAAATACTTGCAGATGATGGTGATGCAGATTTTACAACTTCCTATGTATTGTATTACAACTCTTCTGCATCTACGCCTAATCCTCCTGATCTTACCTTAGGAACTTGGGAAGAAAATATTGGAACAACGACAGGTTTATGTAACGCGGTTGAAGTATTAACCGGGGATGTACAGGCTACACTGGGAGGGTCTAATGAAGCACCTGTGGCAACTGCACCAGGTATTACCGGAGTGCAGGAGGATGTGCCCTATGCACTTCCGGATGCTATTGAGGTAGCAGATGCAGATGGGGATAATCTCACGCTAAACTTTACTATAACCGGTGGAACGCTAAGCCTGGGGACTACAGGAATCAGTTTTGGTGGTTCGGGTAATGGGAGCGCAAGCTTTACCGCTTCGGGAACTCTTACTGATTTAAATACTGCCCTTGATGCAGCCAGCTTTACTTCAAATCAAAATCTGAATGGAAGCTCAGCCGGTACCATCACATTTGTGGCTAATGATGGGATAACAGATTCTAATACTGCCAGTGTGACCTTTGATATCGCTGCAGTAAATGATGCTCCGGTTTTTACCGGATTGCCCACATCGATTACCGTACTAGAAGATGCTAATTACAGTTCTTTAAATAATGCTTTGTCTTCAGGTACTTTTTCAGACGTTGATGCAGGGTCTGGGCAGGTGGTATTATATGTTTCGACTACAAGCGGAACCTTTTCCCTGGCTAACCCCGGAGGTATACCAGTAAGCCTAACAGGGAATGCTACTTCTATTATTTCTATCACGGGTGTTCAATCTGCAATTGAAGCTTATATCAGTATTAATTCAAATATTGTATATAATCCTGCGGAAAATGTTGCAGGTGCCAATGCAGCTTTGGTAACTCTGGAAGCCAATGATAATGGAAATACTGGAGCTGGCGGAGGCACAAATGTAACTCTGGGAACATTTAATATCAATATTACTCCTGTAAACGACGACCCTACTTTAACTGGCCTGCCAACCGATATTACGGTACTGGGTGGAATTGCAAGTAATATTGATCTTTCTGCAGCAACTTTTGGAGATGTGGATTCCGGCTCAGGAACCGTCACCTTAAGCCTGTTGGTTTCAGGAGGAACTCTGTCTGCAACCAGTACAGCTGCTGTTGCAGTTAGTTATCCTATTCCCGGTACTATGACTTTGGAAGGGTCTGCTGCTGCTATTGAAAACTTTTTAAATACGTCTTCAAGTATAAGATATACCAGCGCGCCCGGGGCTACCGGTGATAATGCAGCAAGCCTAAGCCTTTCTGCTAATGATAATGGAAATACCGGTACCGGTGGAGGAAATTTGGTTTCATTTGGAAGTATTAATATTGATGTAATTACGATTCCTTCAATCAGTTCAGTAAGTGTGCCTGCAAATGGTTCTTACAGTGCAGGGCAGAACCTGGATTTTGTAGTAAACTTTTCTGAGGCTGTAGTTGTCAAAACTTCCGGTGGAACTCCCGGACTTATCCTAAACATTGGAGGAGTTAACCGAACTGCGACATATCTGGCTGGCAGTGGGAGTACTGCACTCGTGTTTCGTTACACTGTTGTATCTGGAGATTTTGATGTGGACGGTATTGAAATAACCGGTTTATCGCTTTACGGCGGTACTATTCAAAGTACCACCGGTATTGATGCCAACTTAACGCTTAATAGTGTGGGGTCTACAGCTGGTGTACTGGTAGATACGGTGGCACCATCAGGATATGGTGTAAGTTTTGATACAGACCCATATGTAAATAGCAGTAATCAATCAGCTGTTTCTTTTCAAGGTAGTTCTTTAGAACCGGGTACTATATTGTATTTCAGCATTAGCAGCAGTGCAGGAGGTACTCCGGTAACAGGGTCTCAAACAGTGACCACCGCTAATCAGAATTTTACAAATGGGGGTGTAGGTTATGACCTTTCAGGCTTAGCAGATGGTACGCTTACCTTAAGTATTTATCTGGTAGATGCGGCAGGTAATACCGGTGCAACGGTATCTACTACCATTATTAAAGATACTTTGGCACCAAGTGGCTATAGTGTTGCCTGGGATGATCAATTAATCAGTGCCAGTGAAGCACCAAATGCCACCTTCACCGTGTATGGGGGAGAAATTGGAGCTACTATTTATTATGAGGTACTAGTAGTATTAACTCCAGATATGTACACAAACCGGATAACGGCGTCAAGTATTGATGAGCAGATAGGAGTCGATTTGAGTTCTTTTTCTGAAGGAACGGTCTCTATTGCAGTTTCGATCACCGATGTTGCTGGTAACGAAGGAATTTTGGTTTCAGGTGCTCCGGCAACCCTTGATAAAACACCGCCTGCAGCCCCGGGAACTCCCGACCTTACAGCAGCCAGCGATACAGGAACCAGTGATACTGATAACCTGACTTCTATTACCCTGCCTATCTTTGTGGGCACTGCAGCAGCCAATAGTGAAGTGCGACTGTATAATGGAAGTACACAAATAGGAAGTGGTACTACAGATGCAATTGGAAACTGGTCTATTACCCCTACAATAGCCCTTGCAGAAAATACTAACAGTATTACCGCCACGGTGCTTGATGCAGCAGGAAATGAGAGTGCAGCATCAGCAGCGCTAAGCGTAGAGATCGATGTTACTCCGCCTGCCACACCTGGTGCAACAGACCTTGCTGCAGCCAGTGATACCGGGCTAAGTACAACTGATAATATAACTAATGACCTGATGCCTGCTTTAAGCGGTACGGCTGAAGCATTTGCAGAGGTTGCACTAACCAGTGATTTAATGGGCGCTTTGGGAACTGCTACAGCAGACGCTGGTGGAAATTGGTCTTTTACAGCATCAACAGCTATGACAGCAGGTATTCATACGATTACTGCAACAGCGACCGACGTAGCCGGAAATACCAGTTTAAGTTCGCCTGCACTGACCGTTACATTCGATAATCTGGCACCGAATCTAAGTTTGATTGCCGGTCTTTCCCTGCAATTAGATGCTAACGGGATTACACCTGTAATCACAGCTTCAGATCTTCTGGCAACGCCGGTAACCGATGATTTTACAGTATCTACTGCTATACAGCTTAGTATTGATCAAACCCAATTTGATTGTTCAGATACGGGTGCTAATACCGTGCAGGTTACAGCTACAGATATCGCAGGGAATAAGGCTGTTTCAACGACAACGGTACAGGTAGTTGATTTGATAAATCCAACTATTGTAGCTAAATCTGTAATCACACTTAATGTTGGAGCTTTTGAAACGGTAGCTCTTACTACCGCTATGATAGATGAAGGCTCAACCGATAATTGTGGAATTCAGTCTCAGGTATTGAGCAAAACGATTTTTGATCGTAATGATGAAGGCTTGAATAACGTTACCTATACCGTTACCGATGCGAGTGGAAATCCATCTCAGGTGACTATTGCTGTAACTATCGTGGTTATTCCAAAACAGCTTGATGTCACCGTAATTGCAGGTCAAAGTAAGGTTTATGGAGATTTAGATCCTGTATTTAGCTTTACAGCCACTGGCTTTGAAGGTGGTGATGATACTTCTGTTTTAACAGGAGTTCTTAGTCGCGAACCTGGTTCAAATGTGGGTACTTATAGTATAAATCTGGGAACGCTTGATGCTGGGCCTAATTATACGATAAACTTTACCGGTGCAGACTTTGAGATAACTCCGGCTACTTTAAACATATCTGCAGCTCCAGCTCTCAGTAAGGTGTATGGAGATCCGGATCCGGAATTAAATTATATAGCTTCCGGTCTTAAGAATGGAGATCCTGCCTCTGTAATTACAGGCAGTTTGAGCAGAACCCCGGGAGAAGATGTGGGGATCTACCCAATCAACCAGGGGACTTTAGATGCAGGAGGCAATTATACTATTAATTTTATTCCATCTAATTTTAGCATTACTCCAGCCGATTTACTGGTAACAGCAGAAAATAAGACTAAAGTTTATGGGGAAGCTGATCCTGCTTTCACTGCAAGCTATTCAGGCTTTGTAACTGGAGATACCGAGGCTGCTTTAGGCGGAAGTCTAAGCTCTAGCCGCGAGCCTGGAGAAAACGTAGGCAGTTACTTAATTACACCTGCAGGTCTTACTTCGGCTAACTATAGCATTAGCTATGCAACAGGAGCTTTAGAAATTACCCCGGCAGATCTTATGGTAACTGCAGATAACAAGACCAAGATTTACGGGGAGGCAGATCCTGCCTTTACCGTAAGTTATGCTGGTTTTGTAAATGGAGATACGGAAGCTGCTCTAGGTGGAAGCCTGAGCTTTAGCCGTGAACCTGGCGAAGATGTAGCAAGCTATATCATAACTGCTTCTGGCTATACATCACCAAATTATACGATAGCTTATACAGACGGTATTTTGACAATAACTCAGGCTTCACAAACCATAACTTTTGAAGCTTTACCGGTACTTAATCTGGAGACCGATGCAGATTTTCAGTTACAGGCAACTGCATCTTCCGGTTTACCAGTGACCTACACTTATTCTTATAACACAGATGTTCCTGCAGCTATGGTGACTGAAGGTGGATTTGTAAGTCTGGTGCAATCGGGTAGTATTATCATAACTGCATCACAGGTGGGTAATCAAAACTATTTACCGGCTACGCCTGTTTCACAAGAGCTAAATATTACCAGTTCTGATGCCAGTGTACACAGTCTGACTATTGGTGAGCAGGAATACCTGAATCCAGGCAGTCTGATTACTTATGTGATGGAATGTGGTGCAGATGTTCAAAGTCTGGATGTGAGCTTTATTACGGAAGCCAATGCACAGAGTACGATGGGCAAAAACTTTAGTATAGCTGTACCGGCTCCGGGTATCTACCGTACTACGTTTACCATTACTTCTCAGGATGGTACCAACACCCAGAACTATACGATTGAGATCAACAAGCGCTTCCTGTTTGAAGAGATTGTAGTGCAGAAGTTTAACAATACGCTTTTGGTCAACAACAATCCGTCAACCAATGGAGGCTATCGCTTTGTGGGTTACAGATGGTATAAAAACGATCTAATGGTAGGTAATGGTCAGTATTTCTCAGAAGGAGATGAGTTAACAGATCAATTAGATCCTTTAGCTTCTTACCGTGTAGAAATGATTCTGGAAAACGGAGATGTATTAAGCACATGCGCCTTCAATATTGAGTTGGAAGCTACTGGCAAAATACAGCTGGCACCCAACCCGGTTCAGGCCAATTCAACAGCTACCTTATATGCAGATTTTGATGCAGACGAACTGAAAGATATGAAGATTTCTATCTTCAGTTTACAAGGTACCTTAATCGAAACCTTCTATACCAGCAGTGCAAAATCTGCAATACAGATGCCAGCAGGTATTCAAGCCGGAGTATATGTACTGGTTTGTAAAACCAACAAACAAACGCAAACCGTTCAATTTATTGTTCATTAAACAACCAAAGACTGATGAGATTTTTAAATAATAATCGAGCAACAGCATATCGTTTCTGCCTAGTTCTTACAATAATCCTTTTGGGAAGTTTTTCCGGGATTGCACAACAGCGCAATGAACTGTTGCTTCACGTCAACGGACCTGTTTCCATTCTGGAATATGAAGGAGTAGACAATACTTCGGCTCTTGATAACGGGGTAGGATTTGGTATTGAATACGGTCGCTATCTTTCAGCACAATGGAGTTTAAGAACCGGAGTGGCTTTACAGAACTATAGTGGTCACGCAAAACTTGACCGGATTACGGGTGCTTATGATACTCAGGATTCTGAAAATGAGAATTTCGAATTCCGTTATCAGTTTACCGATTACCGGGAAACTCAGAAAGCGAGCTATATCCAAATACCGCTGTTACTTCAATATGAAAGTAGCGGTACTGCCCGCTTTTTTGCTTCGGCAGGGGTGAAGGTAGGTGTGCTGGTATCTAGTGAATATGAAGCACAAGCTGCACAACTAAGTACTGCCGGATATTATGAGCAATATGATGTGTTGCTTGAGGCACCCCGATTTGCTGGTTTTGGTGACTTTGGAAGCTATAGCTGGAGTGATGATGTATTAGAATTAAAAACCAATGTAATGCTAAGTTTGGAAACAGGTTTAAAAATCCCGGTGACAGGTACCAGTCCGGCTTATATAAGTGTTTACCTGGATTACGGTTTGACCAATATCTTTGATGATGTTACTACAAACCGTCTGGTTGATTATAATGCAGCAACGGAAGTAAACTTTACCGGTAATAGTGTTTTGACAACTTCTACCGCCAATCTTACCGAGGTTAAAAACCTTTCCTTTGGTTTTAAATTGAAATATGGATTGTGGTTTTAAACCGAACTATAATTTTAAGTATAAAACCTTCCCAACATCGGGAAGGTTTTTTGTTTTTGGATATTTCTCTGCTTTTTTGGATAGCTGATGCTTGTTGGTTTTGGAGCTCGTGAATCTCCTATCGTCGATTTAGCTCGCTGTCGCTTATTGGTTTTGGAGCTCGTGAACCTCGTGCCTCGGTTTGCTTCTCCAAAGAAAACGAACCAAAAGAAAGGAGCCTTTTTAATCTGAATTGCTTATTGGTTTTGGTCAGATTGAATGTGCCTTTAATAATTCAGGATTTTTAATTATAATCTTGCTAGGTACATTTCTTAGGTATTTTTGCCTTATCAGGCAAAACCGCAAGAAGTTCCCTAAATTTTCTCCAAGGCTTCGAAAATTCTTAACGGCAACTCCTTGCTATACTGAAGAAAAAGAGAGCCAAAGAATAAAATTCTTAGTTCTTGATTTTTATATCAAAAAAACAAGAGCTCCCTTCTCCTGCAGGAGAAGGGCTGGGGATGAGGCGAAATTCACGGTACGCGATACAATCGCGCACAAACTTAGGTACAAACTGATTTCAAACACGATTGAAGTATCTTAACTTTACCCTACTCCCCAAGTGTATAATTTCAAATAAACTCCAGATGTCTGTATTTCTTCGATTTGCTATTATTATAATATTACCATGCTTTGTTAATTTAAAAGCTCAAACTTCTCAAACTCCAATTTTACTGGCAGATCCCACCCTATTTGAAGAAGATGGAACCTATTATTTGTATGGGACAAAGGGGGATAATTCCATAGCAGGAGCCGGATTTTTAGTATATACTTCTACCGATTTGCAACACTGGTCTGGACCTGTAGGTAATGCTGACGGCTATGCATTTAAAAAGGGAGCTGGTTTTGGAACTAAAGCTTTTTGGGCACCACAGATTTTTAAGCATCAGGACACCTATTATATGGCTTATACCGCAGATGAGCAGATTGCTATTGCTACAGCCACGAGTCCGTTAGGGCCTTTTAAAAATGAAGGAAAGGCATTAGAAGCTCCGGTAAAGCAGATTGATCCTTTTGTATTTTTTGATAATGGAAAAGCGTATTTATATCACGTGCGCTTGCAGGAAGGTAACCGCATCTTTGTGGCTGAGCTTACACCTGATCTTAAACAAATTAAGGAGGAAACACTACAAGAATGTTTACACGCGGAAACCGGCTGGGAAAATACCTGGGATAGTGACTGGAGTGTTTCAGAAGGTCCTACGGTGTTTAAGCATAACAACCTGTACTACCTCATCTATTCTGCCAACGATTTTCGAAATCCCGATTATGCGGTGGGTTACGCCACATCAGCAAGTCCGCTGGGTCCCTGGACAAAATTTGAAGGTAATCCCATCATCAGTACGGCATTAACAGCTAAGCCGGGGATTGGCCACGGGGATTTAGTTGTTCTTCCAGATGCGACTTTAGGCTATGTGTTGCATACACACAACAGTGCCGATAAGGTAGGACCTCGTAAAACAGGTTTTGTAAAACTTCAGATTAAGGATGGGGAGTTAGTGTTGGTATCTGGTAGCTTTAACGAGTTGGGGTTGTAAGGGATTTCTAAATACATCCTGAATGGGAGTTGATTTCCTCTTTTTAGTTGTTTTAACCGGATTATTTTAGTTTAAATTATAGGGATTTCCTTAAGAATGAGATTGCCTGTGCAATTATTTTTGATATTAGCATATTGATTTTTAGATCATTACAAATTAAGCAGATATCAGCTATTAATTACTATTTTATTTTTTACTAATTTATCCTTTTAAGACCTTCCCTACAGTCTGTTAGCTTTTTTACATGATACATATTAAATACCTGCTAGGCTTTTTGTTGCTTGTAGCAACTACGGGTTTTGCGCAAGAAGGAACGCTCAAAGGAATACTTCTGGATAATGATGGCCAACCTTTACCTGGAGCATATATTCAGGTTAAAGGCACTCGTAATGGTGTTCAAACCAATTTTGACGGGGAGTACTCCATAAACTGTGAAGTAGGAGATATTTTGGTCATCACCTACGTGGGCTATACTACGCGAGAGGTTGAGGTTACTGCTGCTATGTTTAAAAACAGTGATCTTGAAGTGAGCGCTATGCGAGTAGCGGTAAAACCCATTAAAAATAAAGCTTATGAGCAGGCATTAAAAAGAAGTAATCCATCATTTAAGAGTATTCAAAATTTAGATTCATCACCACTAACTTATAAAGTGAATCGAGAATATTTTAATTTCAATCAAATTAAAGATATAAGCAGAAACGATAGTATTATTAAGATTGAAACCTATGCTGATAATGCCTTTTTTGAAATTGCCCTTAGTCAGCGATCGGGTTTTCAATATGTACCTGAACGTAATTTGCCCTTAACTCAGAAGAGTTTTGCTCAGGGAAGACCTGCTGATGGTGATCTGGTCTATCGTGGTCCCGAAACAGGCGAATTTTTTAGCTATGGTCCGCTACTTAATACTTTGGTATATGATGATTCAAATTATCGTTATGACGTAAACGGAATGGCGGTCCCCCAGGGTATGGGGTCTGGTAAGTCTGTGGCTCCTTACGCCAGTTCACTTTTTAATACCGGTTTTAATACTTCGACAACACTAAAGCTAGCCGCTTTTTACGATGTCTATCAATTGGATATAGATTTCGCAAACGGAAATCAGAAAGATCTTTTTGATCAGGATAAACAGGTTTATAATCGGTTTAATATTGGTTTTCAGAATAATAAAAATCCTATCAAATACACACTACAAACCGGTTTAAGCTCTTCCAAAACTGGTAATGCCAACATCAATGCACTTCATAATCAGGTCTATTTCAGTAATTTGATTACTCCGCCTTCATTTTCTAATAATCAGGGCAATCGTTTTGATGATAGTACCCAACGCAGTTTTAGTCCGGGTAATTACAACAATCCCTATTGGTTATTGCAAAACAACCATAATCAGCTAAAGCAACAAGCATTTAATTTTCAGGGAAATGCCAGTTATGTAGGAGCGCAATTCAGGTTAAATTTAAAAGCACATTTTGATAGCGCTAAGGAGGAGCAGGAGGTAGGGCTTCCACCGGGCACGGCAGGATTTAGTCAGGGTTTTAGTAGCTTCAAAAGATTTGAAAATCAAAATTTAAATACCGAAGCAAGGGCCAGCTGGACTGATTTGGAAATTACCGATTTTCTAATTTTTAGTCCATCCTCCACATTTCAATATGCTTATAGTACGCTGGATTTTGATTTTCAGGAAGCGGGAAATAATACCCGAGAACGTAATGAAGATATAAATAAATCTACATTTCAGTTTTTAAATAATCTACAGGCGGATGCTAATTTTGATGATTTTGACCTGAGTTTAAGTTTGCAGCATAAGCTTTTTACGAGTTCGCTACAGGGTAGTAAGTTGTGGCTTCCTGATGTAACGTTAAATGCAAAATTGGGACAATTGTTTTACAGTAATTTTTTAAGAACATTAAATGTTTCTATAGCATACAGTAAAAATGTAAGGGATCAATCTTTGTATTTCCAAAATTATGGATACAATAGTGTAAATCTGCAATTAGCCCGAAGTCAACAATACACCACCAATGCCGATTTATTTAATAATTCCGGGCTGTCGCTTGAAGAGATTTCTGGTTTTGATTTCAGTCTAGGAGTACAACTATGGAATCGGGTAGAGTTAGGCTTTAATTATTACAGTACGAGAACTGAAAATGCAATATTTCCTGTAATGCAAGCTAATAACTGGCAGCTACAAAACACCGCTACACTACGAGATCGAGGTTTTGAAGCCAGTATAGAGTTGAATACCGGTTCCAATTACTATGACTCTGCAGATTTCAATTATACCACTGCTATTAGTTTTAGTACGCGCAATCCTGTAGTGCTCAATTTAGGAAGAACTGGTGCAGACAGAATACCTGTAGCTGGTTTTGAGGAAATTTCACAAAATTTAATTGCCGGGCAGCCGGTAGGGGTTCTGTATGGTTCTGCATATTTGAGAGATGCACAGGGTAATTTACAGATAGGTGCAGATGGGTTTCCAATCGCTGATCCTGAACCTCAAATTTTAGGAGATCCTATTCCAGACTTTAATTTGGGCTGGACCAATACATTCAGGTTCGGAAAGTTATTACTCAATTTTAAATTAGACTGGCAACAAGGCGGCGATGTGTGGAACGGTACACAGCAGGTACTCAATTATTTTGGGACGTCTCAGGAATCTGCACAAAATAGGGGGATAACCAATTATGTTTTTGATGGTATCGCTACAGATGGCTCTCCTAACACCCAGGCAGTAGCTTTTGCCTCTCGCAATGCCCCGGTTGATACGAACTTGTGGGTGCGTTATGGGTATGCGGGTGTTGCTGAAGCAAATCTGGAAGATGCCAGCTTTTTGAATCTTCAGAATGTAAGCCTCACCTATCAGTTTCAAAGGCATTCTGAAAATTTCTTTAGGGATTTGAGTATTAGCATATACGGTCATAACCTCTGGAATAGTACTGGGTATCGGGGAGCGAATCCTTACGGCAGTTTGTTTGGAAACCTTGCTGGTAATGCGCTCAATTACTTTAATATGCCTCTGGCGGCCGAAGTTGGACTTCAACTAAATTTTAAAATCTAATGCGTACGTATATCTCCATATTGAAGTTTGTTTTTTTACTAACAATCCTGAGCAATACTGCCATTAGCTACGCTCAGAAGTTTCACAAAGTCGAAAAAATGTACACACAAACAGACCGACCGTTTTATTTTCCGGGAGAAACCATCTGGTTTAAAACCTATGCGGTTGACGAGGCAAACATGCCTTCAGGAATAAGTGATGTGCTTGTAACCGAATTGATTTCGCCTGCGGGAAATGTTGTTCAAACTAAACGCTATTACCTTGATTTGGGCTATGCATTTGGCGATTTTCAGCTTAAAAAGGATTGGGTAGGCGGAATTTATACTTTACGCAGTTACAGTCAATATATGCGCAATCAGGGTGACGAATCATTCTTTACTAAAGAACTAACCGTGCAAAAGGTTGTAGTTCCTCAGCTTTTAGTAAGTCTTGATTTTGACCGGGAAAGTTATGGTAAGGGAAGTGAGTTGAGTGCCGATTATAAAGTTGAAGACCTTAACAATAAGCCATTAGGTAACGCTGCTATTGTAGCTACTTTATATTTAGATGGTCGAGAGACTGCCAGGCAGAACTTAAAAACCCTATCTGATGGAACACAAAAAATACGATTTAAGCTTCCTGAAGATCTCAATACTGTTGATGCGGTGTTGGTTGTAAAGGCGACCCATTTGGGTAATACCGAATCTATATCCCGAAGTGTACCTGTATTACTAGACAAGCTGGATCTGCAATTTATGCCCGAGGGCGGTAAGCTTCTTATGGGAGCTAACAACCGGGTAGCTTTTAAAGCACTGGATCCTTATGGCAGACCAGCAGATGTGAGTGGTAGAATTGTAGATGATTCAGGGAAAGAAGTACTACCATTTAGTAGTTTTCACGATGGTATGGGAAGTCTGATGCTTAAACCGGAAGTGAATAAGCAGTATTTCGCACAAATCACCCAACCCTTTGAGTCTGACTCCCTATATGCATTGCCTAAAGCTGCTTTAATGGGAGCGCAGCTGCGGGTGTTAGATCAAAATGAAGGGGCTTTAACAATTGAAGTATTTACGAGCTCTAAACGACAGGGGAAGCTCGTACTTGTAGATGCTACACAGCGCGAATTAAAAACGAAGCCAGTCACTTTGTCAGAAGGAATTACACCAGTTACATTTTCTATAAAAGATCTGGTAAGAGGGATTGTAAAGTTGCAATTACAGGATGGGGCAGGGATAATACTGAGTGAGCGTCTGGTATTTATAAATGCAGATAAGGCATTACAAATACGACTTACTCCAGATAAGGAGAACTACCTCCCCCGTGAACCAGTTAATCTTGAAATCTCAACTACAGATGATACAGGCGAGCCCCTAAGTAGTAACCTGTCACTAGCTGTTGTAGACAATGCATTGCTTACACTAGCCGATGATAAGCAGGATCGTATAGACAGTTATCTGTTGATGAGTAGCGAACTTAAAGGTCGCATTCAAGAGCCTTCATTCTACTTTGATGAGGAAGAACCTAAACGAGCTGAAGCTTTAGATTTAATAATGCTCACACACGGCTGGCGTGATTATTTGCAAAATCCTATATCTGAAGGAACTGCGTTAAAATTTAATCCTGAACGTAGAGATATTGTATATGGGCACATTGAGAATATGAAAGGGGAGCCGGTAGAGGCTCAGGTATTGGTAATAGATCGTAATGGAAATAAAATACTAAGCTTTAAAACAGGTTTAGATGGTAGCTTTCAATTCAGACCCGGTGAGGTTTCTTCCTTTGTAATTGCAGCCTATACCGATGACAGACAAGAACTACGTATAGAACTTGATGAAACCCTGGTAACCAAATACGGCAATCCCGACTTTCGCTTTTTTGGAAATCGACGAGAAACAAAAACTCCCGAGGTACTAGAGAATACACCTGAGTCTCCACTTGCTAAACCTTTACAGGCGCAGGTATCAGCTTTAAGTCTAGATGATGATAAAGCTTCACTCGACGAAGTAGTCGTAGTGGGTTATGGTATTTATGAGCGCTCCAATTCAACTGCTATTGTTGAGATTGTAGATAATAATGAGTTGCGAAGTGCTACAGGTAATATAGCACAGGTATTACAGGGGCGTGTGGCAGGGATAGAAATAACCCGGGCAGAGGGTAACGGTAACACGCAACTACAAATACGTGGCTCTGCAAGTATACGTGGAGGAAATGAACCCTTAATTCTTGTTGATGGGATACCCATGAATAGTAATGGTCCAAATTCATTTGACCTGTCACAAATGGATGCTTCTCAGGTAGAAGGCATTAAAGTGGTCAAAGGAGTGGCAGCACACGCGCTATACGGTTCGAGGGGGGCAAACGGAGTACTTCTTATTACAACCAAGAGTGGGAATTACTGGAAGAAAAAGGTGTTGTTTTCCCAGAAGTATAAAAATTATGCTATCGAGCAGGTTTACAATAACAATCAGGAAGTCAAACTTAATCAGCCAAACAAATTTTATGTGCCGGTTTATGAAGATCGTGAAATTCCTGAAAAGCGTACTGACTTTAGAAAAACCCTGTATTGGAATCCTTTGATTCAAACAGACGCAGATGGAAAGGCTAACCTTAAGTTTTATAATTCTGATGCTTTGACTTCTTTTAAAATTGTTGCAGAGGGTATTGCTGCTGTTGGAACGGTAGGTCATATGGAAAAGGCCTATAGCATTAGTCAGCCTTTACGCTTAATGACCAAATTACCAGCTTACGCCAGTATAGGAGATACTTTGAATATTCCATTGCGTTTTATAAATGATAGCGATAGCACAGAAAATCTAGAATTAGAGCTTGAGTTTTCAGAAGCATTAGTGCTTTTGAATAAACAGGAAATTCCTGATCAGGTAGTCCTTAATGCTAATTCCTTTAAAGTTGTCCATTTACAAGTTGTAGCAAAAGAAGCAGGTGAATCATTTCGATTTCGAGCATCGGTAAAAGGGGCTAAAAGTTCAGATTCATTTGATGAAGTACTTACGGTTATAAGTCCGTACTTCCCGGTAGAAGCCAATGTCAGCAGCAACAGCAGTGGCAATTACAGTTTTGATATAGTAAATGCAATTCCGGGAAGTGTACAAGGTGATTTTAGGCTTTATGTAGATGTGGTGGGTGAACTTATGAATGGGGTTGAGGGTATGATCAGAAAGCCCTATGGTTGTTTTGAACAAACCTCATCTGCAACCTACCCTAATATTATGGTCCTTCAATATTTGAAAGCAACTGGGAAATCTAATCCGGAGATTGAAAAGAAAGCGTTCGATTTTATAAAAGAAGGATACAGGAGACTAATCAGTTTTGAAACCAAGGAAGGTGGATTTGAATGGTTTGGGCATACCCCACCGCATCAAACCCTTACAGCATTTGGAATTCTGGAATTTACCGAAATGAAAGAAGTCTATCCAGATGTTAGCGAGAAGATGCTGCAGCGTACTATCAACTGGTTAATGAATCAACGTGACGGTAAAGGAGGCTTCCATAAAAGCACCAAAGGTTATGACAGCTTTGCTAGTTCGCCTCCATTGGTCGCCAATGCTTTTATTGTGTACGGCTTAAGTGAAGTAGGAATTACCGAGGAAATTAGACCAGAATATGAAGAGGCACTTAAAAAAGCTTTGAGTTCAAAGGATGCTTATCAAATGGCACTCATGGCTTTGGCAGCTCATAATTTTAGGGAGCTAAATACCTATAATGAACTTCTCCAAAACCTGGTTTATTCTTATCGTAAAGATGGTTTTGAATGGAATACCAGAGCTACTATTACCCGCTCTTATGCTAATGCCAAAAATTTAGAAACCACAGCCTTTGTTATACTTGCGGCCTTACGGGAAAATAAGCATAGTGATTTGGTCTCTGAAGGGGTACAGTTTATTGCGGAAAATAGAAAAAATCTAACTTTTGGTAGTACCCAGACTACAGTTATGTGCCTGAAAGCTTTGCTTAGATACAACCAGACTCAGGTCACAAAGTTAATCGAATCAGAATCGCTGCTTGATTTAGAAATAAATAGTACTCACTTTAGTCCTGAAACTTCAAAAATTAAAAATGGAGTGTTGCATTTAGATAGTATTCAGAAGTATCTCAATGGAGAAAATCAAAAGCTAGGTATTACTTTTAACGATTCAGATATTAAGGTTCCGTATGCATTCCATTTCTCTTGGAAAAGTTCGCTTCCCAAAACCGCTGAATACACTCCGGTGGTATTATCAACACAATTAGCAAAAACCACAGTAAAACAGGGAGATTTAGCTCGCTTAGAAGTTGAGGTTCGCAATACAACTCAGGAAGGTAAAGGAATGATTACTGCTATTGTAGGGATCCCTTCTGGATCATCAGTACAACCCTATCAACTCAAAGAATTGATGGATGAGGAGCAAATTGCTTATTATGAGGTATTTAACAATTACGTGATACTCTATTGGAGGTCTATGGAAGCCTCTGAAACTTTCCGATTAAATCTGGATTTGAAGACTGAAGTGGCAGGTACCTATACCGCCGCAGCCAGTACGGTTTATCCTTTTTATGGTGAGGATTATAAATTTTGGACTAAAGGAACGCAACTCACAATCGAATCGGCAGATTCCGAGAAGTAGATTTAATTATTTGATTTTAAAAGTAATAAGCTTAGTCTTTACGCTTCTATTTTATACTTTTACGTAAATCCCCTTTACAAATCGGCTAAACTATGAGAACCTTTTGTAAGCAATTTTGGCTCAAAACAGTATGTGTATTTGGGATTTTAATGGGTGTGGCACTAGCAACCGCGCAGGCACAGGATGACCTGATTAAATATGCAGAAAAGGTGTATTTGCAAACTGATGGAGATGTCTATACTCCGGGTAGTGAAATATGGTTTAAGGCAGTTGTTTTAATTAGTGCGACTCACAAACCTACTGAGGTAAGTGGTGTTTTACATGTGAACCTTGTAGATCCGGCAGGCGATCTGGTCCTGTCGCAGTTGGCACGAATTAGTAAAGGTATTGGTGTAGGGACTTTGCATTTAGATCCTAATTTACCTGAAGGTATTTATTTCTTGCGAGCTTACACCCAATGGAATCAGAATTTTGAAACGGATTTTGTGTTTGAAAAAAAGATTCCCATTATAAAGTCGACTTCAGGGCTCAGCGCTTCTACAGATATGTTTCAGATAATACAGGAGGTTGATGGCGACAAGCGCAGTATTATAGCTTTATTTCCGGCGAAATCGATTGATAGTATGCATCGTGGTAAACTGGATGTGATGGTTAATCTCGATGGCAGCTATGACACGCTTAGCGTTCGTAAAAAAGAAGGTGATTTTTATAAGTTGGAATATCCTATAAAAACCGATAGCGATTTACTGAGCTTAAGCTACCGTACCAATACCGGGAAAGAACAATTTCAAACTGTGGCTCTTGACACCTCAAAAATAGATTTGCAGTTCTTTGCAGAAGGGGGTGATTTGATTGCCGGGATACCTACACGTGTTGGTTTTAAAGCAATTGGTTATGATGGATTAAGTCGGGAAGTTTCCGGAAGAATTGTAGATGCAAAAGGAAACGAACTTACTACCTTCAAAAGCGAAGCTTTGGGAATGGGGAGTTTTAGACTACCGGCTTTAAGTGACAGCCTAAATTATTTTGCAAAAGTTTACTTGAATAATTCAGAACATCTGATTCCTCTGCCTAAAGTAAAGGCTACGGGAAGCACGCTCTCGGTACGTAAACTGGGCGCGGGATTACAGGTAATCGCTTTAGCTACCAATGAAGTGCAAAACGATTCGGTGATTTTAAAAATAGGCAGTCGGGGACAGAATTATTTTGAAGTCAAAGAACCTATGCAAGATGGATTGTTGTCGGTGGTTTTTCCGCTATCCAAATTGCCTATGGGGATAGTTGAGGTGGGATTGTTTTCTACAGAAGGGAAGAAGCTTGCACGCAGACTGTATTTCAATTATAAAGAAGACCAACAACTTAATATTGCTGCCGACTTGCAAAAGCAGGAATATGCGCCCCGGGAAGCTTTGGATTTAAAGCTTCAGATACGGGATAATAATCAGAATCCCAAAGCAGCCAATGCTTCGGTATTGATCGTAGATAAAAATCAGCTGGGGGCAAAAGCTTCCTATCGCCAAAATATACTTTCCTACTTTCTGTTAGATTCGGAATTGAAAGGACATATTGAAAACCCGGGTTATTATTTCGAAGATGGAATTTATAATGCCGATGCAGTAGATAATCTGATGCTTACGCAAGGTTGGGCAAGTTATCAATTCGATTCTAAAGTAAAAGACCCGCAATTCTTGCCTGAACCCCAACTATTTCTTTCGGGTACCGTAAATGCAGCCTTTAATGAGAACAGACCTAAAGATGACGCATTGGTATCGCTGATGAGTCTCAATGAAAAATTATTTATACAGGAACGTCGTACAGACAGTTTGGGTCAGTTTTTTTTTAATATTGATGGCTTGTCGGGAGGTTATCAGACCTTATTGATTCAGACTTCAAAAGATACCGGAAAGAATAAAGATTATACCCTTACTTTAAACCGTCATAAGTTTCCCAAACTGGCTGTAGAACAGCAGGCGCAGTTTAGGCTTTTAGATACCGCAATACGTAAAGCTGCTCAGCAGAAAGTGCAACAGGATTATATTTTTAAAGAAGCGCTACCTTTTGGTGGGGAAGATATTGCTCTGGATGAGGTTGTGGTGAATAGTTATAAAATGACTTCAAACCGCCAAACCGTAGCAGACAACTACGGTATGCCCGATGTTGTAATAGATGGGAAAGACATCGTTGCCGAAGAGGAAAAATGGTCTTACGGTTTGTACAGTGTACTGATGTTTAGTTTTCCAGATAAAGTATTTATCGATCGGGATAAAAACGGGCTCATGTTTGCAAAGGTTAATTATACCGAACCCACACTCATTGTGGTCGATGGGGAACCCGTGAGAAGTTGGGAATATCAGTTACTTCCTTATATGCCGGTGCGGGAAATCGAAAGCTTTGAGATTATTGAGGGAGCAAAGAATTTTTCAACCCTATATAGGGATGTTTTTCCAGATGAAGACGCTATGAAGATTCCTACCTGGGGCCATGTTATTGCAATCTATACCTATGCCGGTAAAGGAGTTATTTCAGCAAAACATACTAAAGGAATACTTACCGAACGGGTACAGGTTTTTACCGAACCGGAAGAATTCTATACTCCCAAATATGAAACGCAGGCCGATCTTGCCGATATTACCCCCGATCTTAGGAGTACCTTGTTTTGGGAGCCAAATCTGGAAATTGATGAGACGGGCAATGCCGAAATACATTTTTACAATCCCGATAATACCGGTACCATGCTGATACTGGTTGAAACGGTATCTCCGGATGGAGAACTGGGGTATAAAATGTCTTCGTACAAAATTACCGATCGGGATGATCCTTAGTTGCTAGAGTTCAAATTGTGCATAGGTTGAAAGAATATCTATAAACTATAAAGCATAACCGAAACTTGCGGGCTAGCTGCGCTTCACCGCAATACCTCCAGTCCTGCAAATGCAAAATTCAATCAAAAGTTTAATAGCGTATTTGACTATTACCATTTAACCGAAACTTGGGGGCTAGCTGCGCTTCACCGCAATACCTCCAGTCTTGCAGAAGTAAACTTCCATCACAAGGTTAGTAGAATTGGTGACTATTAACTTTTAACAGAAAAGCGCGGGCTAGCTTCGCTTCTCCGCAATACCTCCAGTCCTGCAAATACAAAATTCCCTTCGCTGGCGCTCAGAGGTCTTAAAACAAAAAATCCTGCTCAGGTAAACCTGGCAGGATTTTTAAGTTTTAATCCCTTGCGGAATTTTGCATTTGATCGTGGAGTCGGGCGGGTTCGAACCGCCGTGCAAACAGGCAACTCAATAGCTTTCTACACGTTTATTTGCCACTTGGTTTTCGTGCAACAGCCGGTCGGCAACTACCAACTGGTGCCTTATTCCCGATTAAATTTCACCGAAGCATCAGGACCCTGCTCTGGCTATGTTTACTTTTTCGGTACCTCTCAACGGATCGCCGTAAACCAGGGCTCTCCAGAGGTATCTTGGTGCCGTACCTCGTACGGCATTAAGCATATCCTACTATGATTCGGATTACGCAGCCAAGGCGTAGTTAGACTCGCCGTTTAAAAAAGTGTGAAACCTGAGATTAACGAGCTGTGTCCCAGCGCTCGACGTGCTTACTATTCAATTAGACCCGCTGTCAAAACCAAATCGACCCCGGTGAGAATAGTTAAAATTCAATGTTTTAAATTCAAAATTTTGAACCTTGAACTTTGAATTTCAAGCCTGCAAAGATACTAAACTTCTCTTCCTCAAGCAGGCAATTCTTGTCTGTTTTATTTCTTTTCTATCGCAGCGTCGTCTTTTAGCGCATTGATAGAAATCTCTCCCTTGCCATAAGACTCAATAGATGCTTTATCCTGAGCAAAAACGGTAAGATTATCTTTGGTATAAATAGCTGTATTGGTGCGACCGCTTAAGGTTACACTGGCATCTTCCGCCTCATATTTTCGACCTTTGTAATCTCCTTTGCCAGAGCTGGTAAGTTTCAGTTGATCGGTCTTTCCTTCCGGATTAAACTCGGCATTGTCATTTAACGTGAAAATACTTGTTGAAGCATCAAAATCTCCTTTTAAATCAGTGCGATCCTTCATCTTGATATCGAGATCTGCAGTAGAGACGGTTACATCACCGCGTGCATTTCCGCTTAAATCAAAACGTGCTTTCCCGGTGCGTAGTTTAAACTCAAAGTCAGACGATTCCCTTGCTGTAATTGAAAAGTCGGGCACATTGATCATTCCTGGTGATTCCATTTTGCTATTGTCATTAAGAATGATGTGTTGTGGGTTTTGCAGTTTGAGATACACGCTCAATTCTTTAGAACGGGTGATGCGCATCGAAGGCACAATACGTAACACACTATCACGCACCTCAAACTGAATCACGCTGGTAAGGTTACGATCTGTTGTTAGCACATAATTGTTGATGTTAGACTGTGCCAGTTCGAGCTCGATGCCTTCACCTACTTCAATAGTGTTGATCCCGGTGGTAAGATTACCATTTACCGAAATCACATCTTTATCTCCTTTTATTTTTTTCTGCGCACTACAGGATGTAAGTATTCCCAAACCCAGAGTAAGTGCAAGTAATCTATATAATTTCATATGTTTTGTTTACTAGGAATATAAGGCTAAACTAATGGCTTTTGTGTCAATAAACTATTAAAAAAATACTAAGATCGAAGGCTGAAAACCCTTCTAAAAAACTGAAAATTGTATCTTCCGCGTAAATTAAAAATCAATGAATCCTATCACCTTTGCCCTTTTAAAAGAACGTAAATCTCCACCAGATCGCAGAGCGGTATTTGCTCCCACCACGATGATGGAAGCTCAGGAACGTTTTCCCAATTTGCGATTTATAGTAGAAGCCTCTGAGATACGCGTATTTCCAGATGTGGCTTATGAAAAAGCGGAATTCAACGTGGTAGATGATGTTTCTGAAGCCGATGTGATGCTGGGTGTAAAAGAGGTTCCGGTTGATGCGCTTATACCCAACAAAAAGTATTTTTTCTTCAGTCATACCATTAAAAAGCAGCCCTACAATCGGGATTTATTACGTGCGGTTTTGGCTAAAAATATTGAGCTATACGACCACGAAGTGATTACCAAAGCAAATGGATTGCGTTTGATAGGTTTTGGTAGATACGCCGGGATTGTGGGTGCATACAATGGTTTCAGAGCCTTGGGACACAGGCAGAAATCCTTCAATCTGCCACCAGCAAATACCTTAACAGGGATAGAAGCTTTACACGCTCAGTTGGCGAAGATTGAACTTCCTGCAATTAAAATTCTCCTTACCGGAAGCGGTAAAGTAGCCGGTGGTGCTCAGGAAATGCTGGATGAGATGGGAATCAAGAACGTTTCGGTCTCCGATTATTTGAACAAGACATTTAAACAGCCCGTCTATTGCAAGATCGGAGTGAACGATTATACCAAACGAAGTGATGGTCAAAAAGGGAGATTAAAAGAGTTTTTTAAGGACCCTAGCGGTTACGAGTCAGATTTTATGCGCTTCGCCAAAGTGACCGATTATTTTATAGCGGGTCATTTCTACGGTCAGGGTGCGCCATATTTATTTACCCGTGAAGATGCTAAACTTCCCGATTTTAAGATTGAAGTAGTAGCCGATATTTCTTGTGATATTGACGGACCTGTAGCTTCTACCTTGCGGGCATCAACCATTGCCGATCCTTTTTATGGCTATGATGCGCAAAGCGAAACTGAAGTAGCTTTTGATGCTCCAGGTGCCATAACGGTGATGGCAGTAGATAATTTACCCTGCGAATTGCCGAAGGATGCCAGTGAAGGTTTTGGTGAAATGTTTCTGGAACATGTCTTGCCGGCTTTCTTTAATAATGACGAAGCCGGAATCTTACATCGTGCCCGAATGACACAAAACGGCAAGCTTACCAGGCGATACAGTTACCTGCAGGATTATGTGGACGGGAAGGAGTGAAGTTTTAAGTTAAAGGTTAAAGATAGAAAGTAGAAAGTAGAAAGTAGAAAAAGTTAATGGTTAAAAGTTAATTGTTAATCGTTTGAATGCCAAACTATAAACAGAAAACAACAAACTTACTGTTTCGCCCTTTCCAACAGCCAAACTAGCAGAATTCCCAGAGCATACATCAGCAGGTCAAGCCACGAGTAATGACTGCCCAGTACCAGGGTAGCTACTTTTTTGGCATTTCCTTCAAAATATTGCGTGAGGTCAATAAGCTGAAGCAATTCGATACTCAGGGCTACAATTCCCGTTGTTAGAAGTCCGGTTTTTACGCTTAGAATACTTACAGTCATCAAACCGGCATAAACTAATATCACAACCAAGAGATCTCCAAGATACCCGCGTATAAATCCGCCTTTTAAGTAGGTAGCGATTGCAAATTCCACACAAAACAGAAGTATGAAGGCGATGAGGTAATACAGGCGTTTAGCGCGTGGCATTTTCTGATTTTTTATTCGTTAGAAGTATTTGAAAGCCAAAATACCCCAGATTAAGAAACAGTCCAAAACCGAAGGTAAAAATCCATACCCATTTATGTTCGATAGGGTTTATCAGGTATTGTAGAATCGTATATCCCAGATCGCCCGGCTGAGTGATTAAATCCCACGAATTGAAGCGCACCACTCTGCCCAGATATATTCCAAAGCCACATAGAATTAAGACTGCAATTGTTGCAAGGTTTAGAAGGTGAGTAGATAGATATTCAGTACACAACTTACGCCAAACGCGTATGGATTCGAAGCCGAAAAATAAACTTAACAGTGCAAAGGCACTAATCGTGATGACATCATACCAAAACCAGTGGGGCGTGCTGTAGGTTAGGTGAATCAAATCGGTAATAACATAGGGAGCGTTGGGCAAAAACAATAACCAGACTGCCGCTGCAATCATTTTGAATTTAGGATTGATTACCTGGTTTTGCACTTCGACATACCAGGCAATCGCCAGTGGAATACATGCAAGAAAGAGATTCCACACCAGAAAAAGACCGAAGAAATCGTGAGTGGTTTTGATGCGAAATGTGAGCAGCAGAAAACAGAGTAATAAGGCTGCAAAGAGGTATTTTAGAATATTATATTTTTCAAAAAGGAAGTTTTTCATAAGTTAAGATTAAAGAGAATTAATTTAGTTTTTTTATGGCATCGTATTCCTCGATGCAGGCATCAAGGGATTTTCCCTGATTGTGGATGCAATTGCAGAAATCAAAACCTGCAGCTTCAGGCGTGCGTTTTTTAAGTCGGGTGACGCAATCTTCATAATTGTTGCGAGGCATCAGTTCAAAAACGCGATTGGATGCAAAAACGGTGAGGATAAAGGATCCAATCACAATTCCCAGAAAAGCCCAGGGAAATTTTTTAGAAATCAAATTTGATTTAAAACTAGTAAGATTCAGATGAAAACAAATGGGTTGATCTGATGATACCGGTTGACTTTCTTTTAAATCGTTAAGAGGAATTCTTGGCTTATAATTCAGAGACTTTTCGCCGACAGGCAAAAGAAATTTGAGTCGGTCATAGTTATAGAGCAGGATATACAAGTTGGCCAGAATCATCAGGGTTGAACTTACTAATGAACCCTCAAAACGTACCGCCCACGAGAGTACCCAAATGTTGAGAATTATAGGAAAGTAAAGCAAGGCACCAAACAATACCGTACGCGGAATGAGCAACATAATTCCTGCTGCAATCTGCGCAATCCCAATAAATGGGTAGTAAAACCCGGTGTGGTGAAGGGCTTCTAGATAGGCACCCATTGGATGTTTTACAGCCAGACCACTGGCAAAACGTTCCCCGATTATCTTAACATAGCCCGCAACGATAAATCCCAAAGCAAGGCTGCATCTGCAAAAAAGATAGAAGAGTGCGTGCCAAAAGTTAGTACGCACTTTCTCGTAAAAATGGTTGAATGAATAGGTCATAATTCTAAGCTTGTTGAGCCCAATTAAATTAGGAATTCCAATCTATTTTTCTGGAGACGTACATCACCAACGCCAGTATGATGAATAAACCAATACTTCCCACTAGAAGGGCATAGTTTTCTAGCTGAATGATCACGTAAATAAAGCTGTACAGCAGCGATAAAGACAGGCCTATAAATACCGGAAATTTGATGTTTTTGAGAATACTTCGTGCATACAGCGAGATCAAAAGCACTACAGCGATACTGGCAACGAGATAGGCATCGAGGTAATTGCTGTGCTCTGAAATCGAAATGAGCAGGGTATAAAACATGATTAGTGCCAACCCAATCATCAGGTACTGAAAGGGATGAATACCTATTTTGCTTAGGGTTTGAATAAGGAAGAAAATCAAGAAAGTAAGACCAATAACCAGAAAACCGTATTTCGCTGTGCGTTCACTTTTTTGATATTCATCTACCGGAATCATAAAATTAACGCCAAACGCGAACTCGTTGAGTTGAGGCAAATGATTGAAAAACTCCTGAGAAAATGGGCGGTTGATATCGAGAACTTTCCATTTTGCATCAAAGCCGGTTCCGTCTAGCTTATCCTGATTGTAGGGCAGATAATTGCCTGTAAAATTGTTTGTTTCCCAGTTGGAAGTGATTTGGGCTTCAGTAGTTTTTCCGATAGGAACAAAACGTATTTGCTGACTCCCGTTGATATGAAGCTTCATACTGAAGTTTACCTTTGACTGTTGGGGAAGACTTTCTGGCTTGAGTACATCGCTTTCCATCATATACAGGGCCACGGGTTCCAGACTTTTTGAAGGGGGTTGCTCATATTTGGAAGTAAACAAATACGAAGAACCATTAAGATTAATTTTAACCTGCTCATTAACGCCTTTTAAATTGGAGGTTTGAAATACCATCCGAGCTTTTTCCCAAAGTATGTTTGCCGGGTCAAAGGGTGCGTCATTAAAATCGGGTACGGCAAAACTTCCTTCAAATTGCGTTTCTGAATTGTAAACCGTGGTTTTGTAAATACTTCGGTTTTTAATTTCAGGATTTACCTTTGTTTTGATGTTGAGCTGATCGGGAAAGAAAAAGGCAATTTTCTCCTCTTCTTCAACAATCGTTTCAAAGGTTTTATCTGAATTCTGAACCGTTTTCTTGACTGCAGTGGTATAGGGGATTTTTAAAACCGGACCATAGATCAATACCTCTTCACCCCATTTCTCATTGATTTCTGCAACCACTTCCTGCTGTCGCAAGGCGCGTTCTTCAATAAGATTTTGAACAAAAAATAACGGGATAAGCAGGATTAAGGTCAGAAACCCCACCATAAACATACGGGCGGTGATAGAGTTTTTAATCCACTGAATAAATTTATTAGGCTGTGGTGCATTTGATTGATTCATACTATGATTATTTAGATGTGATGTATTGATTTTTTAACTGAATAAAAGAGGTTTCTAATAAAGCTTTGTAGTCCAGGTCGTAAAGGCGTTTAGCCTGAAATCCCTTGTGATAAGCTTGCTTAAACAGGCTATAAGCATCGGGATAGAGTAGTAGTCCTGCGATTAATGCCAGGTGTAAAAACGGACTGCGCTTACCGTTACCATACAAGAAAAACTGAAGGGCAATTTCCTGTGCAGTCTCGGTCTCATAACCGGTGAGCAAGTGGAAGATATCGTGATTTTCGCAGTGTGGCTGAGGTTCATAATTATGCTTTAGTAAAAAGCAACCCAGATGAAAACCCAAGCTCTGAGTAGGTAATTGGAGCAATTGACTTCGTGTTATATTCCAGGGTTTGTTGCGTTTAAACAAAACGTAAAGCCTGCTGCTCAAATCAAAAGACGCACCTACGAATAGTTCTCTAACTATTATTAAAGTACTTTGTGTTTCAAAGTAGATGGATAAAAAAATAGATTTACTCATTGGGATTGATCAGTTTTTCTAAAGCCTCAATGTGTTTGGTAAAGGCGTCCTTACCTTTTACAGTCGCGATATATCGAGTATTGGGCTTTCGGTTAATGAATGATTTTTCAACTTTTATATAGGCTTCTTTTTCCAGAGCCTTCGTATGGCTGGCGATGTTACCATCAGTTGCGCCCAGCAATTCTTTCAGCATATTAAAATCTGCAAAGTCGTTGACCATAAGAATACTCATGATCCCCAGGCGTATGCGATGGTCAAAAGCTTTGTTGATATGTTGAATGATATTTTTCAAGTTATTTTAATCAAAGATTACAGATTACAAGTTCACTTGATTTTAGGAAGCACGGTCGTATTTGTGGTACAATATTGCGCCATAAACTATGTGGAACACGCCAAATCCCAATGCCCAAAAATACAACCCGTAGCCAATAAATTGAGTGGAAATAAGGCCAATCGCAACATTTGCAAGCCCAAGGTATTTAATATCACCAACGGTAAACTTGCTGGCATTGATGAGTGCAAGGCCGTAAAAAATTAAGGTGGCAGGAGCTACAAGCCCTAAAATGCCATATTGAAGTAATACCAGACAAAAGATACCACCAGCAATTAAGGGAATAGCAAAGTTTGCCAATAAGCGTTTTGAAACCGGGTTCCAGATAGGTTCGTTTAATTTTTTTGCTTTACGAAAGGTTAGGATTGCGCCGGTTAGTACAGCTGCAGCGAGAACGCTAAGTGCTATTAGAATCAGGTTAAAAAATAGAACTGATTGTAAATCATCTGAAACTATACTGCGGTCGTAATAATCAAATTGCGGGTAGGTGTTAAGTTCGAGATAGGCGAGAGCAGCACCAACAAGTGCATACACACCTGCCAATATCCCAGAAAGTCCACTGATAGACATAAAACGTGAGGAGCGGCTCATCATCGTTTTGATATCTGATATATCTTTAAGGTAGTTTTTGGTTTCCATACAAAAGTACTTTGAATTGCAAAGTAAAATAAAATATATGAAAGCAGAAAGTGAAAATTAGAATAAATACAAAAGACAAAAAACAAAAGATGAAAGAAGTAAGACCGAGATTCTAATAGATTAACTACTATATAATTAAATTAGAGCTATGAAACCTGCTGAAGCCTATATTCTGTCAAAACCGGAGCCTTTTAGAAGCATTTTGCTTGAATTGCAGGTAATAGTGGAGCATGCTGCTCCAGAGGCGGAGCTGCTTTATAAATGGAATTTGCCGTTCTATTATTTAAACGGAAAGATGTTCTGCTTTTTCAATTTCAGAAAGCGCTTTGTGGATTTGAGTTTTGTTTTCGGCACAGATCTGAATGATCCCGACCAACATTTAATTGCAGGTGAGGAGAGAAAGCGGTTGAGGTCTCTGCGTTACAATCGGGTGGAAGATATCGATGCTGAGGTTATTATCTCTTTTCTTGAACAACTCCGTCTCATTTGTAAAAGTTAATTCAAAAACAAAAAAAATTCCGTGTCTGATATCCAAACACGGAATTTTCAATTTTGAGTCTTAAGTCAAATTTACTGCCCGGCAGCAAGTGCAATCATCATATCGAGTTCTTCGACCAGACCATCGGTATTACCATCAAAACCTACGGCTTTGAACTTGATTTTTCCGTCTGGGCCTACGATAAATTTGGTTGGGATTCCATCAACTTCGTAGGCAGAAACTACATCATATTCCCGACTACCTGCTTCTTTAGGCGTATCCATCAACACATTAAAAGTGTATTTATTTTGTTTTATAAAGTCAGAAACTCCTTTCTCACGAGCCTCGCCACTGGTGCTTTCCCAGGTATCAATAAAAAGGAATTCAACCTGATCGTTGTCCGCATATTTAGTAACCGCTTTTTGCATGCCCGGGAAGGAAACCTTACACGGTCCGCACCAGGTTGCCCAAAAGTCAAGCACCACCGTTTTTCCCTTAAGATCTGCCAGTGCGATTTCTTCACCTTTAAGATTTTTGAGACTGAAGGTAGGTGCCTCTTCATCAAGCATTTCTTTTTTAAGCTCAGCTAGCGCATTGTCTTGAGCTATCTTTTCTAATCCGGTTAAATAGCTGTCAAAATCTTCTTCCTGATCGGTATACGTATAGGCATTTGCTAAATATTCTTTGGTTTTAGCGGTAGCCTTACCTTCTTTTACCAGTTCTGAAGCTTCTTCAAAAACTTTATCAAATTGCTGATCTGCTGCCAAATATTGAATATAACGCTCGTGAACATCTGGTGAAGTTGGTTTAGAAACGGCAATTTCCTGATACTTTAAAGCTTCATCAACCTTACCAAGTTTAAAAAGAATTAGCCCGTAACTATCTGAATACATCACCCGATTTCCTTGAAGATTTCTTTGGTGTTGACTTTCGGTATAATAGTCTAGTTTTTTATCTTTTTGAGCTTCAACTATATCCAATGATTTTTTAGAAAGTTCTTCTGCCAGTTCCAGGTTTTCTCCACTTTCGGCGTAACCCCAGGCGATGTTGTTCAAAGTAGAAGCTTTATAATTGTCATCTTCGGCCATGCCCATATACTTTTTAAAATTTTCTATGTCGCCCTTTTTAAGATAAGATTCAGCGACACTGCGGTATAAAAAGTTCTGAGCATTACCCGAAACACCGATTTTGGTGTTGTATTCTTCCAATAGACTAACGCGTTCCTCCGGGGTTAATACACGTCGTATTTGATCCATATAGCTGTTTTGTGCCAATTGACTTTTGGGATACTTTTCAATATAAATAGCCTGTATAGAATCTGCATTTACTTGATCTCTTTTCATTTGATAAAGAGTAATCAGGTTTTGATAATCTTCCTTAGCGAGTTCAGATTTTTGTAAATAGGTTTCCAGCTCCTGGTCAATTGCAGATTCGGCAGCCTTAGCATCTACTTGCTTCATCAATCCAAAGTGAATGGAGAACCAGTCGTTCTTAAGTTCAGGATTCTTATTTAAAGATCGCTTTATCGCCGCAAGAGTAGAGTCTGGCGTAGTCTTTATACCATAAGCGTTTCCTTGAGCAAGCTTATAAAAAGCGATACCAGCTTCAGAGCCGGGAACTAAATTACCTTCTTGATCATATAAATTTACCGTGTAACCCTGCTCCTGGTTGGAATCGTAGGTTTCTCCATTTTTAAAGTTGAAAATAAGGCCCTGAGCTGAATCTGGAATAGCTACACTCCCGGTGTAACGTTCTCCATCTTTGGTGAGATTAATATCCTGAGGATAACTCACTCGGTTTACGGTGTAGGCGAAAAATGATTCGGGTTCGGTTGATTCTTCAGTTGCTTCAGGTGTGTACCAAAAACTTAAACTATCTCCCGGCATAGGTTTGCTTTCAGACAGTTCGAAATTTCCAATAACTAAAGGTTTTTTTTCAGGTTCGCTTTCGCAGGAAATAAGAAGTAGCGTAAAAAGAGCTAATGTAGATAAGCGTAAGTAATTCATCTAAAATGTTTTTTGATTGCATCTAAAAATACTAAGAATTACCTAGATAGCTGTTTTTCCGTAATTGAAGTCTGACGGTTATAGTGTTATAAAAGCCCTTACTACTGTAAAATCATTAAGATTTAAACAAAAAAATAAAGCATCGTTAAACTACAGGTCTAACAATGCTTTATTAATATGAATTTAGTATCTGTTAAAATCCTATTCAGCAACAACTTTGCGAATGGCTACCAGTTTGGTAAGTAAGTCTTCCAGCAAACTCAGGTCGAGCATATTGGCGCCATCACTTTTTGCATTTTTAGGATCAAAGTGTGTCTCGATAAACAAACCGTCAACGCCCGCCGCGATACCGGCCTTTGCCATTGTACCAATTAATTCGGGTCGGCCCCCGGTTACTCCGCTACTTTGGTTAGGTTGTTGCAAACTGTGCGTAACATCAAGCACAGTTGGCGCGTATTGTTTCATAGTTGGTATACCTCTAAAATCTACAATAAGATCCTGATAGCCAAACATAGTACCGCGGTCGGTGATCCAGACGTTTTCGTTACCGGTTTCGGTAACCTTGGTGACAGCGTGTTTCATCGCTTCGGGGCTCATAAACTGACCTTTTTTGAGGTTGACTACTTTGCCGGTTTCGGCAGCAGCGACCACAAGATCGGTTTGACGTACCAGGAAAGCTGGGATTTGCAATACATCTACATATTCGGCAGCCATAGCTGCGTCTTCGTTTACGTGGATGTCAGTAACCGTCGGGACTTTAAAAGTCTCTGAAACCTTGCGTAAAATCTTCAAGGCTTTTTCATCACCAATCCCGGTAAAACTGTCTATTCGGCTACGGTTAGCTTTTTTAAAACTTCCTTTAAATACATAAGGAATTCCCAGTTTATCGGTTATACCGACTACCTTTTCTGCAATGCGCAACGCCATTTCTTCCCCTTCAATCGCACAAGGACCGGCAAGAAGAAAAAAGTTATTGGTATCTGTATGTTTTAGCTGTGGTATGTTTTCTAATTTCATGTGGACTTCATTGATTGCACAAAGATAAGTTTTTCGGACATCTAGGACGAGATAATCAAATTATGACAATCCGTAATCTGCGATTTTTAAAGGAAAAATTATTAAAAACGTAATTTTTTCACCTAAATAATTGAAAATTATTAAGTTAATCTTAAATTAGTAAAACGTTTTACTTAATATTGTTTGATATTCAATTTTTATGAAGAACTATTCCATATTTAAAATTACATTTTGGTTGAGTCTAACTTTTCTGTTCGCTGCCTGTAGTACGGATGATTCTAATCCTACTGTTGATCTTAAACTAGCTGAAGCAGAAATCAACCTAAAAGCCGGGGAGAGTACAACTATTGATATCCTTTCAGGAAATGGCGATTATAAGTTGCGCATGTCTAATCCTGATTTACTAAGTGGTCGTGTACAAGATGATCAATTAGAATTGACTGCAAAAGCAATTTCCCATTATGCCGAGGCCAAAGTCTATGTCACCGATGCTGCAAATGAACTACAGGAAATAACTGTGTTTATTGAAGGAGCCACGCAGCTTCAGTTAGCTAAAGATCGTGTTGTTTTCAATTCGGTTCAACAAGAGGAACTAGTTAGTATTACAGGTTTGGGAAGTACACATGCGGTTCAGGTTATAGATCAATCTATTGTAAATGCGAGTATCGTTGATGACGAGCTGATTTTGACGGCCAAAAAAAGAGGGACAACACGTGTTATTATTGAAGATAGTTATGCCGGTAAGGCTGAACTTGTGGTAGAAGTTTCAGGAGAACCGATGGCTTTAAATTTTAGTGACAATATTTTTGGCTATGCCAATTTTGAAGATGTCACGGCGGTAGATCAATCTATAAAAGAATTAAAGCAGGTCACCTTCGAGATGACTTGCAAAATCGATAGCTATCGGGGCTTGCAGACTTTTATGGGACTTGAAGGGCAGTTAATTGTTCGTGGAAAAAACGACGATTACAGAGAAACTCATCCTATACAAATTGCCGGATTAGGCGACCGTATTATGCTCGAAAGCACAAGCAGTTTTAAGCTTGACGAATGGATGCATATTGCTCTGGTAGTAGATTGTTCAAAAAGCACTACTCAGGAAAAATATAAACTCTACATCAATGGAAATTCAGATCCGCTTGTGGTGGTTCGGGAAGAAGAAACGCACAGTAAAATCAACCTGGCTTCTAGCAACGAAGGCAATCGCTTTGTTGTAGGACGGGCTTTTGGGCAGGACTGGAGAGTGATCAGAGGAATGGTTTCGCAGGTGCGGGTGTGGAAACAAGCCCGCACTGCAGATCAAATAGCTGCTAATTTGTGCGATGTAGAAGCAAACGATTCGCAGGATTTATTGGCGCTATGGGATTTCTCTACCAATATGGATTTGACCTACATTCAGGATAGTAGTCCGGAAAGATATCAAACCAATCTATACCTGGCAGATGCTAAAAAGAATAATCAATACAACCCAATAACGGTAACTAAAGAAACTTTTGTGCCGTATAGCTGTGAATTTTAATACCAATCAAGATCATGCAAAAACAAACATTTCTATATAGTCTATTCAGTTTACTGGTTGTCTTTATTTCGTATTCCTGTTCAGAAGACAGTCCGGCAGCAGAACTAAGTGAACCTCTACCTGAACAGATTGATCCCGTAACATCCTTAGAGATCGATTGGCTGGTTGATACCGAAGAAGTTGCTTTGACATGGGAAAACCCGGAAGATATTTATTTGTCTAATGTTGAAATATCGTACTACCATCCTGCAAAGCAGGATCAAAAGGTTACCATACTTTTAGATGCTAAAAGTGGTCAGAAAGATGATTACGAATTAAAAATAAATGATCCTTCGGCTTATATCTTTGCGTTGACTGCACTAAACAAAGCCGGCGCTCGCTCTCAGGAAGAATCAATAACTTTTGAAGAAATATCAGAAAAGGCAAAATGGATTTTCAGGGCAGATAAATTAATGACTTCGATGGTAGATTTGTACCTCGATAATAAACCGAGAGATATTTGGAGTAGTCAATATCCTCAGGGAGGTGGTTATTGGGATGGAGCTGCTGTAATCTGGGGACACGGAGCTGCTTTTTCAGGATATGCGGCCTTGAAACATGCCACCTGGGAAAATCTGGAATTAAAAACTTTTATAGAAACTAATTACGATAACCGCCTGCTCACCGGGGTTGATAAATTTAGAAATACCCGCAATGGAGGTCCTGAAGCTTACGCTGTGTATCCCGGCGATGGTGATGAACGCTATTATGATGACAATATTTGGGTAGGGATAGATATGGTTGACCTCTATGAGTTAACCGGAGATGCCAAATATCTCGACCGCGCAAAACTCGTTTGGAATTTTGTTCTTTCAGGTACTGATGAATTGATGAACGGTGGGGTTTATTGGAAAGAAGGTCAACGTACAAAACATACCTGTTCTACGGCTCCAGCAGCAGTACTGGCAGCCAAATTATATCAGGCAACGGGTACACAAAGTTATTTAGATCACGCTAAAGATTACTATGATTGGGTAAAAGAAACCCTTCAGGACCCTTCAGACTTTTTGTATTGGGATAGTGCTCGTTTAGCCGATGATAACGATCCTAATTCATCACTGGTAATTGCTACAGAAAAGTACATTTATAACTCGGGTCAACCCATTCAGGCGGCGGTTTTGTTGTATGAAATAACCAATGAATCTCAATATCTAGAAGATGCTCAGAAAATTGCAGATGCTGCACATAAACAGTGGTTTACTCCATTTACTTCCTACATTACCAATACAGATTTTAATATTCTAAAACCGGGACACGTATGGTTTCAGGCGATAGCTCTCAGAGGGTTTGTTGCTCTGTATAAAGTTGATGGCAACAGCAGGTATATTGATGACTATAAAAGCACTCTAGATCACGCATGGTTATCTAAAGCCCGAAATGCCAATACGAATCTTATCAATGAAAACTTTAAAGGAACAACCACGCAGAATTCATGGGAAGTTATTCATCAGGGAGCGATAGTTGAAATGCTATCTCAATTGGCTATGGTTTCAGAATAATATGAATTAAGAAACAACGAGTTGATCACTATTTCATTTTATTTTTGACCTTATAGAATTTTAATTTGCTGCTATTCTCGTCGCTGTTTTAAACGATTCGCAATTTTGCCGCAGTCTATTTGTAGATTTCGCAAGATGAATTTAATTATTGATTTTCAGTTTTTTAGCTGCTTATTTAAGCATATTATTTCATTCAAATTATAATTGAAATAAGTGCTTAAAAGTCCGTTAATTAACTGTATCTTTGCGCCCTTAAAATAAGGGCATCTTATGAATATCAAAAACATTGCGATTATCGCGCACGTAGACCACGGTAAAACAACCTTGGTAGACAAGATTATGTACCATTGCCAGTTATTTCGTGAAAACGAAAACACCGGTGATTTAATTTTGGATAATAATGATCTGGAGCGCGAACGCGGAATTACCATTACTTCTAAAAACGTTTCGGTAGTTTACAAAGACACTAAAATTAATATTATTGATACTCCTGGTCACGCCGATTTTGGTGGTGAGGTAGAGCGTGTACTCAATATGGCAGACGGGGTTTTACTATTGGTTGATGCCTTTGAAGGGCCTATGCCACAAACCCGTTTTGTATTGCAGAAAGCGATCAACCTGGGGCTTAAGCCTTGCGTGGTAATCAATAAAGTAGATAAGGAAAACTGTACTCCAGAAGAAGTTCACGAGAAAGTTTTTGATTTGATGTTTGAGCTTGGTGCTGAAGAGTGGCAGCTTGATTTCCCTGCAGTTTATGGTTCTGCTAAGAACAACTGGATGAGCGATCATTGGGAAAATGAAACAAAAAACATCGAGCCTTTATTAGATATGGTGATCGAGCACATTCCTTCTCCGAAAATTGAAGAAGGTACTGTTCAAATGTTGATTACTTCACTAGACTTTTCATCATTTACCGGTCGTATCGCAATTGGTCGTTTACAACGTGGTATTTTAAAAGAAGGGATGAATGTGTCGTTAGTTAAACGTGATGGCACCATTAAGAAATCTAAAATTAAAGAATTACACACCTTTGAAGGTCTTGGGCGTAAGAAAGTAGCCGAAGTTCAGGCAGGTGATATTTGTGCTCTTGTAGGTCTTGAAGGTTTTGAAATTGGCGATACTGTTGCCGATTTTGAAAATCCGGAAGCTTTACAATCAATTGCGATTGATGAGCCTACAATGAGTATGTTGTTTACCATTAATGATTCTCCTTTCTTTGGTAAAGATGGTAAGTTTGTTACTTCACGTCATATTAAAGACCGTTTATTTAAAGAATTGGAGAAAAACCTGGCTTTGCGTGTTGAAGAAACCAACAGTGCAGATAAGTTTATGGTTTTTGGTCGTGGGGTATTGCACCTTTCAGTATTGATTGAAACAATGCGTCGTGAAGGATACGAATTACAGATTGGTCAGCCACAGGTAATTATTAAAGAAATTGACGGTGTTAAATGTGAACCTATAGAAGAATTAACCATAGATCTTCCAGATGAAGTTTCTGGTAAGGCAGTTGAGATGGTTTCTATTCGTAAAGGGGAGATGTTGAGTATGGAAGCTAAAGGAGATCGTATGGTTTGCGAATTCCTAATCCCATCTCGAGGTATTATTGGTTTACGTAACCAATTGCTTACTGCTACTGCAGGAGAGGCCATTATGGCACACCGTTTTAAAGAATACCAGCCGCTTAAAGGAGATATTCCTGGTCGTAACAACGGTTCTTTGGTTTCTATGGAAAAAGGAACTGCAATTCCTTATTCTATCGATAAACTTCAGGATCGTGGTAAGTTCTTTGTAGATCCGGGAGAGGATATCTACGAAGGTCAGGTAATTGGTGAAAACAGCCGTCAGGATGATATGACCGTTAACATTACCAAGACTAAAAAGCTTTCTAACGTACGTTCAAGTGGTGCAGATGATAAAGCCCGTATCATCCCAGCTATCAAGTTCTCATTAGAAGAAGCATTAGAATATATTCAAAAAGACGAGTACGTAGAGGTGACTCCAAATCACTTACGTCTTCGTAAAATCTTGTTGACCGAAAACGAGCGTAAGCGTAGTAAAGCGGTTTAAACGTTGTTTATTGTAATTGAAAAAGCACCTCCCTGGAGGTGCTTTTTTATTGAGCAAAAGTGAAGATTTTGCAATACTCGAAAAAAAATCAAAAAACAGACGCAACCATATTGCTTAAGCGTAATCTATACAATTAAATACCCGGGTTACTGTTTGAGTTGGTAATTATAATCCGAACGTATTTTGTGGAAATTTATAAACCGAGCCTGTATAAATTTAGGGTGTTATGCAGGTTACAAACACCTTCTTCGGAAGGTGTTTTTTTTGCCATAAACTTGTCGCTTTTAATTTTGTATTTTTCCTCGTTCAAATTTTTCTTAGTTGATAACAGTTAAACCATATAATCCTGACTATAAATCTCGCTGGGACCGTTTTATTGCCTCGTTGATTGGGTCGCAAAACCTGGGTGCTAAAAATACAAGCTTCTTATTTTCACAGGCATTTCTAGCCTATCACGGTGATCGGTTTATAGATCACAGCCTGCTATTTTTAAAGGATGAAAAAGTGATCGCTACTTTAGCGGCAAATAGAGTAGGAGATCAACTGTATAGCCATCAGGGACTAACTTATGGTGCTTTGGTCCTAGAAAAAGGGATTGGCTTTAAAGACGCTAAAGATATTGTTGACGCATTTCTTGTTTACTTGAAATCTGAAGGATTCAGAGGTTTTGAAATCAAACTTTTGCCGCAGTTTTATATGCAGCAACCGGCATACGAATTTGAACACCTTTTGCTTGAGGCTGGAGCCAAAATGGTGAAAAGTCAGTTGAATTTTGCGATCGATTATTCACGTCCTTACTTTATTCACCCAACTAAAGCGCGTCGCGCACGCCAGGCTGAAGAACGGGGGTTACGCTATGAAGAAACGGGTTTTGATGCTTTTTGGAATGATGTCTTAACACCTCGATTGTCTGACAAATTTGATGCAGAACCGGTACATAGTTTAGATGAAATTAAACTGCTTCACAAGCAGTTTCCCTACAATATCAAACAAGTTAATTGTTATAATGGAGACCAATTACTTGCTGGGGTAACCTTATTTTTAACCGAAGATGTGGTCAAGTCTCAATACGGCGCCACCACAACCGAAGGTGAAAAATTTCGCGCGATGGATTACCTGTTTGTAAATCTGATTCAGGATTATAAAGATTCCGGCTTCCGCTTTTTTGATATGGGTACTGTTCAGGGAGGGAAAAGTAGTTTGTACAATTTCGGACTCATCAAGCAAAAGGAAGAACTGGGGGCTCAAGCTTATCTTCAGAACACGCTAAAACTGGATTTATGATTATTCCGTTTTTAGACTTAAAAAAAATCAACGCACTTTATGAGCAGCGCTTTAAGGATTTGTTTGATTCGTTTTTAAATAGCGGAACCTATATCTTAGGTGAGGCTGTAAGCCATTTTGAAAATGCATATGCTCATTATTGCGGTACCGATTTTTGTGTGGGAACTGGAAATGGTTTTGATGCCTTAAAACTCATTTTTGAAGCTTATAAAATTGAAGGAAAGCTTCAGGAGGGCGATGGAGTCTTACTCGCTGCAAACAGCTATATCGCAACGGTTTTAGCTGTTGTACACGCAGGTTTAAAGCCTGTTTTTGTTGAAGTAGAAACCAAAACTTTCAATATAGATATCGATAAACTTAATGCACCAGAATCCTCAGTTAAAGCTGTTTTGGTTACCCATTTATATGGTCAATTAGGACCTGTAGAAGCTTTAGCAGTATATGCACAAAAACATCATTTGCTTCTTGTCGAAGATGCGAGCCAGGCACACGGTGCAGTTCTGAATGGAAAAAAAGCAGGTAGTTTTGGTGATGCGGCAGCATTTAGTTTTTATCCTACCAAAAATCTCGGAGCACTGGGCGATGCGGGAGCAGTAACAACTTCAGATAAGAAGCTTGTAAAAATCCTAAAAAGCTTGCGTAATTACGGTCGTAAAGATGCTGAGCATAATGAATACGCCGGTTTCAATTCGCGTCTCGATCCTTTGCAGGCCAGGTTCTTAACTGAAAAATTAAGTAGTCTCGACCGCGACAATACAAGACTTCAGGAAATTGCCTCGCGCTATTTAAGTGAAATTAAAAATTCACCTCTCCAACTTCCGGAAGTTAAAAACATCGAATCTCACGTGTTTTATGTTTTTGTTATTCTGGTGGAAAATCGGCAGTATTTTCTAGAGTATTTAACGCAGCAGAATATAGGATACGCAATTCATTACGCGTTACCTCCTTACAGGCAGAAAGCCTTAACAGAATACAGTCAACTCCAGTTTCCGGTTACCGAAACGATAGCCGAAACCTGTGTGAGTATTCCGCTTAATCAAAGTCTCACCGATGATGAAGTATCAAAAGTGATTTCTGTTTTAAATGGGTACTATGCTTAGGTTTGTTCGCAAACTTTTCGCCCAAAATATCCTGCTACAGGTGGGTTCGCTTAACAGTCTTAGCATTGGGGTTCGGGTAATCTGCGGCCTTATTACCTCTAAGCTCGTTGCGGTTTATGTAGGTGCTTCGGGAATGGTATTTCTGGGAGATTTGCGCAATTTTATAAGTTCGCTACAAAGTCTTGGCCAGCTGGGTATAAACAACGGAGTGATCAAATACGCGGCCACCTATAAAAATCAATCTAAGGAGCTGAATAAACTGGTTTCCAGCGTGGTGAAACTTCCCTTTTTGGCTTCCCTGTTTATAGGAATTGTGGTAGTTAATCTGGCTCCTTATTTAAACAATATCCTGTTTGACCGGGATTTTAATTATACGACAATTCTAAGATTAGCCGGGATTGCCTTGCCATTGTTTACGCTACAAACTTTACTGCTCAATATTTTAAATGGTCTGGGCGACTTCCGTAAGGTGATCTATATCAATTTAACTATCAATATTGGAGGCATGTTGATTACCGCAATATTGATTTTCTGGCTGTCGCTATGGGGTGCGATGCTGGCATTAGTTTTAAGCGGACTTGTAGCCCTGATGATCACGCTGTTCTTTCTGCGGAAGTATTTTGTGAAGGCAACTAAACTTCTAGCCTTTAAACCTGATTTGGCAATCTTAAAGAAATTGAGTTCGTATGCATTTATGAGTTTGTTTTCAGCTGTTGCAGCTCCCTGGGTTTATATCGCTATACGAAAACACATTATTCAAACGGATGGGATTACTAACGCCGGGTATTGGGATGCGATGTTGCGCTTGTCTGATTACTACCTGATGTTTGCGACCAGTATTTTGACTTTGTATGTATTGCCGAAACTTGCAGGTAGCCATAAATCGAGTCTGCGCCAGGTGACTTTTGATTTTTACAAAAGCATTCTTCCATTATTTGCACTTGGTCTAATCGCTGTTTTTTTGCTGAAGGAATTTTTAATCAGACTGGTGTACGATGCTTCGTTTCTAGATATGCAGTCCATTTTTATCTGGCAGCTTGCCGGGGATTTTATGCGTGTGGCGAGTCTCGTAATCGCCTATGAAATTATCGCAAAGAATCGGGTGAAAACCTTTGTGATTACTCAAATTGTTTCCCTTAGTATAATTTATCTAAGCAGTGTATATCTGGTTTCCCTCTACGGATTTGTGGGGGCCGGAATGGCACATTTTTTCAGCTACACCATCTACCTACTCCTGATGCTTGTAATTTTTAGAAACGAATTGTTTAAGCCAAGTCAAACAGAATAAGGTTACTTTTTAGCTTTATTTATCTGTTCCCAGGTTTCTACATAGCGCTTTGCGATTGCTTTCGATTCGTGATGCTTCTCGATGAATTCACGGGCATTTTGGCCGATTTCCAGAATTCGCTCCGGGTTTTTAATAAGCATTTCGAGGTTAGCTGAAATCTGTTCTGCATCTGGAATGGTGTGTACTGCGACCTGATCTCTTTCAAGATTATATTTTTTGCAAAAAGCTTCTCCAGCACCCGTAAAGACCACTTTGCCACGAGCCATTGCTTCCAGCGCGTTATAGCCCTGATCGAGTGCATAAGTCTGGTCTAATACAATATGCGAAGCTTCATAGGCTTTAAGATAGTCTTTGTAAGGTAGATTGCGCACGGTGCGCACTTCAACACGATCAGCATATTTTTTTTGAATTTGTTCTAAAGCGATTTCAAAAAGGTCATTCCCTTTTTTATAATAATTGGTTTCATTAATTCCGTGAAAGATAATGATGGGTTTTGTCTTAGAATTTGGTTTATACTCCAGATCCTCAAGTACAACTGGATTCGGAATCATCCCCAGATAATCGGTTTTACCTTCGTATGCGGGATGGTAATCCAAATCGGTACTTATGACAGCGTCTTTTTTAGCAAAAACAAAATCGTGATATTTTTTATGGGAGGCAGTCAGGTATTTTTCGCTATATGGAAAGCTGATTTCAGGATGTTGAATTGCCGGATGATTTGGCAATTTGTCAAGATTATTTAAATAGATGTAATCATCCCCACAGGCCAGAATTACCAGTTTGTCTGTGAGTGCACGCAAACGTTCAAAAACGCGGCGCTCCAGAATATAAGGGGATTTTAAGGGGTATTCATTAATGAGTTGAATGATGTCGTATGGTTTTTGTTCAAAAAGAAAATCCAGCGCGCGATATCCTATTTCAAACGAGGCAATATCAAAGCCTGTTAATCGATATAAAGCTTTGCGATACCAATTGAGCGGAGCAAAACCTTCTATACGGCGAGCCTGAAGCAATACATCTGCCGGGTATTTTTTAAAGGAATCTCCTGTGCTCATTAATGTCACCTCGTGTCCCAGTTTTTGCAACCCTGTTTTCAGACTGTTATGCAGGTTACTGTATTCACCTACGAGCAAAATTCTCATCGTTTTCTTATATTAAGCCGAAAATTAAGCAATCCCTGAAACCCATCCCTAAAAATATTGCTATTCTGGTCGAATCTCTCGCGGGAGGTGGAGCAGAGCGCTCGGCTGCATTGCTCAGCACGCAACTGACTCAAATCGGCAATAAAGTGTTTATTATTTCCATTACAGATCAAATTGGCTATGACCATAGTGGCGAACTTTTCAATCTGGGATTGTATAAAAACAAGCTCAACGATCCGCTAGATAAATACCGAAGATTGCGTATCGCCCGTGATTTTTTAAAGGTTAAGGCTATCGATTATGTGTTGGATTTTCGCTTTCGAAAAAATGCGGTAAAAGAATATTTCATAAAGAAAATACTGTATCGCAACCTGAAGCCGGTTTATATGGTTCGCAGCGCTAAGCTCGATTATTACTTTCCAAAGAGTAGGTCGGCAACCCGAATGCTCTTTAAAAATAATCACATCTGCGCCTTAACTGAAAGTATGAAACAGCAGATTGAAACGCGTTATGGTCTTAACAACATTCACGTAATCCCCAACAGCGTGAAAATTGAAAATGCAAAAGTTATTAATCCTAAAACTTTTGAAAACCCATATATCGTAACTGCCGGGCGTTTATGGGATCATAAGCAATTTGATAAATTGATTACGGCATACGCCGAAAGCGATCTGCCAGGAAAACTAATTGATTTACGCATTTTGGGACAAGGGCCAGAATTAAGACGATTGCAAAAACAAGTTGAAAAACTTCAACTGAAGGATCGTGTTCACTTTGAAGGTTTTGTAAAAGACCCAAGTGTTTATTTTGCCGGAGCGCTGTTTTTTGCCTTTTGCAGCAAGTTTGAAGGTTTTCCCAGAGTGATTTTAGAAAGTCTGGCTTGTGGCACTCCTGTAGTTTCAACAGATTGCCCGACTGGTCCTGCTGAACTGCTTAATGGTTCTAATGGTATTTTGGTGCCCCATCAGGATTTTGACGCATTTAAAAATGCTTTAAACAAAATGGCTGGAGAAGAAGACTTATTAAATGAATATCGAAAAAATGCACAATTTAGTGTCGCTCGCTACGATCATAAGGAAGTCAATAAGTTGTGGAAAGCGTTTATAGATAACTTGAAGGAAGCTTAAGGATTACTTGTTTTAAGTCTAAAAACTCGTAATTCGAAATCCTTTTTTAAGCAACTGTTTTTTAAAGTTTCGTAAACCGCGTAGGAGTGGGGTGGGGAGAGCGAGCAGTAAGCGTTGCTGCAGATTTAGGTATCGCGTATTGAGTTTTTTGCGCATCGATTTATAGTGTTGCGTTGCACCTTCAGTTTTAAAATGGTTACAGAGAAAATACCAATGCTGGTTAATATACTTTTTAAGACTTCGGTGATTGGGGTTTTCTACCAGATATCTGCTAAGTTCGGCAATGCGTTCGTGATGCAAATTGCTGTGTGTAACCTGATTTTCACTTTCAAAACGATAACGAAGTGTAGGCAGAGCAGAATAAGCCATTTTATATTTTAAATGTGCTCTGATGTAAAAATCTACATCTTCAAAGTAAGTCACCGCTTCATCAAAACCACCAATTTTATCAATGATATTTTTCTTAAAAGCAAAACTACTGGGTGGCACCAGGGGTTGGTAAAGAGATGCAGTAAAAAAATCCTTTATAAGCAATTGCTGCTTATCTGTATCGAGATTGATTTTTGGAGCGACTGCTCTGCCATTTTTAAAGACTTCCAGATATGCACAACCATACAAATGAGCTTCCGGGAAATTTATGCTCAGTTCGTAAATGCTCTGTAAATGCTGTTTCTCCCAGAGATCATCTGCATCGAGTAAAGCAATTATTTCACCTTGAGCGGCTTGGATTCCTATATTTCGAGCTGCGCACAAGCCTTTATTCGTTTGGTCGATAAGTTTTATATTGTTTGCTTTAAAATTCTGCAGCACAGCTAAACTTGCATCTGAAGAACCGTCATTTACCAGGATCAACTCATAATCGGTAAAGGTTTGTTTCAATACAGATTGTATGGTTTGACCTACATAATTGGCCTTATTATAAACAGGTATAACTACCGAAATTTTAGGCCGATTCATGCTTCAACTTTAGGAAGTGATACAAACGCCAGGCATCAAAGAGTTTCAAAGACGGACTTTGAGAGTGCAGATTTTTTAAAGCCTGAGGTTCTATGCGTTTGAATAATCGAATGAACGAATGTGTCATTTTCAATTTTTCGAAACGTAATGCCACCACTTGCAATGGACGGTAGTTTAAGCCTACAAATTTCTTTTTTTCAAGCATCACCATAGTTTCTAGTCCGTCGCGGGTTTTTGAAAGAAAATCAGAAGTAGACTCAAGTCCCATATGAATGACAGGATTATCGAGGTGTACTATTTTGGTTTGCAGCTGTTTTAAGCGATAGCTGAAATAGATGTCTAAGCCGTACAGGTTAGAAAGTGGCATTTCAATTTTTTCAAACAGCTTTTTTGTAATAACCACAGCAGCTAAGGTGATGCTTCGATAAGGTTGTTGGATGCGTAATTCCAGCGGTCTGCTTTCGCGTTTATGACCATAAACAAAACGCAATTTGCTATCAGGATCAGTATTGACTTGCGGGTAGGTGATTCCTCCAAAAAGTACCGGAGCTTTCGATAGATTTTCAAGAATAAATTTTAAAAAACCTTCTTTAGTAGGGAGCACATCGGCATCCAAAAATAGCAGATGTTCATATTGCGCTTGTTCAGCCAGATAATGCGTTGTAGCTGTACGGCCTTTGTTTGATTCAAATTTAAAATAAGAACAATTATCGAGTTCGCTTAAAAACTCATTTTGTTTTAAAAAGCTCGAATTTGTAGAAGCATCATCGGCAACGAGAATTTCGTAATCTAAATTTTCGCGCTGCGCCATTTCTCGAATGCGAAAGACTAAATCGTGTACCGGGTAATTGAAAACGGGTATTAGAATAGACAGCATACCCGAATGGTTTTATATGGTTTTTTGCACCACTTCAAAAATCTTATTGCCATCGCATTTTAGAGTTTTTGAAGGGTATTTCAAAAGCAACGCATAATCGTGAGTAGCCATTAAAATGGTGTTTCCATTTTTGTTTATTTCCTGCAAAACACCCATCACTTCGACAGAAGTCTGCGGATCCAGGTTTCCTGTAGGTTCATCTGCCAGAATCAACTCGGGATCGTTAAGCAAGGCGCGTGCGATTGCCACACGTTGTTGTTCTCCTCCCGATAATTGATAAGGGTATTTAAAACCTTTGGTCTTCATTCCCACTTTATCGAGTACCTCGTCAATCTTATTGTCCATCTGAGATTTGTCTTTCCAGCCGGTTGCTTTCAGTACAAACTTGAGGTTTTCTTTTACAGTGCGATCATTCAGCAATTTAAAATCCTGAAACACAACCCCAAGTTTTCGGCGTAGGTAGGGAATTTGCTTTTCTTTCAGCGTAGCCAGATCATAATCTACGATGGTACCTTCACCTTGTTGTAGAGGCAAATCACCGTAAAGGGTTTTCATAAAACTACTCTTACCACTTCCGGTTTTACCTATGAGATACACAAATTCGCCTTTGTTGATGCTCAGACTCACATCTGAAAGAATAAGGCTTTCGCGTTGAAAAATAGAAGCGTTGTTAAGCTTTAATACCGGTTGAGACATAGTTTTTTATAGAATAACGTTGAGAACCTCACCAAAAGTACACTTTTCTAAGGTGCAACAAAAAATACCGCTGTTGAAAAGTAGTTTAAAATAAGCAGGTATAAGTTCTTTTTAAGAACCTTGCCTAAGATATAATTATCCTAGTTTTGCAGCGTTAATAAGTGGAGCAGGCTTTAGCTTTACATAACCAAGCTTTCGCTCTTTTCGATCAAATCTGATGTTTATGATTAAAAAATATATGTTTGCCGCACTGGTAATACTCCTAACTGGTGCAACCGTCACAGCCCAGCAATCTGCTGCTTTTACAAACGATCTTGCCAAGTATGACAAGGCGCTTACGCTTTACAATAGCAAGCAATATCTCGCAGCCCAAACACTTTTTAACGAAATAAAACAGGAAACAACAGATCCTACTATTGAAGGAGATTGTGCCTATTATATCGCCAATGCAGCGGTACGTCTCAACCAGAGTGGGGCAGACTCACGTATGCGGAAGTTTGTAGAAGAGTATCCTACGAGTACCAAGCGCAACTCGGCTTATAAAGATGTCGCTGATTACTATTTTGAAAATGGAAAGTATTCTGCTGCAAAACGCTGGTATGAGCAGGTAGACATAAGCCGTTTGAGTTGGGCAGAAATGGAAAAGTACAACTTCAATATGGGGTATGTACATCTAAAGACTAAAAGACCTGAGGAGGCTAAAGTTTATTTTAGCCGCGTGCGCAATTCTGAAAAATACGGAGCTCAGGCTAAGTATTATGAAGGTTTTATGGCCTACGAAAATGACGATTATGAAGAAGCTAGTCAGCTTTTTGAAGAGATGGAAGCTGAAGAAGGAGCACGTGAAGACCTGAGTTATTTTAAAGCCGACCTCAATTTTAAGCAGGGTAATTTTAGAGAGGCTATCCGTTTAGCGGAAGAACAACTGCCCACAGCAAATCGTGCAGATCAATCTGAACTTAACAAAATTATCGGAGAGAGTTATTTCAACCTCGGGGAGTTTGATAAAGCCTTACCTTATTTGAAAGAATATAAAGGAAAACGCGGTAAGTGGAGCAACACCGATTACTATCAGCTGGGATACACGTACTACAAGCAGGGTGATTATGAAGCTGCCATAAGCGAGTTCAACAAAATTATTGGAGGGGCAAACAGTGTAGCTCAGAATGCCTATTATCATCTCGCAGATGCGTATTTGCAAACCGGCAAAAAGCAGGAAGCTTTAAATGCATTTCGCAATGCGTATCAAATGGATTTTGAGCCAAAAATTAAGGAAGATAGTGGGCTTAACTACGCTAAATTAAGTTATGAGATTGGTAATGCTTATGAGCCTGCACCACAGGCTATAGGCAATTACCTGGAAGCCTATCCTAATGCCCCTGAGCGTCAGCAACTGGAAACTTTACTTATTGACTCCTACATCACATCAAAGAACTACAAGGCTGCGATGGAATTGTTAGAGAGCAACCGTAACTATCAGGATCAGGAAGCTTATCAAAAAGTAGCCTTCTATCGTGGGATTGAATTATACAATGAGGGAGATTATCAGGAAGCGATCAGCAATTTTGAAAAATCATTGAAAGCTTCTGCTGCTCCAGAATTTACAGCCCGAGCTTTATATTGGAAGGCAGAGAGTGAGTACACCATCAACCGTATAGATGATGCGTTGCTAACCTTTAAGCAATTTGAACAGAGCAGCGCAGCTCGTTCATTACCAGAGTATGGTGATCTTGCTTACAACTTGGGTTATGCGTATTTCAAAAAGAAAAATTACGATCAGGCGGCAAGTTATTTTGAGCGCTATACGCAAAGCGGTTCTAGCGACAACGTGCGTAAAGCCGATGCCTATATGAGACTTGGTGACAGTTACTTTATAAACAGTAAATACTGGCCAGCGATGGAAGCTTACAATTCCGCAATTGCGATGCCGGGTGTGGAGCGCGATTATGCGACATTTCAGAAGGCTATCAGCTACGGGTTTGTAGATCGCAATGCTCAAAAGATTGAAGCCTTAAGCAACTTTGCCAATCAGTTTCCGCAGTCGAGCTACCGCGATGATGCCTTGTACGAACTCGGAAATACTTATGTAGCTACAGGTGATAACGAGCGTGGTATTCAGGCGTATGATCGTCTGGTACGTGAGGTACCAAAGAGTAAGTTTGCAGCCAAGTCTCAACTTAAAAAAGCATTGATTTATGATAACACAGGTCGAAGTAATGAAGCTCTAAATCTGTTTAAAAGCGTAGCCGAAAATTACCCGGGAACTCCTGAAGGTGTTCAGGCGGTTGCTTCAGCTAAATTGATTTATATCGATAACGGTCAGGTTGATGCCTACGGGCGTTGGGCGAATAGTCTGGACTATATTTCGGTAGAAGATTCTGAACTCGATGATGCAGCATTTTCTTCCGCAGAGAAGCAATTGGTAGGAAGCAACAACCCGGAAGCCATTCGCAATTTTGAAAAATACCTTCGTGAATATCCTAACGGGCAGCGTGCGATGGAAGCCCATTTCTATTTAGGTCAGCTATATTTTGGTCAAAATGAATATTTAAAAACTATTCCTCATTACAAATATGTAATCGAGAAAGAACGCAGCGAGTTTACCGAACAGGCATTGGCCCGTTTGGGTCAGGTTTATTTAAGTGAGCGTAAATATGCTGAAGCAGAGCCTGTTTTAATCAGGCTTGAAAACGAGTCAGATATCCCACAGAATACCATTTTCGCACAAAGTAACCTGATGAAATCCTATTACGAGCTCAAACAATATGATCGTGCAGTGACCTATGCAGAGAAAGTATTGGCAAACTCTAAAATTGATAATAATGTAAAAAGTGATGCGCAGGTGATTATTGCGCGTAGCGCAATGCAAACCGGCAATGAACGCCGTGCGGCAGAAGCCTATGCCGAAGTTTCTAAAATAGCAACCGGAGCTCTGGGTGCTGAAGCTTTGTATTATGATGCCTACTTCAAAAACAAGAATTCAGATTATAAAGGCTCGAATGATGCTGTACAAAAACTGGCAAAAGACTTTAGTGGCTATAAAGAATATGGTGCTAAAGGTCTGGTGCTTATGGCTAAAAACTTTTATGCTCTTGATGATGCCTACCAGGCGACTTACATTCTCGATAACGTGATTACAAACTTTAGCGATTATCCAGAAGTAGTTGCAGAAGCTAAACAAGAATTGGCGCGAATTAAAGCTGCTGAAGCCGAGACTAACTCATCACTTGAAGGAAACTAAATGATTCAAAATTTAAAATTCAGGAATCCATATTTTGAATTTAGAACCTTGAATTTGAAACCTAACAACAGGAATATGATCAATACCAAATATACATTCTGCCTACTAATCCTAATTTTCACAGGAATACAACTGGCAAACGCTCAGGATAAAGACAATCTGGGAACCGAAGTGGTTAATGTGGTGAAACCCTATACTCCAGAAATTGGCGATGCTTTTAAAGTTAAAGCTACCCCAATGCTTAATGATTCGGTTAATACGGCTAAAAAGAAAGTGACTTACGGAATCTTTTCGGTGCCGGTAGCTTCTACTTTTACCCCGGCAAAAGGGCAGGCAGCTCAGATCGAGAAGTCTAAACGCATCAAACTTTATGATAATTACCTGCGTTTAGGTTTTGGTACATACACCACCGCCTTGGCTGAGTTTTACAGTAATTGGGAAATAAACCGCGATTCAAATTTTGGTATTTATCTCAATCACAATTCGTCTCAGGGTGATATTGAAGGCGTAGTGCTTGACGATTTCTTTTACGATACCGATTTAAATCTTAATTATACAACCAACACACGTGATTTTACGCTGAATACCGACTTGGATTTAGGTCATAAATCCTATAATTGGTATGGTGTTGCGGAAGATGTACAGGCTATGCCTACAATGCTCGATTTGATCAACCCTACCCATAACTATTTTCAGGCTGGTCTAAGCGGATCTATTGAATTTAATGAAGGTTTCTTTGAAAAAGCATATGCTAAAGCCGGTTATTTTGGAGATAATTATCAATCAAGCGAAATCCGTGCTATTGTAACGCCAGAATTTATGGTTCCTATTGCAGGGCAAAAATTAAGTCTGGACTTAAATCTGGATTATGTAAATGGAAGTTTTGAGCGCAATTACCAAAACTCGGCAGGTATTACTTACAGCCACTTAATCGTAAGTGCAAATCCAAGCGTGCAGGTTTTAAGCGATGATCTTACACTTGACCTGGGTATAAATGCTGCGGCGCATTTTGATTCTAATGCATCTGCAACCAATATCAATATTTACCCGAGTGTACGCGCTTCATACCGTGTGGTTGATGAGTACTTTATTGCCTACGGTGGTCTGGAAGGAGGGTTGATGCAAAACAGTTATCAGGAGCTTGCTTCAGAGAATCCATTCGTATCTCCAACTCTGGATACCATTTCGCCAACAGATCAAAAGTACGATCTGTATGCAGGGATCAAAGGTAAGTTGAGCAGTGCCATGAGCTATAATCTGCGCGCAAGTTATTTGGCACAAAACAACCGTTTACTTTATAAGAACAATGCGCGTTTTGACGACAACAACGGCAATCTGGGAACAGATAATTACCAGTTCGGGAATTCATTTGGCATTATCAATGACGATTTGCGTACCATGTCAATTTTTGGAGAACTTAATTTTGACGTAAACAGCAATCTGAAAATGCGTGTAAATGGAGAGTTTTTCAGTTATGAGACCGAAACAGAAACTCAGGCCTGGAATTTACCCGATTTTAAAGCTTCGTTTTTTGCAGATTATCAGATTGATGAACATTGGTTTGCTGGTATAACACTGTTTTACGTAGGTGAGCGTAGTGATGAAGTAAATGTGGTTGGTCCATTTAATACCGTTGGGAATCCTCAATTGGTGACTTTAGAATCCTTTTTTGATGCCAATGCACACGCGGGTTACCGTTTAAATGATCAGTTATCATTTTTTGCCCGGGTAAACAATGCGTTGGGTAATAATTACCAGCGTTGGGTTAATTATCCGGTGCAGGGTATTCAGGGAATGGCAGGTGCCACTTACCGTTTTGACTGGTAGTATGCTTCAAATAAAATCATAAATAAAAAACTCCTTTAAAAGGAGTTTTTTTGTTTTAGTACATGATGCCCGTAATTTGTACTTTCGATAAAAATTTAAGCTATGCGCAAATATTTTGTTTGGATTTCTGCTTTTGTACTGCTAACCGCCTGTAAAGAGCAAACAAAAGAGAAAACGGTTGTAGATACTCTTTTTATAAATGCTAAAGTATATACAGTTGATGCCGATTTTTCAAAGGCTGAAGCTTTTGCAGTTCGTGGTGGTAAATTTGTTGCTGTAGGTCTTACCGATTCGATTTTGGCCAATTATCAGGCTGTAAACACAGTTGATTTACAGGGGAAGATTGTATATCCCGGTTTAATTGATGCACATTGTCACTTTTTTAGATTTGGTGCTTCGCTGCAAAATGTAGATTTGACGGGTACCACAAGTTACGATGAAGTGGTACAACGGGTTCAGGACTTTCAAAATCAAAAACCTTCAGATTTCATCTATGGAAGAGGTTGGGATCAGAATGATTGGAATGATAAGGCTTTTCCTAATAAGGGGAAACTAGACTCCCTTTTTCCAGATATCCCAGTGGTTTTACAACGCATAGACGGGCACGCGTTATTGGTAAATCAAAAAGCGCTTGACCTTGCTAAAATTGACAATACAACCAGCACAGAAGGTGGCGAAATTGTAAAGGAGGATAACCAACTTACCGGTGTTCTGGTAGATAATCCGATGGATTTGATCTACGCCATTATGCCTGAAATGACCCGTGAACAGGCAATTGAAGCTTTACAGGAAGCGCAGGAATATTGTTTTGATTATGGTCTTACAACAGTTAATGATGCGGGAATTGATAGAGCAACCATTATGCTTATCGATAGTTTACAAAAAGCAGGTTCGCTAGATATGCGTATCTATGCGATGATTAGTAACACCACCGCAGATGTAGATTATTTCATCAAAAAAGGAATTCTAAAAACCGATAAACTCAATGTGCGCTCGGTGAAAGTTTATGGTGACGGAGCTCTAGGTTCTCGTGGTGCAGCCTTACGCGAGCCCTATTCTGATCGCGATGGACATTATGGGGCGATGGTTACTGCCGTAGATAGTATAAACAGCCTGGCACAAAAACTTGCTGCAACCGATTTTCAGATGAATACGCACGCGATTGGTGATTCTGCAAACACGGTGATTTTAAAAGCTTATGCTGAAGCTTTAAAAGACCAGTCTGACCGCCGTTGGAAGATTGAGATCGGAAGAGCACACGTC
>CAXPQP010000061.1:0-3181 GCA_964219495.1 Leeuwenhoekiella sp. | reverse complement strand
CGGAAAAGTGCAAATTAAGCACTCAAAACTTCAAACTCAAACAAAATAATTAATAGACTTTTACACTCCATAATTAAGACACCAATATTGTTACTCATGAAAAATCTGATTCAAAAATTAATCCTATTTGCTATTGCCTTTTGCTTTTCTACAGGCCTTTTTGCTCAGATTCCAAAAAATCTGGTTAAGCTTCAGCAGGATTTTGTGAACTTAAAATTCGGGATGTTTATCCATTATAATATACCTACCTATATGGAAGATGATTGGGCAGACCCAGATGCGTCACCTGAATTATTCAATCCCACCAATATTGCCTATGAACAATGGGCAGATGCTGCCATTGATGCCAAAATGACCTATGGCGCACTTACTACTAAACACCACAGTGGATTCTGTATATGGAAAACAACTACTACAGATTATAGCGTAAGCAATAGTCCATATAATAAGGATGTTGTTAAAGAGTTTACCGATACTTTTCGGAAAAAGGGATTAAAAGTAATGCTGTACTACTCGATTTTAGATACCCATCACGAAATACGTCCAGGTATGATAACTCAGGAGAAAATTCAGATGATTAAAAACCAACTTACCGAACTGATGACCAATTACGGTAAAATCGACGCAATGATAATTGATGGCTGGGATGCTCCCTGGTCTCGCATATCCTACGAAGATGTACCTTTTGAAGAGATTTATAGATTGATCAAATCTATCCAGCCCAACTGTTTGGTGATGGATTTAAATGCTGCTAAATATCCTTCTGAAGCGCTGTTCTATACAGATATTAAATCATACGAGCAGAATGCTGGTCAGCATATTAAAAAAAATGACAATATACTACCCGCACTCTCCTGCTATCCCCTGCAGCAAAATTGGTTCTGGAAGCCATCATTCCCTACTCAGGATGTTAAAAGCCCGGAACGTTTAGTTGCTGAAAATCTAATCCCATTGAATAATGCAAATTGTAATTTCATTTTAAATGTTGCTCCCAACAGAGAAGGAAAAATAGATGAGAATGCTTTAAATGCTCTACGAAAAATAGGAAATCTATGGAAAGATCAGGGACAGGATTCCAGACTTTCAAGTAACTATCCGCATCCCATCATTTCCGAAAATATCGCGAAATACAAACCCACTTCAAGCAGCTGGAGTAATGATATGAATATTATGGACTTTGCTAATGATGATGATTTTGGTACTGCATGGTTATCAAATAAAGCAATCAAAACCCCATGGTGGTCTGTAGATCTTTTAGAAGAGAAAGCTGTTAATATGATCACCCTCGTTCAAGATGATCAAAACCGCATAAAGTTTCGGGTAGAGTATTTAGCGAATAACAAATGGCAAAACCTACTTTCTGACACACAAGAAGACAAAGTTAAGGTATACCGATTCCCTAATGTCTATGCAGAAAAAATCAAAATTACCTTTGAGGAATACAACAATCCACCAGCATTGTATGAACTGGGAGTATACAATGAACGCAAAATTGATTAAGTAAAATAAAAAACAGCATTTTAGAAATCTGTCATTAGAAAATTAGGGATGGTACGCAATTGGATCTCGTAGCTTGAATCTATTTACTCACGAGAGTCACACCGAGCGCAGCGGCGTTTGCTTGTTTGACTACAGAGGTAAAAAGTAAGCCGTCTTTGAAATTAGAACTACGGATTTTATTCTTTAGCCCTCTTTTTCTTCAGTATAGCAAGAAGTTCCCGTTTAGAATTTTCGAAGCCTTGGAGAAAATTTAGGGAACTTGTTGCGGTTTCGCCCCTAAGGGCAAAAATACCTAAGAAATGTGCCTGGTGCAGGACATCATTATGGACCTGAATTATTAAAGGCACATTCAATCTGACCAAATTATTGCAATAAAAAATTCAGATTAAAAAGGCTCCTTTCTTTTGGTGAGCCTGTCCTGAGCGATAGTCGAAGGATTTCTTTGGAGAAGCAAACCGAGGCACGAGGTTCACGAGCTCCAAAACCAATAAGCAATAGCGAGCTAAATCGACGATAGGAGATTCACGAGCTCCAAAACCAATAAGCGACAGCGAGCTAATGAAAATGAACGAAAGATAGTATAGGAACTACATCACGGAAACCGACGACAGAAGGTTCCCGGTTCCCTGGTTCGTGCTTGATTGTATCGCGCATCTAAAATTCAATAATTTAGTTTTCGCCTGCGATAATCAGAGGGGTTTATGCCATTATATTTGGTGAAAATTCGTGTAAAATAGGCCGAAGACTTGAAGTTTATATAATTAAGAATTTCTTTGATGGGCATATCTGTTGTTAAGAGTAGTAATTGTGCTTTTTGCAAACGTTCCCGAATTATATATTCCTTCGGACCAATACCCATATAGGCTTTAAAAACTTTAGAAAAATGATCCGGAGTGACACAGGCTATTTGCGCAAGATCCTGTAAATCAATATCTGAATCTAGATGCTCGCGTATATAAAAAAATATATTATCAATATTATAGCGGTTTAAGGATTGTAAGGGCTTTATCGCTTTATCGATAATAAACCGGGAAAAAATTTGCTTTACTATCCCATCAGATTCAAGGTTCAGAATAGAGTTATCATAGTGATTAAACTTTTGATCCCACATGGTTCTGTGATAAACACGAGGATGGTAATCGGGTAACCTTCGGTGAGGATGCAGCTTTAAAAGCCGTTCAAAAAGCATCTGGTCCAACTCTGAAGCCTGAACTCCGCTCTGCGTCTGTAAATAGAAGAATGGATTGACGGTTTGCTGTAGCGACAGAATACAATGAATAAAAATGTGATCCATCCCTTTTTCAAAATAGTAACTGCATTGGGTAAAGCTTGGAATCACATATAATTTATTTTCTTCTAATAAATATTCTACTCCCGCAATAACTAATTTACTTGTTCCTTTTTTCACAAAATAAAGCCTTGTAAAAGGACTTATTATATCTTCATGAATGACATCCTCTTCAAAGATAATATGATCCACATGTACAATCTCTATAGTTAAATCATTTGAAAAAGATTTTAAGCCAGATGAACCCATAGAATATTATTAAATACCGGAAAAGTGCAAATTAAGCACTCAAAACTTCAAACTCAAACAAAATAATTAATAGACTTTTACACTCCATAATTAAGACACCAATATTGTTACTCATGAAAAATCTGATTCAAAAATTAATCCTAT
>CAXPQP010000060.1:0-65243 GCA_964219495.1 Leeuwenhoekiella sp. | reverse complement strand
GTTTAAGATCGTTAAGTACCAATTCCTTTTCTTCGGTAAGCTCGGCTTTGGTATTTTTTTCCTGATTATAAAGCTTAATTGCAAAAGCACCAGCAACAACAAGTAAAACGGCAAGAATTCCCGTGATTACTTTCATTCCGGTATTCTTATTTTCATTCTCCATATTAATAGAATTTGATTAGTTATAGGCTGTACCTATATTTTTCTCTAACGTTAATTATATATCAAAAGTGTACAAATCTTTTAAATCTGCCTTAAAATTTTACAGTTTTTAACGAATTGATACCGCAAACGTTTTTTATAAGGATTTAAGATGTGATTTTAACTGTGGAAAGGTTTTAGAACAGGACTAGTTCAGGCTCTTTGAATACATTGAATAATCAAATTTTAAGCACGCCTGGACTAGTTTTCAAAATCTGATTGAATTTTAAGCTATAACTGTATATTTACACTATGACTAATGAACACAAACGCGCTGCAATTCTCTTTTCAATTCTTGCAGTATTCGCATTGATTATCTGGATTTTCCACGCTTCGTTTGGCAAAGGTTTGCTCCTGGGAGTGGGTATTGCAATTCTGGTTTACATTCTAAGAAGTTTTCTACCGCGTAGAAACTAAATCAGATCCAACAATTCTCTGGCATCTGTAAGCGCTTTAAATTTTGAATGTGCAATCTCTTCTTCTACCTGCTCGTGACTCCAGGTGGTATGAAAAGGAATATGTATAGCGTAACCTCCCATCGCAAGTACTGGTATCACATCAGATTTTAAAGAATTCCCTACCATTAGAAATTCTCCCGGAGTGATATCAAGATGCTTAACGAGCTTTTTATATTGCGTTTCTTTTTTATCAGAAACAATCTCTACGTGATGAAAATAATCGATAAGCCCGCTTTTGATCAATTTACGTTCCTGATCAAGTAAATCGCCTTTGGTCGCAACAACTAGCTTATGAGTCTTAGACAGTTTCTGCAAAACCTCTTCAATATACGGTAATACTTCAACCGGTTCGGCAAGCATTTCTTTACCTTTATTCAGAATAAAATCTATAGTAGCAGCGCCTAGATTTTCTCCCATCAAGCGATGAGCTGTTTCAAGCATTGAAAGTGTAAATCCTTTAATGCCGTAGCCATACGTATCCAGATTCCGAATTTCGGTATCAAGTAATTTCTCTACAATATCATCCTCATTGCCATACTCTTTTAGATGCTTGGCAAAGGCGATTTCTGCATTTCTAAAAAAGGTTTCATTTACCCAAAGGGTATCATCGGCATCAAAAGCGATGACTTTTATGGTGCTTAAATCCAAAATTATTCGGTTTTTACTGAACTAATTCTGTAAAAATACCGGAATTCAAATAGAAAGAAGCGCTTACTTTTTCTTTTTCATTTTGTTTAACCATATCAAAGTTCCTGTTACCGGCAGACTGGTAGCGATAAGACAGGTTAAAAAGTAGAGAATCTTTGAAAAAAGACCGAAAACTTCACCAGTATGTAATGGCTTTATGAGTGAAGCAAACTTAACATTCAATGGTTTTTCTGAAAAATCGTCAACAACCAACACCTTACCATCACGAGCGATATATGCACGATCTGCAGCGACTGGAGACCAGCTTGAAGCATCAACTTTACGCAAACTGTAATAATTACTGCGCTCATTAGGCAGGCTAATACTCAAATCTCCCTCAAATGGAAATACAGATGAAGCCACTTCTTGTATAGTATTCAAGTCGAGATTTTCTGATGTTTCAGGAATTTCGAACTCAGGAGCCGATCTATTAAAAACCGGAGTTCCTATTAGATTACCCAAGACTTCGCGATAGCCTTCAAAAGACCAGCAAAGTCCGGTTATTCCCATAATAACGATGAAAATGAGAGAATAAAATCCAAGGGTATTGTGCAAATCGTGGTTCACACGTTTCCAGTTGGCTTTAGTCTTGATTTTAAAACCAGCTTTAAAATTCTTAGCTTTTATTTTTTTAGGAAACCAAAGCACCAATCCTGTAATTGATAAAATAAGAAAGATGATAGTCGCCACTCCCACGATAGGTCTACCAATCGAAGAATCAAAAAGTAACCAACGGTGCATTCTAAAAAAGAAGAAACAAAAATCGTCGGCAGGATTAGCACCCGCAACCAACGTCTCAGCTGTATAAGGGTTTACCTGTAGATTAGTACCGCGGCGTTCTTCAGGGTTTTCTTTTATGGTAAAAACGAATGGAGCTGTTTCTTCTTCTGGTATCTCGACACTGGTAAGCGTGCCGCTATGTTCTGCATAAAGTCTTTGTTCAAGGTCGTTAAGAGAAAGTTTTTCTCCCTCTGCCTCAACACTTAATTCTTCAGCAAACATCGCTTTGATTTCGTGTTCAAATGCTAGAATACTTCCGCTTAAGCAAACGAGGAATAGAACAATTCCGCTGGCAAGACCTAACCATAAATGTACATCGTTAATAAATTTTCTAATTGTGTATGTCTTCTTATTTTTCATTTTATGCCTTGGTTAGATCTATGGGTTCTATGACTACAAATACAATCAATGGTTTAGTCAATAAGAGCACAAATATAAAATTCTATTTATTTTAATACTATTTAGACTGAATTAAAATAAAGATAAATTGAGATAAAAAACCCCGGCATTTCTACCGGGGTTGCTTAAACTTTCAAAAAACTATCTCACCAGCTTCTTGTATTTAATACGTTTTGGCATTAAATCGCCGCCCAAACGTTTCTTCTTGTTTTCTTCATAATCTGAGAAACCTCCTTCAAAGAAATACACCTGACTATCACCTTCAAAGGCGAGAATGTGTGTACAAATACGATCCAGGAACCAGCGGTCGTGAGAAATAACCACAGCACAACCCGCAAAATTCTCCAGACCTTCTTCAAGCGCCCGGAGCGTATTTACATCAAGATCGTTTGTAGGCTCATCGAGTAGCAAAACGTTTCCTTCTTCTTTTAAAGTCATAGCAAGGTGCAGACGGTTACGTTCCCCTCCAGATAAGGTGCTCACTTTTTTGTTCTGCTCGCTTCCGCTAAAGTTAAAGCGGCTCAAATACGCCCGGCTGTTCACCTGACGGCCACCCATCATAATGAGTTCCTGCTTGTCGCTGAAGTTTTCCCAAATGGTCTTTTCGGGGTCAATATTGCTGTGAGACTGGTCTACGTAGGCTATTTTGGCAGTGTCTCCAACCGTAAATTCACCTTTATCGGGCTCTATTTCGCCCATAATCATTTTGAAAATGGTGGTTTTACCAGCCCCGTTAGGACCAATAACTCCTACAATACCCGCCTGAGGCAGTACAAAATTCAAATCCTCGTATAAGAGTTTGTCTCCAAAAGCCTTGCTCACCCCTTTTGCATCAATCACATTCGTTCCCAAACGCGGTCCGTTAGGGATGTAGATTTCCAGTTTTTCATCGGTTTGCTTCTGGTCTTGCGACATCAGTTTGTCATAGTTGTTCAAACGCGCTTTTTGCTTCGCCTGACGACCTTTTGGCGCCATACGCACCCACTCGAGCTCACGCTCTAAAGTCTTCTGACGTTTACTGGCTTGTTTTTGCTCCTGAGCCATACGCTTGGACTTTTGGTCCAACCACGAAGAGTAATTTCCTTTCCAGGGGATTCCTTCTCCGCGGTCCAATTCTAAAATCCATCCCGCAACATTGTCGAGGAAATACCGGTCGTGCGTTACCGCGATCACGGTACCTTTATATTGTGCCAAATGGTGCTCTAACCAGTGTACACTCTCTGCATCCAGGTGGTTTGTAGGCTCATCAAGCAGCAAAACATCGGGTTCTTGCAAAAGCAAACGACATAAAGCCACACGACGGCGCTCTCCACCGGAAAGCACTCCGATTTTTTGATCTGCAGGCGGGGTGCGTAGAGCATCCATCGCCACTTCGAGTTTGTTATCTAGTTCCCAGGCATTTCGGGCGTCTATCTCATCCTGCAAAACCGCCTGACGGTTCATCAGCTTTTCCATCTTATCAGGGTCGCTGTACACCTCTTCAAGACCAAACTGATCGTTGATGCTATTATATTCGTCCAGAATGGCAACAGTCTCTGCTGCTCCTTCCCGCACTACTTCAAGAACCGTTTTATCATCATCCAGTTGGGGTTCCTGCTCGAGGTAGCCTACTGAAAATTCCTTGTCTGAAGTTACATCGCCCTGATAGTTTTTCTCAACCCCGGCAATAATCTTAAGCAAGGTAGATTTACCCGAACCGTTAAGACCCAGAATACCAATTTTTGCCCCGTAGAAAAAACTCAGGTAAATATTCTTCAATACAGGCGTATTTGCCCCGGGATAAGTCTTACTCACTCCCGTCATTGAAAAAATAATCTTTTTATCGTCTGCCATAATATGTAGTTATTGTGTTATGCTGTTGCCTGAAAAGCTTCAAAAAACAGGGTGTAAAGGTATTATAATATTGTGGTATTGAAAATGACTGTAATCAGAATCCTTTCGCTCAAAATGTTATCGAATCGCTCCACGCACGCCATTGTTTAACTTTAGTATAATTATAACAAATAGAGCCTTGAAACACGCAGGTTTTTAGTCCATCTTTAAAGAAACCGAAGAATTGAAATTAATTTTTAATTAATCACCAGATAAATTGGGGATTATTTGAAAAATCAAAAAATTCCAAAAGCGTTTCACCGGCAACTGAATCGCTTTCGTATAACTAACACTAATAAAAGTTATGAAACCTTCTAACCAATCCTCCTCACATGACCGAAAACTCGGGAAAGAAGAAGAACAACTGCTTGACGAACTGGGCATATTTGGCCAGTCACGGCGAACGTTTCTCAATCAAATGTCTGCAGCAGGAATAAGCCTTATGGCAGTCCCGTATTTTACATCAGATGTTTTTGCCCAGGCTCCCAAAGCTCCAAACCTTGACCCCGAAAGCTTACTCAATGCCCTTGAAGTCAACCTAAAAATAAATGGTGATACCTATCCGCTGCAAGTGGATTCGCGTATGACCCTACTGGATGCACTGCGCGAACGCTTAAACCTTACGGGCTCCAAAAAAGGCTGCGATCACGGCCAGTGCGGCGCCTGCACCGTGCTTATTGATGGCAAGCGCAAGCTATCCTGCCTTACCCTATCTGCAACCTGCAAAGACAAAGAGATTACCACAGTAGAGGGTCTTGCTCAGGGGACAGATTTGCATCCCGTGCAGGCAGCTTTTCTCAAACACGATGGTTTTCAATGCGGATATTGCACTCCGGGACAAATTTGCTCGGCGGTTTCCTTACTGGATGAAGCCAAACGTGGCGAGGTGAGCTATGTAACCAAAAATGTAAAAGACGAAGTAACCCAGCTGTCCGACAAAGAAATCAGAGAGCGCATGAGTGGTAATATCTGCCGCTTCGGGGCTTACAACAATATTGTACAGGCCATTCAGGAAGTACATTCCGGCAAAGCCGAAATGCCCCGTTGGGAATTTGCTACCGAACAAGAACTAGAAGCTAGCAGGACTGCTGAATAACCAAAAAAATAACTTATGAGACCTTTTCAATTCCATAGTCCGTCAAACGCTGCTGAAGCTCTACAAAAACATTCCAAAGATCAAAAAACCCATTATTTGGGAGGCGGCACCAACCTCATCGATCTGATGAAAGAAGATGTGGAGCGGCCTGATCATTTAATTGAGATTGCAGATCTTCCGTTTAAAGAAATTACCCAAACCGCAAACGGTGGCTTGATGCTGGGCGCTACCCTGAATAATACTGGGACTGCAAATCATACGCTGGTACGTAAAAACTACCCGCTTCTAACGATGGCAATGCTTTCCGCAGCTACTGAACAAATACGCAATATGGCTACCAATGGCGGCAATTTGCTACAGCGTACTCGTTGCCCTTACTATTTTGAAACCTCGATGCCCTGCAACAAACGTGAGCCCGGTTCGGGTTGTGGAGCGTTGAACGGAGCGAACAGCAAGAGTGCTCTATTTGGCTGGAGTGAGTCTTGTGTGGCTACCCACCCTTCTGATATGTGTGTGGCTTTGGCCGCTCTTAATGCTAAGGTGCACGTGGAGCAGGCAGATGGCAGCTCACGGGTGATCCCTTTTACCGAATTTCACCGCCTGCCGGGCGATCAACCTGAAAAAGATACCAATCTTGAAACCGGCGAACTCATCACCGACATCGAGTTGCCGGAATCTGAATTTCCCGATCATTACTACTATTACAAAGTACGCGAGCGCAGCAGTTATGCTTTTGCGCTGGTCTCTGCGGCAGTAGGCTTACAAATGCAGGGAAATACGATTACCAAAGCCGGACTGGCTCTGGGTAAAGTAGCCCACAAACCCTGGAAACTTGAGAACGTGGAGCGCTTTTTAGAAGGAAAAGAAGCAAGCCTATCCACTTTTGAAGCGGCAGCCGACCTTGCTTTTGAAGATGCGCAGCCCCTTTCAAAAAACGATTACAAAATAGAATTAGGTAAAAAAACATTGGTGCAGGCACTCGTACGTGCAGCGGCACGTAGTTAAAAGCATATTATGGAAACGAAAACAAAAACCGGCATCGGAAATCCCATCAGCAGGCTTGAAGGCAAGCTTAAAGTGATGGGCAAAGCCAAATACTCATCAGAATTTAGCTTTGAAAATCTGGCTTTTGCTCAGGGAATTCAAAGCACGATTGCTTCGGGAAGAATTACTGCGATTGATACCTCTGAAGCCGAAAAACAGGAAGGAGTGCTTAAAATCATTACCTATCAAAATGCAATGGAACTCAAAGGCTATAACGGTCGGTTTGAATCGCCCAGCACCAAAGGTATCTCTCCAAGTTTACAAACTCCGGAAGTTCACTTTTACGGGGAATATATAGGCGTTGTCGTTGCTGAAACTTTTGAGCAGGCACGCTATGCGGCAAACCTCATCAAGGTAACTTATGCCGAAGACCAACACAAAACCAACTTTGAAGAACATTTAGATTCGGTTTATAAACCAGATAAAGCAAACGGAAACTCTGCAGACACCAGCTGGGGGGATCTGGAGGCTGGACTCAATGCAGCTGCCGCGAAAATCGATGTTACCTACAACACCCCAATTGAACACCATCATCCAATGGAGCTACACAATATTATTGCAGTTTGGGAAGGCGATAACGTGACTGCCTATGCTTCAACCCAGATGGTGGAAAATGCTGTGACCACCATTGCCGAAACCTTTCAGATGCCTAAAGAAAATGTTCGGGTAATCACACCTTACGTGGGTGGCGGTTTTGGATCTAAACTGCAATTGAGGGAGCACGCCACACTGGGCATTATGGCTGCAAAAATGGTAGGACGTCCTGTACAGTTTACAGTTACAAGGCACGAGATGTTTACTTCTATAGGCTATAGACAACACAACCGGCAGCGTATGCGTCTGGGAGCAGATCAAGACGGAAACCTCACGGCTGTGGGTCACGATACCACTTCGCACACCTCCTTTACCGAAGAATTTCAGGAAACCTGTGGTTTGATGACCCGTATGTTATATAAAACGCCCAACTCGCTGGTGACGCACCGGCTGATGAAGTTAAATCTGCCTTCTCCCCGCTGGATGCGCGCGCCGGGAGAAGCACCGGGAAGTTTTGCTCTCGAGTCTGCAATGGATGAACTGGCACACGAACTCGGAATGGACCCCGCTGAATTGCGCATTCAAAACGATACGCAGGTTGATCCCAGCAATGACAAACCCTTTTCCTCAAGACAATTGGTAGAATGTATACGTATTGGGGCTAAAAAATTTGATTGGAAAAACAAATGGAATCCAAAACCCGGGCATACCCAAAAATACAACTGGATGGTGGGTTACGGTATGAGCGCCTCTTCACGTGCCGCGCCCTATTTAAAAAGTTCGGCGGAAATCACTTTAAAACGTGATGGAGAAACAGTAACAGCTGTATTGAAAACGGATGCCACAGACATCGGAACCGGTACCTATACCATTCTGGGACAAACCGTCGCCGAAACCCTAAACCTCGACATTAAAGACGTGCAGGCAGAACTGGGAGATTCTAAATTTCCGGTGAGCCCCGGTTCTGGTGGTTCATGGGGAGCGGCATCATTTGCCAATGGAACACAGGCTGCCTGCCTCAATGCGATTAACAACCTCAAAACGCTGGCCAGCACCGATAAAGATTTATCTGTTGCCGAACTGATGAAACAAGCCGATATTAACGAGCTAACCGCAACAGGTACAGCCGCTCCTACCGAAGAGTTTGACGATTACTCGGTGTATTCTTTTGGAGCTAATTTTTGTGAAGTTTGGGTTGATAAAGACACCGGAATGGTGCGTCTGGAGCATTTTGTAAATGTGGCTTCGGCGGGTAAAATCTTAAACCCCAAAACGGCTTACGGGCAAATCATTGGTGGAATCACCTGGGGAGTAGGCCAGGCCCTTACCGAACATAGTGAGGTAGAACCCAATCACGGGAATTTCATCACCCGCTCGTTTGCAGATTACCATGTACCGGTAAACCTGGATCTAGGCAAGATCGATGTGGTTTTTGTACCCGAAGAAGATTATATCGCAAACCCTATGGGTGTTAAAGGTATTGGCGAACTGGGCATCACCAGTATTGCCGCAGCCATTGGCAATGCGGTTTTTAACGCCACGGGCAGACGCGTGCGGGATTTGCCAATCACCCCGCAAAAAGTAATCACCACTCCGGTGACTGCTTAAACGAAAATTTTTAACTAAAAAAAGTCCTTTGAATATGCTTCAAGGGACTTTTTATATTAGATGCTTTCTAAATCAATGCAGGGCCAGTAATCGAGCGATTACTACTAACTGCCCAAGATGGTACGCATTATGTTCTATTGCAAGCATAAGCTCTCTTAAAACCAACTGTTTATCTCCGTTCTTAGCAACATCAAGCAAGTCAGTTTCCGGGTTTTCTATAAAGGCAATAAGAGCGTTTCGGTCTTTAAAAAAGTCCTGTTTTAAGGTTTGCCAGTCTTCTTTGGTCTCAGTTGTTTTCTCAGAAGGCCAGTAATCTTTAGGCCAGGAAGGTGTTTTGTAACTGTCTGCAGTGCAAAAATCAAGCAAATCGCGCTGTGCATAGAACATATGATAAAACACCTCGTAAAACGAATACGGTAAACCCACGGGACGCTCACCTATTCGCTTGTATTTTATTTTTTCTAGCAGATCTTCAACCGGCATAAAGGCTTCACCCCCTTTCAGGTGTTTCAGCAATTGTGCCTTAATTGCTGCGGCCTGCATTAGACCCTTCCTTTTAAGGCATTAAACACCCAGGCGATTGCAAAAAAGCCCAATCCTACCGAGGCAAATCCCCAGCCGGCAATCTCATTATATCTAAAGGCTCCTAAAGCAATCAGGGCTAGCCCTTCCACAATCATAATAAATGTAGCCCAGCCTAATACCGTATTTTTATTCATCATTTTAATATCAATTTTGTGGGCGTATCACCCTGCGTTAAACTCGGGTGAACGGGCTATACGCTGTATCTTTTTTAAACCGGCTCAAGATACCAAACTTTATAGAAAAGTAAACTTCGTTTTAAAAAAGGATGCCGCTACTATGCCTTACGCAAATTCAAACTACATATTATCTATTCACAAAACCGTTTTAAATAACTGATTTTAGGTAAGTTAATCAAAAATTAAAGCTTACTTTCTATCTTCACTAAAATTTAAGGTCTCTTAACAAGATTTGCCGAAGGGATAACGCTCGTGAATTTGTATTTTCGTTAGGCTTTAATTTTGCGTTAGGGATCAAAGCAAGTTACCCGCCCTTTGGCGCGTAACGCTGCGAGCCCGACCCGCACCCTTTGTGCGGGCAACGCCCAAAACAGACGCATGGACATCAAATTCAATAAAAACGAAGATCACAATAAATTACTGGTTTCAGACCTTAAAAGACGTTTTGCACAGGTAAAGCTCGGTGGTGGTGAAGCTCGTATTGCAAAACATCAAGCCAATGGTAAACTTACGGCTCGCGAACGTATAGACTTTTTACTCGACGACCCTGATACGGCCCTTGAGGTTGGTGCCTTTGCCGGTGATGGCATGTATAAAGAACATGGAGGTTGTCCTGGTGGTGGTGTGGTTGTTAAAATAGGTCACGTAAGCGGCAAACAATGTATTGTCGTGGCAAATGACGCAACGGTTAAGGCTGGAGCCTGGTTTCCAATTACAGCAAAGAAAAATCTGAGAGCTCAGGAAATAAGTATTGAAAATCGCCTACCCATCATTTATTTGGTTGATAGTGCGGGAGTTTATTTACCTATGCAGGATGAAATTTTCCCAGATAAGGAGCATTTTGGTCGCATTTTTAGAAATAATGCCATTATGAGCAGTATGGGTATAACTCAAATAAGTGCCGTGATGGGAAGCTGTGTTGCTGGTGGCGCCTATTTACCAATTATGAGCGATGAAGCGATGATCGTTGATAAAACCGGAAGTATTTTTCTTGCAGGAAGTTATCTCGTTAAAGCTGCGATTGGAGAAACCATTGATAATGAAACTTTGGGCGGAGCAACAACACATTGTGAGATAAGTGGCGTAACAGATTACAAAGCTGAAAATGATGAGGATGCCCTGACCAAAATTAAAAATCTGATGGGTAAAATAGGTGATTTTGACAAAGCGGGATACAACCGTATAAAATCCCTAAAGCCTGCTGAAGATCCACAGGAAATTTATGGAATACTACCTGATAAGCGCAGCGACCAGTATGATATGACTGAAATTATCGAACGTCTGGTTGATAATTCAGAATTTGAAGAGTACAAAGAAGGATATGGGCAAACTATTATTACAGCTTACGCCCGTATTGATGGCTGGGCAGTAGGTATTGTTGCCAATCAACGCAAAATTGTAAAAACTAAAAATGGTGAAATGCAATTTGGCGGTGTTATTTATAGCGATAGTGCAGATAAGGCAACCCGATTTATAGCTAATTGCAATCAAAAGAAAATTCCTCTTGTGTTTTTACAGGATGTTACCGGGTTTATGGTAGGCAGTAAAAGTGAACACGGTGGCATTATAAAGGACGGAGCTAAAATGGTGAATGCGGTAAGCAACTCTGTTGTACCAAAATTCACCGTAGTTATAGGCAATTCCTATGGAGCTGGTAATTATGCCATGTGTGGTAAAGCCTACGACCCAAGACTTATAGTTGCCTGGCCCAGTGCAGAACTGGCCGTTATGAGCGGCAATAGTGCTGCAAAAGTATTGTTGCAAATAGAGACCGCATCCGTTAAGAAACAGGGCAAAGAAATCACTCCTGAAGTAGAACAGGAACTTTATGATAAAATCAAAGCCCGCTACGATGAGCAGGTTTCACCTTATTATGCTGCTTCACGGCTGTGGACAGATGCGGTAATCGATCCGCTGGAAACTCGCAGCTGGATTTCTCAAGGAATTGAAGCTGCAAATCATGCTCCAATTGAAAAGCAATTTAATCTTGGAGTGATTCAAGTATAATTGTAATATTAAAGAAATCTTAAAATATTTATAAATACCTAATCTTCAGTATTTATAATCCCGTTTTTTGAAGTAAGTTTGAGCTCCCCTGCTATAAAACAGTTTACTGTTAGCCCCTGAACTAATTACTTTTTATGACGAAAACCACAAAAGTTACAGTCACGGCACTAATAGCTATTATTTCAGCCTTCCTTGCTTACTATACAGTAAGCCACTTTGTTAACGATGAAAATCTGGAACAAAATCTTAGAGAAACTGCAGCCCAACTCAATCAAAAAACTCCAATGCAATTGGATGAGGAAACTACATTAGACAGTGTAGCCATTACAGGTAAAAAGAATCTAGATTATTATTACACACTTATTTATAAGTCTACCGAGATTAATAAAGACACGGTAGAAAAATATGTAAAACCCATGCTTATAGAACGGGTAAAAGCCAGCTCTGAGATGAACACCCTCAAAGACCAGGAGGTCATTTTTACCTATAACTATTATGGCTATGATGCGCAACCTGCAGTTAGTATACAGGTAACTCCAAAACTCTACCAAAACTAACTCATCTATGATCAGCCCAACTCCACACCTTCAAGCAACCACCCTTTTTAATCTCGAATTCTTTTTTGAACTGTCTCCTGATTTCATGTGTATCGCTGGTTTTGACGGACACTTTAAAAAAATCAACGCTGCAGTAATTGATATTCTTGGATATTCTGAACAGGAACTACTCGATAAGCCTGTGCTCAATTTTGTACATCCTGAAGATCGTGAGCTAACGATTGAAAAACGCAGGATGCTTTTCGATTCTTCTATCCTTACTCAGTTTGAAAACAGGTACATTCATAAAGACGGAAGCATAATCTGGTTGCAGTGGTCATCTATTGCGATAAAAGAAGAAGAGCTTGTTTATGCCACGGCTAAAGACATTACTGCAAAAAAAACCATCGAAGTACAACGGGATAATCTTTTGCGCAATATGAGTGAGGTAAACCGGGAGTTGAAAGTGTTTAATTATAACACTTCTCACGACCTGAGATCTCCTTTAAGCAACCTGCTGGCTCTACATGAATTAATTGACGAGAAAAGCATCGAAGACGAAGAACTCGCGGAATATATTGATTTATTAAAATTAGCTACTCAAAATCTCAACCAGATTATCTGCAAAACAATGGATGATTGGATTAAACGAGACCAAAAGAGCATACAGATTAAGAAAATTAATATCGGAAAATCTTTAGAGCAAACCTGTAATTCTATACAACAGTTATTGGTTATGAATGGGGTTACGATACACAGTAATTTTGATGACGCTCCCTATGTGAATTTCTCGCCAGAATATTTACAAAGTATTTTGCTAAATCTGCTAACCAATTCAATTAAGTACGCCAGACCAGAAATTCCTCCAATTATAACCTTAAAATCTACAATCGAAAGTAATAAAGTTGTACTTACCTATACTGATAATGGTATGGGAATCGATCTTAAAAAGGCCGAAGGACGCATATTTAAACTACATCAGCGTTTTCAGGAATCAGACTCAAACAGTAAAGGCATAGGTTTATATTTAATTCATAATCATATCAATAGCCTTGGAGGAGCAGTTAGTGTTTATAGCAAACCCAATAAAGGAACTACTTTTAGACTTGAGTTTAAAAATTTAAAATAGGTCATAACTATAGTCAAAAACCTCCTAACAAACTGTACTTCAACACCTTTCAACATCGCATTAAAATGGGTTAAAAATCCATAGCTCAAAACACAAAGCCTGTTCTATCTTTGCATTTTTAATAGCCAATCGCAGCATATTGCGATAAATAAAAACATAATTTTATGTTAAAGAAAAGTCTTATTGCCCTGGCAGTCGGAGGGTTTGGCATTGGAATGACCGAATTTGTGATAATGGGAATTTTACCTGACGTGGCAAAGGATCTCGATGTAACCATACCTCAGGCAGGACATTTTATATCAGCATATGCTCTGGGGGTAGTTATCGGTGCCCCAATATTAGTGGGTATTGCAGGCAATTATTCTCCTAAAAAAATTCTTTTAGCCTTAATGGCTGCTTTTACTATTTTCAACGGACTTTCAGTTTTTGCAAATAGTTATGGGTTTATGTTGTTTTCTCGCCTACTATCAGGATTACCACACGGTGCTTATTTTGGTGTGGGTGCTGTAGTTGCAAGTAGATTAGCCGAGAAAGGCAAAGCTGCCAGTGCAGTAGCTGTGATGTTTAGCGGTCTTACGGTTGCTAACGTTATAGGAATTCCGCTTGGGACTTATGTTGGTCACACCATCTCCTGGCGTTATACTTTTATGATGGTGGTTTTGATTGGTATAATTACTATTCTATCTATTTATTTCTGGCTTCCTAAAATTGAAAAGTCGGCACCTATCCCAATTAAACAAGCCCTTAAAATCTTTAAGCGTACCGAACTTTGGTTAATTCTTGCCATTACGGGAATTGGAACGGGCGGTTTCTTCAGCTGGTACAGCTATATTACACCACTGCTTACAGACGTTAGCGGTTTTGATGACAGTATGGTCATCTTTATCCTGATGCTCGCCGGTCTGGGAATGACCTTTGGTAATATCTTAGGAGGGAAACTGGCAGACCGTGTTTCTCCCATTAAAGCGACAGCTATTTTATTGAGTGTTATGTCGCTGTGTCTGATTGTAATATACTTTATCGCTCCAATTCAATGGATGATGTTGGCAATGGTTTTTATTACCGGAGTATTTGCTTTTTCTACAGCCCCTTCCATTCAGATGTTGATGATCAAATCGGCAAAAGAATCTGAGATGCTTGCTTCGTCTGTGAATCAGGCAGCGTTTAATATTGCTAACGCTCTGGGCGCCTTTTTAGGTGGTTTACCTATTGCTGCAGGATATGGATATACATCTCCAGAACTTGTAGGAGCTGTACTTGCTGTTTGCGGTGTAGGCTTTGCCATTGCTGTTATTCTACTGCGAAAAAAACGCAAGAAGGAAGAATGTTATCAACTACAGCAGGCTTAATCTATTAAGATTAAATTTTCCTGTCGTTCGTTGATGTAACGGAAGCCTTCTGCTCCCCAAAATCCTGCTTCTTCGAGCATAATACGTATGTCTTTATTCCAATCTGAGAGGTGAACGGTGGTATTCAGTTCGATAGCATAAGCGGTATTTTCATACAATAAATAATCGCCGCTTCCGGGCACACCTTCCTGTGCATCCCACATTCCGATCGTAGGCCCGGCAGAATGGCCATATAAACCAAGTGGATGTGTATAAATAGAAGGACGCAAACCTTCGGCTTTAGTTTTCGAAAGTGACTCCAGCAAAATTTCATTTCCTGATTTTCCGGTTTCAAAATTTGCCGTAAAAACATCCTGCACCCGGTTTCCTTTCTCCAGAGCGTCGACTAAAAATTGCGGAGCTTCAGTTTCATTTTCTTTTAATACATAGGCGTGTTGCTGGCAGTCTGTATTCAGTCTTAAGTAGGAAATACCAAAGTCGCAGTGCAATAAATCTCCACGCTGAATAATTTTGCCATCAGCTGTGTTACTAAAAGCTGTAATATGACTTTCCAGTTCTTCATCGGTTCGCTGAATATCTACCGTAGGATGAAACCAGGTTTCGTAACCCAGATCAGTAACCTTTTGGCGCAAAAACCAAACAACATCTTCGGTGGTGGTTTCTCCGGGAGTAATCACATTATTGCTGAAGGCTTCTGCTATTACCTCATGTGTGGTTGCCACCAAATTTTCGAAAATCTCCATTTCAAGATCGGTTCTGGTTTCTAGCCATCCCACAGCCAACGGTTCTGCAGAGACAATTCGATTCTTATACTTTTCCGGCAGCACATTCAACAAGCCCTCATAATCGGTTTTAGAAATACCATCTGAGAGCCCGTAATATTCTGAGAAATTAAGTCCGATTTTCTCAGGATCTCTGGCCTCAATAAGAGTTGCAAGCGCCTGCCATTGATCGGGTTGTTGTTCTTTATTCCAAACTGATTTTATGTTGTCTCCAAAATTATAACGAGCAACTGCCATCTTCTCCACATCAAGAGAATCTGGGTGTTTATAAAAAACAAGAATAGTTCGCCGTCTGGCATTAAGCCAGGTGGCAGGCAACATAGTTTTCAAAACAGGATCTTCATTGTACTCACGGGTAATTAAAACCCACATATCGATCCTACTGCGCTGCATTATATGAGGCAAAACCTCATCAAAACGTTGTTTCAGAATTTCGTCAATCTTGCTTGCACGTTCCCGCTGGGGTAATGCCTGAGCCTGAGATTGAGAATAAAAGGCAACTAAAAAACCTAATACGAGTAAGATTTTATACATAAGAATTTGTTTATGAATTCTAAAATTAGAAGATTGCACTAAATAAAAAAGGTGCTTAAAGCACCTTTTCCTATTAATTATCTCGATCTTTCTTCCGCTTTCGAACGGCAGAATGAGAAAAATCCATCGCAATGAATTTTTCGATTTCCTCTTCGGTGAGTATAGACTTTAAATTAGACTTGAAGTCATTTTGCATACGCTCAAAATCTTTACGCATAGTTTCAGCATCTTTACCTTTTTCTTTCTGAAGCGCCATTACTTTACCAAAATAGTCCTCTAGATAGGTACGTAATACTTCAGTCTCAAAAGGATCTAATTTAAACTCAGCCACATAATCTGGCAATCGCTCTTCTGCAATTTCAATTGCAGTTGGTGGTTCTTCGGTAGGACCTGAAGGTCCTGGATTAGACATCATACGGCTACTGCCCATACGGTTGCGGCCATATCCCGGATAGCCATAACCATATTGCGCTGAAGCATCATAAATGCCCAGAACCATTAGACCTACAATTATCCATACTGTTCTCATAATCTAAATTTTAGGGTACAAAGAAATAAAAATACTATTAATTAGCGGCTTTTACCAGCCGTATAAATTCTGCACGATAGCCATCCTCATCGTCTGAGCGGCCCTTTTCGGCTAAATTAAGGGTAAGTGCCTGTCCATTTTCATTTTTAAAGGGAGAATCACGCAATTGCATACCAAACAGTGCCACCCCGGCAATAAAATTAAAATCTGCAGAAGCCTTATCTATGGCCTTAAATGCATTTTTCACAGGCTGCTCAATAAGTAAACTGGTATCCCCATCTGGTTTTTTGTAGCGCAGTTTTACCAGCATAAGTTCGTCAAGATCTTTTGAGATTACAGCATCGGTACTATATCTCAATCCATCAACAGGCTTTAAAAACGAAGTTTCAACCCCTACCGGAACGACCTCATAAACGGCGGTAACCGAGTGCCCGCTCCCTATTTCACCAGCATCTTTCATATCATCCTGAAAATCTTCAGCATTCAGCATTCGGTTTTCATAACCTATTAAGCGATATCCCTGTACAAGTGTTGGATTAAATTCCACCTGAATTTTCACATCTTTTGCAATGGTATGTAGCGTGCCGCCAAACTCGGTTCCAAGAACTTTGCGAGCTTCCTGCATTGTGTCGATATAAGCATAGTTACCATTGCCTTTATCTGCTAAAGTCTCTAGTTTTGAGTCTTTATAATTGCCCATACCAAATCCTAGAGCAGTAAAGAAAACACCCGACTTTCGTTTTTCGGTTATCAAATCTTCCATCGCGCTGTCGCTGCTGAGGCCGACATTAAAATCGCCGTCGGTAGCCAGAATGATGCGGTTGTTTCCGCCATCAATAAATTGCTCTTCCGCCAATTTATACGCCAGCTCAAGTCCTGCGCCACCGGCAGTACTTCCACCTGCTTCAAGTTTATCAAGAGCATTTAAAATTTCCATCTTATTAGAACCATTTGTGGGTTGCAAAACGGTACCTGCTGCACCGGCATAAACAACAATGGACACTTTATCTTTTTCGCGCAACTGATTTACAAGAACTTTAAAAGCCGATTTTAATAACGGAAGTTTGTTTGATGCATTCATAGATCCTGAAACATCAAGAAGAAATACGAGGTTTGAAGCCGGTAAATTTTCTACAGGAATCTCTTTTCCCTGAATGCCAATTCGCACCAGCCGGGTATCTTTATTCCAGGGTGTTTGAACAACTTCAGTATCTATACAAAAAGGTTCGTCGCCTTCCGGTTGTGGGTAATCGTACTTAAAATAATTAATCATTTCTTCAATACGTACGGCATCTACAGGCACTTTTTGCCCGTTGTTGATCATTCTTCTAATGTTGCTGTAGGCAGCCCGATCGACATCAATTGAAAAGGTAGAAAGAGGCTGAGTCTTTACGTGATGGAACTGATTTTCTTCAATCTTTGAATAACTTTCTGAAGCATTCTGATTGTAATAACCTTGATTTACAACAACTCCGGAAGCCACTCCTCTGATAAAAGCTACGGTTGGAGGTGGTGGATTCATATCCATTTCAATTTCTGCAACTTCGTTAATTATAACTTCGTCCAGACTAGCAGTTGATGGATCCAGAACTACGTTTAAAGCTTTGGCATTTTTTATTTTAACCTTTTTCGTTTTAAAGCCTACAAATTGAAACTCGAGTATATCTCCCACGTAGGTTTCGATTTCAAAATTACCGTCGAAGTCTGTAACGGTTTTCTTTTTGGCTTGGGTGCTGCTCACATTAGTACCCGGCAGGCCCCTGGTCCCATCGGTAACTTTACCTTTTATCTTAAATTTTTCCTGAGCTTCAATTGAAAAGGTGATTGCTGTGCAAAAGAGAACAAACAGCAGTATCGTAGTTTTTTTCATCAGACGTGTTTTAAAGATTACCCGAATGAAATATCAAGTATCTTGCCAACAATCTGATTTATGGGTTTCTAAAAACTAACTATAGAAAGAGTATCTGGTCGAAGTCTATTACTTAAATGCGTAAACTCGCATCAAGCCCAGTGATAATATCGCTGCGTTTAATCTTACCATTAGGTGTGCGGGCAAAAGTTGGAATACAGTAAATTTCTTTGGGCACTTCGTATTTATCAAGAACTTCAAAGTCTAATCGGGAAGCATCAAAGCTTTCACACTCGATAACTAAAATAAGACGTTCGCCCAGTTTATCATCGGGTTCACCAGCAACGATAAATGGCACGTCGATCTGACGAATGAGTTTTTTCTCAATACTTTCGGGAAATAATTTTATACCGCCACTGTTAACCACATTATCAAGACGCCCCAGCCAATAAAACTTTTTGTAAGATATCAATTTTACCAGATCATTAGTAACAATCGGGTCTGAAGTTACTTTAGGAGCTTTTACAACCAGACAGCCACGCTCATCCTGACTCACTGTTACTTTACTCAATGTTTTAAAAGGCACATCGGTCTCCAGACTTTTTTTTGAATTGACCCTGCGTACAGCAATATGAGTTATGGTCTCGGTCATCCCATACGTCTCATAAATCTTCGTCGGACTGTCTTGCACCAGATCTTTTAGACTTTGCGAAAAAGGTCCGCCGCCAATGATAAGCTTACTCAACAAATGCAAACGTGCAATGCTGTTGTCTAGTTGAAAAGGAGTCATTGCCGAAAAATCATAGCGTTTAAAAACCTGATCCAGAGGATTAGATTTAGGCGGAATCACATCAAGCTTCCAACCCATAATTACTGCACGTACAAACATCATTTTACCAGCAATAAATCGCGTGGGTAAACAATGTAAAGCAGTTGTACCGGCATCTAATTTAAAGCGCTTGGCAGTGGCCTTCGCGCTATTAATCATATGCTTTTTAAGAAGTTTTATGCTTTTAGGATCTCCGGTAGAACCCGAAGTATTAACATAAACATAATCCTTGTCGTTAAGCCAGTCTAGTATGAAAGCGCCTAGTTCCTGCTCATAAAGCTCTCCTGTTTCCTGAAATTCAACAGCAAGTTCCCGAAGGGCAGGAGCTTTTAGTGCTATGCCATTGAGTTGAAAATCTGCGTGTACAGGATACTTTGACATTAAATTAAGATTGAATTAATCGGTCATCAGCTGCTCTTCTAGAGGTTCCTGAGGTTTTTCTACAGGTCCAAATAACTTTTCTTTCCAGCCCGTCCAGTTATACTTGTAGGCTAAAATTGCTAAAAAGATAGGATAAATTATGAAAACCGGAAGCACATCAAACACATCTGCTTTTGGATCTGAAATATCCTTGAAGATAGAGTCGGTCTGAAAAGCTGTCCAGTCTGCCGTAACCAATAGTGCTGTAATGAGATTATTAGCTGCGTGAAAGCCAAGTGCCAACTCCATACCTTCATCCATCAAGGTCATAATCCCCAGTAGAAAACCGGTACCAAAGTAAAACACCATCACAATGTCTCCCATCGCTCCAATTTCTGGATTGAAATAATGCATTCCACCAAAAATAAAAGAGGTCAACACCAACGGAAACCAACGGTTTTTAGCCAAAATTCCAAATCCCTGCATCAAATACCCTCTGAAAACAAACTCTTCTACACTGGTTTGTATAGGCACAAAGAGAATAGCAATCACTAGCAATATGGCAAAAGGAACAGGATCAAAGGTGAGAAGCATATCTTCCGGACTGTAGAAATAGGCTATCAAAGTCATCACTATCGTGTAAGTAGTCACCATCCCGAAAGCAAACCATACACGTCCCCAGTCAAACTTTGGTCGCGTAGTTACCATATCTTTAAACTTTTGCTGATGCAAAAATTTTACCGCAAACAGTATTCCGCCAAGGGCGAAAACAAAAGAAATCAGAATTAGAAAAAAGGTAAGATTTTTATTGAGAGCTGTATAGATGGTAGTTTCATCTATACCATTCATAGCTTCGGGCCCCATCTTTACGATAAGAGCCACAATCAATGGAATTTGACCAATAAAAGAAGCTATTATAATAATTAACGAACCTATTATATACCTCCAAAAATCGTGAAGCGATTTATAAGCCTGTGCTATAAACATAAATTAAAATTGAAAGCTCCAGTTAGCCGTGGGATCATACCACAATTTACCGTGCGTAATATTAAGTGGGGAAGATACATTATTTGTATATAATGCGCCAGTACCCAGCCCTTGTGGGATAGTAGTGTTCTTTTCAAAGGTGTATTGACCAATCGCGTTAAGACCGATATTACTCTCTAGTGCGGAAGTTATCCACCAACCAATTCCCAGCTCTTCAGCCAGTTGAATCCAGATATCACTACCTCTAAAGCCTCCCACCAAACTGGGTTTTAGAATGATATACTGTGGCTTTATTTGCTCCAATAATTCTTTTTGGCGGTCATAACCAAAAACTCCTATCAACTCTTCGTCAAGCGCAATTGGTAAAGGTGTTTGAGCACAAAGCTGCGCCATCTCCTGCATTTGTCCTTGTTTGATAGGTTGCTCTATAGAATGCAAATCGAGAGCAGCCAGTCGCTTAAGTTTGGTTATCGCTTCTTCAGGCTTGAAAGCGCCGTTTGCATCAACTCGAAGGGTTATCTCATCGGCTGAATACTTACTGCGAATACTTTCCAGAAGTTTGATTTCGGTGTCAAAATCGATAGCACCAATTTTCATTTTGATACAATCAAAACCAGCTTCAAGCTTTTCTGCGATCTGCTCCTGCATAAATGAGGCTTCACCCATCCAAATTAAACCGTTGATCGCGATACCACTATCACCTTTCGTAAAAGAAGAAGGGAACAACTCAAAAACATCATCAACCCTGAATGATCTAAATGCCATTTCAATCCCAAACTGAATACTGGGGAATTCTTCCAGACGATCATAAAGCTGCTGTTCTCCCAGATGTATATGTTCACAGGCCCACTTCAAAGTTTCTTCATAATCTGGTCGATCGTCAATGCTCAACCCTCTTAGAATACCGCATTCTCCATAGCCCTTTTTAGAACCCTCTTCGAGCTTTACAAACCAGGTTTCCTTGGTATTAAAAACGCCCCGCGATGTACCGCTGGGGCGTTTAAATTCTAATATATGCTTTTTGTAAGATGCCTTCACTTTTCTAGCATTATAACTTCATAGAATTGCCTATCTCGAGCAATGTAAGATTTTTATCAACTGCTTTGAATGCCTTTTTGGCTTCCTCGTGGTCGATCTCGATATATCCAAAGGTATCGTAGTGGCATCCTAAAATTTGATCGCATTCTATAAAATCACTGGCACGCACCGCATCCCCAATACCCATTGTGAAGTTATCGCCTATTGGTAAAATCGCCAGATCCAGATCAAATTCCATCGGGATTAATTTCATATCCATAGTCAAAGCGGTATCTCCAGCCATATAAATGGTCTTATCCCCTATTGAAAATACAAAACCGCCAGGTTGCCCGCCGTAACTTCCGTCGGGAAAAGAACTGGTGTGAATGGCGTTTACATACTTTACTTTTCCAAAAGGAAATTTCCAGCTCCCACCGTGATTCATCGGGTGAACAGTGATTCCTTTTTCTTCGTAATGATTAGCAATTTCGAAATTACTCACAATGGTTGCTCCACTTTGCTTTGCAATAGCTTCCGCATCTAGGGTGTGATCCTGGTGCGCGTGAGTAAGAAAAATATAATCTGGATTTAAGGTTTTTATATCAACCTTATCCTTGGCAAGATCGTTACCGGTAATAAAAGGATCTGTTAGAATTTTTACGTCTTCAGTCTCCAGAGCAAAACAATTTTGCCCGTAAAATGTAATTTTCATAGTCGTTGATTTTTTAACCTTCTAAATTTCGCCAAGCGAAACCACATCAAAAAATCCTTAACGATAAGTTTTCGTTAAAATGTTAAAACAAAAAACCTAAAGCAAACAATACAGAGAAGAAAAAGGTAGAAAGCGCCACTTTTTTAAGTTCGGGATCTAATAGCGCCGGACTCGTATTTTGCATTACATACACGAGATGTTTGGTTAGCAATGTAAATACAACCAATGCAGCAGCAGACCATTGCCAGGTGTTCGTTAAGTAGAAAAAACAAATTGCCGCCAAAAACGCCACACCAATAAGGGAATAATGATAGATTTTTACACGCTTAGCTCCTAAAATAACAGCGAGGGTGTTTTTATTAACGCGTGCATCGCTCAACCGGTCGCGCATATTATTCAAATTGAGAACAGCAACGCTAAGCAAACCTATAGTCACAGCCGGTAGAAAAACAAGATTATCCCATTGTTGCGTGTAGAGGTAATAGGTGCCTTTTACGGCAACCAAACCAAAAAACAAGAAAACAAATAGATCTCCCATCCCACGATATCCAAACGCTCCATTTCCTACGGTATATTTAATAGCCGCGATGATTGCGGCAAGACCCAAAACAAAAAACACAAGGGAAGTTAAAAATTGGTCTGATCCAAAAGCGGTATAAATCAAAGCTAAGCTCAACATCCCCGTGACCGATGCGGTGAAAATTATGCCCTGCTTCAGTTGAGATGCCGTGAGCAAACCGCTTTGCATCGCTCGAGCAGGACCTATGCGCTCGTGATTATCGGTACCTTTTACACCGTCACCATAATCATTGGCAAAATTGGACAAGATTTGAAAACCTAAGGTCACCAGAAGTGCCAGAATACAAATATCCCATCTGAAAACCCCGGCATTGTACGCCAGCGCACTTCCTACAATAATACCAGATATCGATAAAGGCAGCGTGCGCAATCGGGCAGCAGAAACCCAGGCTTTAACTTGTGACATACATATATTTTGATTGCAAAAATAAACTTTCTATGCACCTTTTAAAATTTGAAACAGCGATTGAATCTTTAGTAAAAAGCGTATCGAAAGCGTTGTAGCCCGTAAATATTTGCTTATTTTTCAGATACACATTACCACAACTATGCGAAAATCATTTATTTATGTGCTGGGATTCATTTTCCTGGCTTCATCCTGTAAGCAGGAGACCAAAACTTCCCCAACTGAAACTTCCGAAACTCCAGACCAGGAATTCGTATGGGAAGCTGCCAATCTCTATTTTCTACTCACAGATCGATTTAATAATGGCGACACGACTAATGATTCAAACTTTGATCGCAGCGATGATACCGGAATTTTACGCAGTTTTGAAGGAGGTGATATAGCCGGAATTATTCAAAAAATAAAAGAAGATTATTTTACAGATCTCGGAATAAATGCAATTTGGTTTACTCCAGTTGTGGAGCAAATTCACGGTTCTGTTGACGAAGGCACCGGCAACACCTATGCTTATCACGGGTATTGGGCAAAAGACTGGACAGCACTTGATCCCAATTTTGGCACCTATGAAGAACTCGAGAAGTTGGTTAAAACTGCTCACGCTAAAGGTATTCGAGTTGTTATGGATGTTGTTCTCAATCACACAGGTCCGGTGACAGATTCTGATCCTTTTTGGGGAGATAATTGGGCTGTTCAGCAACCGCAATGTACCTACCAGGGCTATGAGACTACAGTACCCTGTACCCTCGTAGCCAATTTACCTGACATTAAAACGGCAAGTACAGAGGAGGTCGAATTACCTGATTTTCTGGCTAAAAAATGGAAGGCGGAAGGTCGTTATGAAACCGAAATGCAGGAATTAGAGGACTATTTCAACCAAAACAATCTACCGCACACCCCTCGCAATTACCTGATTAAATGGTTAACAGATTATGTGCGGGATTTGGGAATAGATGCCTTTAGAGTTGATACGGTAAAACACGTAGATGAAAACGCTTGGTCTGACCTTCGCATAGCTGCAGATGCGGCTTTTAAAACCTGGAAAAACGATCATCCTGACGAAATTTTGGATGACAATTCCTTTTTTATGCTTGGCGAAGTTTACGGCTACGGCATAGGTGGCGGTCGCAATTATAATTTTGGCGATGTTAATGTAGATTATTTTAATCACGGCTTTGATAACCTCATCAATTTCCAGTTCAAGTATGATGCTAAGGGCGATTATGAGACTATGTTTAAATCCTATGATTCGATTTTACACAACGATCTCAAAGGCAAAAGTATTTTGAATTATGCAACTTCACACGATGACGGCGATCCTTTTGACAGAGACCGAAGAAAAGCATACGAGACAGCTACCAAGCTTCTTCTTACTCCCGGAATTTCTCAGGTTTATTATGGAGATGAACTAGCCCGGCCTTTGCTGATTGAAGGTGCGCAGGGGGATGCAAATCTTCGTGGCAACATGCCCTGGTCAAGTATCGATTCTACTGAAACGAAACAGGTTTTAGAACATTGGCAAAAATTGGGACGCTTCCGCAGAGATCACCCAGCCGTGGGTGCCGGTCGTCATAAAATGCTTCAACAGCAACCGTATATTTTCATTAGAAATTACAGCGCACAAAATGATATCGTAATCATAGGACTTAATTTACTAGAAGGCGAAAAACGTATTCCCGTTAATGGTCTTTTCGCCGAAGGCACAATGCTTCACGACGCCTATTCGGGTAAAACAGCTACGGTCGAAAACGACAGCATAACCTTCAACACAGCTTACAATCTTGTTTTACTTGAAAAAAATTAACTTATGAAACGTATTGCACAACTTATGTTTTTGACCCTGATGATCACAGCCTGCGCCGATCAAAAAAAGGAACAGCAAATGGTTGATGAAACTCAACCTTCCCTCGATAAAAAATGGTGGAAAGAAGCTATCGTGTATCAAATTTACCCACGTAGCTTTCAGGATACAGACGGCGATGGCGTAGGAGATTTAAAGGGAATTATTGACCGATTGGATTACGTAAAAAGCCTGGGAGTTACTGCAGTTTGGCTCAACCCGATCTACAGTTCGCCCAACGACGACAACGGTTATGATGTAAGCGATTACAGGGGTATTATGAGTGATTTTGGTACTATGGAAGATTTTGACCGTATGCTTGCCGAAATGCACAAACGCGATCTCAAGCTGGTTATGGATATTGTTGTAAATCACAGTAGTGATGAGCACCCCTGGTTTAAAGAAAGTCGAAGTTCCAGAGATAACCCATACCGTGATTATTACCATTGGTGGCCGGCTGAGAAAGGTGAACCACCCTATCGTTACAGTCTTTTTGATGCTGAAGGAAATGCCTGGAAGTACGACGAGCAAACAGACGCCTATTACCTACACTACTTCTCACAAAAACAACCCGACCTCAATTGGGAAAATCCAAAACTTCGTCAGGAAGTCTATGACATTATGAAATTCTGGGCAGAAAAAGGAGTTGACGGGTTTAGACTAGACGCGTTTCAATTTGCAGCAAAAGACACCACGTATCCCAAATTCCCTGACGGATATGAGAAAAACTTTATTCAATATTATGCTATGCAAGATGGGCTTCACGAGTATTTGCAGGAGATGAATAATCAGGTGCTAAGTAAATATGATGTTATGAGTGTTGCTGAAGGTGCAGGACGCACACTTGAAGAAGCGCACGAATTGGTAGATGCAGACCGAAATGAGATCAATATGGCTTATGCATTTGATGGTGTAGACATACCAAAAGTTGATGGTTATGAACTTTCAACATTTAAAGAAACTTTTACCAAATGGGATAGTGCCTTTGCCAAAAAAGGATGGATTTCAGTTTTCCTTTCTAATCACGACCAGGCGCGCATGGTGAGCCGTTATGCTAATGACAGTCTGCCTTATCGCGCAGTAAGTGCTCAAATGCTCAACACATTTATTTTGAGTATGCGTGGCACACCTTATTGTTATTTTGGAGATGAACTTGGGATGACCAACAATCCCGAACTACAGGAAATTGAAGATTATAAAGACATCGCTGCAATTAACGGGTATAAAAAAGCTCAAAAACAAGGAGATGATATGGATGAATTTATGCGTGGACTGAGATTTGGCTCGAGAGATCACGGGCGCACGCCAATGCAATGGGATGCTTCTGAAAACGCTGGTTTTACAACCGGAAATCCGTGGTTACCGTTAAACCCTAATTACACCACACTGAATGTTGCTGCGGAAGAACAAAATCCACAAAGTGTATTGAATCATTTTAAAAAGATGACCGCTTTAAGAACGTCAAATGAAGTTCTGGTTTATGGTGATTATACCTTGTTGCAGGAAGAGCATAAACAGGTATACGCCTATACGCGTAAACTTGACAATATTGAAGTGCTTATACTCTTAAACTTTAGTGATACCGAAGCGGCTTTAGGTATAAATGACTTACACACTTATGGTAACACGTGGATTAATAATTATGATTCTTTTGAAAAAACCGGAACCAGCGCGACTCTCAAACCCTATCAGGCAGTAATATTGTCAAAGAATTAATGCTGTATTAGTCAATATTTAAGATCGATAAAGAAGAATCTATAATTAAGGATTGTAACTTGTTATACCACGCTACACAACATAACTATGGATTCTTCTTACTTTTTTAAAAACGACGATTTAATTCTGGAATCAGTTTTAGGAACGGTAATTATTTTCATTCTAATTGTTGTTCTTACGCGCATTTTTGGGTTGAAAAGCTTTAGTAAAATGACTGGCTTTGACTTTGTCGTTACGGTAGCTATAGGTAGTATTTTGGGAATGAGCATCAATTCAAGCAAACCATCTATACTGTTGGGCGGTGTGATTCTCATTGTCTTGTATAGCTTAAATTATCTCGTTACACTGCTGCGTTTCCATTCTAATAAAGCAGAAAAAATCATCGATAACAATCCATTACTACTTATGGAAAATGGAAAGATTATTCAGGAAAATATGCACGCGAGTAAAGTAACTCAGGCTGAATTACAATCTAAACTTAGAGAAGCCAATGTTCTTAAACTAGATCAGGTAAAAGCTGTTATTCTTGAAACTACCGGAGAAATATCTGTATTGCATTCTAGTGATGATACTATAGAGCTTGAAGATTTTATATTGGGAGACGTAAAACGTAAAGTATAATTACCAATACCTCAGTCTTTTTTATAGGCAGTACTCTTTCATTACTGCAACTCCATTTTAAGATTATTCTACGGGTGACAAACTTCTAAATATCAGTTTTTTTCCTACTTTCTAATTTTAGCAAATCCCAGCACACTTATAGCAGGATAGAGCAGGGTACTGTTTATCAGAGTCTTCCTTATTTTTAAACGCACATCCTAATTTTGCGATATCGATTTCGCAGTATAATGATTAAACGTATGAAAAAAAGTACTCTGACCATTTTAAAATGTTCCACGCTACTCTTCAGTTTCCTATTACTATCAGCGTGTGATTCTGACGACAGTTTAGCAGTTTTACCTCAAGATGAAAGCGTTGCCCAACTCAAAACCTTCTCAATTAGACCGGGTGAAAACCGGGTAAAAGTTCAAGGTACCGTACCGGCAGCGGCTGATATCCGGGAAGTGGTGATCTTCTGGAATGACCAGGCAAATTCACTTAGTATTCCTGTATCCTCTTCAAATGAAGAGCAGCAATTCTCTACTTTCATTCCTGACCTAGAAGAACGTGTTTACAATTTTGAAATGCAAACCATAAATTCGGCAGGAGCAGGTTCTCCAATACTAAGTGGAGCATCAGAAGTATTTGGCACAGCTTACCGAAACACCTTACTCAACAGACCTGTAAGCACTTCAAGCCTTGCCCAAAGCAAACTAGATATACAATTTGATGGAATGGATTTCAGCACGGGTCCTATAGGTATAGAAGTGAACTATGAAAATACCTCTGGAGAAATGCAAAATCTATTTTATCCAATCAGTCAGGATCGTATTATCATTGATGATTACAAACGAAATACCGATTACAGTTATCGTACTGTGTTTGTTCCTTCTCCTCTGGCTGTCGATACGTTTTACGTAGATTACAATATGATTACACCTCAAGTGGATTTTCCCGTATTGAAAAATGCGGCCGTGCCGTTTATAGCTACAGCTGTTAGTGGACGTTGGGGAATTCTGGCCGATTGGACCACCACAGAACCTATTTTAGTTCACGGCGGTTATGGTGGTTGGGATCAATGGAATGGTAATATATTTAATGTTGAATCAGGTTGGGGAGCTTCAGCTATTAATAATGGTAAGATTTACCAAAGTGTTGAAGCACCAGCAGGAGATTATGCGTTGGAAATCGCTGTACGCGATAGTAATCACAGTGAGACCGATGCCGGCGGATCGTATTTTGTTGTTGCCAAAGGATTTGAATTACCTGACGTGAGTACGGTAACCACTGCTCCAGATGTATTAACTTTTGAGCGAATACATACCACACCCAATACAGGTACTGTCGAAATTTACAGACTTGAATTCTCTCTGGATGAGATCACCGATATTACTATTGGTCAAATAACCACCCAATGGGGAGAAACACCTGGACGTTTCTGTAATATCTTCTCTTTTGAATTGCTGGAAATGGAATAAGAATTAGCCAAAGCGTTTTTTTAAAACAGGTATTTTACACTTTAAGAATTGGTGTGAGATACCTGTTTTTGGTTTAAATATTTCCAATTAAGAGCTTTATAAGAATAAATTAACTGATTTGTTAATCTGAGACCTAACCGATATGTAAAAAACTGAATAACAGGAATTTAAAAGTATAATTCGTTTGTTTTTGCAACAATTTGATTAACAGACCTTAACAGCTTAGAAAATATTTTAGCAGTTCTTAAAAATTAGTCTTCGCCAAATCCCAGTACTTTAGTTTCAACTTTTAAACTTAAAAAGATGAAAAAACTAATTTTATATACAGGATTGAGTCTATCTCTAGCATTTTTTACAGCTTGTGGTGAACAAACCAGCAAGAAAGATTTAGCTGAAAATGAACAAAACATAGAAATTGAAAAACCAGAAGCTCCGGTTGAAGAAACCGTTCCAGAGGGCTATGAAATGTATAAAAGTCCAAATCTAAACGATCAATGGAAACTGAGCTTTATACATCCTGATAGAGCATCTGTTGATGCAGCTGGTAATGGCTTAACCGTAAAATATTCGGGTGAAAACAATTCCTTTTACGGAGGCCTGACTGATGGTTTTATTATGAATATGACCTGGATGAATGCTGAAGAAGCCCAGAAGCATATTGGGTCTAAAGCTCCGGAAGAAGCTGGCGACTATAATTTTTATCGTTACAAAGCTCCAAACAGTATTGGTTCTGCTCAGGTAGATCATATTTTAGTCGAGATAGAAGAACCTGCTAATACTGAATCTGAGGGAGTTTATGTTGACTTCGCGACTAGTGTGCGAGGTAAAACCCAATCAGAATATGAGGCTATGATTGATGAAATTGTAGAATCAATGAAATGGGAGGCAGTTGAAAGCGAATAATATTCAGTAACACTAAATTTAAAAGGCGCCAATCGGCGCCTTTTTTTATAATGTAGGTAATTGCAAACTTTTAAACTCCTGCATAATTTCTTCTATAACCTCAGCAACAGGTTTTATATCGTGAATTAAAGCACTCACCTGCCCTATTTCGAGTTCGCCTTCCTCAAGATCGCCCTCAAACATTCCTTTCTTAGCGCGTGCTCTTCCTAATAAGGCTATCAATTCTTCTTTTGATGGAGCCTTGGCATATAAGGCTTTGACGTCAGAATAGAATTTATTCTTCAGTAAGCGTACCGGGGCGAGTTCTTTTAATGTCAATTCGGTATCCCCTTCTCCAGCTTCTACAACCAAATTTTTAAATGCCTGGTGCCCGCTTCCTTCAAGGGTTGCAACAAACCTACTTCCCATTTGAACAGCGTCTGCACCCAATATCATTGCAGCCATCATCCCTTTTCCGGTGGCAATACCTCCGGCTGCGATAAGCGGGATATCAATTTGCTCCTTAACAACGGGAATTAAGGTTAGGGTTGTGGTCTCTTCCCTACCGTTATGTCCGCCTGCTTCAAAACCTTCTGCAACAACAGCATCTACACCGGCTTCCTGAGCTTTCAAAGCAAACTTTGAACTGCTTACCACGTGAATCACGGTAATCCCGTGCTGTTTTAAATGCGATGTCCAGGTTTTAGGATTTCCGGCACTTGTAAAAACGATCTTTACCCCTTCCTCTATAATGATTTGCATCAACTGGTCGATATCGGGATAAAGCAAAGGGACATTTACTCCAAAAGGCCTATCAGTGGCTATTTTACATTTCCGAATGTGTTCCTTCAATATTTCAGGATACATAGAACCAGCGCCAATAAGTCCCAATCCACCCGAATTACTAACCGCAGAAGCCAGTTCCCAGCCGCTGTTCCAGACCATTCCGCCCTGAATAATGGGATATTTAATATTGAAAAGAGAAGTGATTCTATTCAAAACCTGTCTTTAAGAAATTACACCAGAACCTAAACATTCTGCGCCATCATACCAGGCCACAAATTGGCCTTCACTAATTGCAGACTGGGGTTCTTCGAAAGATACATATAAGCCATCTTCTACTTTATGAAGCATAGCCTTCTGCAAAGTTTGACGGTAACGAATACGCGCTTCTACCTCTCGCTCTTCGCCTGGCTGTAGTGATAAATCTTCACGTATGTAATGTAACTCATCCTCCTGCACAAAAAGCGCACTGCGGAGTAAACCGGGATGATCTTTACCCTGACCGGTATAAATTACGTTTTCTTCAACATCGGTATCCAGAACAAAAAGTGGCTCTGGAGTACCGCCTACCGCCAGACCTTTACGCTGGCCTTTTGTAAAATAATGTGCACCCTGATGTTTACCCACAATTTTACCATCGGTGATTTTATAAGTTGGTTTTTGAGCCAAAGTCCCCACATCGCTCACTGCAATATCTGCATCAGCTGTCGCATCTTGTTGTAAAGCTTCAATTTTTGCCTGTGCAGTTGCTGCAGCTATTTCAACGATAACTCCTTCTTGCGGTTTTAATTTTTGCTGAAGAAAATCGGGCAGACGCACTTTACCTATAAAGCAAAGCCCTTGAGAATCCTTCTTTTCGGCAGTTACCAAATCCTGCTCCTTAGCAATTTTACGAACTTCACTTTTTTGAAGGTGACCTATGGGGAAAAGTGTTTTAGAAAGCTGTTCCTGTGAAAGTTGACATAAGAAATAGGATTGATCTTTATTAGGATCTGCACCTGCCAGGAGTTGATACACCGGCTTGCTATCTACTTCTATAGAACCTTTCTGGCAATAGTGCCCTGTAGCAACATAATCTGCTCCCAGATCAAGAGCTATTTTCATGAAAACATCAAACTTGATCTCGCGGTTACAAAGCACATCAGGATTGGGCGTACGCCCTTTTTCATATTCCCGAAACATATAATCTACAATACGCTCCTTATATTGCTCACTGAGATCTACCGTTTGAAAAGGAATCCCCAGCTTTTCTGCGACCAGCATAGCGTCATTACTATCGTCAAGCCAGGGACATTCATCAGAAATCGTCACCGAATCATCATGCCAGTTCTTCATAAATAATCCAATAACACGGTATCCCGCCTCTTTAAGTAAATAGGCTGAAACACTACTATCTACTCCTCCACTTAAACCTACAACAACTGTTTTCATACTTTGATTCTAAATGTGCTTGTCTCTGTCGTATAGAACAGGGTAAATTTACAAAACTATTGGCCTACTTAGTGAATTCATTAAACAACCAAAAACTGACTCCTCAGAATCGTTAATTATAATTTTGTTTAATCTTTTTAACTTAAACTTAGACATTTACAAAAAAATCATCTTATAGTTTTATGGCATTAACAAATCAAAAAAGCTATGAAACATTTTAAAAAAACAATTAAGGGCTTACTAGTGGCTCTTGTTATCACCGGATTTACCTCGTGCAGTGATGCCGATGATAATGGGAACATCATTGAGCAGGATTCTACCATCGCAGGAATGGTGTCTAGTAATTCCAATTTTGAAATTCTGCTTGCCGCTGCTACAAAAGCCAATTTAATAACAACTTTATCAACTATTTCAGACAGTAGATTAACCGTATTCGCACCAACTGACGATGCATTTTTGACTTTTCTGGATGTATCTACAGAAGCTGAAGCGACCGCTGCGATCGAAGCAATGCCAACTGCCGAAGTTCGTAATCTGATTTTAAACCATGTTCTCCCAGAAGCTGTATCTGCCTCTGAAGTAGTTACAGGCTATGTAAAGTCTATGGCTGAAAATGAATCGGGTGATAATCTGGATTTATATCTGGAGGTTAATTCAGGAAATGTAATGATTAACGGTGATGCTGAGGTTACTCAAACTGATATGGTAGCAGACAACGGTATCATTCACGTTGTTGATGCTGTAATACCTGAAGCTACAATTTCAACCTTTGCTATGGCAGATGCCAATTTCTCTACACTTCTTGCAGCAGTTGCTCAGGAAGAACTTGCAGCTACGCTTGCAGGTGAAGGTAATTTTACTGTTTTTGCTCCTACTGACGCTGCGTTCACAGCTTTGTTAAATGCAGATGTAAATGATGCTCTTGAAACAGCAGCAGATATTCTCGCATTAGGAAATGCAGGTACCAACACTTTGAGTACTTTAGACAACATACTAAGACATCACGTAATTGCAAATGCGGCTGTACGTGCCGAAGATTTAAGCACTACGGGCTCTACAGAAGCTTCTCCTTTATTTGGAGCCGATTTAAGTATTGATGCTACCGTAACACCTCCTACAATTACTGATGGATCAGGCACTACACACGTAATAATCGCTACAAACATCACGGCGACAAACGGTGTAATTCACGCTGTTGATGGTGTTTTAATGCCGTTATAATTAAAGTTTCACCCAGACAAACCGCATTTGGCGGTACCAAAAAAAAAGCCCTTTACGTATCGTAAAGGGCTTTTTTAATTGAAGTTGGGACAAAAAAGATTATTTATTACGCTGTTGTTTTTCAGCTTGCTCCATCATTTCTGAAAATTTCTTACCAAAACGACTTTGCTTTTTTGGCTTAGCCTTAGCAGTCTCAATCTTGGCGTGAATTCTATTTTCATCAAGGATGAAATTTTTAATTACCAACATAATACCGATGGTAATAAGGTTTGATATGAAATAGTACAAACTCAATCCACTCGCATAGTTGTTGAAGAAGAACAACATCATAATTGGCGACAGATACATCAGGAATTTCATATTTGGCATTCCTGGCTGACTTGTTTGTTGCATCGTCTGCCCCGTGGTCATCGTCATATAAATGAAGATAGCGATAGAAGCCAATATGGGGAACAAACTCACGTGATCACCATAAAATGGAATGCTGAATGGCAAATCTGCAATCTTATCATAGCTTGAAAGGTCATCTGCCCACAAGAAACTCTTCTGTCTTAAAACAAAGGCTGAAGGGAAAAAGGTAAACAACGCATAGAACACCGGAATTTGCAATAAACCAGGGATACAACCACTCAAAGGGCTGGCACCTGCTTTACTGTAAAGTTTCATTGTTTCCTGCTGCTTTTTCATTGGGTTGTCTGCGTACTTCTCGTTGATCTCATTGATCTCAGGACGCAATACTTTCATTTTTGCCTGTGACAAATATTGCTTGTACTGTACAGGTGAAAGCAATAATTTGATAGAAACCGTCAATAAAATAATTGCGATTCCTGCAGGGAAATATGCAATCAAGAAGTTAAAGAATGGGATGATCAGGTATTTATTAATCCACCCAAAAATACCCCAACCTAATGGCATTGCTTCATCCAGACCACGATCGTAATCATTCAGGATTTTATAGTCGGTAGGACCAAAATAAAAGTTCATAGCATTATTCAACTCACCATTAACCGGTTTAAGTTGCATACTCGCTGCATATTTTTTGGTAAATACAGTATCTACTTCTTCATCTTCAACCAGGTTCTGAGATTTAAAGGTAACCTGCTCAAAAGGCTGATCAGTCAATAAAATTGAACTGAAGAAATGCTGTCTGAAGTTTAACCAATCTACATCAGTCTCTATAGCATCGTCATCACCAGTCTGACTTAGTTTATCGTGATCTCCGCCTTCATATTCATACGTAAGACGGGTGTATCGGTTTTCATAGGTGATACTTTTTGCGTGGCGGTATCCTTTTAATTCCCAATCCAGATTAAGCGGCTGCGAAGTATTCACAACATTTTGAAGACCTACGGTTTTGATACCAAAGCCCATCATATAGTCGTCTGGTTTCAGCGTATAGCGATACTCCAAATACTCAGAGTCTGAAACTTTCAGCTTCATAGAGAGCACCTGATTTTCACCTTCGGTAGTTAGCTTAGGTTCAAAATAAAGATTCTCACTATTTAGTGTACGATTGTCTGTAGTACTAAAGTTTATATTGAAACGGGTGTTTCCGTCTTTAATTAAATAAACAGGAACCGAATCATAGCTCTTATAATTTTTTAAACGTGCTTCGGTAATAAAACCACCTTTATTGCTCACTTTAAGCGCTAAAACATCATTTTCTAAAGTTGTGGTAGCGTCAGTTGCAGAAGGTAAAGTCGCAGAATAGGCAAAACTTCCTAAAGTCGTTTTATAACGCTCTAAAGCCATTGAATCCTGTGGCACTCCTGCATCTTCAGAATCTGAATTTACCGGAGTTAAAGCGGCTTCGCGCTTTTGAGCTTCTACCTGCTCCTCTTTGGCTTTTTCAGCTTCTAACTCTTCCGGCGTTGGCTGATTTTGCCATAACATAAACAATAAAATGGCTCCAATTAAAAGGAAACCAATCAATGATTGTTTGTCAAATTTCTTTTCTTCCATACGTTAATGAGGCATTGCTGCCTTTTTATCAATTATCAAATCGGGTTGCTACCGCAAAATTTTCGCCCGCGAATATACGGTCTCTGAGGCATTCAAGAATAAGCCCAGCTATTTCTTTTATGACACATTGGCGGAAATAAACCAAGAACCGAAAGCATTTTGTCTGATTACACGAAACTGATACTTAACCGGATACCGCTCACGTCAACTCCCAATTTGTTAGTTTTTTGCTGCTTTTGACTTACTGAATTTTACCGCAGCCTGTACATAGGCTACAAACAAAGGGTGTGGACTTGCCACTGTACTTTTATATTCTGGATGGTATTGCACACCTACAAACCAGGGATGATCTGCTAATTCCACAATTTCTACAAGACCTGTTTTAGGATTAGTACCCGTAATTTTAAGTCCGGCATTTTCAAGTACCTCACGGTATTTATCATTGAATTCATAACGGTGACGATGGCGTTCTGAAATCACTTCGCTACCGTAAACACCGCTCACGATACTTCCAGGTTCTAATCTACAATCCCAGCTACCCAGACGCATCGTACCGCCCATATGCTTAAGATCTTTTTGATCTGCCATTAGATCGATTACCGGATTAGGAGTATTGGGTTGCATTTCTACTGAGTTAGCCTGATCGAGTTTAGCCACATTTCTGGCAAATTCAATAACCGCCATCTGCATGCCCAGGCAAATTCCTAAAAATGGAATCTTATGTTCACGAGCATACTGCACCGCTTTAATTTTACCTTCAATACCGCGCTCACCAAATCCAGGGGCAACAAGTAACCCGTCTAATTTTGCGATTTTATTATCGATAACATCCTGAGAAATAAACTCCGAATGAATAGGCTCTACCTTCACTTTGACCTCATTCTCTGCACCGGCGTGGATAAAAGCTTCCAAAATGGATTTATAGGAATCCTGAAGTTCCACGTATTTACCAATCAAACCAATGGTAACCTCAGCCTGCGGATTTTTGTGCCTGCGTAAAAATTCATTCCAACGGGTAAGCACCGGTTCGCTATCTGTTGACAAGCCTAATTTTTGAAGTGTAATGGTATCTAAACCTTCTTCTAGCATCAGATTTGGCACATCGTAAATCGTTGATGCGTCTATAGATTGAATAACTGCTTCTTTACGCACGTTGCAGAACAACGCCAACTTCTCACGCAGATCATCACTCAATTCGTGCTCGGTACGACAAACCAGAATATCGGCTTTGATACCACTTTCCATCAAAGTTTTTACCGAGTGCTGAGTTGGCTTGGTTTTCAACTCGCCTGCAGCAGAAAGGTAAGGCACCAAAGTAAGGTGAATAACCAATGCATTCTCATCGCCCAGCTCCCATTTAAGTTGGCGAACCGACTCGATGTAGGGCAATGATTCAATATCCCCAACAGTACCTCCAATTTCGGTAATGATGATATCATAATCCCCGGTTTTACCCAGCTGCTTGATGCGTTCTTTAATCTCGTTTGTGATGTGAGGTACAACCTGAACGGTTTTTCCCAAAAACTCACCGCGACGCTCTTTTTCAATTACACTTTGATATATACGACCGGTGGTAACGTTATTTGCCTGCGAGGTATTTACGTTTAAGAAACGCTCATAATGCCCCAAATCCAAATCGGTTTCTGCACCATCATCGGTAACATAACATTCCCCGTGCTCATAAGGATTAAGCGTCCCCGGATCAACGTTGATGTATGGATCTAATTTTTGAATAGTAACACGGTAACCACGTGCCTGTAATAATTTGGCCAATGAAGCCGCGATAATACCTTTACCTAATGAAGAAGAAACCCCGCCCGTGACGAAGATGTACTTAGTGTCTGCCATCTGTATCGTGAAAATAAATTAAGCTCTTTTTAACATAAAGAGCGCGTCTACGGGATGCAAAGGTAGGGATTTATTGGCGAACCCTTTTAGACCTTTTTGGTATTATTTTTCAGGATTTCTTTTAACTTGGGGTGCAGGATATTGCCTTTTGATTTTAAAGATAAGTTCGTCAAGACCATTCATTTTTATCTCGTGCATTTGCTGCATCATAAACCCCAGCTTACCTTCGGGGAAGCCTTTTTGCCTAAACCAGCCATAATAATACTCTGGTATTTCAATTAAATACCGGTCTTTGTATTTGCCAAATGGCATTTTATAATGCGCAAGTTCTATGAGTTTTTCGGGATCCAAATCAAACGATTTTAATCTTGTAAGCCGAAAGCAATCCTGCTAAACCTTCTTTGCTAAAAGTAGCTCCGTTAATTTTATTAAGCTGCGGGTTTATCGTATAGTTTTCTGCGGAGGAAAAATCGGTGCATTCCAAAGTTGTATGATCGAAAGTCGCACCTGAAAGTTCACATTGAGTAAGAGAAATACCCGAAAGATTGGCTTCCGTAAAATCAACATCTATAAATTTGCAGCTGTCAAATGACGAATTCGTTAAATCTACCTGATAAAAACTGCTGAAGTTGAGAACAGATCGTTTGCAAAAAATCTGAAAGAGAATTGGAGCACAACTTTCAAAAGCTAAACCCAGCATTTTACAGTCTATAAACTCACATTCCTGAATTGCTGTTTTCAGGAGTTTCGCTCCGCTGATATCACAGTTTTCAAACGTACAATTGGTAAAATTGAGTCCGGAAAGACTGGCTTTAGCGAATACGCAATTCTTAAAACTGCAATCTTCAAAATCTGCCTCAATTGAATTTTCAGCAAAATTAATTCCCTCAAATAATTGGTCGGTGATTAGTTCATTCATCTGTTAGACAGTTTCAATATGCTTATGCCGTATCAATTTTCGGCTTAAATAATCAAACCGAATATACAACAAGATCGCCGAAGCGCTCAAACCTGCCAGCAGACCATACCAAATTCCCTGACTCCCAGCCTGATCCTCCTGTCCAAAATACCACGCCACCGGAAAGCCCACCAACCAATACGCCAGAAAACAAATTCCGGTTGGGATATTTACATCCTGTAAACCTCGCAAAGCACCCAAAATCACCACCTGCAATCCATCGCTCAATTGAAACAATGCTGCTACCACCAGCAGTTGAGCTGCAAGCATTATAACTTCGGCATTATCTATATAAAATGCGGGGAGGATATCTTTCAGCAAAATAAATCCCAATGCAAAAACAGCTTCAATTAGGAAAACCTGCAAAAAAAGTGAAAATGCGATGCGCCGCATATCTTTAAAATTAGACTTTCCTTTTTGATTCCCTACACGTATGGTAGCGGTCACACCTAGCCCCACGGCAATCATGAAAGTCATCGCCGCCAGATTAAGCGCGATTTGATTGGCTGCCTGGGCATTGGTTCCTAGTAAACCAGATAAAAATATACAGGAAGTAAAAAGTGACACTTCAAAAAGCATTTGCATGGCTGTTGGAAAACCCTGATCAAACAAGCGCTTGAAAACAGTCATCTGGAAAGCCTTTCTATGAGTCCACTCAAAGTAAGGCTTAAATTTTTTGTTCTTTTTTAGAATATAATACAACATCCAGAGCATAAAAAAGCGGGAAATGAGAGTGCCGTACGCTGCGCCCACAAGCTCCAAACGTGGAAAAATCCAGAACCCATAAATGAGTAAGAAGTTGAAGAGGACATTTACAATGTTTGAAACCAGCGTAGCATACATCGCGTAACGGGTGTTTGAGAGTCCGTCTGCAAATTGTTTAAACGCCTGAAACACCATTAACGGAATGAGTGAAAAGCCCACAATATCCATATAAGGCAATGCAAGTTCCACAACCTCAACCGGCTGATCTAAGAGATACATGATGGGTTTTGCCAAAAGGAGTAATAAAAACAGCAACACCCCATTTATACCACACATCACAATACCGTGATGAAAGTAATTACGACCCATTTTTGTATCTCCTGCACCGTCTGCTTCTGCAACCAATGGGGTAATTGCAAATGAAAAACCGATACCCAGAGAAAGTGCTATAAATATCAAACTGTTCCCCAAAGAAACAGCTGCCAGTTGAGCAGGACCCAATCTACCCACCATCAAGTTATCTGCAAGTGCAACCAGGATGTGTCCCAATTGTCCCAGCATTACGGGATAGGCGATTTTGAGATTCTGACGAAATTCCTGCGTGTAATTTTTTAACAAACCAGTGCTTTTTAGGATTTGCAAAAATAAGTCTTATGTTTAGAATGCAAGATGAGATAAGAGGTAACTTATCCAATTTACAAGAGCATTAACAGCAGAATTGGCGTTAACTGTTTAATTTTACGATCTCTATGAAAAACGGTTACTTTTCAAACAAAGTCATTCCCAAGGTCATTCAAAAAGAAGCTGAGATTGCGCTTTCTTATTACCCAAAACTGAGGGAAACTCCTATTAAATTTCAGTTTAAAAAAGACATCAAAAAGTCGACGATGCAGGCACAGCCTGTGTTTAAATCGTTACTAAAGTCACGCAAGAAAAGAGCCTATGTCATTTTTATAAGCAAGAAGATAAAAATTGAAGACGAGGCTTTTAAAATAACCGACATACCTTCTGATGTGTTAATCGGATGGATAGGTCACGAACTGGGTCACGTTATGGATTATAGTGATCGCAGCAGCCTCGGACTCATTTGGTTTGGTTTGAAATACCTGTATTTTCCAAAATTCATTCGGGAAGCAGAACGTGCCGCCGATACTTTTGCAGTCTCGCATGGGATGGGCGAATACATTTTAAAAACCAAAGACTTTATCCTGAATCACGCACACATTTCAGAACCCTACAAAGCCCGTATTAAACGCCTCTATCTTTCTCCGGAAGAGATTATGAGGTTGATTAATGAGGAGTGATGACAGGGTTAATGGTTAAAAGCAATTGTTCCTTGTTTCTTGTTTAAATAATAAATAAGCGTAGCACATTATATTTAAGGTCTCGAAACTCCAAATCTTAAACAACTATTAAGAGCTACTTCTTACTTCTCACCTTTCACAATAACCTTACTAACTCCCCGCGTGCTCCTTTACAAAAGCTTCCCACTCGGCAAACTTTTCTTCGCTCATCACTTTTTCCATTTTTACCTGACCGCCTTTTTTCTTGTTGGCACCGCTCCATTCGTAGAAAATTTCAGGTTTTACGGTGTTTACGATAACGCCTTTTAAGGCTTTGCTTCGGGCTACGCCGTAATTTTTATTGGCTTCCTGCAGGCTTTTATCTAAGGCATCGGCCAAGTCTTCATTTGAGGCTGAAGTTTCGGTACCTAAATACCAATAGTGGTAGAACTCATCGTCATCCGGATTCCGCTTTGCGGCAATCGTAAACTCGGGAATTTTAATATCAAATTGCTCTTCCAGTTCCTGAACAGCGGCTTCCATTTTATTTACCGAAAGTTGCGAACCAACGGTATTCAGAAAGAATTTGGTACGTCCGGTAATTTTAATTTCGGCACGGGCTTTATCGGTAAACGCGATGGTATCGCCAATTAAATACCTCCATGCACCCGAAACGGTAGAAATAATCAAAATATAATCTGTGTCCTCTTCGACATCGGCCAATGCTACTACAGGAGCATCCTGCACAATAGATCCATCTTCATTAATGTAATCGGGGTTCATAGGTACAAACTCGAAGTAAATACCATTGTCTGTCACCAACTTCATCGCATCGGTTTCTGGTCTGGATTGAAATGCCATAAAACCTTCCGAAGCGAGATAGGTGTCGATAACGGTGATGGGTTTACCAAGAAGCGCATTAAAACTCTTTTCGTAAGGTTGAAATGCAACACCACCCGAAGTATACACCTGCAGATTAGGCCAGATCTCGTGAATATTTTTCAGATTGTGATGTTCAATCACCTTCTCGAGCATCAGCTCAATCCAGCTAGGAATGCCGCTTAGAGCACCAATATCCCATTCTTCAGCTTTCTCGGCAATGTGCTGCACACGCTCATCCCAATCTTCGATTTTTGCAATATCTTCACCGGGTTTGTAATAGCCCCTAAACCAAAATGGGATATTACTGGCACTGATACCGCTAATCTCACCTTCTTCGTGACCATTGTGCTTAGTAAGATCTGTAGAACTACCAAGCATCATGATTTCTTTCTCAAAAAAATCGGCTTCCAGATCAAAATGCGCCAAAGCTCCTACCTGCTTAATCCCTGCGGTGCGAATTGCGTCGATCATCTCATCGGTTACCGGAATGCGCTTGCTGCTTTTCCCAGTTGTACCACTACTCAAGGCAAAATAATCTGGCATACCCGGCCAGGTAACATCTTCTTCACCTTCGTGCATTTTAGACCACCAGGCTTCATTAATGCTGTTATAATCAAAAAACGGAACTTTGTCTGCAAAGCTTTCAGCAGGATTTTCAGAATCCAGTATTTCTTCAAACCCGTATTCTTTTCCAAACTGCGTATCCTTTGCCTTTTTAAGCAGTTTTTTTAAAACTTCTTCTTGTTCTTCAATAGGATTAGACTCGGGTATTACTTTGTCTGAAAGATCAATAATCCCTTTAATAATTGAGCCCAGTATTGCCATAGTCTTACATTTTTGGTTGTACTCAAAATTAAACGACCCCGTGAGAACGAGGTCGTTACTTATAAGAAGTTTAACAAGAGTAATTTATTGGTATTATCATTTGGGCGTGCCCCTGCGGGTCGGTCTATTCGCTGCAATCTGCCTTTGTCTTCAGGTAAACCTTCCGCAAAGTCAAGATTTCCGCTACTATCCCTCACGCGATGTTACTTTTTTATATTTAAAATAGTAACAACTACCCTCTCCTACGCTCCAGTAAAATCATCATCATCAACCCCAACATAATGCGCTCGCTGTCGCCTTCTTCCATTGGACCTTCTTTGGTGACCTGAAATTTGCGTCCAAAAAAGGAAGGTTGCTTTTTAAGTCGGGCGATTTTGGCTCCGCTTTTATCGGTCACTTTATAAGCAGGGTTAAAGAAATAACCCGTTAATATTCCAGCAACCGGAATTTCGCCGAAAATTGAATCAGCTACTTTTGTCCAGCCATTTTCTTCTTCAATGGTATATTCAGGAGTACCTTTATCATCTACAATTTGATATTTAGCTTTCCAGATCGATCGCCATCCCTTGCGTACTATTTTCCCAAACTCATTACCGTTTTCATCATAAAACGCATAAGCCGCCGAAAAATCGAGCCAACGATCTGCTTTAATAGTATAATTGAGTTTAGTTTGAGAGGTGTCTGAATAAATCTTGATTTCTTCTTTCAACTTAAACATTTTCTGACGGATGTATCCAATGGTATGACCAAAGCCATCTGTCGCAGTAAAGTCATTAGAAAATGTGCTGATTCGGAAAACCAAATCAATTGGAAAATGAAGGTTTTTCATAATATGGTTAGAAGTTTTTTTAGTCTTTTAGTTCAGTATCGTTTGTAATTGGAGCCGGTTTCACACCATAGGTATCCATTAGATATACAAGGCTCGTCATTGTAGCTGCACCCAATTCTAATTCGCGTTTATTCACCGCATCAAAAGTATCGTTGCTAGCGTGGTGGTGGTCAAAATAGCGTTGTGAATCGGGACGCAAACCGGCTAGCACCATACCTTCCTGCTTAAGCGGACCAATATCTGCACCGCTTCCGCCCAACTCAAAAAAGTGAATTAAATACGGTTTGAATAAAGGAATCCAGGTTTGCACCTGCTCAAAGTTTGCAGCATCGGCATCAAAAGAGAAACCTCTCGGAGTAAAACCACCTGCATCGCTTTCTAAAGCAAAGACGTGACGCTCTCCTTCTGCTGCGGCAACTTCTGCATATTTAGTCCCACCTCGAAGACCGTTTTCTTCATTCATAAACAGGACTACGCGAATGCTGTGCTTAGGTTTGTAGTTCGCTGCTTTCATAAGGCGTAGCACTTCCATACTTTGTACAACTCCGGCACCATCATCGTGGCTACCATCTCCCAGATCCCAGCTATCTAAATGGCCACCAACAACCATAATATCATTAGGTTTTTCGCTTCCGGTGATTTCTCCAATCACATTATAAGAAGGCACATCTTCAAAATTCTCACAATTCATTTTTAAATAGAACTGCGTTTCCTGGTCTTCTTTCAGCATTTTGCTTAATAAAGCCGCGCCGTTAGTACTAATTGCGGCTGCAGGAATACGCTTTTCGTTTGGCAAATCACCGTAAGACATTGCCCCTGTATGTGGCAGATCGTCCATTCTCAAGTTCATCGAACGCACAATCACGCCTACAGCACCATATTTGGCAGCTTCCTGAGCACCAGAATAACGCTGATCTACACAGCCACCATAAGCCGAAAATGTCTGAATCAAATCGGCCTGCATGGGACGATTGTAAAAAACGATTTTACCTTTTATTTGATCTTCTCCATACTTGGCGAGATCTTCAAGTCCCTGAACTTCAATTACCGGAGCGGTGATGCCGGCTGCAGCAGTTGCAATCGAACCTCCGAGAGCACAAACCGGCACCTCAATTTTGCCATCGGCACCGTCAATCCAGGCTTTTTCGGGAGCGCCGCGTTCCCATTTGGGTACCATAACAGGTTGCAACCAAACCTTGTCAAGACCTATAGCTTCAAGCTCAGCTTTTGCCCATTGTACAGCTTTTTCTGCACCAGCACTACCACTTAGACGCGCGCCAATATCATTAGAAAGCGCATCTAGCCATTGATAACTTTGGCCGCTTAACAGGGAAAGGTCATAAAAATTGCGAAGTTGGAGGGAGTCTTTGGTTGTTTGAGCCTGCAGCTGTGTTATACCACAAAGCGCTAAAATAAAGAGAGAAAGCTTTTTCAAAATTTCGATTTTTAGGATAAGTTCTAAAAATACTATTCTCTGCGCGTAAACACGTATTTCGATGCAAAAAAATGTTTGGGCTTTGGGGTTGTAAATTTACCCGATTTGAATTCAAAATTTAATTTGTAGAAAAATTCCGATTAACTATTAACGAATTCACGTCGTTCCTTTCTTTACACTAATTCTCAGGGACAGGGTACTCTGCGAACAGTTTCCCAGAAACCGTAAACATTTTGCAGTTCTACTTTCTAATTAAGAATTACTCTTCCTCTTTCAGCTCTTTTCGATATTGATCGATATTGGCTTTAGTTTTTGCGTCGAGTTCGGGTTCTTTAATATCTGTGTATTCTGAAAGTTTTTCAAGAAGAATTTTTGCCAGAATCAATCGAGCAGTTGGCTTATCATCAGCAGGAATAATATACCAGGGAGCGTGAAATTTTGAAGTCTGATTGATCGCCTCTTCATAGCAACGCTGGTAATCATCCCAGAGTTTACGCTCTTTAAGATCGCCGGGAGAGAATTTCCAGTTTTTATTAGGTTTATCCAGACGGCGCAGCAGTCGGTTTTTCTGTTCTTCTTTGGAAAGATTCAGAAAAAATTTGAAGATGATGGTTCCATTTTCAGCAATGTGTTGCTCAAAATTATTGATCTGTTCAAATCGTTTTGCCCAAAATGCTTCATCGATATCAGAAACCTGATCAATCCCCGGAATGTTTTCGCCCAAAATATACTCGGGATGTACACGCGTCACCAAAACATTCTCATAATGTGTGCGGTTGAAAATACCGAATTTTCCACGTGCCGGTAGCGCCACATAATGCCGCCACAGGTAATCGTGACCCAACTCAAGCGGCGTGGGCACTTTAAAACTGTGAACCACCAGTCCGCGCGGATTGAGATTTTTAAACACTTCGCGAATCAGACTATCTTTACCGGCCGTATCCATCCCCTGAATACAAATGAGCACTGAATATTTACCGTGAGCGTACATCGCATTTTGAATTTCGGCAATGGCTTTGCTCACCTGATCGAGTTCATCTTCAAGCTCGCTTTTTTTTCCGAAATCTTCGTGCGTCTTGTAGTCTGTAAGCTTTATGGACTGGGTTACCTGATAATCTGCTGCTTTCATAATGGGATTATTTAGCTTAAGTGCGAAAATTAAATTTTACTTGCTGGCAAAGAGTTTTACATCTTCTTCGGAAACCTCTGTCCCACCTAAGATGATAAGGCGTTCCACTACATTACGCAATTCACGAATATTCCCGGTCCAGTCGTATTCCTGAAGCTTTTTGATAGCATTTGGAGTAAAATTTTTGATAGCAGTGCCCTGCTCCTGAGCGACTTTATTTGAAAAATGATCTACCAATAATGGAATGTCATCTCGACGATCATTAAGAGCTGGCACCGGTATAAGAATTACCGCCAAACGGTGGTATAAATCCTCCCGAAATTTACCTTCTTCAATTTCTTTCTTCAGGTTTTTATTAGTTGCAGCAAGTACACGTACATCTACTTTGATGTCTTTATCACTTCCTACGCGAGACACTTTATTTTCCTGCAACGCCCGTAATACTTTAGCTTGCGCAGAAAGGCTCATATCGCCTATTTCATCTAAAAAGATAGTACCACCATTTGCCGCTTCAAATTTACCTGCACGATCTTTATTTGCCGAAGTAAAGGCTCCTTTTACGTGACCAAACAGTTCACTTTCAATTAATTCTGAAGGAATAGCAGCACAGTTCACCTCAATCATAGGTCCATTGGCGCGGTCGCTTTTCTCGTGAAGCCAGTGTGCCACAAGCTCTTTACCAGTTCCGTTTGAACCGGTTATAAGCACGCGCGCTTCGGTAGGTGCTACTTTCTCTATAATATCTTTGATTTTCACAATAGCGCCACTCTCGCCTATCATCTCATATTGCTTGCTCACTTTCTTCTTGAGACGGGTATTTTCTACTACCAGACTCTTTCGGTCTAAAGCATTACGTACGGTATTTAATAGACGGTTGAGATCTGGCGGTTTTGAGATGTAATCAAAAGCTCCCAGACGCATGGTATTTACCGCTGTATCCAAGTCTCCGTGGCCCGAGATCATAACAACCGGGATTTCAGGTTTTATTTTTTTGGTTGCCTCAAGAACCTCAACCCCATCCATTTTGGGCATTTTAATATCGCAAAGCACAAGATCATAATCGTTGTCTTTAATTTTCTCCATGCCTTCTAAACCATCTTCAGCTTCTTCTACCTGATAGTTTTTATTTTCTTCACTCAATATTTTATTAAGTACCCGGCGTATTGCCGCCTCATCTTCTATAATTAATATTCTTGACATGTCTAAAATTTAAATTTTACGCCCGATCTAAAATAAACCGTATTGGCACTGTTAATCGTGTAAATATCTTCCCGGGTATTGTCCCGAAGTCTAAAATCGTTTGATAAAGAATAACTCCCGTATGCGTAATATAGTAAATGCCTTGTAAAATAATGCTCATAGCCCACCCCACCCAGTATAATGGTCATTGAGATATTTTCCGCCAGGCGATCTTCAACAACCATATTGTTTTGAATATTGGCGAAAAAGTTATCGAGGGTCAGAAAAGCCTGTATGGCATCTTTATGAGAGTCTTTTAAATAATGTCGTATGTTAGTTTTAGGAACACCCAGAGTATATGTCCAATTAGGATGAAACTCACGGTAATAATTGATTAGCGGAAGCGGAAAATTTCTCCCGGGTGTTGTTGAATAGTCCAGTCCAAATATCCAGCGGTAGGGTTTTCCAACTGACGCATCTTTCATATCATTGATTGCATAAACTGAGGCGGTATAAATCCAATCATCAGAAACCAGACTCCCTTCAAGATTTGAGTTTATGCGCGCACCAGCCTTTACTCCAAGACGCCAGTTTTCACTGATTTTCCAAGTGTAACCCAAATACCCCGTAATACGATGAAGCGTTCCTACCTGTTGTAGATTGAAACCTTCTGGTACTGAGTCATTAATATCAATACCTGTATTACGATATTCAAAACCTGCAACAAGTATTTTATTAATGTCTTTATCTAATGGAATAGGAACCTGAAGCAAAGCTCTAAAACGACCTAAATTGTTATTAGACTGACTAAAAGGTATGTACATATACTCCAACCTGGCAATATCTGTAGTTTGCGCGGTTGCAGAAAAACCGATTCCTACTAGCAGTAATAACAACAGGTATTTAGGCATCGGTATCGGGTTGAGTAGGTTGAACTGGAGTCGTTGGAAAAAAATGCACATCGCGTTGTGGGAACGGAATAGTGATTTTATTTGCTCTAAATCGTTCATCAATACGAAAACGCAATTCGCTCTTTATTCTCGGGTCTGAAAAACTATCGTTTATGAAAAAATAAACTCCAAAATTGAGCGAAGAATCTGCAAAGTCTTCAAATAGTACAAAAGGCTTCGGACTTTTTAAAATTCCGTTTTGTTTTGCCGCACATTCCAAAAGAATTTTTTTCACTAATGCGGTATCGCTTCCGTAAGCAACACCCACCTTCACTGCTTCACGAGTGGTGCGATGATTTTGTGTATAGTTATAAACGATATCACTTATGAAATGATGATTGGGTACAATTATCACTTTATCATCACGGGTAAGTGCACGGGTGGTACGGAGTTTAATTTCAAAAACACGGCCCACTTTCCCATCGATTTCTACTACATCACCTACGGAAAGAGATTTATCGACCATAATGAATATTCCACCAATGATGTCTGTAAACAAATCTTGTAAGGCAAGACCAAGACCTACAAACAGCGCAGCAGAAGCCGTCAATAGCACGGTTATGTCAACTCCAGAAGCACTAAGTGTAATGAGCACAACCGCTATATAAACGATATACCTGATGAACTTGAAAATACTCTTGAATTTCAGCTCATTTTCGGTATCCATTTTACGGGTTATAAGACTACGAATGAGTCTTAAAACTACAGTTGCAACAATAAATGCAACGATAACGAGCAACAAGTGACCAATGGTAAGATTAATAGGATTTTGCTCGGTACCTAGGTGAAACCCGAAATTCAAAAAGTCCTGGATGGTTTTCCAGATATCTTCCGGAAGCTCCTTTACAGTCTCGGCACCTTCCTTTATATTTTCCTTTAAATTATCCTGAATCATAAGGAGCTAGTACTTAATCCATTTTAAAATTTCTTTGTAAGTAGGTTTTTTACCATACATAAGAATTCCCACCCGGTAAATTTTTGATCCAAACCAAACGGTAAACATAAATGAGCCTACCAAAATTCCTATTGATAACGCCAACTGCCACCAGGGCACACCAAATGGAATACGCATCAACATCACAATTGGTGATGTAAGTGGGATCATAGAAAATGCGGTAGCTATAGAACCGTCTGGATTTTCAATAACCGCAAAGAAACCTACATAAATTGCAAGCATTAAGGGCATAATGACTGGTAGCATAAATTGCTGAGTATCGGTCTCACTATCTACGGCAGCGCCAATAGCTGCATAAATGGAACTGTATAGAAAATAGCCGCCTATAAAATAAATAAGAAAGAAAAAGGCAAGTTTTAATAAAGGCAGGTTAAGAATATCCAGAACGATTAATTCTATTTTATCCATACTGGTAACCGCCATATTACCCACAGGTGTTTGATTTTCTAATGGATTTAAATCGAGATACAAGGCTAAAAAAAGCAGCAAACCACCTCCAATTAGTAACCAAATTATAAACTGGGTTATACCTGCTAGAGTAGTCCCTATGATTTTACCCATCATCAATTTGAAAGGCTTAACCGAAGAAATGATAACTTCAATAATACGATTAGTCTTTTCTTCAATAACCGATCGCATCACCATATTCCCATAGATAATGATAAACATCATCAGTAGGTAACCGGCTCCTCCACCGGCTCCGGCTTTTATCCAACTCGAAATTTTGGACGTTCGCTCTCCTTTAAAATCTTCAATACTTATGGAAACTAATGTTTGGGATTCATCAATCAAATCGAGATCTACCCCTCTATCGAGTAATTTTTCGTTGGTAAGTTTGGTCTGTATTTGTTCTTCAATCCCTTCTAAAACTGAGATTGCAGGAGCTTCATTACCATAAAACCGCACGCCCGATGTATTGTTTTTTATATTTTGCGGAATGTATAAAAGTCCGAAGTAATTTTTATCCTCGACCTCAGTTTTAGCCACTTCAATTCCTGCCGGCGAGAGATCTATAAAATCTATATCTGCAGTACTTTCAAATTCTTTATAAAAGAGACTACTCTCATCAACCACCACAATGGTTTGTTTACCTGCCTGATTGAGTCGGGTTAAATACGTAATGAGCATAATCATACCCACAACGATCAACGGACTTAAAAAAGTCATAATGATAAACGAACGGTTACTCACCCGCGCCTTGTATTCTCTACGTATTATTAAACCTAAAGCTCCCATTAATTTGCAGTTATGGTTTGAATAAAAATATCATCTACCGTTGGGATCACCTCCACAAAATGATTGATCTGTCCTTTATTAGCTAGATAGCTCAACAATTGATTTGGAGTTTCGTTATCCGGGATTTTCACCTTGAGCTTTAAATCGTTCTCGTTGATGGTTTTAAAATGTGCAGGATTCATTTCCCAGGCATCGGAAAGTTCGTTTTTAAGAGTTGCATAAAGCCGATCTTTACTTTCGGAAGTATCATCTGGGGTTTCGATTCCAATCTCGTAAGTGTTTGTACGAAATGCTCGTTTGATATCTATTAATTTTCCATCTAGCACTTTATTGCTTTTGTGCATCAGAGCAATGTGATCACACATTTGCTCTACAGACTCCATTCTATGAGTTGAAAATAAAATGGTGGCTCCGTCTTTACGAAGCTGTAGAATTTCATCTTTAATTATACTGGCATTTATTGGGTCAAACCCGCTGAAGGGTTCATCAAAAATAAGCAGTTTGGGACGGTGTAAAACGGTAACTATAAATTGAACTTTTTGCGCCTGCCCTTTAGATAATTCCTGAATTTTACGATTCCACCAGTCCATCATCCCCAAGCGTTCAAACCAATAGCGACTTTGTTTTTTAGCTTCAGTATTACTTAAACCTTTAAGACGTGCGAGATAAATAACCTGTTCGCCTACTTTCATAGATTTATACAGGCCTCGTTCTTCCGGCATATAACCAATATCCATAATATGTTTGGAATCCAAAGGTTCACCGTCTAGCAACACACGCCCCGTATCGGGCATGGTGATTTGGTTTATAATACGAATAAGGGTAGTCTTACCAGCTCCATTGGGCCCTAACAATCCAAAAATACTACCTTTTGGGACAGTGATAGAAAGGTCATTTAAGGCGGTGTAGGTACCGTATTGTTTTTTTATGTGCTCAGCAACAAGAAGTTCTGTCATCTGAATTTGAGATCAAAAGAATATAAGGATGTGCGAAATTCAAATACGATATTTGATAATTCTAAAAATAATTGAGCCCTGAGGCTTTAAATGCTTTCAAAGATATTGAAAAGCTAACAGCCTAAAGGCTAGTTAAGAATTATTTATAAGCTAAATACTGCCAGAGAACATTATCCCAAAGTTTGATAATCAAATAAAATACAAGTCGGTAAGCAAAGAAATTTTTAGTATAAAATCCCCTAAAAACAAAAACCCACCCTCAACGTAAATTAAGGATGGGAAAAAAATTGCTATGAAAAAGAAAAATATCACTAACTAGTGATTAGTGATATTCAAATATACACATTTTTCTTAATAAGGTCTTAAAATCTAAGAAAACATATCTTTTACTTTTTCGAAGAAAGATTTATCCTCTTGCTGAGGCTGAGGTGAGAAGCGTTCATCTTCCAGCATATTTTCAAAAAATTCACGTTGTTCTTTATTAAGATTTTTAGGAGTCCACACATTTACATGAACAAGCAAATCTCCTTTACCATACCCGTTAATTGATGGAATACCTTTACTTCGTAGGCGTAAAATCTTTCCGCTTTGTGTGCCTTCATCAATTTTGATTCGCACTTTGCCACTTACTGTGTCAATCTCCTTACTGGTACCTAAAATAGCTTCAGGCACGCTTATATAAAGGTCATAATGCAGGTTATCTCCTTCCCTGCTGAGTGTCTCGTGCTCTGCTTCTTCAATAACAACCAGTAAATCACCTGGAATTCCATTTGAACCGGGAGCTTCATTACCCTTACCAGTAACTTTCAACTGCATCCCATCAACAACACCCGCAGGTATTTTAATAGATACCGTTTCCTCTTCGGTCTTCATACCCTGAGCATCTGCATCTGCAGGTTTAGACTCGATCATCTGACCACTTCCACCACAGGCAGTACAGGGAGATGCTGTTTGCATACGCCCAAGTATCGTATTTGTAACACGAGTTACCTGACCGGTACCATTACATGTGGTACAGGTTTTAAACCTGGTACCAGATGCCTGCTTTTTACGCTTAACTTTTATTTTCTTTTCGGCACCGTTTGCAATTTCTTCTAACGTAAGTTTTACGCGAATACGCAGGTTGCTTCCTTTAGCTCTTCGCTGACCACCAAAGCCACCGCCAAAACCACCAAAACCACCACCGCCAAATGCGCTGCCAAAGATGTCACCAAACTGACTGAATATGTCATCCATATTCATTCCGCCGCCGCCAAAACCGCCGCCTTCAAATGCCTGATGACCATATTGATCGTAGCGTGCCCGTTTATTTTCGTCACCAAGAATTTCGTAAGCCTCTGCTGCTTTTTTAAACATATCTTCAGCTTTCTCATCTCCCGGATTTTTATCAGGGTGATATTGAATAGCTTTTTTACGGTATGCTTTCTTTATTTCTGCAGCCGTTGCGTTTTTACTAATTCCCAGTATGTCGTAATAATCTTCTTTCATCCCGCTATCTTCTTCTAAAACTTAAATTCAACTTCTCTTCTTCAACTATTGTCCTACTACAACTTTAGGATATCTAATTATTTTATCCCCAAGTTCATATCCTTTCTCAACTACATCAACAATCTTACCTTTAAGATCATCAGTTGGAGCCGGAATTTGAGTTATAGCTTCGTGCAATTCAGCATCAAAGGCATCACCCTGGCTTACTTCCATCTGCTTCAAACCTTTTGCTTTCAAAGTCTCGCGAAGTTTATTACTGATTAGGTCAACACCCTTTTTTAAATTTTCGTCTTTTGCCTTTTCAATCTCCACAGAAGCACGGTCAAAATCATCAAGAACCGGCAACATGGCCTGCATAATTTCCTGACCCGCAGTTTTAAACATCTCAATACGTTCCTTACCGGTACGTCTCTTATAATTTTCAAACTCTGCAAAAAGACGTAAAAACTTATCTTTTTCTTTATCTAAATCCTCCTTACAACGCTTAAGCTCATCAACTTCAGTCTCCTGCTCTACGCTCTCTGCCTGGGTTTCCTGGTCATCCATATTTCTGTCTACAGCTTGATTACCATCCTGCTCGTTGATAATCTCTTCTTTATTTTCTGTACTCATTTTTACTACTTTTCAACAATTTGATCTTAGCGAGGCAAAAGTACTGCCATTAATACAAAAATGTCAAAATGTCACCGCAATTATTTTATAGATTATTTAAGAAGAACTACTCGTGATTCTGTTAATTTTACGGCTTAATTAACACTTAAATAATACATCGAAATGAAAACTAAATTCTTAAGCCTTTTTGCACTGGCTGTACTTTTTACAGCTCTTGTATCTTGTAAAAATGAGGCTAAAAACGAAACTGAAGCATCAGATGCAGAAGCTGCTGCTGAAGTTTCTACAGAGGCTGCAAAATACATGGTTGACAAAAATGAATCAAACATTGCGTGGGAAGGCGCTAAACCGACCGGAACTCATACTGGTAATGTAAAACTTGAGTCTGGTGTTGTACGTCTTGAAGACAGCGTTCTTAGCGGAAGCTTCTTAATCGACATGACTTCAATCATTGTTACAGATCTTGAAGGAGATTCTAAAACAAGCCTGGAAGATCACCTGAAAGGTACTGTTGAGGGGAAAGAAGGGGATTTCTTTAACGTTCAGAAATTTCCAACTGCAGCTTTTGAAATCACTGGTGTAACTGAAAAGGATGGAAAGCAGATTATGTCTGGTAACCTAACCCTTAAAGAAACCAAGAAAAACATTGAATTCCCAGTAATGTATGAAGTAGCTGGTAATACTATGACTTTAAAGTCTGAGCCATTTACTATTGACAGAACAGAATGGGGCGTAAACTACGGATCTAAATCTGTATTTGACAATCTAGGTGATAAATTTATCAACGACGAGATTCAACTTGAATTTACAATTGTTGCAAGTCAACAAATGTAACTCCAAATTTACTTAGTACAGAAAGCTGCCTATATGGGCAGCTTTTTTTATTTAAGGCAATAAGTCTTTCAGTGCAGATTGAAGGTGTGTAAACCTAAAATTGTAGACATTCTCTATTTTGGAACTAGATACCCGCTGACTTTCCAACACTATAGCTGCCATCTCTCCCAGCAATAACTTTAATGCAAAAGGTGGAACATTTGGTAAGATTAAAGGTTTCTTTAAAACCTTGGCAGATTCTTTAGTTAAAGTTTCATTAGTAACCGGATTTGGAGCAACGGCATTATAAATCCCTTCTAATTTCTGTTCAATAATAGTTCTAAAGATCCCTGCCAAATCCTTTATATGTATCCAGGATTGCCATTGTTGCCCATCTCCCAAAGGAGCTCCCACATACATTTTAATAGGTTTTACAAGCTGTTCTAATGCTCCACCCTTTTCAGCTAAAACTACACCAACCCTAACTTTTGAAACTTTTAATCCTAAGTTTTCAAAACGATCTGCTGCAGATTCCCATTTTTCAACCACTTCCCCTAAAAAACCTGAATTATATTTTGGGTAACTTTCAGTATATAACTCGGTTTGTGAAGAAGGATAAGCTCCTATGGCACTTGCAGAAACAAAATGCTTTACCTGATGCTCATTCTCCGATAACGTCTTATGAAGCAAATCGGCTGTTTTAATTCGGCTATTAAGAATGACTTTTTTATAGTTTGTCGTCCAGCGCTCAGCTATACTTGCTCCGGCCAAGTGCACGATTGTGGAAACGCCTTCAAGACAGGCCACATCAATCTCCTGGGTTTTAGAATCCCAAAAGAAACCTTTGTAGTTAGGTCGCTGTTCAATTTTGTAACGACTGGTGGTAAGATAATGAATATCAACATTTGCATCGTGTAATTGTGCTGTAAGATGCTGCCCAATAAGACCTGTCGCTCCTGTAATTAAAACCTTCATAATACCAATTTTAGTTCAAGTTAGCATTAAGAGACTTCCTGAAAAACCATTTTTAATTAGTTTAACAGCTTTACAGCCTATATTTTCAATCCTTCAGATTGCTTCAAAATAGATTGATGTAACTTGCAGGGCATTTCATTTTTTAAAGACTATGAAAAATTTGCTTCTGGCTATACTTTCAGGAATTTTGTTGGCTTCTGGCTGGCCGACATACGGATTTCCGATTTTATTGTTTTTTGGATTTATCCCTATTCTTTGGATTACTGAAGAAATCTTAAGCAAGAATATATCCAAATCAGTACTGAAAATCTTTGGACTGGTTTACCTCAGCTTTTTTATTTTCAACATTATAACCACCTGGTGGCTTTACAACTCAACGGGTTTTGGAATGTGGTTTGCAGTACTCGCCAATGCACTCCTAATGTCAATTGTATGGTTACTTTACATACGCATTAGGAAACGCTTTTCGCTTAAAATAAGCCTAACCTTTTTGGCAGCTACCTGGATGCTTTATGAGTTTATGCATCTCAACTGGGAATTTGCCTGGCCCTGGCTCAATTTAGGTAATGGCTTTGCAACCTACACCAAATGGATACAATGGTATGAATACACAGGAACCTTTGGTGGAACAGTTTGGATCTGGTTGCTGAATTCAATTTTGTTTTATGCACTAGTTGAATTTAAACAAGGTCAAAACAAGCCAGACCTATACAAAAAACTGGTCATTGCCGCTTTTCTAATTATAATACCTGTAGGAATCGGCAACATTCTCTACAGTACGTACGAGGAAGATGAAAATCCAGCTGAGGTGGTTTTACTTCAACCAAATATCGATCCCTATACTGAAAAATACAACACTACAAATGAGCGTATTGCTGATTTACTTTTTACACTTTCAGACTCAGCTCTTACTCAAAAAACAGACTTTCTCATTGCTCCAGAAACCGTATTAGCAGAAGGAGCTGGAGTTAATCTTCGCGATTTTGAATACAGTCCGGAAAAAGCCAGAGCGTTAGATTATTTAACCAATTACCCTAATCTCAATTATTTGGCAGGCATTCAGTTCTTCAGACTTTATGAGAATGAAAAAGATATCTTACCCACCACCAATTTTATGGGGTATAACCGAATAGGAAATCCTATTTACGCCGACTTTTTTAATTCGGCTTTTATGCTAAATAATTCAGACAGCTCACAGATTTACCATAAAAGCAAACTGGTCGTAGGTGTTGAAAATTTTCCCTATCAGAACATTTTAAAACCTATTCTGGGAGATGTCATGATTGACTTAGGAGGTACAGTTTCGATGAAAACGACTCAGGAAAATCGCGGAGTATTTACAGGTAACAATGGTATGAAAGTAGGCCCGGTTATTTGCTACGAATCGGTTTTTGGAGAGTTTGTAACCGGCTATGTTGAAGAAGGCGCAGAATTTCTGGCAATTATCACCAATGATGCCTGGTGGGGAGATACACAGGGGCACAAGCAACACTTAAACTATGCGCGTTTACGAGCGATCGAAACACGTCGTAGTATAGCTCGTAGCGCAAATACGGGTATTTCGGCTTTTATCAATCAAAAAGGAGAAATCACTTCGCAATTGGGTTATACCAAACAGGGCACCTTAGCAGGTAGGATTAATACTAACGATAAACTCACATTTTATGTGGAGTATGGAGATTATCTTGCGAGAATCGCGGCTTTAATTGCCCTAATCTTATTTGTCTGGTCGTTCTTCAGAAAAAAGATTGCTTCTACTATTGCCCACGGTAGTAAATAATGGTACTGATTGTTTTAAGCAGAATATTTAAATCCAGGAAAAACGATCGATGCTTAATATAATATAGATCGTACTGAAGCTTCTCTAACGTATCATCGATTGATTCTGCGTATCTGCCGCGCACCTGGGCCCAACCAGTCAAGCCCGGTTTAACCACGTGGCGTATTTCATAAAACGGAATATCCACTGAAAGCTGTTTAACAAATACAGGCCTTTCTGGACGGGGACCAATAAGACTCATATCTCCTTTTAAAATATTGACACATTGTGGGATCTCATCCAGACGTGTATTTCGAAGTATCTTCCCAAAAGGAGTAATTCGCTTATCTTTTTTAGAAGCATAACGAGCGCCGTCTGACTCCGCATCAACAACCATAGTGCGAAACTTCAAAATCTCAAAAACTTTACCATTCATTCCTACTCGTTGTTGCCGGTACAATAAGGGGCCTCTATTTGCCAAAACATTACCCAATAAAATCAGAGGTAAAATGACAAGAGTAATAGTAAGAACCGCGATCGCAAATAGGGCATTGAAAAAACCACTGATAAAGAGATAAAAGCGGTTTTTATTACTTCGGCTAAATGGGAAATATTTATAAAAATCCCGTTCAACGTGCTGTACAGGCACTCTATGGGTAATTTCCTCGTATACCTGCGTATATTCCCGAATTGGAAATCCTTCTTCAAGTAATTGTAGCAGCTTATTGTAAAGCTCTATATTAACTCCTTTGGATGTACTTGACACAACGATCTCAGAAACTGAATATCGCTTTATAGATTTGATCAGTTCGTCTACTTCTATAGATTTCAACCTTCGGTCAAAGCCTGAAGCTTTAATTTCATCAGTATTTACAAATCCGATAACCCTATAATTAGGATCTGCTTTATGAAGGTTTTCAGCAATTAAATTGATATCAAAACTATTGCCTACTAAAAGTATTCGTTTGTTAAACCTAGGAGCAGAAATCAGGCTTATATAGGCATACCTCCATATAAGCAAACCGCTTACCATTGCCATAAAGAAAAAGACAATTTGCAGACGATTTTCAGGTAAAACCGGAGTAAAAAAAGGAGTGAGTATGAAAAAAAGTACCGTTGAACTTATTGCGAGAATAACGCTCTTAAGTGTACTTTGAAAAGATGCTGCCTTTTGTAAATCGTACAATTCAAAAATAGCTGCAAATACGAAGTAGTAAATTACTAAAAGTACCGTCCAGGACCAGCGTGTAGTAGACAGGTAGAAGTAATCAAATTTGAAAAGTCTGGATACCAGCCCAAGCATTAAGAAGATGAATACCACGTCAAACAAACGTAATAGCACCTTGCGCTCTGAAACCTCAAAATGGATTTTAGGGATCCAATTCATTTAGGGATGGACTTTGAGGCAAATATAACGTATTTCAGCTCAAAAGATTATCCCAGCGCTCTTTAACACGATTCCAGTCATAATCTTCGGCCTGAAAACGAGCTTGTTGTATTAGATTGAGGTAATCCTCAGGCTCAGACATTAAACAAATTACTACTTTGTATAGTCCAGAAAGATCATCATCTTCAAATAAAAGTCCAGACTTTTGATGCTCAATTATGTAAGGAATACCTCCCACACGAGTAGAAATAACCGTTAAGCCTAGTGCCATAGCTTCAATTACACTTACCGGAGTATTATCATAATGGGTTGTGTTTAGAAAAATATTGAAATCCTTAGAAAGTTCGATCCATTCCTGCTTAGACATCTTACCAGTAAAATGCACTGGTAGCATATGCTTTTCTACATATGCCCTGCAACTAGCGAGGGACCCGTCCTTATCTGGACCAACCATCGTTAAATGAGTATCCGGGTAAACAGCTTTTAATTTTTCAACCAGTTTTACAGCTAGTATAGGATTATAAATTGCTGCAAACGAACGAACCCATAGAAGTTGTGGACTATCTAAATTTCTTTCCGGTTTAAAAGGATAATTAGCAAACTTAATACTGTTAGGTATAACAATAACATTGGTATAACCGACCTTAGCAAAAGATTGCTTCAAATACTCAGAAGGAGCAATATTTACAAGACTGTTCTTAAATAAAAAACAACTTGATTTTGGGCTTTGCACTAATCGATCTGGTAATTTACCGCCGTGAAGAATAGGAATGTATTTCAATTGAAATAAAGAACAAAGTCTGGCAGCAACATAGGCAAACCAAAAATACTGGGTACTGTATGTGTCTAAAAGTACGAAATCAACTTCCTTACGTTCTTTCCATATCGTAAAGACCATATCCAAAACACGAAAGACTTTTGATTTGTAAGAGCTTGCATAGGTTATGCCGAAGCCCTCTTTTTCTAATAAAGGACCAAGTACATCAATTGTTGTGGGAGTAAAGCCTTTAGCCGCTAATTTGTTTCCCAGATAAAGGATTCTTTTTTTCATGTATAACATTTAAAAGGGAAAGTGCATAAATAAAAGCTGGAGCGGCAACGCGCATAGAAGAGTGATTTATAGTTAAAAACCAGAAACCTAAGAAGGAGTAAAACAGGTAATTTTTCCGGTTGCCGATTCTGTAGAAAAGTGGAGTGACAATTAGGATTATAAGTGCTACAAGCCCAAACACTCCGTGTTCCGACAACATTCGGCTTATCTCATTATGTGAAGCTGCAAGTATATCCAATTTTTCTTCCCGGTATTCCTTGGTTTTCCCGACACCAATCCCCATTATGGGGTTGTTGACAAAAAAGGTCAATTCTGAAGTTATCAGTTCCTGCCTCCCCGTAGAGAGATCCTCTTTAATACGACCTGCAGCATCTTTATTGGCATAGCGTAAATCAATAAGACCCATGGTACGGACGGAAGATATCAGCCAGGTCATTGCGATTGCTCCACCTATCACCATCAAATAAAAAGTAATTGCGCCTTTTTTACGCGCCGGAACCCCCTGAAAATAGAGTACTATAAAAGCTATACTTATTAACGCTGCAGTAAGCACACCTCCCCGGGAAAAGGTTATAATCGCCCTATAGGTGAGAAACATCAGCAACCCCAGATTCAATAGGAATAGAAGTTTATTCTTACTATTTACAAATACCTGGATCACAAGAGCAAAAATACCTATACCTAAAGCCGTAGATACCTGGTTTGGACCATAACCTCCAGACAATGCAAAATTGGATTGAGTTCCATTTAATACTTCACGCGTATCAGGAGTGTAAAAGAATAAATAAATTCCTAAAGAAAGCACTGGCATTAATAGGCACCACACCAGGTAGTGCAATTGCATTTTTGAAATACGCCGATCGTAACAATACAAGGCTGCAATCCCAAGACAGAAAGGTCCGCTTAAATTAAAGATGATTGCCTTACGCACATTGGTGTCAAAATTAAGCGTTGAAGCTGCGTAAATCACCCCGGGAATAAGCAATAACAAATACAACCAATATGGTGCAGATTTACGGGAGGTCCCACTGAAAAACAAGCCTAACAGAATAAAACAAATTACCGAATACTTACCGGCTTCCCAGGGGATGATGCTGCCTCCGGTCATCCTGAAAAACACTTCACCGGAGGTCATATAGGCAGCAGCGAGAAGGGCCTGGTTTTGCTTATTCCCCGTTTGAAAAACCCAGAGTACAAAAAAAACAATGGATCCTAAAAAATAGAACAAGCCTAAAAACCGAAACAAATATATTGCAAAACCGATCCCAATGTGCAATGCCACCAGTTGCAGGTATAACTTGTTATGGTTTTTAAATAATTTCAGCATACTTTGAAATGACTTCCTGAATTACTGCTTGTTCCCCGTATTCTAAAAGAATTTTTTCTCTTAACTTTTTCGAGCTTTCCTGTATATCAGTCTTCTCCAAATGGGATTCTACAATAGCCCGAGCAAGTGCTACAGAATTCTGAACAGGAACCAATCTCCCAAAATCGCCTAGTACTGCTCTGCACTGACCCACATCTGTTGTGATTACCGGTATTCCTGCCTGGCCGTATTCGAGTAGGGCCAAAGGTAAACCTTCAGAATCTGAAGATAGAACGCCAATATCAAAATGCGGTAAAATGGCAGACATTTTTAGGTAGGTATCGTGATAAAAAACGTTTTTTAAGAAAGGCTCCGCTTCTATACGCTCCAAAAGTGATTCGGCATAAAGACTATCGGGTACAGATCCAAAAAGGTGCAAGGTATAGCCTGCATCACGTTCTAAAACCAGTTTAAAAGCATCTAAAAGATTATGATGATTTTTTTGAGGCCTTAAATTAGCCACACAAACGATGCGTTTTCCCCTAACCCCGGAAAGCTTAAAGTCAGCATCAAAGGGCAAAGCTTCCGCTATAAAATTTTTAATGTAGAAGGTTTTTTTAACCTTCAGCTTTTCTATCGACCAGTTTTTAAGTTTTTCATTAACCGCAAAAATCCCGTCAATATACGAACGCATCAGTTTTAACCCGGTTGCTTTTCGCATTGCTAAAAACTCACTTTTGCCGTAATGATCGTGCCAGATCAGCTTAAGACCGGGAGTCACTAGCTTAACCATAACACTCATAAAATAGCTGCTACCGTGTGCCTGAATGATTTCGATTTGATGCTTTTGAATAAAATGCTTCAGTCGCAAGACTGCCAAAATATCCAACCGACGCTTTCGTTCTAAAAACAAATAAGGGACTTCGGGATCGATCAATGCCTTTAAATCGCCTTCTTTCCGCGTGACACAAAGGGCGGAAACTGGTATTCGTTTATGCAGGGCATTCGCATAATTTACAGCCATACGTTCGGCGCCGCCAATTTCTAAACTATCTATAAGTTGCAGGATGCGCACGCTAGAGCAGTTTTTTGATTTCAGCGTCAAAGCGCTCTAACGTATAGTTTCGGGACCAGCTTGCCGCTTCGGCAGCCATAGCTTTAAGTTTAACTTTATCAAGCAAATGTTCTTCAACCTTTTGAGTATCGCTATCTAAATCAACCTGTAAAAGCACGCCCCGTTTTCCGGAATCCAGCATCCAGGGCACGCAAGAAACTGGAGTAACAATCGGGATTACACCCCACCACATAGCCTCGGCCACTACTTTGGGCCAGCCCTCACTTTTTGAAGGCAAAATCAAAAAGTGACTCTTATTGTAAGCTTCTTTAAGGGCTTCTGAAGTCTGATTTCCGTGTAAAAACAATTGGCGTTCTACCTTTAATTCTTTAGCCTTTTTATTCAATTTTTCGCGTTCAGGTCCTTCCCCGTACACATGCAATTCTGAAGGAAATCCACGTTCGATTAATTCGGCTACCAATTCTAACGCGTAGACCGGTTGTTTGCCGGGGGAAAGACTTCCTACAAAAAGGAAACGCAAGGGTAAATCGTACTTGCGTTTGGGAATTTCGGCTTTATCTTTTTCACCATAAGAGGCTGTAAAAAAGGCTTTGACATTTGGGGTCTGATTCGGCCATTCTCCATAAGCTAAAACCTGCATATTTTTGGTCAAATAGGTATTACTCAATATCCATTTCTGAAAGCGGTAACTCCACGGCTGCCTTGCACCGGGTTTCCAGTTGCCGGCGTATTTTGCTGTTTTGGGTTTATGCGGAAAGAAAATCTGAACCAATGCCCCCAGCAAACCCATATTCCCGGGACAACGCAAATGGATGTGATCTGCCTCCTGCATGGTTTTATAAATAACTTTTAGAATTGACGGAAGCAGGATTAAAGTCTTCAAAATGGATTGTAATCCGAGCACATCAAAATCAGGAACCCGCCCAAAATCGAACTGCTTCGCCCGATACGGCAAATCAATAGCTCCCGGTTTTTCTGAACTGAATGTACCCACGACCAGAACCTCATCTACGTGCTGAAACCAGAGATTCATCTCCCGTACGTAAGGAGCGTAGGAATAGTAATCCCCGTTTTCCCTGTAATGTTTAATATGGGTAATTACGGCAAATTTCAATGAAGCTGTGGCTTATTAAAAAGTAAACTCCACCATCCTACTACCCTGCCGGTTGCTTCATTAATCGCTCCCTTTTTGTCAGCAGCTGTCAAGACATTACTATACCGGATCAAAGTAAGCAGCAAGGCTGTGGCATTCCATTTTAAACGGGCTTTAAGACCGGGATTGGGGTATTTTACGCGCCACACGTACCAGCCGTTGCGCATCACCATTTTGCCATATTTGTAAAGATTGGGTCTTCCGGCGGGGTCATGATGATGCTCCAGACGAGCGGCAGTGCACATCACATTTTTCCCGTATTTCAAAGCACGCAGGCAGTAATCTGCGTCTTCATAAAGTCCGTACCCATCAAAATACAGACTGAATTTTTCAGCATCAATTACCTTACGGCGAAAATTCATAGACATTCCGATTAGTAAATCGACCTCGTAATTTTTCCCGGTTAAGGGATAACCATAGGTTCTGCCGTGAGAAAAGTCGGGCATAATTCCCGGAAGATCTGGAGATTGCAGGCCCAGCTTATTCCGCAGATAAAAACGCTGCGACTCACTGCGCTCAAAACCTTCAAAAACATAGACTTTATCTGTTGAGCTTTTGCGATCTGAGGCTTTCCAAAGATTTTCATTAGTTGCCACTCCACCAACACCCACGATATCGGGATTAGATTTAAATACCCCGAGCACCGCTTCAAAATAATCGGGTTCTAAAACCACATCATCATCCAGAAAGCAAACAGTTTCAGCTAGAGGATTTAGTTTCTCAATCCCAAAGTTTCGCTGACGGGTGAGTCCGCGATCTTTATCCTCAACTTTATAGTAGCTTAGGTTTTTAAACTTTTGCTGCGAAAGAGTCTCCCGGGTTTTATCATCCCGGGAACCGTCGATGATTAAAATTTCATCCGGATAAGGACTTTGCACGGCTACTGAAGCTAAAAGCCTGTTTAAGGCTTCGGCACGCTGGTAGGTGCAGACAATAAGTGAAAACATCATTTCGTATTCAACAATTTTTTGGCCCAAAATAAACTCACCTCCCATCGTTTCTGCATCAACCGAATATAGGAAAACGGATTTTTAATCTGCTGCAGCCGGTAAAATTTAAGAAACAACAGCGTTTTATATCCCTGAACCTGGGCAGGTGTTGCGTGTTTGAGTATGGAAGCCAAAACCGTTGGGGCAGGTTTGGGTGCAGGGTTTTCAGTATCCCAGGGCTTTTCAACCGGTTTTCTAAAACCACCCGAAGGAGCCTTTAAATGAATCAATTTTAAAAATGGATTGTATAATACATCAACACCGTTTTTACGCAATTGCATCCCAAAATCGGCATCTTCACCAAAACCATGTTCCAGCGCAAGATCAAAACGTATGTTCTCTAAAGCCGAGGCTTTTACAAAACTGCAACCCGAACCAAAAGCCGGCCATTGAATCACTGTTTTTTCGGCTTCTGTTTCGCCTTCCTGAAGACAGCTTACCGTAAAAGCCTGCGGGTCTTCGGCCTGAATGAACGCATCAGCCTTTTGTAAAAAATCCTTGGGAATTCGCAAATCATCATCAGCCAGAAAAACCCAGTCTGCCTCAACCTGATCTAAAGCCAGATTGCGCGCATTGCAGGCTCCAGTTTGAAGGGTAAAGGTATGTCTGATTTCAAATGGCCAGCTTTGGCTTTGTAAATAATCGAGTTCTGAAATCGAAGCGGTATCAGGATTTTGCTCAATAAGGATTACGCTTTTGGGTAACAGAAGCTGTTCTGCAAGATCTGTCAGGGTTTGTTTTAAAACCTCTTTGCGGCCCAGCGTGGGGATAATTACGTCAACTTGCAACTTCGGCTTTACTTCGTTTTGACCAGAAGTGATAGTCTCCAAATGAGGAATAACTGCATTATTTATTTGCTTGACTTCAATGGTTTTCAAAAACTGAAACATATTAAGCTTTTTACGATACAACAGAAGTTGCAGCGCGAACAGGATCAGCCATTTTTTACCCATTATGGTCGCAATTGCGGTGTAGGTTGCTTTCGTATTTTTTGAGAAGGAAAGGGTACTTTTCAAGGAACTCCTGATCAGTCGCGGCTCACTATATACCCGTAAACCTTTTGACATCCCGGTTTTTGCCAAAATGCACAGAAACAAATCGAAATTTGAATGTATAGGAATGTATTCCTTAAAGTGCACTAGTTTTTTACAGCTTATTAAGCCCACCGCACTGCTCATCAGCCAGGTGGGATATTTTACGTCTGGCTGAATTCTAAAAAAAACACTTTGATCTACAAATCCCATTTCCTCGGCAATTACTAAAGGTTGATTTGCAGCATAACTCCACATTTCAGATTCTCTTGAAAAATCTTCAATGTATTCCAGATTCAGGTTGGCTTCTACTTCCTCGTGAAACCATAGCAAAGTTTCATCCGGAAAGCTTTCGGCTAAAAGAAAACAAGCGGCACTCACCGCTTGATTTTTAAATTCGAGTTCCAGAGGCTGCCCGTCTTTTAAGACAGCGACAGGCTTTTTACCGTTATGTTTTAAGAAAATCAAGCTTTTACGACACCTTTATAAAACTCCAGATTTTGCTTAACCACAACTGCCGTTGCAAAATGTTCCACAACCTGTTTACGGGCACGGGCTCCCATTTTACTTCTTAGTCCCTCATCATCCAGTAATTTTAGAACGGCATCGGCGTATTTCCCATGACTTTTGGGGTCAACGGTATATCCGGTTTCACCATCTAACATTACCTCCTTTGCCCAACCAATATCAGAAGTAACCAGCGCTTTTTCCATCGCCATGGCTTCAATCCAGGTCATGGGTAAGGCTTCCGCAAAACTGGGCAAGACAACCACAGCTGCTTTGGCAATTTCTTCCTGTACCAACTCATAAGCCAGTAGTCCCTTAAACTCGATGCGTTTGTGAAATTCAGATTTTACCAATTCGCTAAAAAGTTCCTGTGTAGATTTGCCTGTAAAAATGTCCCTGACATCATTCCCGGCAAGAATCAGACGGGCTTCGGGATTCTGTTCGAAAACGATGTTACAAATTTCGGCCAGTTCCAAAACACCTTTTTTTCGGATTATACTTCCGTAATACAATATACGATTGAGAACCTCCGGAGTTTGAACCGGCTTAAACTGAGCTACATCAATCGAATTGGGAATCACCTGTACTTCCTTCTTCAGTTCAAAAATTTCCTTTGTCAGTTTTGCCGTAAAAGCGCTTACCGCAAGAATATGATCGGCATTTTTAAGCGCCTGCTTTTCAAACCAGCGATTTTTGGGTTTTTGTTTTCGGTTATCCAAATGGCAAAAATAGCCGTCGCTTCCGTTACACCGAATGACCAGAGGACATTTAAAGCGCATCAAAGCGGTGATCCCGGTCCAGTCCGGCGCCTCTAGTATATCTATTTTATTTAACAGAATCTCCCTATTGACGAAGCGCTGTAAAAACCTGCGGTGCAAATACCAGCCTGCGAATGTATACTTCCGCTTTGCAGATCGGAAGAGCGTCGTGTAGGGAAAGAGTGTCTGAGCTAGTGTAGATCTCGGTGGTCGC
>CAXPQP010000059.1:0-11409 GCA_964219495.1 Leeuwenhoekiella sp. | reverse complement strand
AAAAGACTGGCTGTTTAAACACTAATCCAGAGTATTTGCTAAGGATAAATAACACTTTGTAAAGTTTCAAAAGTGATAGCTCCATCCTTATCTACATCGTAAAGCAGGATTAGTTCGCCCCAACGCTGACCATCACTAAAATCGGCAATTACCCATTTGTGATTAAGCACTTCAACTTTATTAATTTGAAAAACTCCGGTAGCATTCTCATAAGGAATCAATGTATTACCGCTTGTTGAGTTTTTTGATATTAGAGCAGTTTCTATACGTGTTTCTAAATCCGAAACTTCAACTCCAAAACGTTCAAAATAATCATAAGCTTTTTCATTACCACTAAGTTTAAAATAGCGATCATCAGATTGATTACCTATTGCTGCCAGTGAGTCTTCTGCTTTATTGAGCTTCTCATTTAGACGTTGAATTTGCTCATCTTGTTTTTCAAAAGTTTTGCTTGAGTTTACGTATTGAAAAACAATCCACAAAGCAGCAAATAAAAAAAGGTACATAAAAATGCTACGACGCATAGTATTACAATTCTAAGGTGAGACCATCATAAGCCAGATGCACATTTTCGGGAAGCTTAGCTTCTACCTCTGCGTGAAATCCCAGCAAATGACTAATGTGAGTGAAATAGGTTTTTTTCGGTTTAATTTCTGCAACAAACTCGAGCGCTTCTTCAAGATTGAAATGTGAATAATGCGGCTCTTCCCGCAAAGCATTTACCACCAAAATATCGAGGTTTTTCAGCTTTTCTTTTTCTACATCTTCAATAGTTTTAACATCGGTTAAATAAGCGAGATTATTAAAGCGATAGCCAAAAACCTGAAGCTCTGCGTGCATTACGTTTATCGGTACAACTGATATACCATTCAGCTGGAATGCCTTATTTTTAACCACTTCATTAATGGCTACTGCAGGTGCTCCCGGATATCGGTTTTCTGTAGCAAAAATATACTCAAAACGCTTTTGGAGTTCACTAATTACGCGTTGATGCGCATAGATTGGTATATCTCCCTGTCTAAAGAAAAAAGGACGAATATCGTCCAGTCCTGCAGTATGATCAGCGTGCTCATGAGTGAACAACAAAGCATCCAAATGATTTACCTTGTGCTGAAGCATTTGCTGTCTAAAATCGGGGCCGCAATCAATTACATAGTTAAATCCCTCATGTTCAATTAGCGCCGAAACACGCAGACGTTTATCACGACTATCCTTACTTAGGCAAACTGGGTGAGTACTACCTATGATTGGGATTCCTTGTGATGTTCCGGTACCGAGAAAGGTGATTTTCAAACCTGTGAAATTTAACACAAAACTACACTTTATTTTTTCTAAGCCCTACCATTTTGTTACCTTTAACCCGTCTAAAAAAAGACCATTACTCACCCAAAAACTACGCGCTATGCCTATAACGATTCAAGGTGACAAAGAGTTTGAAAACATCCCTTCGATCAACAATAAAGCCCTACGCATAAATCTTAACGAAAACATCTACGGTACTTTTGCCGAGATCGGTGCCGGACAAGAAACTGTAAGGCATTTTTTTAGAGCCGGAGGTGCCAGCGGTACTATTGCAAAAGCAATGTCTGCTTACGATAAGGATTTTAGTGATGCGGTTTATGGTGTTGAAGAAGATCAACGTTATGTAACAGAATCACGTCTCAAGAAAATGTTGGCTCATGAAACCAATCTTCTTGAAAATAGAATTTCCAGAGAGAAACATCCTAACAAAATCTATTTTACCTATGCCAATACGGTTGCGACAATAGATTTTGCAAAGAAATACAAGGGACATGGTTGGGTTGGTATTAAATATCAAACAAAACCGGGAGGTGATTTTAATGAGATCATCTTACACGTTCGTTTCCACGAGACCGATGCGCGCTTGCAACAGCTTACCCTTGGAACTTTAGGTGTAAACCTTATTTACGGAGCCTATTATAAATACGATTCTCCTAAAAAACTCCTGCGTTACCTTTACGATCATATCGACAAAGATCAAATCGAGATTGATATGATCAACTTCTCGGGACCTGAATTTGCCAAAGTTGATAACCGATTGATGAGTTTACAACTGGTTAAAAATGGTTTTACAGATGCGGTTATGTTTGGTCCTGACGGAAATAACATACTTGCTGCTAAAATTCTGTATAAAAAGAACATACTAGCGCTTCGCGGAAGTTTTAGACCTGTAACCAAGGTAAACACAGATATGTATCGCAAATCGCTCGAGATTTTCTTGAATGAAAATCGGGTAAGCGAGGACAATGCAGAAGTTATTTTTGAAATCACCCTTTCTAACCTTCGTGCCGAAGGAGAGATTGATGAAGAAGATTTTATGGCTCGCGCCAGATTACTTTGTAATTTAGGTCACACCGTAATGATCTCTAACTTTCAGGAATATTACAAACTGGTTGAATACTTCTCTCGCTATACTAAAGAACGTATGGGACTTGCTATGGGCGTTAACAACCTGATTGATATTTTTGATGAGTCTTACTACAGACATTTAAGTGGAGGCATATTAGAAGCATTTGGTAAGCTTTTCTTTAAAGATTTACGAGTTTACTTATATCCTATGCGCGATCCGGAAACCGGGGAATTCTTTACCAGTGAGAATCTCAAAGTACACCCACGTATGAAGGAACTTTATAAATTCTTCAAATACAACGGTCGTGTGGTAGATATCGAAGATTATAATCCAGAAATACTGAATGTATTCTCCAGACAGGTACTTAAAATGATTTCTAATGGAGAACCTGGTTGGGAAGCTATGTTGCCAAACGGAATTGCACAGCAAATTAAAGATCAACGTCTTTTTGATTATACGCCACCGGCGGTTGAACAAGAAGAAGTTTAAAATTATAGTCATAAATAATAAAAAACCCGGGTCATTGACCCGGGTTTTTTATTATTTATGTCAACGCATCTGACAGGCCGGCGAGATCGAGGCGCTTTTGATCACCTGTTTTCATATTTTTTAAGGTATAAACACCTTCTTCCATTTCTTGTGTTCCAGCAAGCACTACAAACTGAATATTGCGTTTATCGGCGTGCGACATTTGCTTTTTCATTTTAGCAGAGTCAGGATATAGTTCTGCAGTAATCCCGGCTTCACGTAAACTTTGAACCGCTTTTAGACAATATATAGCCTCATTTTCGCCAAAATTCAGGAATAATAAACGAGTTCCTTTAATAGCCTGCTCAGGGAAAAGATTGAGTTCTTCGAGCACCAGATAAATTCGATCCAAACCGAAAGAAATCCCTACTCCACTTACATCCTTCAATCCAAAAATCCCGGTTAGGTCATCATAACGACCTCCGCCACCTATGCTTCCCATTTGAACACCTTTGGGAGCAGCAACTTCAAATATAGCGCCAGTGTAATAATTAAGTCCGCGAGCAAGGGTAACATCTAAATCCAGAGTAACTGTTTTTAGACCTAAAGCTTCAATCTTATCATTAATGTATTTCAATTCTTCGATTCCCTGCTTGCCAATTTCAGATTCTGAAAGCAATTCATTTAACACTAAAAGCTTATCTGCAAAGCTTCCGCTAGCTTTAAAAATTGGTTTTACACGCTCAATAGCTTCTGCACTAATGCCTTTCGAAAGCATTTCATTGATAACGCCTTCCTCTCCTATTTTATCCAGTTTATCAAGAGCAACCGTAAAATCGATGAGTTTATCTGAAGCTCCGATGGTTTCGGCAAGACCAGAAAGAATCTTACGGTTATTCATTTTTACGGTAGTTCCATTTAGACCCAAATCTGTAAAAACCGCATCATAAAGTTGTACAAAAGTCACTTCCTGAAGCAATGACTGAGAACCTACCGCATCTGCATCGCATTGAAAAAACTCACGGAAACGCCCTTTCTGCGGACGGTCTGCACGCCATACAGGCTGTATTTGATAGCGCTTAAACGGAAACTCAATCTCATTTTGATGCTGTACTACATAGCGTGCAAAAGGTACGGTAAGATCGTAACGCAGGGCTTTTTCAGAAATTTCTGTGGTCAACATATTGCTATCTTTAGCTCGATAAGTATCCTCAGAAACCTTGCTCAAATAGTCACCACTATTGAGAATTTTGAAAATAAGTCGGTCTCCTTCATCCCCATATTTACCCATCAGCGTGCTGCTGTTTTCGAATGATGGAGTTTCGATAGGCTGAAAACCAAATAGCTCGAAATTATGCCGTAATGTGTTTATAATGTAATTACGTCGTAATACTTCTTCTGGTGAAAAGTCGCGGGTTCCTTTAGGTATACTCGGTTTTTGAGCCATTTTAAATAATATTGAATGCGCTTAAGAAAATCTGAATTGTCTATATATCCCTTTTGGGGGCTGCAAATATCTTAAAAATTGAGGGTTTGCGCTTCTTTATTTTTTAAAACAGTAACTTTTTAGAACTTTAGCAGACCTATAGCCACAAATTAAGTTTTATGTTTTCACTCTTCCGAGAAAATGTGCGCATCGCTTTTGATTCAATACGTACTCAATTATTGCGTACGATTCTTACTGTTTTAATAATTGCTATTGGAATAACAGCACTTGTAGCGATTTTAAGTCTTGTAAAAGCGCTTGAAAATACCATAAGTAGCGACTTCTCTTCAATGGGAGCCAACACCTTTAATATTCAGCAATATGAATTCTCTACCCGAAGACGTGGAAGCGGAGAAGAGCAAAAAATAAATCCGGTAATTCGATATACGCAGGTTAGAGATTTTGAAGAAAACTATGTTTATCCTTCCAGTCAGGTTTCGGTATCATTTACAGGAACAACCACTGCAGAAGTTAAATATGAAAATGAAGAAACTGATCCTGAAGTAACGGTTTTAGGAGCAAATCAAAATTTCTTACAAAATTCTGGATTAGATCTCGAAGTAGGTCGGGATTTTACACAATTTGATATTCAAAACAACAATAGAGTTTGTATTCTGGGAAGTGATTTTAGCAATGGTTTACTAAAAAATGTAAACCCGCTCAATAAAACAATCAGCATTCGCGGATCACGATTTAAGGTGATAGGGGTATTAGAAGAAAAAGGGTCAACTTTTGGAAACAATCAGGACTTACGGGTTATTATTCCTATTCAGGTAGCGCGATCTTTATATACCCAGCCCAACATTAACTATTCGGTAAGTGTAAAAGTAGATAATAAAGACGCGTTTGAAGGCGCCCTGGATGAAGCCATAATTACGTTTCGAAATATCAGGCAATTAGCTCCAGTTGAAGAAAATAATTTTGGTATTGGTCGTAGCGATGACCTTATTAATCAAATTAGCGAGATTAGTGGTTATCTCTCTATCGCAGCCTGGGTTATCAGCTTAATTACCATTTTGGGCTCATCCATCGCATTGATGAACATCATGCTGGTATCAGTAACTGAACGTACCCGAGAAATTGGCGTAAGAAAAGCTCTAGGAGCAAAAAAAACAACAATTGCCGGTCAGTTTTTAATGGAAACCATAATGATTGGACAGTTTGGTGGTATACTTGGTATCATTCTCGGCATTGCCATCGGAATTTTAATATCGGCCGTAGCCAATTTCAATTTCACCACACCCTGGCTTGCTATGCTATCAGCTACTGCTGTTACTTTAATTGTGGCAGTGATTGCGGGCTTATTACCCGCATTAAAAGCCGCGAAGTTAGATCCAGTCGAATCGTTGAGATATGAGTAGGAACTAATTAAAGTTAGGCTCAGGCAACATCTACAAACTTTTCAAACCATTGATACAGGTTACCCTGTGTGATGTTTGCCCCCTGTCTGATCAAAACAAAAACATCATTGTTACGGTCGTCTGAAAGCAACTTGCTTGAGCTATACAGATTCACTTCGTCTTTCATAAAGTTCTCCTGCAACCATTTGTAACCCTGCTCTGTCGTAATATCGATAGACTTATTTTCAACCTCTATAGAGATCATACTTATTTTAAGGGAATCAACCTTGAATAAAAACATATGCTGAGGCGAAAAATGCTCGAGATACTCCACTTTAGCCAAAACTCCTTCCCAGATAAGATCGCTAAAAACATCTAACTCCTGCTCGGCAACTTCAGGCTGATCGCGTTTTATGCTTTCCCATTCTTCTGCGGTAATAGATTGACTAGCCAGGAAATTTATAAACTCCTGATGCATTTCATCTAATTGTTCTTTTGTTAGGCGTATGTATTTCATTTCAAAAATTTATTTAAAAACAGAATTTCGTTTAGCTGTCTGCAAAGTTTAAAAAGGAATTTAGGTTTACAGACGAGATTCTGATCTAAAAACTCTTTGGCCAAGCCAAAAAAAAAGCTCCCGTTAAAACGGAAGCTTTTCAATAATGTTCAAAAGTTTTAAGCTTCTGCTACAACGTCAAATGTAAGATTTGCAATTACATCACGGTGAAAACGAAGGCTAGCTTCGTATTGACCTAAACGCTTAATGTTACCACCAGCGATAGTGATGTATTTTCTGTCGATCTCAACACCTTCTTTTGCTAATGCATCAGAAAGATCTGCATCTGTGATAGAACCAAAAAGTTTATCAGCCTCACCTGCCTTAGCAGTTAATTTAATATCAAGACCGTTTACTTTTTCAGCCTGAGCTTTAGCAGCATCAACAGCTTTTTTCTCTTTATAAGCACGTTGCTTAAGGTTCTCTTCTAATACCTTCTTAGCTGAAGGAGTTGCTAAAATTGCAAAACCTTGAGGAATAAGGTAATTTCTTCCGTAACCGTTTTTCACAGTTACTAAATCATCAACAAATCCTAGATTGTCGACGTCTTTTTTAAGAATAACTTCCATCTCTTATCTAGATTTTATTTGTACAAGTCAGTTAAGTAAGGCATAAGAGCTAAGTGACGCGCGCGCTTAACAGCAACACTCACTTTACGCTGATACTTTAAAGAAGTACCGGTAAGACGACGAGGTAACAATTTACCTTGCTCATTAACAAATGACGCTAACCAGTCTGCATCTTTATAATCAACATACTTAATACCTGAACGCTTAAAACGACAGTATTTTTTAGTTTTTGAGGTTTCAATATTTAACGGAGTTAAATATCTGATTTCCCCATCTTTTTTAGCTTTTGCTTGTTGCTCAATAGATGATGCCATAACTATGCTTTTTCTTTGTTTCTTTTTCTACGTTTTTCGGCCCACTCTACTGCATATTTGTCAAGCTTCACAGTTAAGAAACGCATAATGCGCTCGTCACGTCTTAGCTCTAATTCAAATGTTGCGATAGCCTCACCGGGTACCTGGAATTCAAAAAGATGGTAAAAACCACTTTTCTTGTTTTGGATTGTGTAGGCTAATTTTTTAAGCCCCCAATCTTCTTTAGAAATCATCTTGGCACCGTTAGAAACAAGTAAATCTTCAAACTTCTTTACTGTTTCCTTTACCTGATCATCAGATAAAACGGGATTCAAAATGAAAACAGCTTCGTAATGATTCATATTTATAGTTTATTAAAAAGGAGTGCAAAAGTAGTCTTATTTATAGAAAATACAAAACAGATTTCAATTAAATCGACCATACGCCACCTACATTATAGAAAAAATTATCTAATCTATAATTTTATCGATGAACTACACAAAAAAGTTGGTTGGTATGGTTATTCTAGTTAGATTTGTCTATATTAACATTATTTTAAAACAATTTTGGAAGAACTTATACTTGACTGCGCTGTAGTTGATGATTCCAGCCTGCAACGACTTGCTATCGTTAAGATGATTAAAGACCATCCTAACTTAAGGCTTGCCGCTCAATACAATAATGCTATTGAAACTAAAAACGGTTTGCTAGAAACCAAGGTTGATCTGATCTTTTTAGATATAGAAATGCCTATTCTAACTGGTTTTGATCTTCTGGATGATTTGGTTCATAAACCACAAATCATATTTGTTACAGGTAAGACGAAATATGCCTACAAAGCATTCAATTATAATGCGATAGACTATTTAAGAAAGCCATTAACTAAAGATCGCTTTTTAAACGCTGTTCATAAAGCCATTAACCTACACCGTCTTAAGACTGAAGGTAATGTGGAGGATGATGATTATATTTTTGTAAAGAGTAATCTTAAAAAGAAAAAAGTATTCCTTAACGATTTGAAGTTTATTGAAGCTTTAGGTGATTACGTTAAACTGGTTACTTATAATGAACCTATTATCGTACTCTCTACCATGAAAGCTTTTGAATCTCAACTGCCAGCGGAACGATTTATGCGTATTCATAAGTCCTATATCATAAACCTGGATAAGGTTGAAAAATACAACAGCAGAAATATTGAAATTGAGGGAGATAAAATTCCGCTCAGTAGACATAAAAAGACTAAACTAATGGAAGCACTCTCTAGCTAAAAGCCTCCATTAAAAATTTTAAATCCCGTTATTAGACGGGATTTTTTATGCTTAATAGTTATCTACGTTCAAGACTATTTTTACACTGCGGAATTGTGCTATACTCGAGAAAGTGGTCTGCACTTTTAAAATAGCTTTCTTAGTCTTTTCCAGACTTTGTTTTCTTGGAATTTTCACCAAAATATTGCGGTGGTATTCATTGCGTATGCGAGAAATTGGCGGAGGCTCCGGACCTAAAATCTGTTCCTTAAAAATATTGCGTAAGGCTTGCCCTAACCAGTTTGAAGCATCTTCAATCTTTTGAAAATCACGATGTTTCAGAGTAATTTTTATCAATCGACAAAATGGCGGATACTTATATATATGCCGCTCCTCGAGCTGCTCGTGATACATCCCGGCATAATCATTAACAGAAACCTGCTGTAAAATCTGATGATGTGGATTATAGCTTTGAATCAATACCTTCCCTCGTTTCTGAGTACGACCTGCCCTTCCCGACACCTGCTGAATCAATTGAAAGCTCCGTTCATGTGCTCTAAAGTCAGGAATATTTAACATATTATCTGCATTGAGAATTCCTACAAGGGTAACATTTCTAAAGTCTAAACCTTTAGTCAACATCTGTGTACCCACCAGAATATCAATTTCTCCTTCTTCAAAGGCAGTAATGATTTTTTCAAAACCAAACTTTCCGCGGGTGGTATCAGAATCCATTCTACCTGTGTTATAATCAGGAAAAAGCTCTTTCAACTCAGCTTCAACCTGTTCTGTACCAAAACCTTTAGTATCTAATTCTGCACTTCCACAAGCCATACATTTTTCGAGCATTGCTATATGATAACCGCAATAATGGCAACGCAACTGTCCGCGGTGCTTGTGATAAGTTAAGCTCACGTCACAATTAGGACATTGAGGGGCGTGACCACAGGTGGAACATTCTAAAACTGGCGAATACCCTCTTCGATTCTGAAATAAGATAACCTGCTCTCCTTCTGCAAGTGTTTCCTGCATTGCCAGAATTAAATCTTCGCTAAAATGTCCCTTCATCTTTTTCTTACGATGACGATCCTGAATGTCGACAATGGTATTTTCAGGCATCAAAATATTACCATAGCGATGCTTCATTTCAACTAATGCATACTTACCAGTAGATGCGTTGTAATAGGTTTCTAGAGATGGTGTTGCCGAACCCAGCAATGTTTTAGCTCCCTGCTGATAAGCCAAAACAATAGCCGCATCTCTGGCCTGATAACGAGGGGCAGGATCATATTGCTTGAAACTATTCTCATGCTCCTCATCTACTACTACCAAACCCAGATTAGTAAAGGGAAGAAATAGCGCGCTTCGAGCTCCTAAAATGAGTTGGGCTTTATGTTCTCCATTGAGCACATTATTCCACACCTCTACCCGCTCGTGAACCGTATATTTAGAATGATAAACCGATAATTGATTACCAAAATATTCCTGAAGACGTGCTACCAACTGAGTTGTAAGTGCGATTTCAGGTAACAAATAAAGTACTTGCTTTCCTTCATCTAAATATTGTTTAATTAGATTGACATAAACTTCTGTCTTACCGGATGCTGTAACACCGTGAAGTAAACACACATCGTGTTCTTCAAAAGAGTGTTGAATTTCTTCCAGTGCTTTAGACTGATGCTCATTCAGACTTTTAACAGCAGAATCTTCTGCTCCTGCATAATTAATTCGATCCTGACGAAGTTCATACAGTTCAAAAACCTGTTTATCAACCAGCGCTTTTAATTGTGCAGAAGAAGCATTAGCCTTCTCCTGTAATTCTTTAGCTTTAATAGGTTTTTTTGATCGCGCCTGAATTGTAAAGTATGTTAGCAATAATTCACGTTGCTTGGGAGCCCGGTCTAAATCATCTAATGCCTCGTGCATTTTAGACTCGCTTTTATATGCTTCCGCTAGACGCACGTATTTTACGAGCTTAGGCTTATAAGCCTCATAAATTTCCTGATCTAAAGCAACAAGATCTCTGTCTATCAATTTATTGATAATGGGTAGTACTTTTTTGCGATCTAAAAGTTGCATCACTTCGCTGATGCGTAAAATGCTTTTCCCTTCAAAGGCATCCAGAATATTTAACGCCTCTTCATCATCAAGATCTGAATCTTCAGAAAATGCTAATTGGGTACGTTTTAAAATGGTTTCACTTTCTAACAGAAATGCTCCGGGTAGGGCAGCGCGCATTACTTCGCCCAAAGTAGCCATATAGTATTTAGCCATCCACTGCCAGTAATTGAGCTGTGCCAGACCAACAATTGGTACTTCATCTAGAATCTGCTCAATCTCTTTAGCTTCATAAATACGCGGCTCTTCCTGATGAACCCGAATACTCAGAGCCGTATATATTTTACTTTTACCAAAAGGAACGGCTAAACGCATTCCAGGTTTAATAAAACTATATTCAGCTTCACTTATTCGATAAGTAAAAGCTTTTTCAACAGGAATAGGTAAGATTACATCTACAAAATACACCGGGTAAAGATAAAAAAAAGGCTGTCTTCAAGTTTGAAAACAGCCTTGTGTTTATATGCTTTTAGCTAACTAATTTACACGATTCCAATATTGGGTTCTCCCAAGAAGTGAAAAACCGATGTAACCTCTTACCTTTAATTTATTTGCATTCTCAAGCTCAATAAGACATTTATATTCTTTACCGCTCTGAGGATCTAAAATAGTACCACCATTGTACTCATCACCATCTTTTTCCAAACCATTCATAATCACCATTCCTAAGATTGGTTTGTTTTTATTGGCTCCATCACATTCTTCACATTTAGCATCCTGACGGTCTTTATTTAAGATTTCAACGATTTTACCGTAAACCTTTCCATCTTTCTTATAGATTTCAATAATAGATTTCGCCTCACCGGTTTCATCATCAATAGATTTCCATTTACCGGTTACTTCCTGTGCAAACAGACCTGCAGTAGCGAATAAAGCAAACATTAAAAAAGCAATTATTTTTTTCATATCTAATAATTAAGGGTTAATTAAACTTAAAAATATACATTATTTATAAAACAAG
>CAXPQP010000058.1:0-64539 GCA_964219495.1 Leeuwenhoekiella sp. | reverse complement strand
ATAGACCTCAAACTTCTTCATCGTTATACAACAATTCCTATGAGGTAAGTAAATATGCCTACGACAGCACCTGCTATGAGTACAAATACAAGTACTCGGGTAATCCCTTTTTTAAGGTCAGCATTTTCACCAAAGAAATGTCCCGCATTAAATAGGAAGCCAACCAGAAAGATGACACCGAGCAAAATGGGAAATACGGTTCTTATAGTATCGCCCACATCGTTGACGGAATCTTCAATGCCACCAATTTGAGCAAATAGCGAAGTGGATAAAAGCGAAAAAAAGGATGCTAAATAGAGTGATCTTTTCATAACGTAACAGTTTAAATTTTTGTGTTGTTTTCGTTATGGGAAATTTACATATATTTGAATACAAATAACTGAAAATCAAATATTTGTGTATAAAATATTATTTGATATTGTTTGAATTCCGTTGCTATTATTTGGTGTCAAATGCAATGGAATTTTGAAGTGAAATTGTTGATAACCCGAAAATTGAAAATTAAAAAAGTGCTCAAAAACGTCAGTTTTGTCTTTTTGCTTCTAAAAATGTGTATCATTTTTGGTCAGGAAACTGCAATCCAAAAACGAATTGTAATTGACGTCGGACACGGTGGAAAAGATTCGGGCGCAATAGGTATTAATGGAATCCAAGAAAAGGATGTTGCGCTCAATATTGCAAATGCCATCTTGAAGCTTAATAGTACAGCTGAAAAGCCTTTGGACATTTATTTGACCAGGTATAGCGATACCCTCATTTCTTTATCGGATAGAACGAAGTTGGCCAAAGTTCTTAAAGCTGATTTGTTTGTGTCCTTGCATTGTAATCATTCGGATTATCCGAATGCAAGAGGGATTGAAGTTTACGTGGCAGATGCAGAATCAAAATATTCAGATGATGCCACTTGGTTTGCTTTTCAAGTTCAAGCTGCACTCAATAAAGAATTGGGATATGAAAGTAGAGGTGTAAAGTTTGCCAACTTTCAAGTGCTTCGGGAAACTATTGATGATTTTGCCTCGCTTCTTTTGGAATTAGGGTTTTTAAGTAATGAGGATGAAAGTAAGTTTGTTTTAGATTCTGATAATATTAAAAGCATCGCATTGACCATATTACAATCCCTTCAAAAACGTTAGAATTATGAAAGAACTATTTTTAGAGTTAACAAAGAGCTTAAAGGATATTATGTTACAATTCATCTCAGAAGTGATTCTGTTGTATAAATCGTTCTGAAGTTAAATCATTAAAGCATAGCATCAGCGGTTATAGTTGATACAACTATACTTAGAACTACGATAGAACAATATTTATATTTAAGTATTTGCTTAAATACGTAATTAATTATACCTTTGTTCGTTTAAATAGTTATTATGAAAATGGAAATTTCTTGTACGAGAGCTGAAGCTGACCATAAACAGTTACTAAACTGCAAAACTGTCATTGATGGTATGACCAATGATTTTAATAAAATAACGAAACTTCTGTCCATCTCAGGTAATGAGGTACGCTTAAAAATTTTATTCCTCTTAAATATGGAAAAAGAACTGTGCCCTTGTGATTTAGCCGACATTTTAGGTATGAGTGTTCCCGCGGTTTCACAGCATATACGAAAAATGAAAGATGCAGATATTATAAGCTCAAGGCGAGAAGGACAAACCTTATACTATTCATTGAACGAGGATGAGACCGATATTCTGAATAGTATTTTCAAGTCAATTAAATTAAAAAAGAAAACAGCATAAATTTTTAATAATGAGTACCGTAAAAACATCGAAAAATGCAGCTTATACAGGTTTGTTTGCTGCTGTAGCCGCATCATCTTGTTGCATACCACCAGTGATTGCATTAATAGCTGGCGTTGGGGGAAGTGCATCCGCTTTATCTTGGATGGAACCCTTTAGACCCTATTTAATTGGTATAGCTGTCATAGCAATTGGTTATGCGTGGTATGATTATCTAAAACCGAAAAAAGCAGAGGATTGTTGTAAAGTGGATGCAAAGCCAAAGTGGTTTCAGACTAAAGGTTTTTTAATAGGTATTACGCTATTTGCGGCTATATCCATAAGTTTTCCATATTACGCTCACACTTTTTATCCGGATAACAAGAAAGAAGTGGTTATAGTCAATCAATCCAATATCCATACGGTAAATTTTGATATCAAAGGGATGACTTGTGCAGGTTGTGAAGAGCACGTCAACCACGAAGTAAACAAGCTCGACGGAATTGTAACCTCAAAAGTGTCCTACGAAAATGGGAATGCCATCATTGAATTTGACCAAACAAAAACGAATGAAACGGAAATCGAGAAAGCAATTAACTCAACAGGCTATAAAGTAACCGACAAAAAACAAACCAATTAGTATGAAAGAATATGATGTATTTATAATTGGTTCGGGAATGGCGGGAATGACCATCGCCAATAAGTGCGCCTCAAAAGGCCTGAAAGTCGGAATCACAGATGAATTACCCTACGGTGGCACTTGTGCTTTGAGAGGTTGCGACCCAAAAAAAGTGATTATAGGCGCTACGGAAGTACGGGATTTTGCGAAAAGACTTAAAGGCAATGGCATTGATACCATACCTAAAGTTAATTGGAAGGACATAATGGCCTTTAAACAGTCCTTTGTGGATGCAATGCCACCGAAAATTGAAAAAGGATATGAAAAGAATGGCATAGATACCTTTCATAGTTCAGCAAAATTTCTATCAGATAACACATTAGAAGTTGGAAACGATAAAGTACAAGCTAAAAAAATTGTAATCGCATCGGGTTCAAAGCCAAGGGTTTTAGAATTCGAAGGTGGCCATTTTGCCAAATCCAGTACCGATTTCTTGAATTTAGAAGAATTGCCAAAATCGTTGCTATTCATCGGTGGTGGCTATATTGCCTTTGAGTTTGCACATATTGCAGCTCGATGTGGTGCAGAAGTTACTATTGTTCATCGTGGGGAAAATCCCTTGGAAAATTTTGAACAGGATATTGTAAAATATCTTGTTTCAGCCACAGAAGAGTTGGGCATAAAACTTATTCTTAATACAGATGTTACCGCTATTGATAAAGTGGATAGCCAGTATCGTGTAGAGGGTGAATCCACAGAGAAAACAGAGTTTTTTGAAGCTGAAGCGGTTTTTAATTCTGCTGGACGACCACCTGCAATATTTGATTTGGATTTAGACAAAGCAAACATAGCTTATACCAAAAAAGGCGTTACCGTTAACGAATATCTTCAAAGTACTTCAAATCCCAATGTTTATTCAGCAGGCGATGCGGCAGATTCGGAAGGTTTGCCATTAACGCCGGTTGCAGTCCTGGAAGGTCATACGGTTGCTTCAAATATCATCAAGGGCAATTCTAAAGAAGTAAGTTATCCACCTATGCCAACGGTAGTTTTTACTTTGCCCACTATGGCATCTGTTGGCTATATTGAATCGAAAGCTAAAGAGCTAAATTACAATATTCGAGTAAATTTTGAGGAAGTTGGCAGTTGGTTTAATGCCAAAAGATTGAATGTAAAAGAATATGCATTCAAAACTATCATTGACGAAGAAACTCAAACAATTTTGGGTGCGCATCTAATCGGACCACATACAGAAGAAACAATCAATCTTTTTGCAATGGCCATAAAAACAAAGATGAAAGTCAATGAGATTAGAACAATGATTTTCTCATATCCAACATTAGCTTCTGACATACCACATATGCTTTAATCAAAAATTGAATGGAAACTATATTAAAATCTGAAATAACCTGCCCGAACTGCGGACATAAAAAAGTAGAAGATATGCCAACAAACGCCTGTCAATTCTTTTACGAGTGTGAGAATTGTAAAACGGTTCTAAAACCAAATGAAGGGGATTGTTGCGTTTATTGCTCTTATGGATCTGTACCTTGTCCACCGATACAGGAAAATAAAAGTTGTTGTTAATAAAAGTGTGATAATTTAACCCTTTTGAAAATGAAAACAGAACCACATAAATTACCATCTGACTTGATTTCAGATATAAAAACCAGACTGAAAACATTAAGCGGTCAGATAAATGGAATTGTAAAAATGCTTGATGAAGGAAAAGACCCTGAACAGATTAATATTCAATTTAAATCCATAGATAAAGGAATTCAAAAGGCACAGTACTTACTGTTGGATGAAGTGTATCGTAAGGCACTCGCCATTGGAATCGTAAAGGCAGTTGACTCTTGTCCTGGAAATTGTGGCAATGAAGATAAAATTGAATATTTAAAACGTGAATTTCCTAACTTGGAATTGTCTGACTTGACAGATAAATTGAAAGAAATCCAAACTATAGAAAACAGGTTAAAAGACTACAAAGAAAAAAAAGATTAAAAAAAATTAGATTACCCCCTACCTGCCGTGCTCATCTTTGTTCCATTATTAATTTAAACTTCAAATTAAGATGAATTGTGCAACAATCACGAATTCATTAAAAAAAAGAACATTATGAGTAAACGACAAATTGAAATTTTTACGGCAGGATGCCCAGTATGCGAGCCCGTGGTACAACTGGTAAAAGAGACAGCTGGGAAAGACTGCGAAATCACACTTCATAATCTATCCGAGCAATGCGAAAGTAAAATCTGTATTTCAAAAATGAAGGAATACGGAGTTAAAAGAGTTCCTGCAATTGCTGTTAACGGAAAACTATTAGACTGCTGTACAAACATCGAAATAACAAAAGATGATTTGACTAATGCAGGAATAGGAAGCTGTTAGGTATGGCCATCGTTAAATTGAACAAAAAAGCATCTTTGGGAACTGCTGTATTTTCAGCAGTTTCTTTAAAGCTTTGCTGTTGGGGACCACTACTGTTGACAGGAGTTGCAGGTATCAGTGGTAGCTCGGTCTATTTCTCTTGGCTCATTGCCCTAAAACCTTATTTGTTGGCAATTGCTTTTTTGTCATTGGGCGTTGCTTTTTATCAAGTCTATAAAAAGAATAAGCTTGGTTGCGGCAACTGTGAAACTGATAAACCATCATTTTTTAAATCAAAAATCTATGTTTGGCTGGTTGCTGTGTTTGTGGTTACAATGACATTGGTTTCATATTACCCCCAAATATTTAATCAAACAGAAGGGAATGAAGTAGTGATTGCAAATCAAAGAGACATTCAATCTGTAAAGTTAGATATTGAAGGAATGGTATGTCAAAGCTGTGAAACCAACATAAATAATGCTGTGAATAAAATTGATGGTGTAATACAAATCAAAACATCCTTTGAAAAAGGTGTTTCAGTAATTGAATTTGATTCGACCAAAACTAACATCAATAGCATAAAGGAAGTGATTTTATCAAAGGGATATGTAATAAAAAAAAGTAAAAGTGAATAGACTGATAATAATATTAATAGGTGTATTTGCAACAACATCGGTATTTGCCCAAGGCCCACCAATTTTTACAGAAACACCAATTTTACTGGGTCTCGATGGCGGAGGAATTAGAACTTTTGGCAGGTTTATAGTAAAAGAAAATGCAACAGTATATGTTCAACCTTTAGCAATACCTTATAATTTAGGAAGCAAAACTCAAATAGGAATTGCAGGAAGATTTATAAATATTAATGCTGATAATTTTGAATCTGTTTCTGGTTTTGGCGACCTTACTTTATTCCTCAAACAGCAGGTTTATCAAAAAGATGGAAAAGCCAAGACATTTAGAATTATAGCAAAATTAGACCAAGTGTTTCCTACAGGAAAAACAAACAGTACACCATCAATTGGAAGTGATTCTTGGCAGTCACAATTAAGTTTAGTAACGGGTTATGTAACCTTAAAATATGGCATTTACGGTCAGGTTGGTTATAATATAACGTCAAATGGATTACCAGATAATTTGATTTACAATGCTGCTTTTGTTTATCCGCTTTTACCACAAAAATATCCACCAAATCAACTGAACTTGAATATTGGAATTAATGGAAATTTTTTTACTGATGTAAATGGTAATACTGTTTTGGCTTCGGGTGGAATACAATGGATTACCAGTAAAACAGCATTGTTTGAAGCTGGTCTACAAATTCCAATAGTTGAAGAAGTACCTGAAGCTCAAAAAACAAACTATGTACTAACTTTTGGTACACGAATATTAATTTTTTAAAATCTTTATTATGAAAACCTTATTAAGAACAGGAATAATTACACTATTTGCATTCGCGACTTTTTTATTGTCTACTATAAATGTAAACGCACAGTCTAAAAGCGAAACAGACAAGACCTATATTAAAATAGAAGTTGACGGGCTTTCCTGTCCTTTTTGCGCCTATGGTTTAGAAAAAAAACTTGTGCAAGCAGGGTCTAAAGATGTGCTTATCGAATTAGAAGAAGGCGAAGCAACGATGAGTGTTCCAAAAGACCAACAACCAACTGAAGAAGAATTACAGAAAATCGTCAAAGACGCTGGTTTTACCCCTAAAGAAATAACTTTTTCTTCAACACCATTTAAGATGAAAAAGGATGAAAAATAAAGTTGTATTCATACTAATAGCAGCTTTTTTAGGAACGATATTTCTTTTTTCTTGTAGAGGAAAGCAAGAGCAAAAGACAGAAATTAGTGCGCAGTGGAAATTTGTAAAGAGTATCGATTTAAATAACGTTAACCCTATAGGTATTGTGGCGCAGGAAAATTTCTTGTGGCTTTCAGATGTGGACAATAACCGTATCGTAAAAATTGGCCTTGATGGAAAAATCATTGAGTCATTTGATGGTTTTCAACGTCCAATGCACATCGCGATTCAAAAAGACAAAATCTATGTTCCCGAATACACATCAGACAGCTTAAAAATTCTTGAAGATGGAAAGGTTTCAACCTATAAACTAAAGGAAAAGCCAGATGCTATTGCTGGTGTGAGCATTGATGGAAAAACTGCTGCCGTTGCTGATTTTTATAATAATCGAATCATTTTACAGCAAGATGATAAAGTAACGGTTATAGGAAAGGAAGGTCATAACGATGGCGAATTATACTATCCAACTGATGTACAACTAAGCAATGATTTAATCTACGTTGCAGATGCTTATAACAATCGTGTTCAAGTCTTTGATTTAAAAGGGAACTATGTTAGAATGATTGGATGGAAGGAGGGCATTAAGGTCGCAACAGGTGTAAAAGTAACAGGTTCACAAGTTCTTGTTGCCGATTTTGAAGGTAACCGAGTTTTGGTTTACGATTTAAACGGTAAACTTTTACAAATTCTTACTGATAAATTCAATCACCCAACAGATATCGAAACTGCCAATGGTAAAATGTATGTTGTAAATTATAAAGGAAGTTCAATTTCAGTCTTTGATAAATAATTTGCCTATTAAAATACAATCTATTTATTTCCGCTTATCCTCAGCCTTTGTATGAAAGGCAATCAAGTTAAAAAGCTCTCGCATCCGGCTACGAACCCGATTACCATAGCGTTCTTCCAGTTCTTCGGCATTAAGGTTGGTGGTAGCGTGGGTTTTAATTTTGTGTTTAGTTTGTAGGTAGAGCTCGTATCGAGATAAGAGCACTTCGCCCATCACATTGAGATCCTTGCCATAAAATCTTCCAGATGGTTCTACGCCTAAATCATCAAAACAATAAAATTTGGTGTTACCATATTCCTCAACTGTTTTAAATCCTAAATGGTTAAAGCTGAATGTTACGTTACGGCAGGGAATCATTTCATAAGGGCGTTGCAAGGGAACCAAATGGCGCAATAATTTCATTAAACTGGTCTTTCCACAACCTACGGGTCCGGAAAGAAGAATTCCTTTGTCTATGTCTATGCCGTAGGTTGCACAGTTTTCTTTATCCTTGATGAAGTAAGAACATAGCTTCAGTAGAATATCCTTATCCTCATCATAAATCCTAAATTTTTTTCCAAACAACAGTTTGCCCTTTGCATTTAGGTAAATCAAAATTTTTGGAAAATCGTAGAGAACGCTTTTACCATCGAATTTTCCCAACGAGTATTCCACGCCGCCTTCGATAATTTTAGAGGGGTTGTCCATAATCCTTGTTATTAGTGGTTCGCAAGTTGTCCTTTATTTGGGACACTTCTTTTTTGTTTGGTTTGTTTTCTTCTTCGAAAAGCTCGGTTCTGTCCATCCAATTGATGGCCAATGAGCGCCAATCCCGTATTGGCTTTCCGTCGCTCGTTTGCCATTCTCGGTTGGCATAATGCTCGTAGAATTTTTTTCCTTCATTAGCATCAAAACCCTTTTCTTCAAAAAATAAAATAACGGCCTGCCTGCCCTTTGGCTGTTTTATATTGTTTTCTTGTTTGATATTGTTTGTATTAGATACCAATGCTTGTCCATCTATGGGACGGTGTTGGTACACAACCTGTCCGCTTTTGGGATGGTGGTGTCCCTCAAGCGGTACACCTCTGGGATGGTACTGTTCCGCAAGCTGTTCTAAAATGGGATTGTACTGTCCCGTAACTGGTTCATCACTTGTCCCAATAATGGCCATCTTGATTTTGCTGCCTTTGTATGGATTGTTGGAAGGAAAATAGGATAGGTACTGCCAAGCATCCAATTCCACAATACATCTATGGTATGTTGATTTTGAACCAATCTTGGCAACGCGCATCAGTTCCCGTCGATTTACATAGAATTCATCCATAAACCGAGAGCTGTTCCATTCCTGGAACAGCGCCATATACAAACTGATATGGGTAGGATTTAGGCGGTCATCAAAATAGAACTTCTCAAAAGCCGCATTAAGTAGCTTTATATAGTTCATCGCTTAAGAATTTAGACCGTGGTGCACACGGTTGGCATCCATCACTTTTTGTATTTCCTCTGTATCGTAATAGATAATCCCACCTACTTTGGTATATGGCAAGGTGCCATTAATACGAAGATTTTGCAAAGTGCCCGGACTGACTTGCAATAGATCCATAACCTCAGAAGATTTGAGGTATTTTTTGAGTTTCCCACTGGCTTGTCTGGTAAGTAGTTTTTTGATGTCATCGAGCAGTTCCATTTTGAAATCTCGAAGGTCGTCTGTGGTAATAATACTTGTCGGCATAATAGAACGGTTTTAAAGAAAAGGGCTATCAGGGTTTTTAAATTTTTAATTGATAGCCCTTAACCTGATTTGACTTTCGTTCTACAAATTTGAATAGGTTTATTGGATTTTATTCCCCAGTACGACCGTACTACGGTTAAAATTTAACATCTTGAAATTTGTTCTATTTTGAACTGTTTTGAGCCAACTTTTATGAAATGATGGTATTAAATCACCCTAAAATTTATGAAAAATTGATATGGAACTCGATTACCGTAGGTCAACCGTACTACGGTCTTTTTTTAACAGTTTAAAGTGTACTGTTTATAGAGGGAAATGAAGGTCTATTCCTCGCTTTTATCCATTTCAATGAGTAGTGATGTAGAAAGTTCGTCGAGAAAAAGTGTTCGGCTGTTTTTCCTGTTTTTAATGTCCTGATAGGTTTTGTAGATGTCCTTTGGTTCAATATTAAATAGTTGTTCCAACTTTTTTGAAACTTGCATAATCCCTTGATTGTTTTGTTTTCCCAATCCTTTTGAACACAATGCGTAGAGCAGTTCCACATAATCTGTATTAGAAAATGGCCAGTCAATTTTTTCCATTGGTTTAATGCTCTTGTGTTTTCCGTTTAATCCGTTACGAACCCTATCTTTCTTTTCATCAAAATAGGTCACTAAATAATCATAAGCCTTGTATTTGCCCAAGAGCATATCTCTTGGCGTGCAAAATTCAGGGTCTTGGAAGTAGAATTTGGATGTTGTGATATGAAAGTTTTCCAGATAATCCCGTGTGTAATATTCTTTGTCAAAATGGGTAGCCCCAGAATTCACATAACGTCCAAAGTCAATATTATAAAGGAAGAATCGATTTATTTTATTGATTTTTTTCTTTATCGATTTTAGTTGGGCATCCTTATCGCCTTTGGGAAGTTGAATCTCAAATGAATGTATTTCAGAAAAGTAGATGAGTTTAATGAGTGGAACCTGCTTTGTGTTCTTGAAGAAATTTATCTCATCTTGAACCGTCTTAAATTTCGTTTTGATTATTTCTTTCTTATAAGCACTCAGTAATTTGCGACAGGCCTTTATGGATAGATAGGCACTTTCTATAATGTTTCCATTCTGAATTTTGATTTCATCCAGATCCTTTAAAAGTTTTTGAGATAGCAATTGTGAGTTCATAAGCAGGAACTTTAATGTTGTAAACCATAGAAATGGGATTTAGTTGATAAGGTTGGTTAGATGATGTCATAGTCCTGCAAAATGGTATAAATGAAAGTCACGCTTCATAAAATTTGTGGTTCATTGATGTGTTTTAGGGAACTCTATCTAAAGTAACTTTACGTTGCGATTTTACAAGGAAAACGTACCGTATATAATTACGGAATAGTCCGTATTTTTCTACGGATTATTTGTGAGACATTGTAAATAGTGGGTTCTATAAAGAATGAATTTACTCATTTTTTCTTCCTGAATCGCTTTAAAAACTCACGCCTATTCTTTACGCCTGTCTTTTTGAAGATATTGGATGCGTGTTTCGATACGGTACTTTCTGCGATGAACAAATCTTTGGCTATATTTTTATAGCTCAAATTACTTAAAATAGATAGTGCTACTTCAATTTCTCTTCGAGTCAAATCCTCATAGATGATTTTGCGTTCTATAGATTCATCCCGTTGTTTTTTCTTTAGGGCGAATACCTCATACATTCGATTATTGTTTTCTATAAAGTACAAATACCTATCTGCTTCAATAGCGGTTATCGCAAAAAAAGCCAAGTTCATTACGGTAAAAGTTATCCATTGGTAGTCGCCTATAACGGTACAAATGGGTAATAAGGCTATGCTTGCCACACTAACCATCGACAGCTTGTTTCGCCTTACTATAAAGGTATTTGGATTGCTGGGATTTGCGATTCTACGGTAAAAAATAAACAGAAAAATAAAGGCTATTATTGAAATGGGAATGGTAAAAAGGAAACGTGCCGATTTCAGCGAATCTGTCAGAAAATAAGGAATCAAAAATAAAACTATAAAACTAACGCTTGACAGTATTGCAAGATTTCTAATGGACGAGTTAAACTTCAACACAACAATATCATACTCTTTGTACAGGTAGTAAACAATGTACACGCAAAGCGCAATGGCCACACCATATGTAATGATATATTGAAGTATAAAAGGTCCGGGAAAGTTATCTATGGGTAGAAAACCGCCAGTGGCGTTATAGGCAATAAATAAAATTCCGAGATAAAGAAATCGCCTCAGGCTACTTCGAGTTTTCTTTCTTGAAAAATAAAGGGTAAGCAATACAATGACCGTATCTATTAAAAGATAGAAGAACGTTGTCCAATGTATTGATGTCCCAAACATTTATATTCCTACTCATTGCGCTCAAATTTGTTGGTTTCTAAATTTTTTGAAACATTGTTCCAAAGAAAAATTTGTCCGTTCATAGCAATATAAACATCCGGTTTTAGAAGCTGTAGCGAGCTGATTGCATATCCTAGATTAAATTGTGCATCCGTGTTCTCAGATGAACCTAAAATAAAAGACCCAACCAGAACAATGGTTTTTTTCAGATTGAGCCTTCCTATATATTTTGCGGTATCTTCCATCGTGAAAGTACCGTGAGTTATTAAAATCTTGGTCGCAGTCAATTCCTTAATCTTGCAAACCAACTGCTCTCGGTCATCATCCGTTATGGCTCTGCTATCTTTTTTGAATACACTTTCTATGGTGTAATCAAAACCAATATTAGCTTTATCAAGAAAGCCTTGAATACTGATATTTGATTGGGTAATACCTTTACCATCTACATAATCCAGTCCCTCAATGGTGCCACCTGTTGTAAGAATATGTATCATAAAATAGGACGTGTTGTGACCTATAAAGATAGCGGATTTTTATCGGTAAATCTTTAGCAGCAACATTGTGAGAACTTTGAAACATTATGATTCCCATTTCATCCGTTGCAACCGAACCGCATTTAATATAGCAAGCAACGCCACACCCACATCGGCAAACACCGCTTCCCACATAGTAGCCAAACCACCTGCACCGAGGATAAGCACAATTACTTTAACCCCAAACGCCAAGCCAATATTTTGCCAAACGATGCTTCGGGTAGAACGCCCAATTTTAATTGCCCTGGCAATCTTGCTTGGTTGGTCGGTCTGGATGATGACATCTGCCGTCTCGATGGCAACATCGCTGCCCAAACCACCCATTGCGATACCTACACCACTTGCTGCCAATACAGGCGCATCATTTATACCATCGCCTATGAATGCCACTTTCGTTTCAGGTTGTTTTTTGAGCTCTTCTACCTCGTTCAGCTTATCTTCCGGTAGTAGGCCACCTTTTGCCCAATCAATACTTAATTCTTTGGAAACTTGTTGCGTAATGGAATCTTTATCGCCTGAAAGCATTATAATTTTTGAAATACCAGCCTCACGTATTTGCTTTATGGCTTGGTGGGCATCTTCCTTCAGTTCATCGGCAATGGTCACATAACCCGCAAACTTTCCATCAATGGCAACCATTACTATGGATTCTACTATGCTATCGGTTTCAGAAGGTACTTCGATGCTGTTCGAGGTCATCAATTCTTTATTACCGACCAAAACGGTTTTTCCGTTGACAGTTCCTTTTAAGCCCTTTCCGGCGACCTCGGAAACTTCGGTCGCTTCCAAGTCGGCACCGTCAGCTTTATATTCCAATATTGCCTTTGCGATTGGATGGGTAGATTGCTCTTCCATTGCCATTAGGTATTGCATAAATTCCGCTTCCGCGAAAGTGGATGTATTGACCACTTCCTTAATTTTAAAGACCCCTTTTGTAACAGTTCCCGTTTTGTCCATTACCACCGTGTTAACTTTGGTCATTGCGTCCAAAAAGGATGCGCCCTTGAACAAAATGCCGTTACGCGATGCTGCACCCAATCCGCCAAAATAACCCAAGGGAATAGAAATGACCAATGCACAAGGACAGGAAATAACCAAGAAAATTAGTGCTCGGTAGAGCCAATCCCTAAATACATAATCGTCCACAAAAAAGTAAGGCAAAAACGTTAAACCGATAGCCAGAAATACAACGATAGGTGTGTATATCCTTGCAAACTTTCTGATGAACAATTCAGTCTTTGATTTACGTGCGGTGGCGTTCTGTACCATATCCAGAATACGGGCGATGGAACTGTCCTTAAATTCTTTGGTGGTTTCCACTTCGATGACACCATCGAGATTGATGCTTCCCGCAAAAACCTTTTCGCCTTTCGCAATGGTATCGGGCTTGCTTTCGCCCGTTAACGCTGCGGTATTAAACGACCCTTTATCTGAAAGCAAAATACCATCTAAAGGAATTTTTTCGCCCACACGTACTTGCACTTTTTCGCCAATAGCAACGGTTTCGGGATTTACAGAAACATAATTGTTGTCCCGATAAACCAAAGCTTCATTGGGTCTTACATCCAGTAATGCCTTGATGCTTCCTTTGGCTCTTTTAACCGCGGCACTTTGGAATAATTCGCCTACCGCATAAAACAACATTACTGCCACACCTTCCGGATATTCGCCAATGGCGAATGCACCTATGGTTGCGATGGACATCAATAGAAATTCGGTAAAGAAATCGCCATTTTTGATGCTGTTCCAACCTTCCTTTATCACAGGAAAACCTACAGGAAGGTATGCGACTGCATACCAGACGATACGTATCCAATCTTTAAAAAATGCTACGTCAAAATAATCCATCGCAATGCCAATAATCAGCATTACAAAGCTGAAAATTGCTGGTACATAAACTTTAAATTTCCCTATGCTTTCTGCGCTGCTTTGGTTGTGGGCATCATTGCGCTTGTGAGTATCTGAAGAAGTTTTATTCAAATCTCTTAAATTAACTTTCTTTTTTTTCATTAGTTTGATAATAATTTTATTTTAATTCACAGTTATTCCAATCTCAACACCAATTGCGCAAACTGCACTTCTATGGTATCATCGATACCCTCTATTAAGAAATCCAAACCAGTATTTGAAACCAATAATTGTCCGGTTGCACTTATCAAGCAGGACATACTTACTCCTTGTTCTATATGGGTAATGGTTGCTTTAAATTGTGATTTAAAGGATTTTCCTTGATAAGTAACATCTATCAGCCAATTAAAGTTGATAGGGTCGTGCCGTTTTGATAAAAAATCCTGTGATGGAATAGTGCCCGTGAACCGAAGCATCAAAGGGGCTTCCTGCTGTTGTAAAATGGTATTGATTTCAGGAATATCTGTTGATAAAGTCTTAAGGTCGAGTACACCATTAACCACTTTGGAATCATAATCAAGATATAAGGCCAATTTATGGCTTTCTGCCTTGACGGGTTTATCGTTAACCAAAGTCATCATCATAATATGACCTTCTTCAGTTGTATAAATTTTTTGGGCGTTTACTTTATAATAACTAACCAACAAGATTATTAAAATACAATGTTTAACATTCATAATATCCATCTTTAATTGTATAATTAAAAAAAGCAGCTTCTACTTTTGCTTTTAATGCTATTAATCATTTTGCTTTAAGAAGCATCATAAAAGCTGCCTGCTATTAATTAAGTTTTCACTTAATTTATTTTAAATAAAAAATTTCACTCTTTCACATAACCACTTACCGCTACTTATTATCTATATCCTTTTCTCTTTTACCGAAATAATACATCAGAGCAACACTTGCACCTAATAGTCCAAACAGAATATTCTCGAAAATTTGATTCCCATTGATATTCACAATTTCAATGAAATTATTTATTAAATATTGCCCCCAATTGATTTCGTAATTCTGGCTGCTAAACGTGAAAATTGTTATCCCCAAAGGTTGAAGGATAAAAACACCTATGGCAAACCCAATTAGTATGGTAATAAAAATATTCTTTTTATTCATCGTCTGTCTTTTATGGAAGTAAGCTTACTGGCTCTCAATCCAACTTTTGGCATCTTCCTTTTGGTCTATATTGAAATACTTAATTTCGGCGTTGGTAAAAGGCTTCATAAATTGGGTTATCCATTCTTGCCATTTTTTATCTCCTACCATTGCTATTTTTTCATAGTCTCTGGCGTGGGCCGTATCCATTTTGAGGTCTTCCCATAAACCAGGTAAATCCCAACCCGTAAAGTTGTCCATCTCAAAATACCAACGAACCTTCATCCCCTTGTCCAGTATGGCGTGGATAAGTGGATGGATTTTTTCGATGTCTTCTTTTCTCAATTTGCCCGAAGCTTTTGTTGCAACAATATTTTTTTCCTTTAACTCAATTATCTGTAACATTTTATATAGTTTTTAATTAATTATTATCCTTCTAAATCGTAAAACCATTCTTCAGCCATTACAATTGCTTTTTTGATGGCCTTTTCTTTTGAAAAGTCTTCCTTTTCGATTAATTCTTTCGCAATTTCAATTGCCTTTTTTCTTACCGATGGATTAAGGGTGTCAAGCTCTGCTCTAAATTCTTCAAATGTCCAGTCCATAAAAAATATATTAGTGGTTAAACAATTCCTTTTCCTTTTCGGGGTCTATATCTTTTTTTTCTCTTTTATCCAAAAAATAATCCAGCAAGATACCTACTACAATCGCTCCCACAAATGCGGCATAAACTTTCCAATCAAATTGTATGACCAAAGAGAGGCTTATGATTATCGCCAAAATTGGCAGTATCGGAACTTTCCCAACAGATAAAGGAACTTTAAACGGCCTGTCTTTATCTGGTGCTTTGAAACGCAATACGATAAGGGCAATGTTCACGGCGACAAAGACGAGCAACGCACCCAATGACGACATTCCCGCTACGATTTTAATATCGCCCAATAGCATAAAACCCGCAACTGCCGCCATAACCACAATGGTAGTAACCCACGGCACTTTTTGTGCATTTACTTTAGTCATAAATTTTGGAAGTTCGCCCACGCTTGCCATTCCGAACAATAACCTACTTATGGAAATGATACCGCTAAACGCAGCATTGGCTGTGGCAAATAATGCCGCAACTGCCAAAACTACTGGTAGCCAAGAGTTAAGATTTAATGCCGCCAAAGACAAGGGCGAATCCACCTTTGATATTGCAATCGGGTCAGCAATATTGAGTACAGTAAATGAGATAAGCAAATAGAAGATGGTTGTAATTACCATTGTTAATAAAAAGGCACGAGGAATCGTCTTTCCTGGATTTTTAACTTCTGAACCCAAAGATGCCATATGCTCAAAACCTGTATAGACAAAAAACAAAGTCGCAGTGGCTGCAAGTGTTCCAGAGAATGAGTTGATTTGAAAAATTTCAGCTTTTGGCAGGCCTGTTTCTTTAAGGCCTATAAAGATAAGAATGAGCAAACCCAACAATTGAATACTGACCATTATAATATTAGCAGTAGATGATTTCTTGATTCCTGTAACACTTATCAGGGCAAGCAGCAGCAGTACACCATAGCTTATCAATAATCCAGGTACTTCAAAAAAGGTATTGAAATATCCCGAAAATGCCAATAGTACGGCTGCAATTGTTGCCGAACTATGGAAGGCAACGGTCCAACCCGTAAGAAAGGAAGGAATGTCGATTTTTGGAAATGCTTTCCTTACAAATATAAATTCTGCGCCAGCATTTGGGTAGGTAGATGATAATTCAGCATAGGACATTGCAGAAATACTGGCTGCAACTGCTGCAAAAATAAAGCTCAACCAAATATCGGTTCCTGCCTGTCCGGCTGCCGCGCCAATCACAGTATAGATTCCAGCACCCACAATGGTACCAACGCCATAAAAGGTAAGACGTAGCGTACCCAATGATTTTTTTAGTTCTGCCATACTATTTTTTAAGTTAGAGAAGGTGGAAGAAACCTGAACCTGACCATTGGACCCAAGGGTTCAGAATTCTGAAACTTCCACCTAATATTTTTGCCTGCATTTTTCACATATTCCCTTTAATATCAGGTTCACATTTCCCACTTCATAATCGTCTGGCAAGCTTTCTTTCGATATCTTATTCGGTAAACAGATTGTTTTCCTACAATCGGTGCAATGAAAGTGCATATGTAAATCTGTACCGTATTTAACTTTGGCGTTTTCATCGGAAATCGCATATTTTGCCACTCCGACCCCATCATTAATCTGATGAATCAGCCTTTTATCCTCAAAAATCTTGAGATTGCGATAAAAGGTCGTTCTGTTTGCTGTTTTATTGGTTTCGCGCTTTTGAACAAAAGCCTTTTCCAAATCGGAAAAGGACACGGCACTTTGCTTCCTTTTCAGGAACTTGTATATCTTCAACCTCATTTGAGTAGGTCGAATACCGTGATTTAATAGTATCTTTTCCGTTTTAGTCATTGCAATATTAATTCAAAAGCAAACCCTTTTTCAAAACATATATTTGATGCTATTTCTTATAAGCCAAAAGCCTTAACGCATTAAAAACCACAAGTAATGTTGAGCCTTCGTGGATGACCACTGCAATACCGATATTGGCCCAACCCATAATGGTCGATGGGATAAGCAATGCCACAATACCGAGGCTTACCCAAAGGTTTTGCTTGATAATGGCCTTTGCCTTCCTGCTCAAGCCTATGGCAAAGGGCAGGGTTTCCAATTTATCGGCCATTAGGGCAATGTCCGCAGTTTCCAAGGCCACATCACTGCCCGCTGCACCCATTGCGATACCTACTGTGCTGTTTGCCATTGCAGGGGCATCGTTAACACCGTCGCCTACCATTGCGACTTTGGATTCCTGTTCTTTTAATTTTTTAATGGCATCTACCTTTTCCTCTGGCAACAGGCTTCCCCAGGCATCGGTCAACCCAATTTCTTTAGCAACGGCATCGGCAACCTTTTGATTATCCCCGGTTAGCATTATCATCCGCTTGATACCGATTTCCTTTAATTTTTTCAGTGTTTCCTTGGCCGCTTCCCGTGGGGTGTCCATCAGGGCGATGATACCTATATATTCTTTGTTCCTTCTTATGAGCATCGTAGTATTTCCACCACCTTCAAGTTCTTTTACTTTACTCGATATACCTTCGGATGGTTTTGCTTCATCGAGGTCTTCGTACAAGTCAAGGTTTCCAATATAGATTTTATCCTTGCCCAAAGAAGCTTTGATACCTTTTCCGAGAACTGCTTCCAAATCTGACGCATCGATAATATCAGTACCTTTCAGACGCTCTTTCCCATCCCTTACGACGGCTTTGGCCAAAGGGTGGTCGCTCAAGTTTTCAACGGCAACGGCTATCTTTAACAGTTCATTTTCTTCAATATCCCCCAATGGTACTACTTCGGTAAGTTTGGGCTTGCCTTCGGTAAGCGTGCCTGTTTTATCAAAAGCCAAAGCGGTTATGACCCCTAAATCCTCAAGTGGTCGCCCACCTTTGATGAGCACGCCGCCACGTGCTGCCCTTGCCACACCGCTCAATACGGCACTTGGTGTTGAAATGGCCAGTGCACAGGGACTTGCAGCTACCAATACCGCCATTGCACGATAAAAGCTGGCACTAAACGGTTCGTCAATGACCAGAAAGGCAAAGAGTAGGATACCAACCAGTATCAGTACGGATGGCACAAAGTATTTTTCGAACTTATCGGTCAGCAGTTGCGTGGGGGACTTCTGGGTCTGTGCCTCGTTGACCAATTTGACCAGTCGGGACAGGGTAGAGTCTTTGGCTTCTTTGATTACCTTTATTTCCAGCGTGTTATTACCGTTGATAGTTCCGGCAAATACACGGTTTTCGTCCTTAATATCATCGTCTGCCGAATAGTTTCTATCCTTATCTTCCACGGGAATTTTGTCCACGGGTACACTTTCCCCGGTAATAGGTGCTTGGTTTACACTGCTTTTTCCATTGACCACGACGCCATCTGCGGATATTTTACTATTGGGCTTGACCACAATAATATCGCCAATACTCAATTCCTCAATTCCAACTTCTTCGGTCTTACCATCTTTTTTAAGCAATGCTGTTTTTGGTGCAAGGTCTGCAAGTGCGGCAATGCTTTTTCTTGCCTTGTTCATTGCGTAGTGTTCCAAAGCGTGCCCAAGGCTAAATAAAAACAACAACAGTGCGCCTTCTGCCCATTCTCCCAGAATGGCGGCGCCAATGGCAGCGACCAGCATTAAAAAATCAATTTCAAAACCACCCTTGGCCACAGTTTGAACCGCTTCCTTGGCCGTAAAGAAACCACCGAAAAAGTACGCGCCAATGTACAAAGTAAGACTGACCCAATCCGGGATGGATTCCACATAAGAAAGCCCGAAACCTATCCCGAGAAGTGCCCCACAGATAATGGAAAAAATAAGCTCCGTATTTTTACCGAAAACCCCACCGTGGGCGTGCTCTTCTCCTTCCTCGTGGGTCTCGCCCTCCTTGTGCTCGTGGCCCTCTGTGGAAGTTTGCTCTTTAGTATCTTCCTTCTTTGAACCTTCCTGTTTTTTTTTGGATGCTTCGGTGTAATTATTTTCGTTTGAAGAACTCCGCTTAACCTGAAGGTCTTCCTTTTCAATCTGTTTACTTATTTCATCAAAATTTGTTTGCTTTTTATCAAACTCAAGGCGCACCATTCCAGAGGCCGAAACGGAAGCCTCCAAAACCCCATTGATTGCCAAAAGACTTTTCTCTATGGTGCGTGCCTGTCTTGTATGTCTGATTCCTTTAACCTCAATGAGCAAATGCCCGTATTTTTCGGTAATCTCTGCACCCGTCTGTTCTGCGAGAGATTGAATGCGGTCTATAGAAATGATATCGGGGTCATAATGAAAACAGAGCTGTGGTGTGTCATCTTCCTTTGTATCGGCAACGTGTACTTTTTCGATGCCCTCTTTAGCCTGTAATTCTTTTATAAGCCGCTCAACACAAGTATCTTTTTCGTTTGGAACTTGCGGAAGGATAACTGGAATTTTTAGTTGTATTTTTTTCATTTTTTACTATTTTTTTTTATCCATTCTTTGGCATCGTCTTTTTCTTCTGGCTTATAAAATTTTATATGAGCTTCTGAAAAAGGAAGCAATGCCTCGGTAAATTGTTCCTGCCATTTAACGCTACCCACTAAAGCAACACGCTTTAAATGTGTTTCATTCGGAAGATTTAATTCAATACCCTTCCAATAGGCACTTACCGTCCAGCCTTCAAAATTTTGCATTTCAATGTACCAGAACACTTCCTGATATGCCGTTATATGTTCTGTTAAGACCGGTATCAAGTTCTCATAATCCTTGGCATCCAGCTTGTTTTCTGCCACCATATATACCGTAGCTTCTTTTTTATAGATTGTTATCATTGCTCATTATTTATAAATGATGATTGAATTGAAAAACCTAAAACTCAACCCAAATTATCGCTGCATTTTTCGCAGATACCTTTTACCACCAAATTAATATCTTCGGTAATGTAGCCGTCGGGCAAGCTGATATGCGGGATTTTATGCTCTGTTAAACAGACCGTTTCATTACAGTTGTTGCAATGAAAGTGCAAATGAAGGTCGTTGCCGACCTCGCATTCACAGTTCTCTTCGCAAAGGGCATATTTAATAACTCCAGTCCCATCCTCAATTTGATGTACAACACCTTTTTCCTCAAACGTTTTTATAGTCCTAAATAGGGTACTTCTTTCACTGACCTTAAAATCCTTTTCCAAATCGCCAAGACTGATTGCCACCTCTAATTCTGCCAAACGTTTGTAGGTCATTAGGCGCATTGCCGTAGGTCGTATCCCTTTGCTTTCAAGAAGTTGGACTATTTTTTCCATTTGCACTAAAATGTTTTATAGGTCGTACCGTTTTAAGGAATCTCCAGTTTTAATCTGAAAGGCATCTTCAATATTTGCTATATAAATAATACCATCTCCAGGCCCGTCGGTTTTGGCGTTGGCTATAATTGTTTCAATGGCCGCTTGGGCTTCCTCATTTTGGCAGACCAGTTCCAGCTTAACCACTGGACTGTCTGTAACGTGAAAATCCAGCGACGGTCTTGCACCTTTTGACTTGAATGCGCCAGTGCCTTCTGCTTGTGAAAGGGTCATACTTTCAAATCCAATATCTGATAGTGCTTCAATGACTCTTTGGATTCGGTTCGGTTTTATAAATGCTTTTATTTCTTTCATCTGTAGATATTTATTTGTTTTTTAATTGTCAGATGTAATTCGCCAATCAACATTTCGGTTGGTATCAACTTTTTTTGTTATGGCTCATTTCATCTTAAAAAAATTTTTATTTTTTAATCGATTTTGAACCGAGCCTGTTTTCTAATTTTTAACTAACTAATTAAGACGATAAACAAACTCGGAATCAAAATCTTTGATTATTATTGAATTAATGTCCGTGTTCCAGTTCGCCTTTAACCATTTCCGAAGAGAGGTTATAAGCTCCGTTTATCACGACTTTGGCATCCTTTGAAACTTCGGCAGGTAGATTGACTTCAACAAAGCCCAAATCAGTAATACCAACCGTTACGGGTATCATTTTAAATTTCATTTTGTTCGCTTCCATTTCTTCATCTTCATCCAAAATAAAAATAAAGGATTGCTCGCCTTCTTTTATAATGGCAGCTTCCGGTACGGCAAAACCCTTTTTCTCGCCTTGCACTATTCGCCCTTCAACGTACATACCCGGTAATAGGTTTTTATCCTTGTTTTCAATATCTGCCAGAACTTCCAAGGCTTTTGGGTCGGTGTTGAAGGTTTTACCCACAGACCGAACGGTTGCTTTAAGCAGTTCATCTGGACGAGAAGCTGTTGAAAAATATATCTGTTGCCCTTTCTTGATTTGCTTTATGTCCTTCTCATATACTTTGAAGTTGACATAAATCTTTGAATTATCGCTTATTGAGAACATTTTGGATTGTTGCGCCACGTAATCGCCAAGGCTAATCATTACTTCATCCACATAGCCACTTATGGGTGTGGTAATGGGAACAGCCGAATATATTTGGCCTTCTGCCACTTTATCGGCATTAATGCCCAACAGTCTCAATTGGGAACGCAAACCATTGACACTGGATGTAGTGGAACGAAATTTTGACTTCGCCATCTGAAATTCCTTGCCAGAAGACACTCCTTTATCATAAAGGGTCTGCTTGCGCTCAAAATCCTGTTTCAAAAAGACCAGTTCATCATTTTTTTCCTGATATTCCTGTTGCATTGCAATGATATCTGGGTGTTCTATATATGCCAACACCTGTCCTTTGCTTACGTTATCTCCAGGTATTACTTTTATGGAACTCACATTTCCACCAACAAACGGACTGATGTTCGCCTTATCCTGTGGGAAAAGTTCCAGCATACCTGTTACCTTAATGTTGTTCCCTAAATTCCGTTCCTCCAGAGGCTTCGTTTCCAAACCGATGGTTTCAGCCTGTTGCTTTGTAAGTTCGACGACGCCTTCTTCCTCGCTGTGACCACCTTCTTCCTCTCCTTCATCGTGGCCTTCTTCTCCGTGTGTATCTTCGCCCCCAGCCTCGGTTTTTGATACGCCTTCAGCTTCGTTATGCCCAAGTTCAGATTTTTGGCCATCGTTACAACTCATAAACATAAGTGTAAATAATACGGTACTTACTAATAGTATATTTTTCATTTCTCTTTTTTTAAGGTTATAAATTGCCCAATTGATATTGCATATCAATGGTTTGCTGGTTATACTGATTGATGTATTGTAAATGGGTCTGTTTAATGCGGATGGCACTGTTGAGAATCGTGATGTAATTGACGTAATCTATTTCGCCCTCTTTTGATGCCAGTTCTGCGGTTGTTATTTGTTCTTCCGCCAAAAGCAATGCGCCTTCTTCATAGTATGCAAGGATTTTTTTTGTTTTTTCCAATGATTTTAACAATTGGGAAACCTTGCTCTCGGTAACCGCTTTTTGCTCCAAATATTGATTCTCTGCTACCATTGCATCTGCCTTGGCTGCCTTGACTCTCGACTTCTGTGGAAAAAACCATAACGGAATACTAATACCTGCCTGATAGGTATTAAAGCCTGAAACATCATCCACAACCTGCCTGCCAAACGATAAACTGAATTTCGGTAGGAATTGCGATTTTTCAACGCCCACATTTGCTTTACTTACTTCGGCATTTTGCAAGGCATATTGCAACATTGGGTTATTTGCTACCGAAGTTGAATCCAACGTTGCTATAAAATCCAATGGCTCGTAAAAACCATCAACTGTTTCGATGGTTTCATCCGTTCCCAAATATTGTTTTAAAGCACGTTTGGCAATTTCAATATCATCAAAAGCTTGTTGTCTTAACACTTGAATCTGTTGAAACTCGGAAGAGGCTGAAATAAATTCCAACTTGCCTGTTTCTCCCGTGTCATACCGAAGTTGGGCAGCGGACTTAAAATTGGCATAAATACTGTCCAATTGGTCTGCAAAACGCAACTGTGCCTTGTAGTAATTAATTTGGTCATAGGCTTGCATCACATTGCGCACCAATTGTTGTTCACTGGCCACATAAAACTTTTCTCCCAAGGCAATGCGCTCTTTGTAAAACTTGGATTTCGAAAATCCGGAAAGCAAGTCAATATTGCCCTGTTGCACACCAACTGTTGTCTGCACTCCAGGAAGATTATTGCCATATTCTTCTTTGCCCGTGAAAACTTGTGTGCTACCAAGGTCAAAACTCGTTCCCTTTAGTGCCTTTTCCCGTTCAATGAATGCCTGACTTTCCTTAAGCGATGGATAATTCTGTTTTGCCATAGCAATGGCCTCATCTACAGTCAAGGTTTTTGGAATTGTTCCATCTTGATTGGTGTCTTGGGCAAAAGCAGTTCCAGAAGCCATCAAACCGCCAACCATCAATAATACGGTTACAATATTGGTTGATTTGTTGACATAATTTACACCTCCATCGGTATTGTTTCGTTCCTTTCTCGATTCGAGCCAATAATATAGTACGGGAAGGACAACAAGCGTTAAAAATGTTGCTGTTATCAATCCTCCAATAACCACCGTTGCCAATGGTCGCTGCACTTCTGCACCGCCAGAGGTAGAAATCGCCATTGGGATAAAGCCCATAATGGCCGCCGTTGCCGTAAGCAAAATAGGGCGTAAGCGTTCGTGCGTTGCCTCGTATATTCGTTTTTTTAAGTCTGTCATTCCACTTTCTTTTAGTTCATTGAATTTGTTTATCAGCACCAATCCGTTTAAAACCGCGACTCCAAAGAGCACGATAAAACCGACTCCTGCCGAAATACTGAAAGGCATTCCCCTTATCCAAAGGGCAAACACGCCACCAATGGCTGCCAAAGGCACTGCCATATAAATCATAAGTGATTGCGAGAACGAACTCAAGGCAAAATAGAGTAATATGAATATTAGGAAAAGTGCAATAGGCACTACAATCATCAATCGGTCTGAAGCACGTTGCAAGTTTTCAAACGAACCTCCGTAGGTTACAAAATAACCAGGCGGTAGTTTCACGTCCGTTTCCAATTTTTGCTGAATTTCCTCGACCATCGATTTTACATCGCGCCCACGAACATTGACCCCTACTGAAATACGACGCGAGGTATTGTCCCTTGAAATCTGCATTGGCCCGGGCTTATAGCTGATGTCTGCAACCTCCTTTAAAGGCACTTGCGCTCCGTTTGGTAAATCGATGTAAAGATTCTTAAGGCTGTTGATGTCTTGTCTAAAGTCTTTCGCCAAACGAATGACAACATCAAAGCGTTTTTCGCCTTCAAAAATCACCCCTGCCGCTTCTCCTGAAAAGGCGGCACTTACATAATCATTCAGCTTATCAACGGTTACTCCGTACTGTGCCATTTTTGCACGATTGTATTCCACAGTCATTTGTGGTAGACCGCTTGTAGCTTCCACATTGAGGTCGGCCGCTCCGGGAACGCTTCTAATGACCGCTGCAATTTCCTGTACCTTGTCGGCCAACACGCCCAAATCTTCTCCGTACAATTTAATGGCCACATCCTCGCGAACACCCGTAAGCAGTTCGTTAAAACGAAGTTCCACAGGTTGCGTAAACACGAAATTTACACCGGGAACAACTGAAATTTTTTCCTGTATTTTTTCTATAAGTTCTTCTTTGCTATCTGCGGAAGTCCATTTGCTCTTATCCTTTTCAAGAATGATATAGCTATCCGCAATATCCATAGGCATTGGGTCTGTTGGTATTTCGGCAACACCAATCCTTGAAACTACCGTTTTTACTTCTGGAAATTCATTGATTAAATTCTGAAGTTTTTTTGAAGCCTCAATGGATTCTGTAAGACTACTCCCTGGTTTTATCAAGGCCTGAAATGCAATATCGCCCTCATCAAATTTAGGTATGAATTCTCCACCCATATTGCTAAAAATAAATCCTGCAATCAACAACAATCCAACCGCACCAATAATGACACCAGCCTTAAAGCGAAGTGCGAAATTGAGCAATGGTACATATATTCTATTTAGACCGGACATTATTTTATCACTGAACCTGTCAATCTTGTTTTCAAATTTAGCAAACCAGCTATTTTGATTTTTAGCAGGTTTTAGGAACATTGACGAAATCATTGGTACATACGTAAGACAAAGGATAATCGCTCCCAAAACGGCAAACCCAAAGGTAAATGCCATTGGACGGAACATTTTTCCTTCTACACCCGTCAAAAAGAGAATTGGTGTAAATACGATAAGGATAATAAGCTGTCCGAAAAAAGCCGAATTCATCATCGTGCTTGCCGATTCATAGGCTATTTCATCCATTTCTGGCTGGCCAATGGCCGTTGTGGTTTTCTTCATCCGTTGATGGATGTGAAATACCATTCCCTCCACAATAATAACTGCGCCATCCACGATGATACCAAAATCGATTGCTCCCAAGGACATTAAATTTGCCCACACCCCAAATTGTTTCATCAAGATAAATGCAAACAGTAATGATAAAGGGATTACCGAAGCTGTAATTAATCCACCACGGAAACTTCCCAAAAGCAAGACCAAAACGAAAATCACAATCAATGAACCTTCAATAAGGTTTTTTTCAACGGTGCTTGTGGTCCTTCCGATAAGTTCACTTCTACTTAAAAACGTATCTATGTAAACGCCTTCCGGCAGGGATTTTTGTATTTCTGCAATGCGCTTCTCCACATTTTCGACTACATTGCCGGGGCTTTCGCCTTTCAGCATTAAAATTTGTCCACCAACCGTTTCGTGTCCATCTTGAGTAAACGCACCATAGCGCACTTGATTCCCATAGCCCACTTTTTCAGCGACATCGCGCACTAAAACAGGGCTTCCGTTTTGTGTGGTTACAACGGTGTTTTCCAAATCCTCAAGACTACGTGCCAAACCTTCGCCACGAATGAAATTTGCTTGGTGGTTTTTCTCGATGTAAGCACCTCCCGTATTAGCGTTGTTCACTTTCAGGGCTTCAAAAACCTGATTCATTGTAATGCCAAAACTTTTTAATTTATCAGGATTTATGGCAACTTCATATTGTTTCACATAGCCTCCAAAAGCATTGACCTCGACCACTCCAGGGACTAATGCCATTTGGCGTTTTACAATCCAATCTTGAATAGTACGAAGCTCCATTGCATCGTATTTATCTTCGTAGCCCTCTTTTAGTTTTAGGGTGTATTGGTAAATTTCGCCCAGACCTGTAGTTATTGGTGCCATAAATGGCGTACCAAAGCCTTCAGGAATTTCTCCAGCAACTTCGGTCAATTTCTCTTGCACCAATTGCCGGGGAAGATAAGTGCCTGCCTCGTCCTTAAAAACAATGGTAACCACAGACAGCCCAAAACGGGAAACGGAACGCAGCTCGATAACGTCAGGAAGGTTTGCCATTGCCAATTCTACCGGATAGGTTACAAATTGCTCAATATCTTCAGTTCCTAAATTTGGGGCAACGGTAATAACTTGTACTTGGTTGTTGGTAATATCGGGTACAGAACCCAGATTTATAGTGGCCATAGACCAAATGCCCGTGCCTACCAGTGCCACTATAAAGAGCCCAATAATAAACTTGTTATTAATGGAAAATGAAATGATTTTGTTAATCATAGAAAAAGTATTAATTCAGTTTAAACCTCGCAATGCAAATAGCTGCAATGCGTTTATAATGCGATGCTTACTTTGAAAAGAGCATCACGATAGGATATAACTATCCTTTAAAAAACTGAATTATACTTTAGGGGGTTGGAAAAGCGATTCCAGATATCTGGAAGTGAAGTTTACTTTATGTAAGTTAAATTGTTCTTTCCCTTCAAACTTTAGTCGATTGGTTAAAGCCGAATTGTTGTTCGCAATCATTAACACTAAAGGGTGGCAACATTGCTGATGGGAATGGATTGGTGTATTATCATTATCTGGGTTATGATGATGCTCTTCATTTTTTGCATCATTGTCAACGTAATCTTCGACTAAGTATTCAAGGAAAGAGTCGCCATAAACTTTATGGTCTTGATAATGGGTAATAATGCTTGAAATTTCTTTAATTGGTCCACAAAAGTCCATATCAATGCTAATTCCCTGAAAAAAGAATAAAATTGACATTGATATGGAAAAGAATATTTTCATAAAGTTTGACAAAGATACAAATTAATCGATGCACAAGTTGTGCAAAGATTGTTCCGAGTATAAGCAATCAGAAATTAATCACGCTATCCAAGGCATCATCGGCATCTTTGTGGATGAAGTTTGCCTGATAGTTAATGGTGGTTTTAAGGTCTGTATGACGATACAGCTTCTGAAGCATTAGAGGATGGATATTATCTGCGGCAATATTACCAAAGGAATGACGAGCTATATGCATCGTTACCTTTTTTTGAATGCTAGCTCTTTTTGCAATTTTCTTTAAATGGTCGTTGAACTTTTTATTTGCGACTTTCTTTTTTCTGTAGATATCCTTAGCATCGGTCAAATCGGCTTTTTTCATTTCTGGAAACACAAAATCGTCATCACTTCTTTTGTCTGAAATATATTGAAGCAAGATTTTTTCCACTTTTTCCGGAATCTTCAAGGATAGTAATTTTGAGTTCTTACCCATTCTATAATGCAACCTGCCATCATAAATTTGTGACCATCTTGTAAAGAGCACATCGGACACGCGCATTCCAGCAAAATAAAAACTAAACAGCCAAACATTCAACGAATGTTTTTCCATATCGGTAAGCTCAGAAGCATTATCAAGTGCTTGTATTTCTTTTCCCGTTAGTCCTGTCTTGGTGGTTTCAGGAAACTTTATTTTAAATTTACCTGTCCCAAACGGGTATAGTTCTTTGCTTACTACTTTATCCTTGATTGCTCGATTGTAAAGCAATCGAATCAAAACCATAACGTTCATAGCAGTAGTTTCAGTAAGTGAACAAGAACCTTTTAGGTAAATCTTAAACTTTTTGAGAAAGCGTTCATCTATTTCTTGAAAAGTGAGGTGTCGCGCTTTGCAATATTTTTCAATGTAACTGAGCCAAGCAGAATCTGTAGAATGGCGATTAATTTTATTTTCAGCTTCAAGAGCTTCGAGATGTTCGTCCGCAAAATCAAAGAAAGTGAGTTTGGAAGTTGGCTTGTAAATTTCCTTTTTAATTTGTCGTGCGGTTGCATCCTTATTGTTGGTCTGCAAAACAATCAAACCTTTTCTTGCTTCTGAAAGTTTTGAAGTCAAAAGGTTGTTTAGACTTTCGGCATTTGGATGTGATTTCTTGACCTTGAGATTTTTTGTGTCCCAATCTTCTAACTCAATATAATGACCTATGTGTTTGTATGTGGAACGACGGTCTTTGGTTATCCTTACAGCAAGTGGGTATTGTCCCTTTGCGTTGGGCTTTTTGCGAAGTATTATTTTTGCACTTGTTGACATTGTAAACCTGTTTTGAGTACGAAAGTCAAATCAGGTACAACATTTTGTCAAAAACTCACTTTAAAGATACGACTTTATTAGAACTTTTGGGTACAACATAGGTACAACAAATGTTGATATTAACTGATATTATATGACTTTAAATAAAATGATTAAAAACATAAATCATTGAAAATGAGTTAATTTATGTTTTCTTAGTGCAATATATACCAGACTTAGGATCTAGTGCCGCAAGGTGTGAGAGTTCGAGTCTCTCCGCCTGTACAAAGAGAAAGCTCTTCAGAAATGAGGAGCTTTTTTTATGGAATTATTTTAGAATTGGTTATTGTTTCAGTAGAGATGAGAAGTTTATCCTGAGCGAAGTCGAAGGGAGTCTCTCCGCCTGTACAAAGAAAAAACCTCAGATTAATGTCGGAGGTTTTTTATGCACTTATATTTTCAAATTTTTCAGGTGTTGTATATTTTAATATAGATAAATATCTAATTTTCATAATGTAAAAGTTAATCTATATTCGATAATGAAAAAGCTTCACTACGAGATTCAAATTGATGCAATGGTTGCACCAGTTTATAAAACTATGCTTGACCTGGAGACCTATGAAATCTGGACCGCTGAATTTGGTCCTACTTCCCGTTATGTGGGAAGTTGGGATGAGGGTTCAAAAATCTTGTTTCTCGCCGATGATGAGCATGGTAAGGTACAAGGCATGGTGAGTCGCATTCGGGTTAACAAGCCGAATGAATTTATAAGTATCGAGCATTTAGGTATCGTTGAAGATGGCGTTGAAAAGGATGCAGATGAAAAAAGCAATTCATTTTCTGGTGCTCTGGAGGAATATACCTTTATTCAAAACGAAAGCGGTACACTGCTCAAAGTTTCTATAGACACCTTAGCCGAATGGGAAAAGTTTTTTGATGACGCCTGGCCACGGGCACTTCATAAACTAAAAACGTTGGCCGAAGTTTAGGCACCAATTAATTCCTTCTAAAACGTGCGTTATTCTGCAAGATGCTCATTAAAAAAGGCAATAGTTCGTTCCCAGGCTAACTCGGCTGCTTCCAGATCATAGCGTGGGGTAGTGGTATTGTGAAACCCGTGATTAACGTCTGGGTACATAAACATCCCATATTCTTTATTGAATTCTTTCAATTTTGCTTCGTACGCCGGCCAGCCTCCATTTATACGCTCATCAAGATCTGCATACTGTATTAATAGCGGAGCATTGATTTGGTCTATATCTTCAGTAGGTTGACCTCCGTAAAAGGGAACTGAGGCTGCCAGATCGGGTACTTTTACAGCCATCATATTGGAAATGGAGCCTCCAAAACAAAAGCCTACCACACCTACTTTACCATTGCAATCGGGATGCGATTTTAGATATTCAAAAGCCGCGATAAAATCTTCAAGCATTTCTTTGCTGTCTCGCTGGCGCTGCATAGCACGACCTTCATCATCATTGCCGGGATAACCGCCAAGTGGACTCAATGCATCTGGAGCTATTGTGATAAAGCCGGCTAATGCTGCCTGGCGTGCTGTATCTTCAATATAAGGGTTAAGGCCTCGGTTTTCATGAACCACTACGATACCGCCAAGTTTTCTAGTAAGGTTTTTTGGTTTTGATAACAAGGCTTTGATCTCGCCACCTCCCTTGGGAGAATTGTAAGTAATAAATTCAGAATCGAGATTGGGATCTTGAGGATCAGTGAGTAAGGTAGTTTTGTAATCGGGCATCAAAAAGCTAAGCAATGCCGGTACGGTAATGCTTCCGGCAGCAAAAAGAGAAAGACGTTCTATAAAATCACGACGTTCGAGTTTATTGTGGGCGTAAGCATCATACAAGTCAAATACTTCCTGATTGATGTCTTCTTTTTTTAGCTTTTTCATAACCTGTTGTTTTAAGTGAAATTATTGAGTGATATACATAACCTCTGAATCTTCAATGTATTTTGAAGGATTAAAAACTGCGTTGAAGTTGGCATCTACCTGATCGATACTGCTTTTTAGGTCTATCAATTTGCTGCGGAATTCTTCTGCGAAAATGGAATTTTGAGAAAAGAGTTGAATAAGCTCTCTGTACTTAGAAATATTACTCTTCATACGCATAGTAAGTTGACCAAAACGCTGGCGTAGGGATTGGGTTTTTACCATAAAGCGCTCTACTTCGGTAAGCCATTCTTTATTATGCTCATTTTCTTTCTGATTGATTTTTGCGCTGATCACTTTTCTGAAATCATTTTTAAGCGTTTCGCGCTCGCTATCTAATGTTGCATTTTGATACTGAGTTAGTTTACTGGTGTCAAGGCCATAGTAGTTGGCTTGCTCCTGTAGTAATCGCTTATATTCATCTTCCAGTTTATTGAGTTCTTCGTTAATACTGCGCCACTCATTATCTATGATGCTTTGTTGCTGGCTAAATTGACTCGCTGTATTTAGTACATTTAGCATTGCCGGCGTTTTATCTCGTAGATCTTTGCCTGCGCCACCTACCAGGTCGATTGCAGAAGTAATTCCTGTAGAAAAGCTTTGGTATAAGGAGCCGTAAAGTGGCACCTGACTTGCCGGCGCATTAAGGATATTCAGACTATTGTTGATCAGATCGAGCCAGTTATCCTTTCCTTTTTTGCGATCGTACCAATCTTCATATTCTTTATACCACTCAGTATAGGCTTTGTATTGCGTGGGGTTATTAATCGCAGCGATTTTGCCAAAGAATTCCTGAGAAGAAAGTAAAAGATTACTGGGTTTAATATCTCGGTGAATACTCATCAGCTCGGTAAATGCAAGCTGGCCGTTTAATTTAAGCTGAATTTTTTTGGTGTTTTCCAGTAGGGTAATGCGGTTCTCCTGTTTGGAGATTATGCTGTCTAAACTCCCTAAACGCTGGCTGGTGCGATTGGGATTAAGGTCTGAAAACTCACTCTGCAGGGATTTTAATTTTACCGCGTTTTCTTCGAGTTGTTTATTTAGGTTGAGTAAAAGGGAGTCGCGTTCTTTTATAATTTGAGCTGAAACCTGATCTTGTGCAAAAGCGCCAAAGCTTAACAGCAAGCAGCTTAGCAGGCTGAATAATCGTATCATGTATTAGGTTAATTTAAAGTCTATTCCAAAAATAGGAAATAAAGCCTTGTGATTTTCAGAACAAAGACTTCAAGCATCAATCCCGATCTTCCTGTCTAAAATCTGGAAAGCCATGTGCATCCCATCCAATTACTCGAGCACGTGTATGTCTATTAAAATCATATAACGAATTACCCCGTATCTGCTCATAAACCCGGGCGTGATAGATCATAACATCTTCTTTTCCATCTTCAGATTTGGTGAATGAGTTGTGTCCAGGACCATAACGCCTTACTGCTGCATTGGTTGAGAATACTGGAGTTTCAGACTTGTTCCATGATTCAGGATTCATTAAATCTGCATCTGCATTTGCCCAAAGTAGGCCCACTGCATAATTAGAATCTGTTGCACTGGCAGAATAGGTAAGGAAGAGTTTGTCACCGTGTTTAATAACCGCGGGACCTTCATTTACCTTATAGCCTATAAGTTCCCAGTCGTATTTGGGATAAGTGATGATAATTTCTTTTCCAGTAAGGGTGGTAGGTGAGTCCATTTCAGATAAAACCAGCGATGTGCCTTCATATGGACTTTTTGCCTGTGCCCAAACCAAATAGCGTTTGCCTTTGTGTTCAAACGTAGTAGCGTCTAATGAAAAGGAATCTTGCTCTGTGGTGATTTGTCCTTCTTCAGTCCAGCTTCCTTCAGTGGGATCTGCGGCATCTGTAGATAAGGCAAACATGCGTATTTTCCACACATCTTCAACTTCTCCCGCAGCAAAATAAACATACCATTTGCCATCAACTTTATGAAGCTCAGGTGCCCAGATGTGCGCGCTCATTTTACCTGTTTGATGTTTAGTCCAGATTACTTTTGGCTTTGCCAATGCCAGGTCATTAATGGTTTGTGCTTTACGAATTTCGATGCGATCATACTCAGGCGCAGTGGCTATAAAGTAATAGGTGCCGTCACTGTCTTTATAAACCCACGGGTCTGCACGTTGGGGTGCAATGGGATTTATATAAGGAAGCTTTTCGCAATTTTCAGTCTCAACTGCTGAATCTGTAGAGCTGGTTTGGCTTGAAGTGCAGGAATTAAGCGCTAGAAGCAGAACGATAACGATGGCGAAATTGCGATTTAGGGAAGCGAAGCGATGTGACATTTCTGAAAAATTTTAATAAATGTAATAAAAACATTTAAAATAAATATCCCAAAATGGAAACTAAAAATGACTGAAGAATTATGAAGCTTTGATAAACTTGTTTAAGTCTTTGTTAGAGCCATATAGTACCAGAATATCTCCTTTTTCTAAAATTAAAGAAGGTGTCGCAACACTCTGTACATCTACAATTGTTTTTGTTTTTCCCACATTGGTATCGACTTTGGCATTCTTTAGCGTTGTGAGTACCAGCAGGTTGTATCGCTCTCTAAATTGTACGTCTTCTACCGTTTTGTTCTCATACTTGGCAGGCAGTTTTACTTCTACAATACTGAAATAATCATTGAGTTCAAACGAATCTACAACACCGCGCATACATAATTTTTTTGCCCAGCGCTCTGCGCTTTCCTGCTCGGGATGTACAATTTCATCAACGCCAATGGCATTCAATACATTTTCATGTAATGTATTTACGGCTCGGCTAATGAGTTTTTTGACTTTCAGATTTTTAAGTAGTGCACTAACCATCACATTAGTCCCCTGATTTTCGCCTATAGCCACAATTACAATGTCGGTATCTTTTAAAGGCAATCCGTTTACGGTATGCTCGTCTGTAGCATCTAGGCATATGGTATGCGATATCTTTTCCTTGAGCGCTTCAACCCGCTGCATATTGATGTCGATACCTATTACTTCATTGCCTTGTGCGGTTAGTTTTTCGGCTAGAGAAGCTCCAAAACTACCCAGTCCTATGACGATATATTTCATAGCGCGTTTGTTTAATTAATTAAAATTTCTTCTGTAGGGTAGCGATAGGCTTGCTGTTTTACTTTTCTAAAAAGCGCAATCATTAACGTTAGCATACTTACACGACCTACAAACATTACAGCGATAATAACCCCTTTACTGGCCGCAGAAAGGCTTGAGGTTATACCCAAACTCAAACCTACAGTACTATAAGCCGAAAAACATTCAAAAGCGATGCTGAGTAAGGTTTTCTGAGAATCAAAACTGGAAATTGCAATAACTGCAAAACCAATAACTACCAGTGAAAGTGAAATTATAGCAAATGCCCGTCGTACCGAAATATCTGCAATCTCACGGCGGAAAACTTCAATGCGTGTTTTGCCTTTCGCCAGGCTGAAAAAATTCATTGTTGCAATCGCAAAAGTACTGGTCTTGATACCCCCTCCTGTAGACGCCGGTGATGCTCCCACCCACATTAAAAGGAAAATCAACATCAGGGTTGAAAAGTGCAGCTGGTTCATATCTACCGTATTAAAGCCAGCGGTACGTGGAGTTGCAGCGCCAAAAAGTGCTGTGACAATTTTTCCAAATCCATTATGTTCTTCGAGCGTATTGGAGTACTCATTGATGTACACTAAAACGGTACCCGCGACCAGCAAAATACTTGTTGTAATTAACGTGATACGACTGCTTAAACTTAGCAACCAGGGCTTGTAAACAATCTCGTGATCGCGATCGAGTAGCGGCTTTAGAATTTTATATTTAAGATAGCGCAATACATTGATTACAATAGGGAATCCCAGACCGCCTAACATAAATAAAGCGATCAGGGTGAGTTGCAATCCATAATTATAACGGTAATTGATGTCGTAAAGTCCGTTAGATAAGGTTGAAAATCCTGCATTACAAAAGGCGGAAACAGAATGGAAAATAGAAAAAGAAATGCGATCTCCAAATTCGGGAATTACCTTTGATTTCAGACTTAAAAAAATAAGAAGGGCACCCACAATCTCGATTGAAAAAGTAATAGCGAGAATGCGTTTTAAGGTGGAAAATACTTCACCAATCTTTTTAGAATTGTTCATATCGCTCAGGATTACCTGATTTTCAAACGAAGAAACCCCTTTAAAAAAGTAGCTGAAATAACTGGCGAAAGTAAGAATCCCCAGTCCGCCAAGTTGAATGAGAAACACAATGATATTTTGACCAAATGGCGTAAAATAGCTACCCGTATCTACAACAATCAACCCGGTCACACATACAGCGCTGGTTGAAGTGAAGAGTGCGTCTAGAAAACTTATTCCTTCATAAGTCGCATTGGGGAGCATCAATAAGAATGCACCGATTAATACAATGCCCAGAAAGCTGGCAATAAAAAGCTGCGCGGGATTGAGAGCACTTTTCTTATAGGAGACTTTTTGCTCGGCAAATTCCCTGATGAATGTAAGCAGAATCGCAATTTTGACCCAATTGTCGTTGTAAAAAAAGCTAAGGTTTTTATGTGCTTCCTGGCCTAAAAAGTGAATTGCGATAATGTAAATTGTGACAGTGATACTTGCAAAGTCAAACAGCTTTACGTGTCGACTGCGTTTAGAATGTTCTGCAAAATAGCGTATGCATGTTACTCCAATTCCTACAAAAAGAATGATGAGATAAAAAACGTTAAGAGCCAGCTGAATGCGTGGAGATTGCTCGTAGCCAAAATCGATAAAGAATGCAAAAACCCCAAGTAAGCTTAATATAAAAGCAGAGCGGTAAACTGTGTGAAGCAGTTTGACATTTGAAGGAGTGTTTTTCAAATCCAAAGCATTAAAAACCCTGCAAAGGTAGGGTAAAACTTAGTCGTGCTCAGATTTGAGTCTTAAAGTATTCTAAAAATTAGCCTATTGAGACGAAATGAACCTACTTCCGTTTCCTGTTCTTGTGCTAAGGCTTTTTAAAGGCTTAATTTTGCCGAAAAGCAACTTTGATGAAAGCAAATACCGAAGCCCGCCTGGAAATGTCGGAAGACCAAATGCGGGAGTATGGATATAAACTTGTAGATGCCCTTGTAGCGCACCACGCCGGTCAGGAAGCTAAAAAGCCTGTGGCTGTTGCTAGCAGAGCAGAAATGGATGAATTATTGACTGAAAAAGCTCCGGAGGAAGCAACCGCTTTTGGTGAGGTGATGGATGGAGTTATGCAAAAGGTAATTCCTCATGTAAACCTGTTGAGCCATCCCAAGTTTTTTTCGTTTGTGCCTGGACCAAGTAATTTTGCCAGCGTACTTGCCGATACACTGGCAACCGGATTTAATGTATTTTCAGGAGGTTGGGCAGCTTCTCCTGCTGCAGCCGAACTGGAAATTATTACCATCAACTGGTTACTTAATTTATATGGCTTTCCGCAGAAACGAGGCGGTGGTATTTTTACCAGCGGTGGATCGATGGCAAATCTTACGGCTTTGGTAACCGCACGCAATGTAAAATGCGGTGATGATTTTTCTAAAGCAGTGATTTATTTATCAGATCAGGCGCATTCTTCTAATGTGAAGGCAATTCGGGTAATGGGCTTTACTAAAGAGCAAATACGCATCATTCCAACTGATATGGAATTTAAGTTTGCTATAAACAAGCTTAAAAATGCGATTAATAAAGACCGACTAGCCGGTTGGAAACCTTTTTGCCTTTTGGCATCTGCCGGTACAACAAATACGGGTACTGTAGATCAACTCACAGAACTTGCTGAAATAGCAAAGGCTGAAAACCTCTGGTATCATATTGATGGTGCTTATGGTGGGGCTGCAATTTTAGCCAAAGATGGAAAGCAATTGCTTAAAGGAGTAGAAAAGGCGGATTCCTTAACGGTAGATCCACACAAATGGTTTTATCAACCTTATGAGATGGGATGTCTTTTAGTGCGTAACCATAAATGGTTAAGCGGAACCTTTACTGAAAAACCGGAATATCTTAAAGATGTAGAGGGAAATAGTTCTGAAATCAATTTTTACGATCACGGAATTCAACTTACCCGTCGTTTTAGAGCGCTTAAATTTTATATGAGCATTAAAACTTTTGGTTTGAAAGCATTCAGACAAGCCATTGATTACAATTTCAAATTATGTGAGGCAACAGAAGCTATTCTGCGAAAAAGCAGCAAGTGGGAAGTGGTGTCCCCAGCTACCTTAGCGGTGATTAATTTTAGATTTAATCCTATAGATAAAAATTACACCGAAGCGCAGCTAGATGCACTCAACTCCAAAATATCTGAAGCTGTAGTGGCTTCTCGAGAAGCTATGTTAGTCACTACTATTTTAAATGGACAAACCGTGTTGCGGATGTGTTTGATCAATCCGCGAACAACTTTAAAGCACGTTCAGGACACTATTCATTTATGTGAGGCTATGGCAGAAAAGCTTTAAATTAAAAAAGGGTTCAATATTTTGAACCCTTTTTTAATTGGTGCTGTTAAAGGGTATAAAAACCCTTAAATATTGCCTTGAATTTTTATTATTCCTCCATTTTGTCGAGAATCTCGTCTTTGGCGATTTTGGGATTGGCTCCTTTTTTACCGGCAACCATAGCACCGAGCGCACAGGCAAAACCAAGTGCATACTCAGGTTCGGCTTCCTCTTTAAACAACTGGTAAAGCAGTCCGCCCAAAAAGGAATCTCCGGCTCCAACAGTGTCAACAACTGTGGTGCTAAAACCTGGATGGGAGTACAATTTTTCGTTTTTGTAAAGCACAGCGCCGGCTTTACCAAGAGTAACGCAAATGAGGCTTGTGTTGGTTTCTTTGCTTATCTGCGCCAGTTGATCTTCTATACTCTTGCTTTTGATATTAAAATGGTCTGCGAGTATTTCGAGCTCTTCGTCATTCATTTTTACCATTTGCGCCTGCTTCATAAACTGAACCAGATGCTCCATTTTGTAATGCGGCGCACGTAGGTTTACATCAAAAATGGCATACTTGCTTTGTGGTAGCAATTCTTTCAAAGTTGCTCGGGAAGTTTCGCAACGGGCAGCAAGAGAACCAAAAACAAACAAATCGGCGTGAGCAACAGATTTCATGTTTTCATCTGAAATCGCAATGGCGTCCCAGGCTACCGGTTCTTTAATCTCGTAAGACGCGCTTCCAGAATCATCAAGGGTTACCAATACTTGACCGGTCTCAAGTTCATCATCTTCCTGAATTAAATTTTGATTTAAATTGAGAAGATCAAGCTGTGCACGGGTTTCTTCAGCCAGGGCATCGGTGCCCAGTCTGCTTATCATCTGCACACTTACTCCAAGACTTTTTAGCCGTAGGCATAAATTAAGAGGAGCTCCACCCAGTTTTTTTCCGTCAGGGAAAACGTCCCAGAGGATTTCTCCATAGCTTACTGCTTTTAATGTTTCTTTCATAGATTTTCAGGTTATGAAATTTTGATTTTTAGTTGCTAATATCTTTTGAATTAGTCTAATAGTTTTTCTTCCAGTTCTTCTAATGAAATCCCTTTGGTTTCAGGCATCATAAATTTAGTAAACAGCAATTGCAGCACCATCATAAAGGCAAAAAATGCAAAAATCGGCCATGGATTATCTTTGAAGATTCCGTCTTCACTGTCTAAAAATACCGGAGTTAGCAAGGTGATTAATGCTGCGAAAACCCAGTGTGTTCCGGTACCCCAGGACTGGCCGTAAGCACGAACTTTATTTGGGAATATTTCAGAAATAAATACCCAGATTACAGCGCCTTGTCCTACTGCATGCGATGCGATAAAAATCAGAATAAAAGTTAGCAATAGTGCCGGACTTGCTCCACTGTAAAAACACCACGCCACAGTAACGAGACTGATGATATAACCAAACGAGCCGATATACATTAACGTGCGACGCCCCAAACGGTCGATTAAGCCAACACCAACAAAGGTGAAGATGAGGTTAACAACACCGATTGAAATAGAATTTAATAATGAATCTTCAGTGGCTAAACCGGCTTTTACCAAAATTTCAGGAGCATAATAAAGGATGAAGTTAATCCCCGAAACCTGATTAAAAAATGCAATTAGAAATGCCAAAATCAGTGGTTTTTTATAGCGCTTGGTGAAGAGGCTAACCTGATCTGAGGTTTTTGCGAGTTCGCTTTTGATGGTATTAATTTTCTCCTGAACTTCTTCTTTGGGATAGACGCGATTCAAAATATCAAATGCTTGCTGATCTGCTTTCTTTTTATGTAATAACCAGCGCGGACTTTCAGGCACTGTCATTACTAAAAGGGTATATAAAAGCGCAGGAATTGCTTCTACACCCAGCATCCAACGCCAGTCATTTTCACCTTGAAAACCTTCCAGAAGATAATTTGAAAAGAATGCGATAAGAATACCTAAAACCAAATTAAATTGATACAATGCAACCAGTTTACCGCGGTTAGAGGCTGTTGTAATTTCTGAAATATAAGTAGGTGCGGCTACCGAAGAAGCTCCCACACCTACACCGCCAATAAAACGGAAGAAAGAAAACAGATATGGATCTGGTGATAATGCAGAACCTACTGCAGATGCAAAGTATAGAATACCTATCCAGAACAAAGTTTTTTTACGCCCGAATTTATCACAGGGGATTCCGCCGGTAAGTGAACCTAAAACGGTTCCCCACAAGGCCATAGACATAATAAAAAGACCGTGAAACCAGGGAGATAAATTCCAGAGTTCGCGTACGGGTAAATTTGCACCCGAGATTACTACGGTGTCAAAACCGAAAAGAAATCCTGCTAGTGCAACGGTTAAGGACCATTTTTGTACTGCTTTCATAAGTATTGAGGTTGTAAGTTTTTGTGGTTATCCTATTTCCAAATTGAAGGAATTGGGGTTAGTGTAATATTAGATACCGAAGCATCCGTTTTTAATTTGAATTGGGTGTATCCGCTTTGCGGAAAAAACACTGCTGTGAGTGCATTTGCGCCGCCATCTGCAAAAAATTCGATAGATGCAGTGTCCATAAATATTGAGAATGTTGCTCTATCTCCTGTGGTAAATTGAGCAGCAGCCTTCATTGCAGGTTCAGCAAAACGATCTGCAAAATCAGCAAGTCCACTTTTTGAACGATCAAGACTGTATTCTTTGCTGGCAGCATTATAGGCAATAACAAGTTGCTCACCATTTGTGTTGCCTAAGGTTAGTTCAAAGTCAGACAAAGGTTTTGGCAAACTAAATGAAATCTCAGACTGATTAAGTGAAGGATTCTCGAAGGTTAGTATTCCATCTTGTTTGGAAGTTTCCGGAGCTTCAACTTTTAAATTTTCGGTAATCGAAGCAACAGGGTAGTTGCTTAAGAAATAAGATTCGTTTTGATGTAGATTAAGTATTCGTGGAAGCGTCATCGCACTTCTCCAACGCTCGGTGGGTACTTGCTGACCGTAATCCCAGTTGCTCATCCAACCAATAAAGGTGCGTTCATCATCTTGGAGGTTATTGTAGGTAATACCTGCATAATTATCACGCCCCAGGTCGATCCACTTCTCATCAGTTTGATCGGTAGTAAATGTTTCGCCATCAAATTCTCCAACAAAATATTGAGTTCCAGAACCTCCGTTGGGCGCTCCCGGATTGATGCTGATAATAAGAATCCACTTGGTTTCGCCGGTCTCAGCAACTTCAAGAGGAAATAAATCTGGACATTCCCAAACCCCACCGTGTACTCCTATATTTTGGCCGAAATCACTCAAATACGTCCAGTCTTTTAAATTGTCTGAATTGTAAAATCGAGCGTGATCGCCTGCCACTAAAATTAAAACCCATTTTTGCGAAGCTTCATACCAGAAAATTTTGGGATCTCTAAAATCGATGAATCCTTCGGTATTGGGAACGACAGGATTGCCCTCATATTTGGTAAAGGTTTTACCGTTATCCAGACTATAAGCAATGCCCTGATATTGGTAATCGTTGGTGCGCGCTTCTGCGCCTTTTGGTTCATGATACGTAAACATCGCTACCAAAGGAGGTTCTTCAATCGAACCAAATCCTGAAGTGTTTTGGGTATCTACAACGGCACTTCCAGAAAAGATATAACCCAGGCTATCGGGTTCAAGCGCAATGGGTTGGTGTTTCCAGTTCTTTAGATTGTCGCTGGTCGCGTGCCCCCAATGCATAGGTCCCCAAACGGTAGAATCGGGATAAAATTGATAGAACAAATGATAGGTTCCCTTGTGGTAAACGAGACCATTAGGATCATTCATCCAGTGAGATTTTGGACTAAAATGGTATTGTGGACGAAAATTTTCGTAATATAACATATCTGCTGTATCTTTAGGTTTTGAACTTTGAGACGTATCGGTCTTACAAGCCGAAAAGAAGGTCAGCAATACGCAGGTTGTGGTAAGAATTTTATTCATAATCAATATAATTTGATTAAAATAGCATCGAAAGTTAGCATAAATAAGCAAAACTTAATCGATTTAGTTGGTTAAATTTGTGCCCGAAATGGTGAAAATTGCATACAGAACCTAAAAAAATTAAATATACACCCATGAAGAGGAAGTTAACACTTAAGTCAATAGCTAAAGAAATGGATGTTTCCATTTCAACAGTGTCTAAAGCACTGCGAGATAGCCCTGAAATTAGTGAAGAAACACGTGAAAAAATCAAAGCTTACGCAAAACTTTACAATTACAAACCCAATAATATTGCGTTGAGCCTTAAGAATCGTAAAACCAATACAATTGGAGTTATTATTCCGCAGATTGTACACCACTTTTTTACGACTGTTATTCGCGGTATTGAGGCGGAAGCACGAGAAAACAATTACAATGTGATCATTTGCCTTTCAAACAATGATTTTGACAAGGAAGTCCTCAATATGGAGCTTCTGGCAAATGGAAGTACAGATGGATTTATACTCTCCGTTTCTAAAGAAACGATGCAAAAAGAAGATTACCATCACTTAAATGAAGTGATTGATCAGGGTATGCCTGTAGTGATGTTTGACCGTGTGGTTGAAGGAATTCCTTGCGATAGTGTGATCATCAATGACACTCAGGGTGCTAAAAAGGGGGTAACCCATATGATACGCAGCGGTTGTCGTAAAATAGGTATTATCACCAGTGAAGATTATGTGAGTGTAGGCCGTTTACGTACAGAAGGTTATCTGGATGCCCACGATGATTTTGGTATCGAGGTCGATGAAAACAGAATCCTAAAATTGGATAATATCGATAATCTGAGTGAAGCTTCTAAAAAGCGCATCAAAGATTTTATATTAAATAATGATCTGGATGGATTGTTTACCGTTAATGAATTATTTGCGGTTTATGCTGCCCGGGTTATTACAGAATCTGGTAAGTCTATGCCAGATGATATCTCAATTGTTTGCTTTACAGATGGGGAATTGTCTGAGCATATGATGCCGAGCATAACAGCAGTAAGTCAGCACGGAGAAGAGATGGGGCGTAAGGCTGCCTCAATCCTAATTAATAAACTGGAGCGTCCTGAAGATGAGACTGAAGAATATGCTACAACCTATATCGAGACCAGTCTTATAGAGCGCGAATCAACCCGAAAACTCACCAGATAAGATGGCTAAGAAAGGATTTATTTTTGATCTTGACGGTGTTATTGTAGATACAGCAGGATTTCATTACCTCGCCTGGAGAAGTTTGGCAAACGAACTTGGGTTTGAATTTACTGAAGAACAAAACGAACGTTTTAAAGGGGTAAGCCGGGTTCGCTCACTGGAAATCCTACTTGAAATAGGAGGAATCACTGCTACTCAGGAACAAAAAAATGGCTGGCTTATTTCTAAGAATGAAGAATACCTGAGCTATATAGAGAAGATGACTGATGCAGATATTTTACCGGGAGTTCTAAAAACGCTTAAGTATTTGAAGTCGAAAAATATCTCAATGGCGCTGGGCTCGGCAAGTAAAAATGCACAGCCTATTTTGAAGCGTGTGGGATTATTAGAAATGTTTGATACCCTAGTAGACGGCAATCACGTTCAGAAGGCAAAACCAGATCCCGAAGTTTTTACAATAGGAGCAGATCAACTGGGTGTTTCTTATGAGAATTGTGTGGTGTTTGAAGATTCTATTGCAGGAATTCAGGCAGCAAACGTTGTCGATATGGTAAGTATAGGCATAGGTGATGCTAAAGTCTTACACGAAGCAGATCATAACTTCAATGATTTTACAGAAATTGATACTGCATTTCTAGACCAACTAATTAACGCATAAAAATTATGAATCAGGATTATATAGTGCCCGCTCCCTGGGCAATTATTGAAGAAGGCTTTGAAAAGGACCGCGTTAAATCATCAGAAAGTTTATTCAGTATTGGTAATGGTGCTATGGGGCAACGTGCCAATTTTGAAGAAGATTATACCGGAAAAACTTTTCAGGGAAGTTATATAGGAGGAGTTTATTATCCAGATAAAACCCGTGTGGGTTGGTGGAAAAATGGCTATCCCGAATATTTTGCTAAGGTACTTAACGCTCCCAGCTGGATTGGTATTAAAGTTAAAGTAGACGGCGAGTCTCTTGATTTAAACACGGCTAAAAGTGTTTCTAATTTCCGCAGAGAACTTAATATGAAAGAAGGCTGGCTAGGCCGAAGCTTTGAAGCTGAATTACAAAACGGTGTAAAAGTTAAGGTTAAATCCAAGCGATTCTTAAGTTTGAAACATGACGAACTTGGAGCTATAAATTACGAAGTGACTCCGCTTAATAAAGATGTGAGCATCAGTTATGAGCCTTTTCTAGATAGTGGTATTACTAACGAGGATACCAACTGGGATGATAAATTCTGGAATACGCTTAGTGTAGAAGAGGACGGAAATAAAGCCTACATCACAGCTCATACGATGAAGACCTTTTTCTATGTATGTACTGCAATGGCAAATACCTTTACTGTAGATGGAAAAGAGATTTCGTTAACACTGAGCACCAATAAGGAAGAAACGTACATTGGTCATGTTTATGAAACTGATATTCGTGAAGGGGAAACCTTTGCTATTCAGAAATATGCGGGGTATATCACTTCGTTTAATCACGACCAAAACGAGTTGAAGCAGGCCTCCGAAAAGGTTCTAAATACGGCTTTAGATACAGGTTTTGATGCATTACTAAACAAGCAGAAAGAAGACTGGGCAGAGATCTGGTCTATGGCAGATATTGTTATAGAAGGTGACGTGCGCGCACAGCAGGGAATTCGTTTCAATATTTTCCACCTAAACCAGACCTATCTAGGTAAAGATTCCCGTTTAAATATTGGACCAAAAGGGTTCACTGGTGAGAAATACGGCGGATCTACCTATTGGGATACCGAAGCGTATTGTTTGCACTTTTATATGGCAACCAAAAATCAGGATGTTGCGCGCAGCTTGTTGACCTATCGTTATAATCATCTTACAAAAGCCATTGAAAATGCTGCCAAATTAGGTTTTAAAGATGGTGCTGCTCTTTACCCGATGGTAACAATGAATGGGGAAGAGTGCCATAATGAGTGGGAAATTACTTTTGAAGAAATTCACCGTAACGGTGCGATGATCTTCGCTATTAGAGATTATATCAACTATACCGGCGATTACAGCTATATTCCTGAAAAAGGTCTTGAAGTAATCATCGGCGTAGCTCGTTTCTGGAAACAGCGCGCTACCTGGTCTGCTAAAAAAGAGCAGTATGTAATTTTAGGAGTTACGGGTCCTAACGAATATGAAAACAACGTTAATAACAACTTTTATACAAACTATTTAGCAAAATGGTGTCTTGAATTTGCTGTAGCGCATTGCAGTCAGGTTGCTAAAGAATTTGGATCAGATTACAAGCGTATTGTAGGTCAAACCAATTTAGAAGAGTCAGAATTGAAAACCTGGAGCGAAGTTGCTGAGAAAATGTATTTGCCTTATTCTGAAGAGCAAGGGGTTTACTTGCAGCAAGATGGTTTCTTAGATAAAGAATTGGTTACCGTAGCCGACCTATCAAAATCAGAGCGCCCTATTAACCAGAAATGGAGTTGGGACCGCATCTTGAGATCACCTTATATCAAACAGGCCGATACGCTACAGGCGTTTTATGTATTTGAGGACGATTTTTCACAGGAAGAGCTTAAGAAACATTTTGATTTCTACGAACCATTTACCGTTCACGAGTCCTCATTAAGTCCGTGTGTGCATGCCATTCAAGCTGCTAAACTGGGGCAAATGGATCAGGCATATACCTTCTATTTACGTACTTCTCGATTAGATCTCGACGATTACAATAAAGAAGTTCATGAAGGCTTACACATCACGAGTATGGCCGGTACCTGGATGAGTGTGGTTGAAGGTTTTGGTGGAATGCGTATCAAAGACAATACCTTGTCATTTGAACCGAGAATGCCAGAAGCCTGGGATGGATTTAGCTTTAAACTGAATTATAGAGATCAAATCTTAAAAGTGGCCGTTGGTAAAAACAAAACCATTTTTACGCTTAATGAAGGCGATGATCTTGATTTAATAATAAACGGAAAAGAGGTTACTGTAAAAGCAGGAAGTCCGCTTGAGGTGTAATCAAAGAAACACATTTATAAAGAAACCCCGAAATTCTTAGAGTTTCGGGGTTTCTTTTTTCTGTCGGTCTAGTGAAAACAGAAGTTTAAATACAAAGTAGAATTATTCCGCCGGACTTTCCTGCTTCAATGGCATATAAATGTCTGCTTTCCATTCCAGTTCATTACCACCCATATTAGGGTTGTTAAAAAAGACTTCCAACGGCTTGGCATCAACTTCGATGTTATTTCGCTTTGCGTAAGCCAGTAAGGCATACCAGGCACGGTCTGAAGTAATGTAATTGCCATTATAAACCGCGTGAATTGATTCTTTGTCAAATAGCCTTTTGTACTTAATCTCGTCACTAATCGGTAGATTTTCAGAACGAATGATCGGAAAGCAGAAATTATAGGAAATACTATCGGTTTCCTGGTTCCATTCTGTTATTTCTACAAAAGGAGGACCATTGAGTTCTACATTATTACGTGCCAATACATCACCTATGTAGCCGTAATTGCGCATCATCCCTAATGCCTTGCCTTCCTGATCGCTCTTTAATGGGATATAAGCACAATATGTAGAGGGACTTTTTTCAATTCCGGTAATGGTAATTTTTATTTGATCGAGATGTTCATTTAAGACCTCTAAAAATTCCATTACATCGGCAGTACTGCGTCGCTTAAATAGAGTGTTGCTAAATGGAGCAGTAAGTCTGTTTTTAAGACTGTGTTTAGCATCCTTAACTCCAACACTTACCTTGGTAACAGAGTCATTTATTGCTTGAGTAGTATACGTGTACGTAACTGTAGAGTCGCCATACTGTCGCTCCTGCGTGATTTCTGAAATACCTTTTCGCGCGACTATCTTACTTGCAGGTACGTTTGTACTCCAGCTTTTTACAGATTGAACAACCGTCCCAGGCGTTGTATTTACTTCAAAATTAAAAATGTAATCACTGGGTTTGATAAATAAATACCATCCTAGAGCCACAACAATTAATGCGGCAACTACATAACTAACTTTTTTGATCATAGATTTTAATTTAATCTGGGAAGTGAAATTCAGATTCTAGTGTCGAAGTTTTTAATTACCGGTGTGAGTTACCGCTTCGCCTGAAGCTTTCATCTGCAGGTTATTTACAATATATTGACCTACACTACGACCTTGCTTCAAGCCTTCTTCAATTGCTGCTCTGTAGTGAATACCACCGTAAAGTCGGCTCAATGCAGCTTCAGAAGATGCCGCTCTAAACGAATCGAAGCTGCGTACGGGTAAACCATAAGCAGTCTCGGTGTCATCATCAAACTGAAAATTATCTCCGTAGATATCTGTAAGAATTTCGGCTGCTGCTCCTGAAACTACAGAGTGACCACTGCTGTATTCCGGGAATGGCGGGGTTTGTAAAACAGGTGTCCAGCTATCGTCAATGTATTGATTGATTAGGGTCTCTGGCCGTATGAGATTACTTCTGTATTTTTCATCCCAACAGCTGATGAAACCATCAAACAGGGCAATAGAAGTTTTAGTGTACACATATACCGTTTCCATTAAATCGGCATTATTCTTTTTGGTTGCAATTTTTACAATCCCAATCCAATGCCCACCGGGAGTTATTTTTTTAGTAGCAAACATCAGGTGGCCTTTATGCGTAGAAACATAAGGGTTACAATCCCAGAATTTTGCTATAGCAGCTTCTTCTGAGTCGTCCCCTTTTTCGGTCATATCATTGCGTACATCGTAAACTTCCATCAACTGTTTGTGGAATTCACTGCCTTCTTCCATAGAAAATGCAGGCGGAGGAACGGGTTTAAATTGTGAGGCAGAATCAAGTACAAAGGTGCGAATCTTCATCCAGTGCGGTTCAATACCATCCATATATGCAGGAGGAGTAGGTTGCCATCTTGATGGATTGTCTGCATTCACCGAAAATTTAGGCATAGTACGGGTTTGTTTGTACATATCGCCATCCATCCAGCCTTTGATATGATCTGCGACTTTAAGACCGTATTCTTTGGAAGCAGCAAGTTCATCTGCATTTTGATCTTCCCAGGTTTGGTACAAACTATCACGAACTTCGGTAATACGGTTTTCGCTGAAGATAAGGCTCTTCGCCATTTCCATTTGTGCTATAAGTGCAGCGACATCATAGTTTATTGCAGGATTTTCAGATTTTGGCGTCTCACCTAAACCATTCAATTTCCCTGCAAGTGAACTATACTCAGGATGGTTTTGGGCTAAAACTTCATAAGCCGCAATATTTGAATAGGCGTAAATACGACTCGCTACCGGAGGTGAAAAAATGTCGTGAATGATTACTTCGGTTACCTTATCTACGGCATTATTGTAATCATCTGGGGTTACGCTAAGCGGTTTTTGTTCGGTATTACAAGATGCGAATACCAAAACACTAAGAATCAAGATTGAAAAATTCTTAAACATGATTTTATTTTCTTTTAATCAATGATTAGGGTTGTAAGGCATAAAGCTGCACCGGACCATTGTGAATGGTTGCCATTAAATACGGCTTGCCTTTTAAGTGAATTACAGTTAGATGTCGTACCGATTTTTGACCGAATTTTAAGCCTAATTGATCTCCTGGAATGATATCACTATCCGTATTAATCAGAACTCCGTTAAAACTATCAAGTCTTCCGTGAAAGGGTTGTACTCCAAAATAATTCCCTCCGGCCAACACTTCTTCAGCGCCATCATTGTCAAAGTCAAATTTGCAAAATGACATTACCGGCGCTACCTGTAAATCACGAGGTAAAGGTACAAAATCAAACTTACCTGCGTTATTTTGTAAGTATCCCGTTTTCAGAGTACTTACGGTTAGGATTTTGCTTTTCTTTAACTGTTCTGCGCTAAGAATGTCTTCTATGCTTTGTCCAGCAAAATCCCGATAACTTTGGTATTTTTTACGTAGTATTACCACCTGCGATGCCAGTGCGTCGAGTCCCATTAGCGGATAGTATTTACCGTTCTTTGCAGTTGCTACAATCGTCTCTGTTTGACCATTGTCATCAAAATCACTGTAGTACATTTTCATAGGAGCTTCTGCCGATGCGGTAAACTTGCTGTTCTCACCCCAGTTGCCTACTACATAATCGGTGTCACCATCTCCGTCCATATCAAACGGAATTATGCTCTGCCAAAGACCTTCCAGATTTTCAGAAATAGGATTTACCTGTTTAAGTTTAGTTCCTTCGTTTTTAAGAAAAACAGGAGCCATCCATTCTCCCACAGCGATCAAATCGGCTTTGCCATCTCCATCAAAATCATCCCAAACAGCTGCTGTAAGCATTCCCAGTTCTTTAAATTCCTGCGCGATGCGAAAAGTTCCATTAGTGTTTTCCAGTAAATAGGAGGAAGGGAGTTTACCAAAACTGGCTGTTACACTTTGTGACCCGGCAAAGAGATCAAGATCACCGTCATTATCATAATCGTAAGCTGTCAATATCGAAGTATTTTCAAACAATTCCGGCAGAGCCGAAACTTCAAAAGAATCACCCTGATTTAGATATAAAGCATCAAGCAAGGGTTTAGCTCGGTTGAAAAAATCACCACCTGCAGTACCTGTAATCAAATCGTTTTTACCGTCTTTATTAAAATCGGCAATGAGAGCTGTTATTTCCTCATTAATAGAATCTTTCTTAATAGCTGCAAAATCGCTTTCTATATAGATTGAATCGCTTTGCAAGTAGATTTTTGATGCGATGTATTTTGACCCTCCAAAAAATAAATCTTCTTTACCATCACCATTAAGATCTCCCTGCGCAACAGCCGGACCACGATCTCCCACTTGATAGGGAATCAATTTTTCGCGATCAAAATCAGAATACGCATCCTCCTTATGAACAAAGTCGAGACCAAGCGAGTCAGTAACTGGCTTGAAAAGCTGTTGACGCTTCGGTCTAAGTGTGGAATAGTCAAAGGGTGAAGTGTTTTCTTGCTTGACGTGCAGCGTCTGATTTGTAGTAATGCTTTTAAGAATCTGAGAGGTGCGATCTGGCCATATGATGCGTATTGAATCTACCTGTTTTTGATTTCCAAATCCAAAATGAATCAGCGGTTCTGAAGATGCCTGAAATCCGCGTACGGGATTCAATTCTTTGAATTGCTTAACTCCGTTAGCATAGGCATATATTTTTGCTCCGATGGCAAAATTATTCTTAGTATCAGATTTTAGATAAAGCTTTAGATGGTTTGCCTTTTCGTTCGTTTGGTTGATGTAAAGGGTAGGAGCAGCATTGATATTGTTGGTCACCAAATCAAGATCCCCGTCATTATCTAGGTCGGCATAAGCGGTTGCACCAGATACTAAAGTGTCATTAGCAATCCATGTTTCACTTCGGTCCTTAAACTGAAGATCTGCGCTGCCTTCATAAACATAATTGCGGGTAACGCCGCCGGGCATCAATTCCAGCGCTTTTTGGTCAATAAGCGCTGTATTATTGATTTTATTCTGAATCTGATCGCTTGATACAAATTTGATGTAATCCAGGTCATTCGGGCGTTTTGGGATTCCGTTTGAGATAAACAAATCTTGTTGCATATCCTGATTGTAATCGCCAAAAAGCGCGCTCCAGCTCCAGTCGGTCGCAGCAACGCCACTTAGTAACGCGGTTTCCTGGTAATCTCTACCTTCCCTGTTGATGTAAAGCATATTACGGGTAAATTGATAGTGGTACCCATAGCGATCTGTGCGTAAACGCTGGGTCTGTATGTTATCGTCACCTTCGGTTGATTTTAATACATTTTCATCCTGAGGTAACATATCAAGTGAAATCAAATCTGGCCAGCCGTCGTGATTGAGATCGGCCACATCACTACCCATAGAAAATCGGCTCGTGTGACCAAAATGTCCTTTTAAATCTTCAGTAAATGTGCCATCGCCATTGTTGATGTAGTAATAATCATCTTCGTGAAAGTCATTGCCAATATATAGATCAGGATATCCATCCAGATTAAAGTCGGAAACGGCAATCCCAAGTCCGTACGAATTGATTCCGCCATAAATGCCGGCCTCTTCACTCACATCTGTAAACTTACCACCGTCGTTACGCATCAAACGATCTCCGGTTTGTGGATTACGCTCGTAGCGCAATTCGGCTTTGCCAAAAGAACTTTGAGTATGAACCGCGTGATTGAGAATATAGATATCCAAATCGCCATCGAGATCATAATCTAAAAATGCTGCCGAAGAAGAAAAGGTATCCAGATCTAAACCGTACTGCGCGGCACTTTCAGTAAAAGTACCGTCGCCGTTATTTATAAAAAGTTCGTTATAACCATCGAGACCGTTAAGGCCAACAACTGCGCAGACATAGATATCCAGAAAGCCATCACCATTAACATCGCCCATAATCGCACCAGTGTTCCAATCGCTGTTGCCTGCTACTCCTGCTTTTTTGGTTATATCTTCAAATTTCAGGTTGCCTTTATTGAGATAGAGTTGGTTTTTAACCTGATTTCCTGAAAAGTATATATCGGGTAAACCATCATTATTGATATCGCCAATCGCCAGACCACCGCCGTTATAGAAATACAGATAGTCAAGGATATTCATATCCTCGCTGGGAGTGATCGTATTCTGAAAACTGATACCTGCTTTTTCAGTATCTGGATTGGTGAACAACTCGGGTTTGTCTGTACACGAGAAGGTTAGCAATCCTAAAACTGCAAGCAGAAAAAATTTAATTATTGAGTTCAAAAATCTTTGGCTTTTTATCGTTAATCGCTGCGATTACAAAGGTTTTTCCATTTTTATCACTAAAAGTCGCCAGTTGTTTTACTTCATCTTTTATAAAGAAGCCACTTTTGCTGTAATTCTGCCAGTTAAACCCATCATTGCCGTTTATCAGGACATTTCCATAGTTGGCATCTAACTGGGAGTATTGAGGCTTAAATTCAAAGTTGTTACCTGCCATAATAAGATCTGCTAGGCCGTCTTTATTAAGATCGGTTGCCAAAATATCGCAAACACAGGAAAGCTGAGTTTGATAGGGTAATGCTTTGAAAGTGAAATTACCTTTGCCGTCATTTACCGCTATCACAGACTGAGAATATTTAACCTCTTTTTTAATAGCATTCTTTAGACTTTCCGCAGAAAATATCTCGTCAATATATCTTCTTGCGTAATCTGAAGCTTTCAGGTTTTGCTTTTTAAGAGATGACATCTGAGCAGTAATTTCTTTTTTCTGGTGCAGTGGATAGTCTTTTCCGTTTTTATGAATCGTGGTGATTTGCTCAATCGTACCATTGTTGTCAAAATCGTTGATGTACATCACCATTGGATTTTCAACAGTAGGTAAATAATGCAGGTTTTCGCCTTCATTTCCTAAAATCAAGTCCATATCGCCATCATTGTCAATATCGCTTGCAACCAGCGTATTCCACCAGCCGCTTTTGTCGCTTAGATTGCTTTCTTTTTCAGATAATCTGCGACCAGAATTACGGTAAATGTGTGGACTTCCCCATTCTGAAACAGTAATGAGATCGTCAAAACCATTACCGTCAATATCGAGCCAAATAGCATCAGTTACCATTCCGGCATCTTTAAGATCGTAACCTAATCGCTCGGTAGCATCTACAAAAACACCATTGCCGGTATTTTCTAAAAACAGCTGCTGTGGGTCGATACCATAAACCCCTACAACACTTCGCGAACCAATAAATACATCTATATCACCATCCTGATCAAAATCATTGGGCGCTACAATACTCATGTTTTGAAATGCTGAAGGCAATTCATTTGGCGACTTGCTGAAATTACCCTTGCCATCGTTGAGGTACAATCTAGGTCTGAAATTTTCTTTTTTACCCACTTCATTTCCTCCGGAAGCAACCAGCAAATCTAAATCGCCGTCTCCATCTGCATCAAACAATGCTGCAGAAGTATCTTCAAAATAATTGTCGGTTTCAAACGCAGCCTGATTTTTTGCGGTAAGTTTTCCGTTACCCGTATGTAGGTATAAGGTTGCTGTACTTCCGCTAGGTGCGCCAACAAAAACATCATCATTACCATCGCTGTTAACATCGCCAACTGCCAATGCCGGACCTTCCTGAGAAAGTTTTTTGCTGATTAAACCTTCATAGTCAAAGTCGTTATATGCGTTTTCAGTATTTTCTTTAAGGTTGGCATTGTTCAATTCTGTAAGCAATTGATTGTTTGTATTTCGCTTTTGCGGAACAAACGTTTCAGTTGCTTCAGCCTGACTAAGAGCCAGAGTTTGTTTGGTAGCAACATCGGTAAGCAGTTGCGTTTTGTCGTTTGGCCACAATACCCGAATAGAATCTAATTTTTGAGTTTGCCCCAAACCTATTGTCATCTCATAATCCATAGATGATTGAAAACCGCGCACAGGATACAACTCCTGATAAATTTGCTGATCGTCAAAGTACAGTCTCACCGAAGCACCTATGGCAAATGGGTTTTTCTCACCACCTTTAAAAGTCAGGTTTAGGAAGTGGTTTGTGGTTTGCGTTTCGGCTTCATTACGATAAATAAAAGCCTGCATATTCACGTTGTTTACAACCAGATCAAGATCTCCGTCATTGTCCAGATCGCCATATGCCGAACCATTGGACATTCCCGGTTGATCAAGCCCCCAAAGCGTGGCAGCATTCTCAAATTTCAGATCCTTTTTGTTTTGATAAACAGCGTTGGGAAGTGGCTTTTTAGGCATTTTATCTATAATCGAATCAATTGCCTGGCGTCTTCCTGTAAGTGCCATTTTCTGAATGATTTCGTTAGCAAAAAAGTCAACAAAATCCAGATCTGTCAGATCGTGGTTAATACCATTTGTAACGTAAATATCACGGTAGCCATCGTTGTCGAGATCAACGAGTAAGCCGGCCCAGCTCCAGTCTGTCGCATCAACACCACTGTAGTAAGCCGTTTCAGAAAAAGTACCATTCCCATTATTGATTTGAAGTGTATTCTGAATAAACTGCTGATAGAAATCTTTGCTCTGTTTAAGTTTATACACGTTATAACTGTCAAATTCCATAACCGATTTTACGCGCTCTTCGGGCTCCGGAAGCATATCGGTAATAAAGATATCCTGCAAACCATCATTGTTTACATCAGAAATATCAACTCCCATCGCAGAAAGCGACAGGTGAGAGGTCCATTCTTTAATTTCTTCTTTAAAAGTCCCGTCTTTTTGATTGATGTAGAGATAATCCCGCTCGTAAAAGTCGTTTGAGATATAGATGTCTGGCCATAAATCATTGTTGATGTCGGTAATCATCACCCCCAGGCCAAAACCGATAAGGCTACCATAAATGCCAGCTTCATTACTTACATCAGTAAAAGTATCCCCGTCATTACGCATCAATAAATCACCAACTCCCTTAAAAATATCGGGTACATTTTGCCAGTTTTCAGCCCGTGTGTCACGTTGCTCGGCGTATCCTAAACCACTTACCGGAACGTTGCTGTTATTCAGAATGTACACATCAAGGTCTCCGTCTTTGTCGTAATCAAAGAAACTCGCCTGTGTAGAGAATCCTGTTTTTGCAAGGTTGTATTCGGCAGCTTTTTCAGAAAAGGTGAGGTCCCCGTTGTTGATGTAGAGGTCATTGTCGTGATTGTCACCCTCCATATTACCCGCATTGCTTACATAAATATCCAATAAGCCATCAGCATTAACATCTGCCATTACCACTCCGGTAGACCAGGGTTTATTACCTCCTACACCTGCTTTTTCGGTAATGTCCTCAAACTTAAAATCACCTTTATTGAGGTAAAGTTTATTTTGACCCATATTTGCCGTCATATAAATATCGGCAAGTCCATCATTATTGATGTCCCCTATAGCAACACCACCACCATTGTAGAAATTTCGGTATTTAAAGATGTTGAAATTCTTCTCATTCTGAATGGCATTTACAAAATCAATTCCGGTAGTTTCCGAATCGAGTAGGGTAAAGAGTTTAGGTTCCTGAGAAGTATGTTCTTCAGTTTCTGCCTGGTCTTTACCACAGGCAGCTGCCAGAAGGCATAATCCCAGTAATGTGATCTGTTTTAAGCTATTCATCTACAGTTACTTTTCGTATTAAAATAGGTTTGTCGTTATTGCGTCCCAGTATGATTACGGGTTCGTTATTGAATTTAAAATGTATACTGCTACGCACCGCTCCAGTAATATTGATTTGCGGTGCATCTGCATATTCAAATGTTGTGCCTGTATTGAGCAAAAATACTCCATGCGAAGCATCAAGTCTGCCCAGTTGGGTACTGATTTCACTATCATTACCCAATAACAGCAAATCTTTTAGTCCGTCGTTATTAAAATCCTCAGTAATTATGCTTTTAACACTAGTTATTTGAGCCATAAAAGGCAATTGGTGTGCTTTGAAATTCAGATTCCCTGTATTTTCAAAATAAGTAGTTGCCAGTGTATAGACCTGTTTATTTTCTGCTTTTTCAAGTTTTTCAGCAGATAATAAATCGGTAATGCTCGCTTTCGCGAAAGCGTGATAACTCAGAAAACGTTTATTTAGGAAAGGAAGCTGTTTAACCAATTCATCTTTGGTCGCCAAGACCGTTTCTGTTCCTCTGTAGAAATAGGTGGTTACGGGATCGATCTTTCCATTACCATCAAAATCGTAGCGGTACAGATTGAGTGGAGCATCAACCGAAGCGGTAAGGCGTGAGTTTAAACCCCAGTTACCCGCTACAATATCAAAATCACCATCACGATCAAAATCGGCTACTTTAATGCTATTCCAAAGTCCGCTTGAATTTGCAAAGCTTCCTGATTCTGCTAATTTCAAATTCTTGCCGTCATTGAGAAAAATAGAAATTGGCATCCAGTGACCGCTTACAACTGCATCGGGGTAACCATTTTGATCTAAGTCTGCCCAAACGATATCTTTTACAATTCCGATAGTTTTGAACTCAGGAGCATAGTTTATGGTTACATCTTTAAACTTGCCGGTTCCATCATTCATTAAAATATACTGATTAGGAGTGGCACCAAATTGATGCGGAACCAAATCACTGGTAATTACCAAATCTATACTGCCGTCTTTGTTTAAATCAACGGCTGAAATTTGGGAGGCATTGAGTTCGATACCTTTAAATGCATCTTTGATTTTTTCAAATCTGCCATTTGAATTTAGGTAGAGTCTGGGTGTTAAAGGATTTCCCTGAGTGAACTCATTACCGCCACTTGCAATTACGAGGTCTAAATCTCCATCATTATCGGCATCAAAAAGAGCAACCGCTGTGTCTTCGTTAATAGCATCCTGATTTGAATCTGGAAGTTGATTTTCTTCGAAACTACCGTCGGTATTTTGAATGAAAATCGTGGTTTTTTGAGCTTTGGCGCCAGTTATTATCAGATCTTCAAGGCCATCACCATTTATATCGCCACTTGTGATAGCAGGTCCGGTATTGGTTCCTGCATAAGGGATAAGTGGATCACGACTAAATTCTATTGATGCAGCATCCTGATGTTTAAAGTTTAGACTAAGTGTATCCTGAATCCAGGTTATATCTGATTTTGAAGTCGTGCTTTTTGAAAGTTTGTTCTGAGCATTTTGCTCGTCAAGAATGGTATTTTGTGAGATAGCCGTTAGCATTTGACTTTTTCCAGATGGCCAAATGACTTGAAGTGAATCTATTTGAGTGTTTATGCCCAAACCTATAAATACCGATGGCGGTACGGCAGACATAAAGCCTGTAGTTGTATAATTCTCAAAGTATTGAATTGCTTCGCCGGAGTAAGCAGTGACTTTGGCTCCTATTCCAAATGTATTTCCTTTTTCTCCTTTAAACTGAATTTGAATCCCTGGATTTTCGGTTTTGTTTTCGAGTAGTGTTGCTTTGGAGTTAATGTTATTCACTACAATATCTAAATCTCCGTCATTGTCCAGATCGGCATAGGCCGCTCCATTGCTAAAGCTTGGTAAGTTAGACGTCCAGCTATTAGTGACATCTGTAAAAGTGCCATCTGTATTATTTTTATAAACGTAGTTGGCGACGTGAGTTTGAGGTAGTTGTTTTATGAATTCCATTTCTGCTTCAGACATATTTTTGCCCAGACGCTTTTGGATAGACTCGTTGGATATGAAACTTACAAAGTCCATATCATTTGTAGCGCCTAAGATTCCGTTTGCGATGTACAAATCCTTGTAGCCATCATTGTCAAAATCGGCAGCCAGTGGACTCCAGGACCATTCAGTCGCAGCAATGCCACTTTGGAAAGCGGTTTCCGCAAATCGCAGATTTCCAAGATTTAGTTGAAGCGCATTCTGCATAAACTGATAGCTATACCCGTTGCGTAACTGATTTTGGTAAATGGGATAAGAATATTCAGTTCCTGAAGCCTTCAGGACTTCCAGATTTTCCGGAAGCATATCAAGACTTAAAATATCTGGATTGCTGTCATTGTTAAGATCTGCAATGGCACTTCCCATAGAAAAGTGGGAGGTATGCCCTAGAAGTTGCTGGGAGGTATTTACTTCAGTAAAACTTCCATCCTGATTGTTGAGATAGATATAGTCATTCTCAAAAAAGTCATTAGCAATATATAAATCAGGGTAGTTGTCATTATTTAGATCAGAAACTGAAACACCGAGACCATAGCCTATGCGACTACTTAGAATTCCAGATTGCGAAGTGACATCGGTAAACGAGCCGTTATTATTTTGAAATAGTTTATCTCCGCGAATGCTATCTGCAACCTTGCGAATAGCAGCTCTGCCATAATTTGAATTGGGATGAACTGAATGATTCAGCAAATACATATCTAAATCACCATCCTTGTCGTAATCGAAAAATGATGCCTGAGTAGAAAGACCTTGGTAGGCGAGGCCGTATTTTGAAGACTCTTCTTTAAATACAGGAATTCCATTTTCTACACCTTGATTGATGTAAAGTTTATTATGCCCTTTTAGATCGAGATGTCCACTTACCGTACAAACGTAAATGTCAAGTAAGCCATCTGCATTTATGTCAACGGTGGTGACACCTGTGTTAAAGTCAGAATTTGCAATACCGGCTTCCTTGCTAATATCCTTGAATTTGAAATTACCTTCATTGAGGTAGAGTTTATCTTCAACCAGATTTCCGGTAAAATAGATGTCTGCAAGACCATCGTTATTAAAGTCTGCAATTGCAGTACCTGCACCGTTATAAAAATACAGGTAGTTTAGAATGTTGAGTTGGGGAGTACTGTTGAGATCGTTACTGAAATTGATACCCGAATCTTTGCGCTCATCTAACAAGAATGCGTTTTCTTCCTCCTTAGTGCAAGAACTATTTAGCAATATGATGAGTGAAAAAGCGAGGTAAATGCGGGACATTGGGTGTACTCTAATTTTAGGGGAATATAGGCACAATGAATGCCAATTGAAAGGCTTGAAGCTTTGTTTTTATGATCTTTTTAGTGTAAAAAGAACAATAAACGAAAGGGTACTAATTTAAAAAGAGGACCATTTAAAAAATGATCCTCTTTTCTCTAATTCAATTAACTTAAAAACTAGTATCCAGGATTCTGAACCAAATTAGGGTTAAGAATTAACTGGTTAGCAGGAATAGGAAATAAGTTCTTGTTTGTGTCACCTACAGCAGCAGGGTCTTTCAATTCCCAGTCACGAGTGTACTGACCGAAACGAATCATATCATTTCTTCTCCAGAATTCAGCATAAAGCTCACGTCCTCTTTCATCTAATATATCCTGAGCAGTTACTGGTGAAGTAAATGGAGTAGCATCACGCAATACTCTTAAAGTATTGATCATTGCAGTAGGATCTTGACCAGCTCTAAACATTGCTTCTGCTTTCATAAGATAAGCATCTGCATAACGGAAGAAGATCTCGTGTTGAACATAACCACCATAACGAGCATTGTATTTCTGAACACGTATACCGGTAGTTTCATCATTATTCAACAAACTAGACTCGCCATTATTATTAACAAAGTTTCTTTTAAATGTAAGTGGTTTTCCAGCACGATCATTTAATGGTGTTCCTGTAAGACTATATTGTTGTCCAATTAAGAATCCAAAACCAATGTTTGATCCATCTGCAATACCGTCGTTGTTAGAGTCTGATGCTCCAGCAAATGAATTTGCAGGTACTCCGCTAGTAGGTACATAACCTCTACGCTCTTCCTGACCAGAACCTGGAGTGTTTACGTTAGGGTCTCCTTCAAACATATCGTAGTACTCTGCAAGAGTTGAGAAACCATTCCAACCACCACCAGAGATTTCAACACCCTGATTGTAGTGAAGACCATTCCAGATTCGGTTTTCTACAGAAGTAGGAATAAACCAAATCGTTTCGTTGTCTAATGTATTTCTAAAAATGTCGAAATAACCATCAACTAAACCATAACCCTGACCTTCAATTTCATTAACTAAAGAGACAACCTGATTCATATCTGCAGTTTGAGGCTCACCTCCAACATAGATATGCTTGTTAAGTAAAACTTTAGCTAATAAATAACGAGCAGCAGCTTTTGAAGCACGAGCATTTGGAGAACCACTATCTCCTACGCCAGAACCAGGACCTACTGCTGGTAAATTAGCAATAGCATTATTTAAATCAGAAACGATTAGATCAACAGCATCTTGTCCTGTTAAAACTACAGGGTCAACAAATGGAGTAGCAGTTACATCTCTAATTGGCACTTGCCCAAAGTTGTCTAATACAAAGAATACACCTAATGCACGTAGGAAAGAAGCATTAGCCTTAATCTCAGTATTAGCCTGAGTTAAATCAGATAATACCTGAGCAGCTCTAAAGTGTGTGTTGTTCCACTGGTTCCAGGTAGCCTCGATAAACTGGTGACTGGCTCTCCAGTTGTGCTGGTGTAATTGTCTCCAGATACCATTATCCCCCCAGTCAGAACCACGAGTTGGAACTAATGCAGCGTCAGTGGTTACCTCACTTAAGGCGAAGAAATCTGCCTGGTTACCAATTTGACCACGAAGCGCATTGTAAATATCATCAACAAAGGATGCAGGGTCTGCAACCCCTTGGAATGATGCATCATTAGGATCTTCAAAGAGTGAATCTGTTTGTTCAATCTCTAAGTTGGTACAAGATATAGCAAGGACCGCAACACTTAAAGATGACAACATAACTTTCATAAAGTTTGTCATTGTTTTACGTTTTTTTCTCATAATAATTTTTTTAGAAAGTAGCATTTAAACCAAATGTAACAGTCAATGGTCTTGGATATGCAGCATAGTCAATACCAGCAGTTGGTATAGCGGAAGCATTCAAGTTACCAGTACTTGTAGAGATTTCTGGATCTAAACCGCTGTAACCCGTGAATAAGAACAAGTTTTGACCGGTTAATGAGAATCTTAATGAATCTACGAAACCATCTTCACGTACAGGAACATTGTAACCAAAAGATAATGTTTGGAATCGTACGAAATCTCCTTTTTCTAAGAATCTGCTAGAAACAGATACAGTAGAACCTGGGTTTTCAGAAGTCCCAACTACGTTTTCAGTAACATTTTTCTGAATTAAAAGTGCACTTTTTGTAAAGAATGCGGTAGCAGTAGCATTGTAAACAGAGAAACCAAACTGTCCGGTTAAGTAAGCAGACATGTCAAAGTTCTTGTATCTAGCATTTAAAGAAAGACCTGCGTTTACATCTGGCACTGCATCTTCACCGATAAAGAATTTATCTAAATCTGGGTCACCAACACCATCACCATCAAAGTCATAGTAAGTAGGGTTGCCATCAGAATCAAATCCTGTGAATTTAGCCATATAGTAAGAGAACAAAGGCTGACCAGCTTGTAGACGCTGAGCGTATGCATTTGTTAAACCGTTACCGTTAATTGGACCAGCGTTAATAGGCACAGGTACATCTTTAACTTCGTTGCTGTTGTAAGCAATGTTGAAGCTAGCAGAGAAATCCCAATCTTCAGTTTCAATAAATCCATAGTCTAATGATAATTCAACCCCTGAGTTTACGATAGATCCATCACTTAAGTTACGGAAAATAGTTCCTGATCCAGGAGCAGCAAGTTCAGTAGTAAGTAAAAGGTCTTTCGTTTCTTTACGGTAAACGTTAACGGTACCGCTAAGACGGTCGTTGTTGAAACCAAAATCTAAACCAACGTTAAGGTCTGTAGTAGATTCCCATTTAAGATCTGGGTTAGGGAAACCACCTACAATTGCAGTACCAGGTCTTGGTAATACGTTAAGGTCGTTGCTAATTCCACCACCTGCAGCCACAGTACGGTAGATAAATAATCCATATCCTAAACCTTCCTGGCTACCTACACGACCCGCAGCTAAACGAAGTTTTAAAGTAGAGAAACTTTCTGGGATGAAATCTTCTTTATGTAATTGCCAAGCAAAAGCTCCAGAAGGGAATTTACCATAGCGCTGATTCTCACCGAATGTAGAAGAACCGTCAATTCTATAGGTTCCTGTTAATAAGAACTTATCGAATAAGGTAAAGTTAGCACGAGCAAAGTAAGATTGAAGATAATCTGTGTTATCGTAAGAATAGTTAAGTACGTAAGCAGGGATCAAACGCTCAAATCCTCCTGGTAAAGTACCAGTTAAATCGATACTTGGAAGAATACGGTTTAAGTAAGTTCCGTCATTTCCGTAACCAAATACAGAGTAGCTACCGTCAATCAATCCATCGATAGTGTTATAAGTGCTCTCTAATTGGTCTGCCATTTCACCAAGGTTGCTAGTGTTAAATCCAGCTCCTTCAGAACCAAATCCATTACGTGCGAACTCTTGGTATGAGTAACCAACTACCGCATCAACTGCGATTTCACCAAAGGTTTTGTTGTAGTTTAATGTAGCTTCTAAAAGTTTGTTGTCCTGATCTGCAACATTGTAGTTACCACGACCAATATTAGTTACACCATTAAGTCCTAATACAGTTGGAGCGAAAACTGAAGTAGTTTCAGCATCTACTTTATCCATACCTACAGTAACTTTAGGTTTAAAGCCTTCAAATAGTTCGTATTCAGCAGATACGTTTGCTAAGAAACGGTTTGTGTTAGAAAGGCCCTGGAAGTTAGCTAAAAGACTCGCTGGGTTTAATATGTTTCCTCCTGGATCAAAAGTTGTACTTTCTGGGAAAGTAGGGTTTGCAGTGATAGAAGCGCCAATTAAGTCACCGGTAGAACCAGCAGTACCAGAAATTGGAGCAAACTCATCATTTACACGAGACAATGTGAACTGACCGCTTAAAGTAAGTTTGTCGTTAAATAAACGCTGAGTAGCGTTAAGACGACCTGTGATACGCTCTTGTGATGAGCTCTTAACAACCCCCTGAGTATCGCTATATCCAATAGATGCACGAATGTTTCCAGAGTTGTGACTCTTAGAGTAGCTTAAATCGTTTCTTGAAGAGAAAGTAGTTCTGGTATAGAAATCCTGAAAGTCAGTATTAAAACCGAAATCAGCATTAGCACGGTTTCCTCCAACGCTTTCAATAGCATCAAGGAATCCATCTCTATCAAGCAAGTCATACTTTTGCTGTGGAGCTGAGTAACTTACAGAGCTGTTGAATTCAAAACGACCTTCGCTAGCCCCACGACCACCTTTAGTAGTAATGATGATAACCCCGTTTGCACCACGCGAACCGTAGATCGCTGTTGCAGAAGCATCTTTAAGTACAGATATACTTTCGATATCATTAGGGTTAAGGAAGCTCAATGGGTTTCTGGTTGGAGTAGCACCTACACCAGCAGCATTACCACCTGGAGCACCTCCAGTAGTAAGTGGCACACCATCAATTACGAAAAGTGGGTTGTTACCAGAACGTATAGAGTTTGTACCACGAATTCTTACTGAAATACCAGCACCTGGCTCACCAGAAGATTCAGAAATCTGAACACCCGCAGTTTTACCTTGAATTAACTGCTCAGGTGATTGGATTACCCCTTGCTGGAAATCTTCAGAAGTTACCGAAGATACAGATCCTGTAGCATCCTTAACAGTTGTAGTACCGTAACCAATAACTACTACTTCTTCAAGAGCTGCAGCGTCTTCCTGCAAAGTTACATTTACTGTAGATCTACCATTAACAGCAACTTCTTGCTGAGCAAAACCTACATAACTAATAACCAAAGTGGCATTAGAAGCTACATTGTTGAGGGTATACTTACCATCAAAATCTGTAGTCGTACCATTTGTAGTTCCTTTAACGAGAACGTTTGCGCCGGGCAATGGACCGTTAGGTTCCGATACTGTTCCGGTCACTGTTTGGGCATTCGCCATACCTGCCAGTAGTAGCGAAGCAAAAAACAACATACCTCTAAGTATTACATGCTTCATAAGTTTGAAATTTTTAATTGAATTATTTGGTTTTCCAAAAGCGTTTCTTGGTGACCAAATTTATATAAATAATTAAATAAAAAGGGCAAACTATAACGTTTAAGTAACGAAATCGATATCGTTATGAAAAATGTAAATTATACGTTTATTGATAATAATTTGACGATTAATTAATAGTATGATAAATAATTCAACAAAAATTATCAAAAATTCAACGCTTTTGAAATTGTTTTAAAAAATATTGGAGAGGTCTATCTTAACAGGAAATTTGAAATTTTTTCCCATAGGAGTGTTAAAATTGCTGAAATTTGATTTTTTTGCACTTTTATGAACCTGCATAACGTCAAATTTTCGGCAAATTCTTCTAGCAAAAGGATTTTTTAAAAGTGTTGAAAATAGAGAGGCTAAATCGATTAAGCCTTTATTGATATTAATGTACTTGTAACATTTTATATTTGCAGAATTATATTTGCTAAATGGATTTTGATGTTTTAATTATTGGAGGAGGTGCTGCTGGATTTTTTACTGCTATAAATTGTGCCCAGGCTCAACCTAATTTGTCAATCGCAATTTTGGAACGTGGAGGTGAGGTGCTTGAAAAGGTCCGTATCTCGGGTGGTGGGAGATGTAATGTGACACATGGTGTTTTTGAACCTAAGCCACTTACCCAATTTTATCCTCGTGGTAATAGAGAACTTTTGGGGCCTTTTCATTCATTTATGACTGGAGATACCATGCAATGGTTTGATAGCCTGGGTGTTGAATTGAAGATTGAAGAGGATGGGCGCGTGTTTCCTGTGTCAGATAGTTCCCAAACGATCATTGATTGCTTTATTAAGGAAGCACAGAAGTATAATGTTCAAATCCTAAAGAAAAGTTCGGTAACACAGATCAAACCAATAGAAGCTGGTTGGCAGGTTCTGAATAAAACTTCATTGTTTGTTGCAAGATCTTTAGTAGTTGCAACTGGTAGTAATCCAAAAATGCTACAGGTGCTTAAAAAGTTGAATTTTGACCTGGTGCCACAAGTGCCTTCCTTATTTACTTTTAATATAACGGACGAACGTATAAAAAACCTCGCGGGCTTAAGTAGTGAGGCCACCGTTACTCTTCTCAATTTAGAAAATGAGAATTTGAAACTAGACAATTCTACCATTTCAAAAGAAGGGGCTCAAGGGCCTGTTTTAATTACGCACTGGGGTTTAAGCGGACCGGGAATTTTAAAATTGTCGGCCTGGGGTGCGCAGGAATTGAAAGAATTGAATTATCAATTTAAAATTAAGGTGAACTGGCTTCCAGAGTTGTCTCAAGATGAAGTTGCAGAGAAGTTGATTCAATTTCGTCTTGATCTCGCTAAACAGAATATTGCTACTTATACTCCATTTGATATTCCCAAAAGATTATGGCACCGTCTAATTGAAGCTTCTGCAATAAATCCATCAAAAAAATGGGCTGATTTGACATCAAGTGAACTATCCAATCTTAATACACAATTGAGTGCCGGGATGTATGAGGTTAATGGAAAAAGCACTTTTAAAGACGAGTTTGTGACTGCAGGAGGAGTTGATCTTAAAGAGATTAATTTCAAAACTTTTGAATCAAAGAAATATGAAAATCTGTATCTGGTTGGGGAGGTGCTTAATATTGATGCGGTTACAGGAGGTTTCAATTTTCAAAATGCATGGACCGGCGGGTATTTAGCAGCTCAGGCAATTGCTGCTCGTTTTCAGGAATAGTGCTATTAGTTAAGTCTCCAAATTTCAAAGTTGAGTACTGTAGCAAAACCTACCCATATTATATAAGGTATTAATAGGTATGCAGCCACCGTGTTTACTACCTTGAACCATCTGTAGGTGAATAATAAAAAAATAAATAGCGTTGCAATAATTAGTAATGCTGGGAATATTTGCTTGCCACCAAAGAAAAATATAGACCACGAGGCATTGAGTACAAGCTGAAAAGCAAAATGATATAATGCGGTTTTTACCCATTTATGATAAAATCCCCGGTCCC